>JADYZW010000027.1 GCA_020852955.1 Deltaproteobacteria bacterium | reverse complement strand
TTCAGCGCGTCGCGGCTCTTCTTGAGCTTGGTGCCGGAGAAGCGCTCCTGCTCCTCGACCTTGAGCTCGCGCCGCAGCACCTTGTCGCGCGTCTTGGTGTTGCCCGTGATGAGGATCTTGTCGATCGCAACCTCGGGCCCCTGGTCGATCTTGTAGGTGACGTCGACGACCTTCTTGTCCTGGTCGATCTCGGTCTCGGGCTCGACGTTGACGAAGGCGTACCCGACGTCGCCGTACTTGTCGGTGATCTTCAGGATGTCCTGCCGGAGCTTGCTGGAACGGAAGACGTCGCCGGTGGCCAGGTCGAGGTCCGCGCTCAGGCTCAGGTCGTCGCGCACGTCGCCATTGAACCCGATCGCGCCGACCTTGAACTGGTCGCCCTCGGCGATCTTGATGGTGACGTAGAGCCCGTCCTCGCGGCGCTCGACCCTGGGCTCGTCGACGCGCACCGTGATGTAGCCGTCGTCGTAGTAGAAGGCGGTGAGTCGCTCGGTGTCGGTCTTGAGGGCCTCGGCGTTGAGGACGCCGGCGCCGGTGAACCGCGACAGGAGGTTCTCTTCGCTGGTCGTCATGACGCGCTTCAGCTTGCGATCGCTGAAGGCCGTGTTGCCCTCGATCTCGATCTCCTGGATGCGGACGATCGCGCCCTCGTCGACGACGTAGGTGAGCGCGACCTCGTTCGCGGCGCCGGCGACGGGCTCGGTCTTCGGTGTGATCGCCGCGTCGAGGTAGCCCTTCTCCTCGTAGAGCTTCTTCGCATCGGCGATGCCGCGCCGCATCTTCTCGGTGTCGAGGATGGTGTGGGGCCGGATCTTGAGCGCCGCCTCGACGTCCTCGCTGCGGAGCTTCTTCGTGCCCTCGATCGCCACGCTCGCGATCTGCGGACGCTCGCGCACGCGGTAGACGACGACGATCCCCTCGGCCTCGTCGTGGCGTTCGACGTCGACGGTCTCGAAGAAGCCCATCGCGTAGATCGCGCGGACGTCGCTGTCGATCGCGCCGCGGTCGAGCGCCTGGCCGGCCCGGGTCTGGACGTGGATGCGGATGGCCTCCTCGTCGACCCGGGCGTTGCCCTCGATGCGCACCGCTGCCACGCGGTCGTGGGCGGGGCGGGTCGCGCCGCCGGCCGCCGCCGGCCGCGCGCTCGCCGGCGCCGTGCCGGCGAGCACTCCGGCGCAGGCGAGCGCCACCAGCCCCGGGATCATCGTCGAGCGCCGCATCCCCACCTCCGAAGCGTTCCGCATCGTCAGACGGCCGCCGCGCGCGGCTCGTCGCTCGCGATGCGGCCGGCGTGCAGGCGCAGCGTCCGGTCCATCGCGCCCGCGAGGCTCGCGCTATGCGTGACGACGACGAGCGTGATATCGTGCTCGCGATTCAGCTCCAGCAGGAGGCTCTGCACGCCTTCGCCGGTCGCCGGGTCGAGGTTGCCCGTCGGCTCGTCGGCGAGGACGGCGCGCGGCTCCTGCACGAGGGCCCGCGCGACCGCCACGCGCTGCTGCTCGCCCCCGGAGAGCTCGCCCGGCCTGTGGTCGAAGCGCTCGGCGAGCCCGACCCGCTCGAGCAGGCCGGTCGCGCGCGCGCGCGCGGACTCGGTGGCCGTGCCGGCGATCAGCGCGGGCATCATGACGTTCTCGAGGGCCGTGAAATCGGGCAGCAGATGGTGGAACTGGAAGATGAAGCCGATCTCGCGGTTGCGGAAATGGGCGAGCTCGCGGTCGCTCTTGCTCGTGAGGTTTTCACCGTCGAACCACACCTCGCCTCCCGTCGGTCGATCGAGCGTGCCCAGGATGTGCAGCAGCGTACTCTTCCCCACCCCCGACTCCCCCACGATCGCGACTCGTTCTCCCTGCCCGATCTCGAGGTCGAGACCGGAAAGCACCCGCACCACCCGCGGTCCGTCGACGTACTCCTTCGAGAGGTTGCGGAGGGCGATCAATGGCGCCTACTCGTAGCGGATCACCTCCACGGGCGCCAGTCCCGCGGCCTGCCGCGCGGGATAGATCGTCGCCAGGAGGCAGATCACGACGGAGACCAGGGCCACCGTCGCGAAGTTCTCGCCGTAGACCCGGACCGGCAGCGTCGAGACGTAGAAGACGTCCTTCGGCAGCTCGACGAACTGGTAGTGTCGCAGCAGCCAGCAGCCCGCGTACCCGCCGACGACGCCGAGGAGGGTGCCGACGACCCCGATGATCAGCCCCTTCAGCATAAAGATGCGGGCGATCGAGCGGTCGGTCGCGCCCATGGACTTGAGGATCGCGATGTCCTTCCGCTTCTCCATGACCACCATGATGAGCGTGGCGACGATGTTGAAGGCCGCGACCAGGACGATCAGCGTCAGCACGATGAAATAGACGACCTTCTCGAGGCGGAAGGCGAGGAAGAGGTTGCGGTTCACCTCCATCCAGTCGCGGGCGCGGAACGGCGTGCCCAGGGTCTGCTCCAGCCGGCGCGCGACCTTCTCCGCGCCGTAGAGGTCGGTGACCCGGATCTCGACGCCGGTGATCGCGTTGCCGAGCCCGAAGAACTTCTGGGCGTCCGCGATGGCCATGTAGAGGAGGCCGGAGTCGTAGTCGTACATCCCGGAATCGAACGTGCCGGCGAGCACGAAGCGCTTCACCTTCGGGATCGGCCCGACCGGCGACGGCGTCCCGAGCGGCGAGACGACGCTCACGGGGTCGCCGACGACGAGCCCGAGCTGCTTCGCGAGTTCCCCGCCGAGAATCACGCCGGTGAGCGTCGTCGCGTCGACGCGGCCGTCCTTGTCGGCGTCCTTCTCGCCCTCGACCGGCACCTCGAAGGGCGCGCCGAGCCCCGCGAGCGAGCCGCTCGTGAGATGCGCCTTCAGGTCGACGACCGCCTCTTCCATGTCGGGCGGGACGCCGCGCACCACCACCCCCGAGACGCTCTGGCCGCTGCTCAGCATCACCTGGCTGTAGACGAGCGGTGCTGCGGCGGCGACGCCGGGGGTCTCCCTCACGTGGCGCAGGACCTCGTCGGGATGGGCGATCGTTCCGGCATAGGACACCAGGACGATGTGCGGGTTGAAGCCGAGGATGCGGTCGCGCAGGTCCTCCTCGAAGCCCGTCATCACCGCGAGCACGATGTTGAGCGTCATCACCCCGATCATCACCCCGACGATCGAGATCACCGTGATGAGGGAGATGAACGCCTCGGAGCGTTTGGCGCGCAGGTAGCGCAGCCCGACCATCAACTCGTAGCGCACGGCGAATCCGGGGCGCCCGGCTCAGCGCCGCTCCGGGCGCATCTGCGGGAAGAGGATCACGTCGCGGATCGACGCGGCATTGGTCAACAGCATCGCGAGGCGGTCGATGCCGATGCCCTCCCCCGCCGTCGGCGGCATGCCGTGCTCGAGCGCCCGCACGTAGTCCTCGTCCATCGCGTGCGCCTCGTCGTCACCGCCGGTCTTGGCGGCGAGCTGCATCTCGAACCGGGCGCGCTGCTCGGCGGGGTCGTTCAGCTCGGAGAATCCGTTGGCGAGCTCGCGCCCCGCCACGAACAGCTCGAAGCGGTCGACGACCGTCGGGTCGGCGTCGTTGGAGCGCGCGAGCGGCGACACCTCGACGGGATACGCGGTGACGAAGGTCGGCTGGATCAGGCGGTGCTCGGCCGCCTTCTCGAAGACCTCGATCAGGATCTTGCCGTACGGCGCGTCGTCGGGAAGCGGGATCCCGCGCCGGAGCGCGTAGGCCCGGAGCGTCGTCGCATCCTCGACGTCGGCGGCGGAGAGCCCGGTGTGCTCGGCGACGCCCTCCTTCACCGTGAGGCGCCTCCACGGCGGCGTCAGGTCGATCGTGTGCTCGCCCCACGGGAGGACGAGCCCGCCCGCGACCTCGCGCGCGAGCTCGGCGAAGAGCGCCTCGGTGAGCTCCATGAGGTCGGTGTACGTCGCGTACGCCTGGTAGAACTCGAGCATCGTGAACTCGGGGTTGTGTTCGGTCGACATCCCTTCGTTCCGGAAGTTGCGGTTGAGCTCGAAGACGCGGTCGAGGCCGCCCACGACCAGGCGCTTGAGATACAGCTCGGGCGCGATCCGCAGGTACAGGTCGATGTCGAGCGTGTTGTGATGGGTCACGAAGGGGCGCGCCAGCGCGCCGCCCGCGATCGCCTGCATCATCGGCGTCTCGACCTCGAGGAAGCCGCGTGCGGCGAAGAACCGACGCAGGCTCTGGAGCAGCTGCGCGCGCTTGCGGAAGACCTCGCGACTCTCCGGATTGGCGAGGAGGTCGAGGTAGCGCTGCCGGTAGCGGCGTTCGACGTCCTGGAGCCCGTGCCACTTCTCGGGCAGAGGCTGCAGCGCCTTCGCGAGATAGCGGACCCGCGCGGCGGCCACCGTCAATTCGTCGGTCTTCGTGCGAAAGAGCCGCCCCTCGACCCCGACGATGTCCCCGAGGTCGAGCTGCTTGACGCGCGCCCACGCCTCGTCGCCGACGACCGCGCGCTGCACGTGGATCTGCAGGCGGCCGCTGCCGTCCTGGAGATGCGCGAAGAGGGCCTTCCCGAAGTCACGGATGGCCATGAGCCGTCCGGCGAGCGCGACGGACACCGGGGCCGCGTCGAGCGTCGTGGCGGGCGTCGCGCTCCAGCGCGCCAGGAGGTCGCCGGCCTGGTGGCGCGGCGTGAAATCGTTCGGGTACGGCGCGCACCCGAGGCGCACGAGCTCGGCGAGCTTCTTCCGCCGGACGAGGACCTGCTCGTGCTCTGCTTCCACCACGCTCGTATGCGGGGAATCGCTTGGAAAGACAAGCCGCGCGGCGCGCGATCGCGTGCGCGCGGACGGCGCGCCCTCGCTTGAAGGCCCATGGCCTTTACCCTATGAGGTCCGAGGCATGGTGACCGCGTCGTGGCGCCCGGCGCTGATCGCGCTCGATCTGCTCCTCCTGGCGATGATCGCGTTCTTCGCGGCCCGCGTCGCGAACGCGGTGCTCGCCGCGCGCTGGGCCGGTCCGCCGCCGCGTGCCGCCGCCGCGCCGCCGCCGCCCGCGCCTCCGGCGGCCGTCGAGCCGGCGACGGCGTACGCGGTGATCGCGGAGCGCGACGTGTTCAACGCGGTCAAGCACCCGGGCGGCGCGGCGGCGTCGGGAGCCGCGTCCGACGCGTTCACGCGGACCGACTTGAACCTGAAGCTCTGGGGCACCGCGCTCGCGCACGATCCGGCGCGCTCCTACGCGATCATCGAGGACCAGGCCGCGCGCCGGCAGGCGCTGTATCGGGTCGGCGACACCGTGCTCGAAGTGGCGACGCTCGTCCGCGTCGAGTGGGACCGCGTGATCCTCGGCCGCGACGGCAACGAGGAGGTGCTCGAGATCTCGTCGGCGCGCGCGAGCGGCAAGGACGCGGTCCCCGCCGGCGGCACGTCCGGCGCGGCCGGCGAGCGGATCCGCAAGACCGCGGACAACAAGTTCCTGATCGATCGCCGCGAGCTCGAAGCGACCGTCGCCAACATCAACGAGGTGTTCACCCAGGCGCGCGCCGTGCCCTTCTTCGAAAACGGCAAGACCGTCGGCTTCCGCGTCTTCGCGATCAAGCCCGGATCGGTCTTCGAGAAGATCGGCCTGCAGAACGGCGACGTCATCAACCGCGTGAACGGCGTCGAGCTCACCGATCCCACCAAGGCGATCACCCTCTTCACCGAGCTGCAGAACGAAGGGCACATCGCGGTCGACCTGCAACGCAACAAGCAGGCGAAGAACTTCTCCTACGAAATTCGCTGAACCCGTCCCGGCGGGGCGAGAGGTGGTGACAGTGGCAGTACGGGGAGCACCGAGGTCCGTGAACCGCTGGATGGCGGCGGCGATCGCCGTCGCGCTCGGCGCCGGCGGCGCGCGCGCCGAGGACGGGGCGGCCGCGGCGGGGCGGACGCCCGCCGCCGTCGAGGCGTCCCCGGCGGCGCCGGGCCCGGCGGTCGTGGAGAGCGACGGCGACCGTTACATCACGATGGACTTTCAGGACGTCGACATCGCCGTCCTCGTCAAGTTTATCGGCGAGATCACCGGCAAGAACTTCGTGATGGACGAGCGCGTACAGGGCAAGGTGACCGTGGTGTCGCCGACCCGGATCACGCCCGAGGAGGCGTATCAGGTCTTCCAGGCCGTGCTGCAGGTGAAAGGGTTCACGACGGTGCCGAGCGGCGCCGCGATCCGCATCATCCCGACCAAGGAAGCGAAGGCGACGAGCCTCCGCACGGTCGACGGCGGCGTGCCTTCGCCCGCCGAAGAGTACGTGACGCGCCTGGTTCCCCTCACCCAGGTCGACGTTGGCGACTTGATCGGCGTGCTCCAGCCGATGGTGTCGCCCGACGGGCTCGTCACCGGCTATCCGCAGACGAACGCGCTGATCCTCGTCGACTCCGCCGCCAACGTCGAGCGGCTGTCGAAACTCGTCGCCGAGCTCGACGTCGCCAGCTCACGGCGGCAGACGGCGATCCTGAACCTCCGGCACGCGGTGGCGGGCGAACTCGCCGAGACGATCCAGGCGGCGCTCGAGGACCGCGCGGCGCCGGGCGTGCCCGCGCAGCCCGGGAAGCCGGCGCCGGCCGGCGGCGCGCAGCTGCGGGCGTTCAAGATCACGCCCGACGACCGGACGAACACCCTCATCGTGAACGCCCCGCCCGAGCAGATGCAGGCGATCCGCGCGATGGTCGAGCGTCTCGACGTGCCGCTTCCGCCCGGCAGCGGCAAGGTCCACGTCTACTACCTGAAGTACGCCAGCTCGGAGGATCTCCTGCCGGTGCTCCTCGATGTGACCGGCGCGGCCGGCGGGTCGACCGCGGGCCGCCCCCGCCAACTGAACCAGCCGGGTCAGGCCGGCAGCGCGCGCAACCGGCGTACGAACGGCAGCAGCCTCCGGCGCTCGTCCCAGAACCGTCAGCAGCAGCTGCGGCAGCAAGCGGGCCAGCCGGCGGGTCAGCAGCAGTCGGCGATCGACTTCGCGGGGGACGTCCGCATCACGGCCGACCCGGCGACCAACTCCCTCATCGTGGCCGCCGTGCCGGAGGACTTCCAGACCCTGCGCAGCGTCATCGAGAAGCTCGACATCCGGCGACGCCAGGTCTACGTCGAGGCGATCATCCTCGAGGTCACGCTCGACCGCATCCGCAACCTCGGCATCGAGCTGCAAGGCGGCGTCGGCCTGCCGAACGGCGTCGGGGTCGGGCGCACCAACCTCGGCACCATCAACAACGTGCTCGCCAACCCGGGGAGCCTGCCCGGCCTGATCCTCGCCGCGGTCTCGGATCAGACCGTCACCCTGCCCGACGGCACCACGGTGCCGGCGCAGGCGGCGCTGCTGCACGCCCTCGACAACGCGAACGACGTCAACATCCTCTCGGCCCCGAACATCCTCACCACCGACAACGAGGAGGCCGAGATCGTGGTCGGCCAGAACGTCCCCTTCGTGGCGAGTCGCGCGACGAGCGAGACGAACCTCAACAACACCTTCGCCACCATCGAGCGCGAGGACGTCGGCATCACGCTGCGCCTCACGCCCCAGATCTCCGAGGGCGCGATGGTGCGGCTCGCGCTCTTCGAGGAAGTGTCGGCCATCATTCCGAACCCCCTGCTCGACGCGGACGAGGTTGGTCCGACGACGACCGTGCGGAGCGCCAGTACCACCATCAACGTGCGCGACGGCCAGACCATCGTGATCGGCGGCCTCATCTCCGACTCGATCAACGAGCGCGAGAGCAAGGTGCCCTATCTCGCCGAGATCCCCGTCCTCGGAAACCTCTTCAAGAACACCGAGCGCAACAAGAGCAAGATCAACCTGCTCATCTTCCTCACGCCGCACATCATCAAGAACGAGCAGGACGCGGCCGACGTCTCGGTCGCCGAGCGCGACCGCTTCCGGAACCTCATGGACTCGGCGGGCGCCCCGCGCCGGCGGCCCGATCCGCTCGACATGCCGTCGTTCAACCTTCCCGAGGAGCGTGAGCTGCCGGCGGGCGGGCCCGGCACCCCGGTGCCGACGAGCGACGCGACGACCGCCCCCGGTCCGCTCGAGACGTCGTCGGTTACGGTGGATCGGCGCGCCGACGGCGCCGCCATCGTCATCGGCGTCGGCGGGCCGCCGACGAAGATCACCCACTACGCCCTCGGGGAGCCGGGCCGGATCGTGATCGACGTGTACGGCGACAGCCGCAAGCGCGCCACGGTCGACTTCATGAAGGTGATGGATCCGTTGTTGCGTCGGGTGCGCGTCGCCCATCACGACGGGCGGATGCGTCTCGTGCTCGACCTCACGACGGACGTGCCGCCGGCCTATGACCTCACGGATCAGGGTGGTACGCTCACGCTCACGCTCGGCGCCGCCCGCCCCGAGGCCGCCGCGGCGACCGAGCACGAGGAGCACTGATCGGCATGGTCACGCCCGCCCGCCCGTCGCCCGCGACGCCCGACGGGCCCGAGGCCGAGGCGCGCGCGCGGGCTGCCGCGTTCGACCTGCCGTTTACGCCTCGCATCGCGGCGGGCGACGTCGCCCCCGAGCTGCTGGCGGCGCTCCCGATGCAGTTCGCGCGCAAGCACCTCGTCCTGCCGCTCGCGCGCGAGGGCGACGGCGTCGTCGTCGCCGTCGGCGATCCCCGCGCCCTCGGGCCGCTCGACGACCTGCGCGTCCTCTACGGAGCGCCGATCCGCCCGGTCGTGGCGCCGGCGGATGCGCTGATCGACGCGCTCAACCGGGCCTATGACCTCGCCTCCGGATCGGCGGCCGACCTCATGGGGAACCTCGAGGAGGAGCGCCTCGATCTCATCGCCACCGAACTCGAGGAGCCGCGCGACCTGCTCGAGGCGAGCGACGAGGCCCCCATCATCCGGCTCGTGAACTCGCTCCTCTTCCAGGCGGTGAAGGATCGCGCGAGCGACATCCACATCGAGCCGTTCGAGCGCACGCTCACGGTGCGTTTCCGGATCGACGGCATCCTCTACGACGTCATCTCGCCGCCCAAGCGCTTCCAGCCAGTGATCATCTCGCGCGTGAAGGTCATGGCGGGCCTCGACATCGCCGAGAAGCGCCTGCCGCAGGACGGGCGCATCCGGACCAAGGTCGCGGGCAAGGACATCGACGTTCGCGTCTCGGTCATCCCGACCGCCTACGGCGAGCGGGTGGTGCTCCGTCTCCTCGATCGGGCGGCGACGCTCCTCGGGCTCGAGGAACTCGGGCTCACGGGGCGGAACCTGGCGCTCGTGGAGCGGCTGATCCGGCAGAGCCACGGCATCGTCCTCGTGACGGGCCCGACCGGCAGCGGCAAGACGACCACGCTCTACGCCGCGCTCTCCACCATCAACTCGACGGAGCGCAACATCATCACCATCGAGGATCCGATCGAGTACCAGCTTCAGGGTGTCGGCCAGATGCAGGTGAACCCGAAGATCGATCTCACCTTCGCGAGTGGCCTGCGGTCGATCCTGCGCCAGGATCCCGACGTCATCATGGTCGGCGAAATCCGCGACGGCGAGACCGCCGAGATCGCGATCCAGGCGGCGCTCACCGGTCACCTGGTCTTCTCGACGCTCCACACCAACGATTCGTCGAGCGCGGTGACGCGCCTGGTGGAGATGGGCACGGAGCCGTTCCTCGTGTCGTCGTCGGTGCTGGCCGTCATGGCGCAGCGCCTGCTCCGGCGCGTGTGCGACCGGTGCCGGCGGGTGCTGCGGCCGAGCCCGGACCTTCTGGCCGAGGTGGGCATCACGGCCGAGCAGGCGAGCGGTCGCAGCCTCTACGCCGGCGGCGCCGGCTGCGAGGCGTGCAAGCAGACCGGGTATCGGGGTCGGACCGGCATCCACGAGCTCCTGGTGGTTGACGACGAGATCCGCGGCCTCATCATGAAGAACGCCGACGCGAGCGCGATCCGACGCGCGGCGACCGCGGCCGGCATGGTGACGCTGCGCGAGGACGGGGCGTCCAAGATCCTCGCCGGCGAGACCACGATCGAGGAAGTGCTGCGGGTCACCCAAGACGACTTGCTGTGAGCCCGCCCGCGCATTCCCTTGCCGGCGCGCCCCGGGTCGTCCGGCGCTCGTCGGCCGGCTCCCTCTCCGGAACGCCTCGCGGACGCTGATGCCGCTCTATGTCTATCGCGGGCTCGATGCCGGCGGCCGCGCCGTCGGCGGAGTCGTCGACGCGGACAGCCCCCGCGGCGCTCGCCAGAAGCTCCGCCGGACGGGGGTGTTCCCGACCGACCTGAGCGAGGACCGGGGCACGGGGTCGACCCGCCGCGTCGCGGCGCGTCGTTCCGAGCGCGTACCGGCGGCGGAGCTCGCGGCGGTCACGCGCCAGTTCAGCACCCTCGTCGCGGCGGGGCTGCCGCTCGTCGAGGCGCTCGGGGCGCTCAGCGAGCAGGCCGAGCGCCCCCTGCTCGGGCGCACGCTCGCCCAGGTCCGCCAGGAGGTGACGGAGGGCAGCGCGCTCGCGGAAGCGCTGGCGCGGCACCCCCGGCTGTTCGCGTCGCTGTACGTGAACATGGTGCGGGCCGGCGAGGCGAGCGGCGCCCTGCCCGTCGTGCTGGAGCGGCTCGCCGACTACACGGAGAATCAGGCGCGGCTCCTCGCAAAGGTGCGGACCGCGCTCACCTATCCCGCCATCATGCTGCTGTTGAGCGGAACCATCCTCTTCTTCCTCCTGTCGTACGTGGTGCCGAAGGTGACGCGCATCTTCCAGGAGACGCACCAGCAGCTGCCGCTCCCGACCCGCTTCCTGCTCGGCCTGTCGGATTTCGTCGCGCACTGGTGGTGGCTCGTGCTCGCGCTCGCGGCGGGTGCGGTGCTCGGCGTAGCGCGCTGGGCCCGGACGCCGGCGGGCCGCGCGCGCGTGGACCGGCTGCTGCTCGCCGCGCCGTACTTCGGGCGCCTCACGCAGAAGCTCGCCGTGGCGCGCTTCGCGCGCACGCTCTCGACCCTGCTCGCGAGCGGCATCGGCCTCCTCCCCGCGCTCGACATCGTGAAGAGCATCGTCGACAACACGGTGCTCGCCGGCGCGATCGAGCGCGCGCGCGACGCCATCCGCGAGGGCCAGAGCATCGCCCCGCCGCTCCGCGAGAGCGGGCTCTTTCCGCCGCTCGTCGTCCACATGGTGGCGGTCGGCGAGCGCAGCGGCGAGCTCCCGGCGATGCTCGCGAAGGCCGCCGACACCTACGACGACGAGGTCGAGAACGCGGTCGGGGCCCTCACGACGATCCTCGAGCCGGTCATCATCGTGTTCATGGGCGGCGTCGTGCTGTTCATCGTGCTCGCGATCCTGCTGCCGATCTTCGAGCTGAACCGCATCGTGAAGTGAGGCGACCCGCACCGCGCGCGCGAGTTGCAGGGCCGCGGACGTTCGTTTAAGGAGTTCGTCGCATGAAGACCAAGACCTCGTCCCGTTCCGCAAAGAAGACGCCCGCCCGTCCGTCGTCCAAGACCGTCCGCGCGCGCGCCGGCAAGACGACGCCTCGGAAGACGGCCGCGAAGAAGGCGACCGCCGCGCGTGCCACCGCGAAGCCGTCGGCCGCGAAGCCCGCCCAGGCCGGCAAGCGGGCCGGCGTCACGACGACCGCCGCCGTGAAGTACCGGCAGAGCGGCGCGCCCTGGTGGAAGCAGTTCATCTGACCCGCGGTGCCCGCCTCCGTTGAGGGGGCGCCGCCTCCTTGGTATCGTCCGCCCGTGCACCGGGAAATGCGACGCGCGGGAGACGCGGGGTTCACGCTCATCGAGATCATGGTCGTGGTGTTCATCCTCGGCCTGCTCGTGACGCTGGTGGCGCCGCGCATCGTCGGGCGCACCGACGAGGCCCGCCGGGTGAAGGCCGTCGCCGACGTGAAGAAGATCGAGGAGGCGCTCCACCTCTACAAGCTCGACAACGGCACCTACCCGACGACGGACCAGGGGCTGCAAGCCCTGGTCACGCGGCCGGAGACGGGCAACGTTCCGCGACGCTGGAACCCGGACGGCTACCTCGAGTCGGTGCCGGTGGATCCCTGGGGCAATCCCTACGCGTTCCTCAGCGACGGCGATGCCTACAGCATCAAGTCCTACGGCGCGGACGGGTCGGAAGGCGGCGAAGGGAAGTATGCCGACATCGACACCCGCACCCAGCTCTGAACGTCGGCGCTCCGAACGGCACGCTTTTCCCGGCTTCACCCTGCTCGAGCTCGCCGTCGTCCTCGCGATCCTCGGAATCGCCGTGGCCTTCCTGGCGCCGCGCCTGCGCGACCCCGAGGACGTCGCCCTCGCGGCGAGCGCCGAGCGGCTCGCCACGACCGCCCGGTACCTGTACGACGAGGCGGCGTACCGCCGCCTGCCTATGCGTCTCAACCTGGACCTCGACCAGCAGGCCTATTTCGTGACGGTGCTCGGGGGCGAGCCCGATGCACCCGAGTTCGTGCCGCTCGACTCCCCGCTGGCCCGTCCGGTAAGCCTGCCCGCGAACGTCGCGTTCCGGGACGTCGTCTTGCCGGCGGTCGGCCTCGTCACCGAGGGCGTCGTCTTCGCGCAGTTCTCGCCCGAGGGTTGGGCCGATCCCCTGGTCGTGCACCTGCACGGACGCTCGGGAGGAGACGCGACCATGGCGATCGAGCCGCTCACCGGGCGCACCCGAGTCGCCGACCGCTACGTCGTCCTCGAATCCGACCGCGATCCCGACGATCGCCGCGGCGCCGGCGAGCGCGGCCGGCGCGGCATGCGCGCCTCGCGGAGCGGCGATGATGCGCTCCGCTGACGGCGTCCGGCGGCGGATGGCGCGCGGCTTCACGCTGCTCGAGGTGCTGGTGGCGGTGGCGGTGCTCGGCCTCGCGCTCGTGAGCCTGCTCGGCCTTCACGTCCGCAACCTCGACCTCATCGCGCGTGACGCCCAGGTCACCGAGGCGACGCTCCTGGCGCGCGGCATCATGGCGGAGGTCGACGCGGGGCCGTTCCCCGACCTCGGCCTCGCCGAGGGCGACTTCGAGGAAGACTACCCGGAGCGCTATCCCGATCTGCGGTGGGAGCGCGAGGTGGTGACGACGCCCGTGCCGGACGTCCGCGAGGTGCGCGTCCGGGTCTTCCGGGGCGAGGAGGCGTCCGGCGACGATGTCACCCTGACCTATTACGTGCGGCGTCGATGAGGCGCGGATCCGGCGGCTTCACGCTGATCGAGATCATGCTCGCGCTCGGGATCTTCGGGCTCGTGGCCGTGACGCTCTACGGGACGTTCTCGCGGACCCTGCGCTCGAAGGCCCGCGCCGAGGAGCGCGCCGAGGTGACGCGGGTCGGGCGAGCGGCCGTCGGGCGCATGGCGGACGAGATCGCGTCGGCGTACTACCCCACGGACCTCCCGGGAACCGCGATCTTCCGGGTGCTGCCCGGCGGGAGCGACGACGCGCCCCTCGACTCCCTGGTGTTCACGGCGCTCTCGGCGCGACCGGCCGGGCTCGACGGGCGCGCCACCGATCAGCGCATGCTTGCCTACTTCTTCGCGCGGGAGCGAAGCGGACTGCGGCGCGCTCGCCGGACGGGAGCCTCGGCGTCGGGCGAGAAGCCGGCGAGCGACGACGAGGGCACGCAGAGTCGCGCCGCCGACCTCCGCGCCGACGACGCCGACGACTTCTTCGCGGCGTTCGGGCCGACGCCCGCGCCGCCGCTCGGCGCCGCGCCGCACCGTCTGCTGCGGCGCGAGGCGACCATGCTCGAGCGCCGCGCGCTCGACGAGGCACGCGCGACCGTGTTCGTGGACAACGTCGCGAGCCTCGCCTTCCAGTTCTACGACGGTCGCGACTGGTCCGAGAGCTGGGACTCGGAGGAGGCGAACGCCCGGCTGCCGCGGGCGGTGCGCATCGATCTTGCCCTCTACGATCCGTCCGGCGCCATCCATCGCTTCGCGACCGCGGTCGATCTGCCGCTCGCCGCCCGGAGCGGCCGATGAGGCGGGCCGGCGGCGGCGACGAATCGGGGATCGCGCTCCTCGTGGTGCTGCTCACGATCACGCTGCTCACCATCGTGGTGATCGAGCTGACCGACAAAGCGCAGGTCGAGACCCACCTGGCGCTCGGCGCACGCAACGCGCTCCAGGCCACCTATCTCGGCCGCTCTGCCGTCAACGTCGGCGAAGCGCTGGTGAGCGTCGACGCCATGATCACGCCCGGGCGCGACGCGCTCGACGATGTCTGGGCACGCCCGTATCCGCCGCTGCCGATCGGCGACGGCACCGCGACGTTCCGCATCCGCGACGAGGCGCGCTACCTCAACATCAACGACCTCGTCGGCGCGAACCCCGAAGAGCGCTTCGCCCGCTTCGGGCGCCTGTTCACCGTCCTCGGCATCGACCCCGGAGTCCTGTCGGCGATCCGCGATTGGCTGGACCGCGACCACGAGCCGCACCCGTCGCCCCCGGGGGCCGAGCAGCCGTATTACTTCGGCCTCCGTCCGCCCGTGATCGTGCGGAACGGTCCCGTCGTCACGCTACGCGAGCTGCTCCTCGTCAAGGGGGTCACGCCGAGCGTGCTCGCCCGTCTGGAGCCGTTCGTGACGGCGCTGCCGCCGGGCAGCACCACGGTCAACATCAACACCGCCGAGGCTCCGGTGCTCGCCGCGCTCTCGCAGGATCTGTTCGCTAACCCGGGCGTGGTCGGACGGGTGATCAGCGATCGCCAGACGGAGCCCTTCACCAGCGTCTCGGAAGCCTGCGCCACGGGCCTCGAGCGTGCGCTGCCGCGCTGCAAGCAGGGCGATCTGATCGGCACCGGCAGCGCCTATTTCCGCATCGAGGGCGTCGGCGAGGTCGATCAGGTGCGGCGCGGGATTCTCGAGGTCGTCAAGCGCGACGGAACGCGTATGGCCCGCGTCACCTGGACACCGAGCAACGCCACCCTCGCCTTGACATCCCTACCCCCATCCGATTTCCTCGCGACGTTGCCGGTCTTCGGCGACCGCTGATCGATGCCCAATCACACGCTCGCGCTCGACGTCGGCCCGCGTACGCTGCGTGCCGCCCTGGTGGAGCGGACGCTGCGATCCCAACGGGTGCTCGGCCTCTACGCGCATCCGCGCGCCGCCGGCGGCGACCTCGCGGCCGACCTGCGGGCGCTCGCCGCGCAGCACGGCATCGCCTGGGACGAGGTCGTGTCGGCGTTGCCCGGCGAGCGCGTCGCGCATCGCATCCTCGAGCTGCCCTTCCACGACCGCAAGCGCCTCGAGCAGACCGTGCCGTTCGAGCTCGAATCGCACCTGCCCTTCGAGCTCGACGAGACCGTCGTCGCCTTCCAGGTCCTGGAGACGGAGGCCGACGGGGCGAGCCGCGTGCTTGCCGTGTCGGCGCCGAAGGCCGCGGTCCGGGAGCACCTCGCGATGCTGGCGGAGGCCGGCGTTGATCCGCGGCTCGTCGATCTCGCGAACCTGGCCGCCTTGAACGTGGTCCGCGCCGCGGCCGCGGCGCACGGCGGACGCCTCGCGTACGTCGGTATGGACGCCGCGCGGACCACCGTCGCGTTGCTCGACGACGGACGGCTGCTCGGGATGCGGGTCGTGAGCCGCGGCGTCGCCGACCCCGCCGAGCTCGCCGCGTGCCTGCGGGAGGTGCGCTGGACGCTTCTGGCGCTCGCCGACGGCGCGCCGCTCGCGGCGCTCTGGGTCGGCGGCGAAGCCGTCGAGACCCCCGGGGTCGTCGCCGCGCTCGGACGCGCGCTCGGAACGACCCCGCAGGCGCTCGACGCCGTCGCGCTCCCGGCGGTTCCGCTCGGGCTGCGGAGCAGGCAGGCCGCCTTCGCCACGCCGCTCGGTCTGGCGCTCCGCCAGGCCGGCGACGCGGCGTCCTTCGGCGTCGACCTCCGGCGCGGCGAGTTCGCCTATCATCGCGAGCGCGAGGCGCTCTGGCGAGGACTCGCGCGCGCCGGCATGCTCGCGGCCGTGGCCGTCGCGCTGATGGTCGCGACCTTCGTCCTGGACGCGCGCCAGCTGACGTCGCGGCGCGACGCCGTGCGCGGCGAGATCCGTGCCATCTTCACCGCGGCCCTCCCCGGAACGCGCACGATCGTCAACGAGAAGGCGCAGCTACAGACCGAGATCGCGGCACTCGAGAAGCAACGGCGGCTCTTCGGGGGGCTCGCGCCGTCCGCGCCGCGCGCGATCGACTGCCTGCGCGCGCTCACGACGGCGGTTCCCGACGACGTGCCGCTCGACATCGAGGAGCTCACCCTCGACGGCGGCACGCTCCGCCTGCGCGGCTCGACCAAGACCTACGAGGGTGTCGAGGCGGTGAAGCGCGGGCTCGCGGCCCGTCCGGAGTTCCGCAACGTGGAGGCCAAGGACGTCCGCGCCTCGGTCGACGGACAGCAGGTGGACTTCCGGTTGAGCCTCGACGTCGGAGGGGAGCCGGCGGCGTGAACGCGCTCGGCGACCTCCTGCGACGCCTCGTCGCGCTGCTCGAGCGGCTCTCGCCGCGCGAGCGCGTGCTCCTCGGGGCGGGCGCCGCGGCCGGGCTGGTGGTGGCGGTGTGGGCGCTCGGCGGCGTGCTCGCGGAGCGCCGCGCGACCCTGCGAGCGCAGATCGCGGCGAGCGAGCGCGAGGTCGTCGAGCTGGCGCGGCTCCGCGACCGCTACCTCCAGCTGCGCGCCGAGCGCGACGTCGTGCGGCGGAAGCTCGAGCGCGGCGGCGCCGACTTCTCGCTCTTTTCGCACCTCGAAGGGGTGACGCGCGACACCCTGAGCCGGGACCGCGTCGCCGCCATGAATCCGTCGACGCGGACGGTGGCGGAGGGCCTCCAGGAGGAGGACGTCGAAATGCGGCTCTCCGGCGTGTCGCTGCGGGAGCTCGTCGGGCTGCTGTACGACGTGGAGAAGAGCGATCTGCCGCTGCTGGTGAGCCGGCTGCAGATGAAGAAGCGCTTCGACCAGCCGTTCGTCTATGACGCCGTCCTGGTGGTCGGCCGCCTGCGCTCGACCGCGGCGACGGCGGCCCCGTGACACCCGAGGCGCGGGCGCCCCGCGGCGCCGCGGGTGCGGCGGCCCGGCTCCGGACCTTGCTGACCGCCGCGGGCGGCGGCACGCCGGCGCGGCGCCGGGTGGCGATCGGCTACGGCCTCTACACGCTGGCGATCTTCGTCCTCTCCTTCCTCGCGACCTTCCCGCACGATCTCCTCCTGCGGCGCGCGCTCGCGGCGGCGACGGCGGGGACCGCTGTGCGGGTCGAGATGGGACCGAGCAGCCTCGGGTGGAACCTCGCCTACGCGATCGACTCGCTTCAGGTTCGCGCCCGCGACGACGGCGCACGCGCGCCCGTTCTCGACGCGGAGCGCGTCCGCGTCGCGCCCTCGCGCCTCGGCCTCTTGCGCGGCACTCCCTACCCGATCGGCATCGACGCGACCCTCTATGGGGGACGCCTGCGGGGTACCGTCGATCCGAGGCCCGGGCGCCTGCGTGTGGACGCGACGCTTTCCGGCGTCGACCTGGCGCGCTATGCGGGGCTCCGCCCGTGGCTCGAGGGCGTCATGCGCGGACGCCTCGAGGGCTCGGTCGCGCTCGACGGCGGCGGCCGCGGGCTCCCCGGCGCCGCGGGCGACGTGCGGCTGCGAATCGCGGGCCTCGCGTTCGAGGGCGCGAAGGTGCGCGGGATCACCGTCCCGGAGCTGCACTTCGCCGACGTCCATCTGACCGGAACCGTCACCAACGGCCGCCTGACGGTCGCGGACATCGCGGCCGACGGGCAGGAGGTCACGCTCCAAGGCGAGGGCGACGTGCTCCTGCGCGCGCCGCTCGGCGCGAGCCCGATGCGCCTCGATCTCACCGTGACGCCGACCCCCGGAGCGCCCGACGGCCTGAAGCTCGCGATCAGCCTGCTGCCGGGCGCGAAGACCGAGAGCGGCGGACGCCGGATCACGGTTGCCGGGACGGTCGGCTGGCCCACGGTGCGTTAGAAGGCTCAGCGGCCAAACGAAACGGGGAGGCCGACGTCGCGCGCCGGACTCCCCGTCGATCGGGCCGGACGGTGCGGGTTCAGTGGCCGCTGCCGATGAGCTCGGCGATCGTGAACTGATCCTCGGTGGTGCCGGCCTTGTCGCCGTGGTGCCAGTACCATCCGGGCTCGCCCGGGAAGCGATGGCTCGGGAGCGCCGCCTTGGTCGCGTGCTCGAGCTGGATGTCCACCATGACGGCGGCCGACGGGAACGGGGTGTCCTCGTCGTACTTCACGGGGCTGCCCGGGAAGGCCTCCTTCCGCCACGAGAAGTTGTTCACCCAGATCTTCCAGAGCTCGCCGGCGCGATCGTACATGTCGCTGTACGGGACGGCGTAGACGTCCTGGTCGAGGTAGAGCACACGCTTCGAGAACGCGTACTGCGGGAGTTTGGACGTGCCCTCGACGATGTAGCACTGGCGCTTCTCCCACTTGTCGTCGAACGCGAAATCGCTCGCGCCCTCCGCCCACTTCACCGGGAAGTGTTCGCTGTGGAAGGCGGCGAGGCACTCCTTCTCGCCGAGGAACTTCCAGTCCATCCAGGCGAGCGCGCCGGCGTACCCGCCGTAGCTATCCTGGTCGGTGTCCTGGCCGAAGAGCGCGTCGGAACGCTGCGCGGTCGAGAGCCGTCGAACACGGCGGAGCGACGGGAGGTAGAGCCAGCTGTCGTCCTGCTTCGCGGGGTCCGTGTACCGGTAGTAGGTGAAGCCGACGCCCTTGAGATCGAAGGGCTCGATCAGCGGATGCAGGGTCTCCTTGTACTCGTAGCCCTCGCTGTTCGGGAGATTGGGCTTCGGGTCGACGTAGAGACGGCCGACGTAGAAGAGCCGCCGGAAGTGGTCCACCAGGAAGTGGCGCTCCACCTGGAGCGGCCGCTCGAGCGAGATCGGCCCGGTGTCGGCGTCGAAGTTCCGGAGATCGAGGTCGTCGAAGGCGATGGCGTAACGGAAGTTCTGCATGACCTTCATCGCCACCTGCGGATCCTTGGTGTCGATGCGCGGGAACGGCCGGCCCGCGACCCAGCCTTCGAGCTTGAGCCCGTCGGCGCTGAGCTTTACTTGCGGCGAATACTTCTCGGTCGCTTCCACGAAGGCCTTGCGGAGCGTGATCTTCTGGGTCTCGGCGATCGTCATGGGCCAGCCGTGCTTCACCAGCCAGTACATTGCCGGCGAGACCTGGTCCTTCACCTTGTCGGCGGTGGCGATGGAGATCTTGTCGCCGACCTGGACCTGGGCGCCGGCAATCCCGCTCGCCACGAGCAGCGCGCCGAGGGCCGCTCCGACGATGCGTGTCGCGTGTCGCTGCATGGAAATCCTCCCCTTGGGTGGTTCGTTGACCGACCGTCGATAGCCCACGGTCGATTCGGACGCAATCGACGCCGGCGCCGGCGCATCGTCCTCCGCGTGACGCGGCCCGTCGTCGACGAGATCAGTGCGGCGTCGTGGGGTAGACCGGCGCCGGCGCGTCGCGCCGGACGCGATAGAGCACCATCGCACCGTCGGCGAGGACCTCCTCGAGCCGTGGGTCGGTGGCTGCCAGCTCCAGGAACGCTCCGTGCTCGCGATCGCTCATCACGTAGGCGCACGGCAGCTGGTCGGCGAAGACCTCCGATGGCCGCGCCACGCGTCCGAGCGAGGCATCGACCCAGGCCCAGTACGCGTCGCGAAACCGGCCGTGCAGATAGGTCGGGTCGAGACCGATCAGGTACGTGCTCTCGACGTTATAGAAGTAGAGCCACGGGAAATCGTCCCAGTCGGTCGTGCACAGCATGGCGCCCGGGGCGGCCGCGCGAGCGACCTGTTCGGCGGCGGCGGCGAAGCGGTCGTAGGGGGTCTTCCGCGCGCGCCGCACCAGCATCGAGCCGATGCCGGCGACGTTCGCGATCAGGACGGCGGCGAGCAGCGCCGCGAGCGCGCGGCGGCGCCGCGGCGTCCACGAGGCGACGAGGCGACCGCCGGCGAGCGCGGCGAAGAACGTCGCGGTCGGCGCGAAGTACTCGACGAAGCGTTGCGACCGCATCGTGAGCACGAAAAACGTCACGGCGACGATGCCAGCGGCGACCGCCCGGGCGTCGCGGCGCCAGCGCCCTTCCCCGAGCGTCGCGGCGCCGAACGCCGTGAACGCGATGGCCGCGCCGGCGTTGGCGAAGAGCCCGGCGGGGTCGTAGGGCGCCCATTCCTTGCCGACGCGCAACGCCTCCTTCGCGACCAGCTTGTCCCCCATGTGGTGCCACATGAAGGTCAGGTACTCCGGGAAGTAGGGATTCACGACGAGTCCGACCGCGAAGCCGAGAGCGGCTGCCCCGACGACGCCCGGCCGGACGCTCCGCGCGGTCGCGAACTCCGCGACGACCACGGCGCCCACCGGGATCAGGAGGAGCGGGAAGCCGTCGTAGAGCCAGGCGTAGACGCAGGCGAGCGCCGCGAGCGCCGCGTGGCGGTGCGTCGTCGCCCAATGGAACCCGAGGAAGAGGCAGACGAGCGAGAGCGCCTGCACGCGCGTCATGCTGAGGCGGAACAGCAGATCGGCCGAGGAGGCGCCGAGCGCCAGCACCGCCAGCCCGAGCCCTCGCGCGCCGCCGCCCCGCAGCACCCAGGCGAACGCGACGACCATCGCGAATGCGCCGGCGACGGCGGCGATCTTGCCGCCGATACGCAGATCGCCGACGGTGAAAGGCGTCAGCAACACGTGGTACAGCAGGTGGTGATCGGCGTAGCGATCGGGCGCGAGGATCGTGAGTGGAAGCCACGGGAAGTCCGGCGGAAAGCCGCGGACGCCCGCATGCCGCATCACCTCGGCGTACTTGACGTGGAAGTACGAGTCGTTGCCGATGAGGTTCGGCGTCGCGAGCTGCAACCCGATCAGCACCGCCAGCGCGCCCGTCAGCGCCCCCCACGGCATCGCGCTTCGCCCGGTCGTCGACATGCGCGGCGGCGGACCGGACGCTCAGTGGATGATGTCGCCCAGGCGTTCCCAGCGGACCCAGCGGTCCTGGCCGTCCCACGACCAGTAGATGACGAAGGCCTTGCCGCGGACGTCGTCCAGCGGCACGAAGCCCCAGAAGCGGCTGTCGTAGCTGCGGTCGCGATTGTCGCCCATGACGAAGACCTGATCCTCCGGCACCGTGACCGGACCGAAGTTGTCGCGCGGCGTGAGGCGGCTGCCCTCTCCCGGACCCTCGACGAACTGCCCCCAGGGATCCGCGATCTTCTCGCCGTTGATGTAGACCTGCTTGTGGCGCACCTCGACCGTGTCGCCCGGCTGGCCGATCACCCGCTTGATGAAGTCCTTGCTCGGATCGACCGGGTAGACGAAGACGATCACGTCGCCGCGGCGGGGGTCTTGGAACTTCACGATCCGCTTCCCGAGGATCGGCAGGCGGATGCCGTAACGCAGCTTGTTGACGAGGATGTGGTCGCCGATCTGCAGCGTCTCGAGCATCGATCCGGACGGGATCTTGAAGGCCTGCACGAGAAACGTCCGGATGAAGAGCGCCAGGAGGAACGCGACCGCGAGCGCCTCGGCGTACTCGCGGACCGTCGATTTCGGCTTCGGCGCCGTTCGGGTCACCGGCCGCGCGTCCTCGTCCTCGCCGGCGACACCGCTACGGCCCTTCGTCACGCGCGCCATGATAGGGGAACGACGGGAAGGCCGCCAGTCGAGCGCGCCACTTACTCCCCGACCTTCAGGACGGCGAGGAAGGCCTCCTGCGGAATCTCGACCCGGCCGACCTGCTTCATGCGCCGCTTGCCCTCCTTCTGGCGCTCGAGGAGCTTCCGTTTGCGGGTGATGTCGCCGCCGTAGCACTTCGCGGTCACGTTCTTGCGGAGCGCCTTCACGGTCTCGCGGGCGATGATCTTGCTGCCGATCGCGGCCTGGATGACCACCTCGAACATCTGCCGGGGCACGAGCTCCCGCATCTTCTGGGTGAGCTCCCGTCCGCGGTAGTAGGCCCGCTCGCTGTGGAGGATCACCGACAGGGCATCCACGAGCTCGCCGTTGATGCGGACGTCGAGCTTCACGAGGGTCGACGCTCGGAAATCGAGGGGCTCGTAGTCGAGCGAGGCGTAGCCCCGGCTCGCCGACTTCAAGCGATCGTAGAAGTCGAGGACGATCTCGTTGAGCGGGAGCTCGTAGACCAGGAGCGCGCGCTTCTCGCCGGCGAAGCGGAGCTCCCGCTGGCGGCCGCGCTTCTCCTCGCAGAGAGCGATCACGTTGCCGAGGTGCTCGGTCGGAACGTGGACGTGCGCCAGGATGAACGGCTCGTCCATGCTCGCGATCTCGCCCTCGGGGGGGAGCTTCGCGGGGCTGTCGACGATCAGGGTCCGACCGTCGGTCGTGTGGACGTGGTAGGCCACGGTGGGCGCCGTCGTGATGAGGGTCAGTCCGAACTCGCGCTCCAGCCGCTCCTGCACGATCTCCATGTGGAGCAGGCCGAGGAACCCGCAGCGGAAACCGAAGCCGAGCGCGATCGAGTTCTCCGCCTCGTAGCTCAGGGAGGAGTCGTTGAGCTTGAGCTTCTCGATCGCGTCGCGGAGCGCGCCGTACTGATGCGACTCGGCGGGATAGAGCCCGGCGAACACCATCGGCTGCACCGCTTTGAAACCGGGACGGGGCGCTGCCGCCGGACGGTCGGCCTCGGTCAGCGTGTCGCCCACCTGCGTGTCGGCGACCTCCTTGATACCCGCCATCACGACGCCGACCTCGCCCGGTCCGAGCGCGTCGACGTCCGTGAGCGCCGGCTTCAGGATACCGACGCGATGCACCTCGGCGTCCTTGCCGGTCGCCATGAGACGGATGCGCGTCCCGGGCCGGACCGTGCCCGCGAACACCCGCACCAGCATGACGGCGCCGTGGTAGGGGTCGAACCAGCTGTCGAAGAGCAGGGCCTCGAGGGGAGCGGCGGGATCGCCCACGGGCGGCGGGACCGTGCGCACCACCGCCTCGAGCACGTCCTGCGTTCCCTGCCCCGACTTCGCGCTCGCCAGTACCGCGTCGGAGGCGTCGAGGCCGATCACGTCCTCGATCTCGCGGCGCACGCGATCGGGTTCGGCGGCCGGCAGGTCGATCTTGTTGAGGACCGGAACGATGGCGAGGTCGTTGTCGAGGGCGAGATAGACGTTGGCGACGGTCTGCGCCTCGACGCCCTGGGCGGCGTCGACCACCAGGATCGCGCCCTCGCACGCCGCGAGGCTCCGCGAGACCTCGTAGGAGAAGTCCACGTGCCCGGGGGTGTCGATCAGGTTCAGCTGATAGGCCTGGCCGTCCTTCGCCTGGTACATGAGCCGGACGGCGCGGGCCTTGATCGTGATGCCGCGTTCGCGCTCCAGGTCCATGTCGTCGAGGAGCTGGGCCTCCATCTCCCGCTTCGAGACGGTGTGGGTGTGCTCGAGGAGCCGGTCCGCCAGCGTGGACTTGCCGTGGTCGATGTGGGCGATGATCGAGAAGTTCCGGATGAAGCGGGGATCCTGCACCGGGCGGAATTTTGCACGGATCGACGCGCTGCGCGAGCGGCATGCCGGTTGCTGGTTCGTTCGCGACCCGGGTTCGCGTGTGGGATCCGACGGATTCCCGGCACCCGTACCGCTAAGCGGATGGCAGGGCGTCAGCAAAATAGCGCTTCCTCGACGGCCCTCCACACGGAGGACGCCGCCGTCACACGCCTCCTCGTCGAACGGGCGCGCCTGTCGTTCTGGCTCATGCTGGCGGCGCTCGGTGTCCTCCTGGCGACCGACGCCTCGCTCGATCCCCCGCTCCTGGCCGTCCTCGTGCAGATCACCGTCTTCCAGACCGCCTGCGTCGCCCTCGGCATGCTGGCGCTCCGCCGCGCGACCAGCCGGCGCGCCGCGGCGACGATTCCGATCCTGGTCCTGGCCGGCATCTTCGGCTCCGGCGTGCTCTCGGACGTCGTCACGGAGAACCCGTTCGGGACCGGCCTCTCGGCGCTCGTCACCTGCCTCGTCGCGGCGACGTTCATGCCGTGGGGCATGTGGTTCCAGCTCGCGACCGTCCTGGTCACCGCCGTCCCGAGCGCACTCGCGGTGTGGCTCTGCACCGGCTCGCTCGAGACCCTCGGGTACGCGGCCGCTCCGTCCTCGATCCTGCTGATGGCCTTGATCGGCGTCGCCGCGGCGTTCGAGCGCGCGCGCCGCGAGCGCGCCCGCATGGAGCACGAGTTGCGGCTGCTGCAGAGCGTGAGTCTCGAGGTCGGCGCCGCTCCGGATCCGGAGGCCGCGCTCGTGGTGGTCTTGCGCCGCACCTGCGAGGCGTCGGGGTGGGTCGTCGGCCAAGCGTGGACGCCGCGTGCGGACGGCGCCGCGCTCGAGTGCTCGGCCTGGTGGTCCGACGATCCCGACGGCGCCGCGTTCCATGCCGACAACCGCGGCCATCGCTTCGCGCGCGGCGAGGGCCTCCCCGGGCGGGTGTGGGCGAGCGGCGCGCCGGCGTGGATGCGCGACCTCCGCGACCCGGGTGGCTTTCCCCGGGCGGAGTCGGCGCGGCGCCTCCGGCTCTCGGCCGGCGTCGGCATTCCGGTGATCGCCGGCGGCGAGGTGATCGCCGTGCTCGAGTTCTTCGTGCGCGAAACCCACGCGGAGGACACGCGCCTCATGCACGCGCTCGCCGGCGCGGCGGTCCAGCTCGGCGCCGTCGTCCAGCGCAAGCGCGCCGAGCGGCGCGCCGAGGAGGCGGCCCGAACCGCGGAGGCGCTGGTGGAAGTCGGACGCACGCTCAGCACCCACCTCGGACAGTCCGACATGCTCGAGCGTGTGACCGCCGTCGCCGCGGGCGCGCTCGCCTGCGATTGGAGCGCGACGTTCGCATGGGACGACGCCACGCACGCGCTCAGGCTGGTCGCCGCCGCGGGCATGCGGCCGGACATGCGGGTAGCGCTCGCGGCCGGCCCACTCTCCCCGGAGGGCTTCGACCTCGGCGGCGACGCCCGCGCTCACGCCCTCGTCGAGATTCCCGACGTCGCCGCCGCGCCGCGCCCGCCGGCCATCCTGCGGCGGCTCGGAGCGACCGCGGCGCTGTACGTTCCGATGCGGCTCGCCGACGCAGTGCTCGGCGTCCAGGTCCACGGGTACGGCGCGCGTACGGGGCCGTTCTCGACCCGGCAACGGCGCCTGGCGACGGGGGTCGCGGACGCGACCACGATCGCCGTCGCCAATGCGCGCCTCATCGACGACCTCCAGGCTTCGAGCCGCCTCAAGTCCGAGTTCGTGGCGACGATGTCCCACGAGCTCCGCACGCCCCTCAACATCATCCTCGGGTACAGCGACATGCTGGCGGAGGGCGTCGTCGGCCCGCTCACCGACGAGCAGCGGGACACGGTCGCGCGCGTCCAGCGGGCCGGCATCGAACTCCTCGATCTCGTGAACGCCACCCTCGACCTGGGCCGCCTGGAAGCCGGCCGCGACGCCGTGGCGGCCGATCCGGTCGATGTCGATGCGGTCATGCGCCAGCTCGATGTCGAGCTCGGTCCGCTCGTCGGTTCCGGCGTCGCGCTCGTGTGGCGCAACGCCCTCGGGAGCGCCCCGCTCCTGAGCGACAAGCAGAAGATCAAGACGATCCTGAAGAACCTGGTCGGGAACGCCCTGAAGTTCACGCACGAGGGCGGCGTCGAGGCGCGCGCCGAGTGGGACGGCGCGCGGGTCCGCCTCACCGTCCGCGACACCGGCGTCGGCATCCCGACCGCCAGCCTGCCGGTAATCTTCGAGATGTTCCGCCAGGTCGACGGCTCCTCGACCCGCACCTTCGGCGGCGTCGGCCTCGGCCTCCATATCGTCCGGCGTCTGGTCGACCTGCTCGCCGGCGACATCGCCGTGGAGAGCACCGTCGGGGAGGGATCGACGTTCACCGTGACCTGGCAGCCGGCGGCGCCGGCTGTTCCCGAAGCGCTCCGGGCCTAGCGCGCCGTCAGACGGACGCGGAAGAACTCGACGGTGCGGCGCAGCCCCTCTTCCAGGGAGATCTCCGGCCTCCAGCCGAGCACCTCGGCGGCGCGCCCGATCGCGATCACGCTCCGGCGCTGCTCCCCCGCCTTGGCCGGACCGTGCTGCGCCGGATGCGGGCTTCCGGTCAGCACGCGGAGGTGCGCGTACAGGGTCGTGACGTCGGTCTCGATGCCGGTGCCGACGTTGACCGAGCCGACGAACGAGCGATCGAGCGCGGCGAGATTGGCGCGCACGACGTCACCGACGAAGACGTAGTCGCGGGTCTGCTTGCCGTCGCCGTTGATGGTGGGGGCCTGGCCCGCGAGCAGCTTCTCGGTGAAGATCGCGACGACTCCGGCCTCGCCGTGCGGATCCTGGCGCGGCCCGTAGACGTTGGCGTAGCGCAGCGCGACGTACGGCATCCCGTAGACCGCGTGGTAGAAGAAGAGGTAGTGCTCGCCGGTCGCCTTGGTGATGCCGTAGGGCGAGAGCGGATTGTGGGGATGGCTCTCGGCCGCGGGAAACGCCTCCTGTTCGCCGTAGGTGGCGCCGCCCGACGAGGCGAAGATCACCTTCCGGACGCCGACTTCGCGGCCGGCCTCGAGCATGTTGATCATGCCGAGGACGTTCACCTCGGCGTCGAAGCCGGGGTCGGCGACCGACTTCCGGACGTCCATCTGCGCCGCGTGCAGCGACAGGACCTGCGGGCGCTCGTTGCGGATGATCTCCCGCGCTTCCGGGCTCCGGATGTCGGCGTGGTAGAACTTCGCCGCCGCCGGCAGATTGGCGCGCGTGCCCGACGAGAGATCATCGACGATCACGACCTCGTGGCCGGCCGCGAGGTACGCATCCGAGATGTGCGAGGCGATGAACCCGGCGCCGCCCGTCACCAGGATCTTCACGCGCTCTCCTGGATCTTCGCCCGGAAGTGCTCGATCGTCCGCGCCAGGCCTTCCTCCACGGGAACGACGGGGTGCCAGTCGTTCAGCACCCGGCGGGCCAGCGCGATGTCCGGCTGCCGGACCTTCGGATCGTCGACCGGCAAGGGCTTGTGGACGATCGCGCTCTTCGACCCCGTGAGCTCGATGATCATCTTCGCGAACTCGAGCACCGTCATCTCGCGCGGGTTCCCGACGTTCACCGGCGTGGGGTGGTCGCTCCAGAGGAGCCGCAGGATGCCTTCGACGAGGTCGCTGACGTAGCAGAAGCTGCGCGTCTGCCCGCCGTCGCCGTAGACCGTGACGTCCTCGCCGCGCAGCGCCTGCGCGATGAAGTTCGGCACGACGCGGCCGTCGCGCATCCGCATCCGGGGGCCGAAGGTGTTGAAGATCCGCACGATGCGCGTGACCACGCCGTGCGCGCGCTGGTAGGCCATGGTGATCGCCTCGGCGAAGCGCTTCGCCTCGTCGTACACGCCGCGCGGGCCGATCGGGTTGACGTTGCCCCAGTAGTCTTCCTTCTGGGGGTGCACGAGCGGGTCGCCGTACACCTCCGAGGTCGAGGCGAGCAGGATGCGCGCGCGCTTCTCCTTCGCGAGGCCGAGCACCTTGTGCGTCCCGAGCGATCCCACCTTGAGGGTCTGGATCGGCAGTTCGAGGTAGTCGATCGGGCTCGCGGGCGACGCGAAGTGCAGGATCGCGTCGAGCTTCCCCGGAACGTAGACGAAGTTCGTCACGTCCTGCTGGATGAACTGAAAGCGCTGGTTCCCGAAAAACGGCGCGATGTTGTCCGGCGACCCCGTCAGGAAGTTGTCGATGCAGATGACCTCGTTGCCTTCGGCGAGCAACCGCTCGCAGAGGTGCGAGCCGATGAAGCCGGCGCCGCCGGTGACCAGGATCCGTGCCATCTATCGTGCCCCTTCCACGGCCACGCGGCCGATCGGGTAGTAGGTGAAGCCCTGGGCCCGCATCACCTCGGGCTCGTAGAGATTGCGTCCGTCGAAGATGATCGGCGTCTTCATCGACGCCTTCATGCGGGCGAAATCGGGGCGGCGGAACTCGCCCCAGTCGGTCACGACGAGCAGCGCGTCGACGCCGTTCAGCGCGTCGTAGTTGACGCGGTGGTAGTTGATGCGATCGCCGAAGACCTTGCGCGCTTCCCCCAGAGCTTCGGGGTCGTGCGCCTCGACGCGTGCGCCGCGCTTCAGGAGCTCCTCGATGACGACGATCGACGGAGCCTCGCGCATGTCGTCGGTGCGCGGCTTGAACGCGAGGCCCCAGACGCCGAAGCGGCGGCCGGCGAGCACGGGCCCGAACCGCCGCACGACCTTCTCGACGAGCAGCTGCTTCTGGCGTTCGTTGACGATCTCGACCGCGTTCAGCAGCGGGAACTCCATGCCCGCGTCCCGCGCCGTCCGGATGATCGCCTGCACATCCTTCGGGAAGCAGGAGCCGCCGTAGCCGGTGCCCGGGAAGAGGAAGTGGTGGCCGATGCGCCGATCGGATCCCATCCCGCGCCGGACGTCGTGCACGTCGGCGCCGACCCGCTCACAGAGATTCGCGACCTCGTTCACGAACGAGATCTTGGTTGCCAGGAAGGCGTTGGCCGCGTACTTCGTCATCTCGGCGCTGCGGTTGTCCATCACGAGGATCGGGTTCTCGGTGCGGACGAACGGCGCGTAGAGTTCCTTCATGATGTCGATCGAGCGCGGCCGCGCGCCGCCGATCACGACCCGATCCGGCTTCATGAAGTCGTCGATGGCCGCGCCCTCCTTCAGGAACTCCGGGTTGGAGACCACGTCGAAGTCGTGCGCCGTCTTCGCCTTGACGGCGGCGCGCACCTTGTCGGCCGTGCCCACCGGTACGGTGCTCTTGCATACGATCACGCGATAACCGTTCATCGCCTCGCCGATCGCGCTCGCCACGGCCAGGACCGCCCGCAGATCGGCGGAGCCGTCGGCCGCTTCCGGCGTTCCGACGGCGATGAAGCAGATCTCCGAGGCCCGCACGGCGGCGACCAGGTCGCTGGTGAACCACAGGCGGCGCTCGGCGAGGTTGCGGCGGATCAGCTCCTCGAGGCCGGGCTCGTAGATCGGCACCTCGCCCTTCTTCAAGGCCTCGATCTTCCGCTCGTCGATGTCGACGCAGATGACGTCGTTGCCGCTATCCGCAAAGCAGGTGCCGGCAACCAGGCCGACGTAGCCTGTCCCGATGACACAGACTTTCACAAGGCCTCCGTTGGGACCGTGCGGGTCGGGCGTCCGGAACGCCCACCGCTGGGGGTGCCTCGAAGGTACCGGCCAGCCCCCACACCGTCAAACGGCATTCTTCAGCCGGCGGTCGCGGTCGACGCGCGCTCCGAAGGGCGGCGCAGCTCCCGAAGCCGGTAGATCGGCTTGCCTTGCGACTCGTGATACGTCCGCGCCAGCATCTCGCCGAGCAGACCCAACGTCACGAGCTGCACGCCTCCGAGCACGAGCAGCACGCCGAGCAGGAGGATCGGGCGGCCGGCAAGCTCCATGCCGAACACGATCTTCTCGATGCCGAGGACGCCGACGATCACCATGCCCGTCAGCATCGTGAGCAGCCCGAACGTGCCGAAGACGTGGATCGGCCGGGTCGAGAAGCCCGACAGGAACTTGATGGTGAGAAGATCGAGCACCACCCGCACCGTTCGCGAGATGCCGTACTTCGACTGCCCGCGCAGGCGCGGTCGATGGTTCACCGGGATCTCCGTCACCGCCGCCCCGAGGTCGCCGGCAATGGCCGTGATGAAGCGGTGCATCTCGCCGTAGAGCCGGAGCTGCTTGGCGACGTCGGCGCGAAACGCCTTCAGGCCGCAGCCGTGGTCGTGGATCGCCACGTTGGTGGTCGCCCCGATGATGGCGTTGGCGATCATCGAGGGCAGCTTCCGTGACACGAACGGATCCTTGCGGTCGCGCCGCCAGCCGGTGACGACGTCGTAGCCCGCGTCGAGCGTCGCGAGCAGGCGCGGGATGTCCGCAGGGTCGTTCTGCAGGTCGCCGTCCATGGTGACGATCACCGCGCCGCTCGCGTGGTCGATGCCGGCAGCGAGCGCCGCGGTCTGCCCGAAGTTCCGCATCAACCGGACGAGGTGCACGCGCGGATCGTCGCCGGCGGCGTCGATCAGGCGGGCGTAGGTGTCGTCGGTGCTGCCGTCGTCGACCAGCACGATCTCGGTGGCCGGCGGCAGGCGGTCCGCGGTCGCCTGGAGCTCGCGCACCAGCGCTTCGGCGTTCGGCGCCTCGTTGTAGACCGGCACGACGATCGAGAGCCGCGGCATGATCGCACGCTCGCTCAGGTGACGTCGAAGCTCGTGAGGCTCACGAACTGGCGGTAGCGGCGCTCGATGTCGTCGCGGGTCAGCGTTCGGAGGCGCTCCAGGCTGAACGCCTCGACCGTGAACGACGCGACCACGCTGCCGTACACGATGGCCTTGCGGATCCCCGCGGGCGAGGTGTCGCCGGTCGACGCGAGGTAGCCCATGACCCCCCCGGCGAAGGTGTCGCCGGCGCCGGTCGGATCGAAGACCTCCTCCAGGGGATACGCCGGCGCCGAGAAGACGCTGTCGCCCGAGAAGAACAGGACCCCGTACTCGCCGCGCTTGATCATCAGGCTCGTCGGGCCGAGCTCGAGGATCCTGCGGGCCGCGCGCACCACGTTGCGCTCGCCGGAGAGCAGGCGCGCCTCCTCGTCGTTGATCACGAGGAGCGGCACCCGGCGGAGCAGCGCGCCGAGCTCGTCGCGGGTCGTCTCGATCCAGAGGTTCATCGTGTCGGCGCCGACCAGGCGCGGCGCCCGCATCTGGTCGAGCACGCGTGCTTGCAGGGACGGCGCGATGTTCGCGAGGAAGACGAACGGGGCGTCGCAGTAGGCCGGCGGCAGGGTCGGCAGGTATCCGTCGAAGACGTTCGCCTCGAAGCTCAGCGTGTCGCGGACGTTCATGTCCTCGTGGTACCGCCCGGTCCAGCGCATCGTGCGTCCCGGGCGGATCTCGACGCCCGCGAGATCGATGCCCCGGCGCCGGAACCAGTCGAGATCGGCCCGCGGGAAGTCCTCGCCGACGACTCCGACCATCCGCACCGGCGCGAAGAAGCTCGCCGCCACCGCGAAGTACGTGGCGGCGCCGCCGAGCACCTCCGGGGCCCGATCGGCCCGGGTCTCGATGGTGTCGATGGCGACCGATCCGACGACGACGAGCGGCTCCGCCCCAGGTCCGCGCCCGCGGACGATCTCCCCCACGCTCAGCCCTCCTCCGGCACGTAGCGGCCGATGATCGGCGCCAGGTCCCGCTTCACCCGCACCGGGATCCTGGCGCGGTCGGTGATGATCGCGTGCTCGAGCGCGCGGCCGCAGGCGCACCCCGGCGACGCCGGCAGCGCCGGCAGGACGTCGCGCACCACCGCCTTCGCCAGGGCGACGTTGGCCTGGAGGACGGCGAGCACGTCCTCGATCGCGACCTCGTCGTGGCCGTGCCGCCAGCAGTCGTAGTCGGTCGCGAGCGCGAGGGTCGCGAAGCAAAGCTCGGCCTCGCGCGCGAGCTTCGCCTCCTGCAGGTTCGTCATGCCGATGACGGCCGCGCCCCAGCTGCGGTACAGCTCGGACTCCGCGCGGGTCGAGAACTGCGGGCCTTCCATGCAGACGTAGGTGCCCCCCGCGTGCACGGTCGCGCCGAGGCGGCGGGCGCTCGCGACGAGACTCCGGGACAGCACGGGGCAGACCGGATCGCCGAAGCCGACGTGCGCGACGATGCCGTTCCCGAAGAACGTGCCGGCGCGGCCGAAGGTGCGATCGAGGAACTGGTCGGGGACCACCAGATGTCCGGGCGCGATTTCCTCGCGCAGGCTGCCGACCGCGCCAACCGCGATCACCCGCTCGACGCCGAGGTGCTTGAGCGCCCAGAGGTTGGCGCGGAACGGCAGCTCGGAGGGCAGCAGGCGATGGCCGCGACCGTGGCGGGGCAAGAAGAAGAGCTCCGCGGCGCCGAGCCGCCCGTGGACGATCGCGTCGGAGGGCGGTCCGAAAGGCGTTTCCACCAGCGTCTCGCGGACCTCGGTCAGGCCGTCCATCTCGTAGAGGCCGCTGCCGCCGATGATCCCGATCTTCAATCCCACGGGGTCCTCCCGTCCTCAGCCGCGGATCATCGCGACCAGGGGTCCGGTCGTGATGGTCAGGGTGTCGACGGGGTCGAGGACGTCGCCGTCCATCATGAAGCCCGTCGGGGTCGCGAAGCGTATCGTCACCGTGCGTGCCAGGTTGTCGTAGAAATCGGGCTCCTCGAGCGGAAAGCCGCGGTGGAAGCGCACGATCTTGCGGGCCAGCCTGAGCGGCCCGATCGGACCCGCCAGCAGATGGAAATGCCGACGTTTGCGCGCCGCCAGATACATCGGTTTGAACCCCAGCGCAACGTGGGTGATCGTTCCCGCGAGCACCACCGTGAAGGTGCGGAACGGCACGCGCTCGTCGTCGCAGTCGACGTCGGCTTCGACGCGCCGGAAGACGCCGCGCACGAGCGACGTCCCCGCGATCGCCGAGGCGACGAGGCGCGCCAGGAGGCGCGTCGCCGTCACCGGGCCGGGACGCGGCTCGCTGTAGTAGAGGCGGAGGTAGTTCACCACCACGCCGCAGCCGACGACGAACCCCGCGTGTACGTCGTTCACGACGAGCAGGTGCCGGTGCACGATGTCGTGGGTGCGACCGTGTCGGTAGTCGCGCACGACGTGCGCGAGCACGTGCTCCGGGCCGCCCCGCATGCAGCCGATCGAGCGCGCGATGTAGTTCATCGTCCCGGCGCGCAGCGGCAGGAACAACGGCAAGTCGTCGTCCGGCCACGCCTTGCGGAGCGCCGAGAGCGTCCGGAACTGGCTGCCGTCGCCGCCGCAGCACGCGACGATGTCGACGCGACGGGCCGCGAACTCCTCCGCGACCCGGTCCATCGCCGCGAGGTCCGGCGTCACCCGCACCACGCCCGCGTCACCGACGATGTCCTCGAAGCGCCGCGGCCGATCGGCCTTCCGCCGGTTGCTCCCCGCGTTCGGGTTGATGACGACGCCGAGCCCGCTCAGTGCCCGTCTCCCGCGTGGGGCGCGGCGGCCGGGAGCGTCGCCGCCGCGCGGGCGGGGGTCCGGCGCGCCGCGCCTTCCGCCACCAGCTGCCCGCATGCCGCCGCGATGTCTGGCCCCCGGCTCTCGCGGACGGTCGCGTGCACGCCGGCGTTGCGCAGCGCGTCCTGGAAGCGCGCCACGGCGAGGTCGTCGCTGCGCCCGAACGCCGCGCCCGGGAAGGGATTGAAGGGGATGAGGTTCACCTTGCAGCGGATGCCCGCGAGCGCCCGGGCGAGCGCCTTGGCCTGCGTCGGCGCGTCGTTCACGCCCGCGAGCAGGACGTACTCGAAGGTGATGCGTTTGCGCCGCGGCAACGGCAGCGCCCGGCAGGTCGCGAGCAGGTCCTCGACGGGGTACTTCCTGGAGACCGGCATGATCCGCCGGCGCACGTCCTGGTCGATCGCGGTCAGCGACACCGCGAGGTTCACCCGGGTGTCGGCGAGCAGGCGCCGCATCTCGGGAAGCAGCCCCACCGTCGAGACGGTGATGCGGCGGTGCGAGAAGTCGACGCCCCAATCGGCGGTCAGCGTCTCGATGGCGCCGATGGTGCCGTCGTAGTTGTGGAGCGGCTCGCCCATGCCCATGAAGACCATGTTGGTGATGCGCGCCGGAGCGACCCCCTCCGGAGACCCGGCGAGGTCGGCGGCCACGAGGGCGCGGGCGACGAGGAACTGGCCGACGATCTCGCCGCGCCGGAGGTGGCGGTGGAGGCCGAGGGTCGCGGTGGCGCAGAAGCCGCAGCCCATCGCGCACCCGACTTGCGTCGACACGCAGAGCGTGAGCCGCGCCTCGTCCGGGATGAGCACGCTCTCGACGGTCGCCCCGTCGGCGAGCCGGAGCAGCAGCTTGCGCGTCCCGTCGTGCGACCGCGCGACGTGCGCGACCTCAGGCAGGTCGATCGCGAAGGCCGCGGCCAGCGCCTCCCGCAGCGCCGCCGGCAGGTTCCGCATGGCGGCGAACTCCCCCGCGCCCTGGCGATAGAGCCAGGTCGCGATCTGGCCCGCGCGGTAGGCGGGCTCGCCCGCGGCCGCGCACCAGGCCTCGAGATCCGCGCGCGACCGGTCGAGGATGCTCGGCGTCGTCGAGGCCGCGGTCACGCCTCGACCGCCGTCGGCAACGTCACGCGCGTGGAGGGAATGGCGAGCAGGCGCTCGGCCTCACGCACCACCTGATCGACCGTGATCGCCTGCAGGCACCGGTTGTCGGCGCACGGGCTGTGCCGGTGGTTCAGCGCGCTCAGGCACGGGCTGCACGCCAGCTTGGCGAAGAGATCGACGTTGTGCTCGCCGAGCGTGCCGTAGAGCACCGGCGTCTCCGGACCGTAGAGCGTGATGCTCTTGATCGGCGTGAGGGTCGCGAAATGCGCGGGTCCGCTGTCGTTCGTGATCAGCAGATCGCTCTGGTGAAAGAGCTGCAGCACGTCCGTGAGCGTCCGCGTCCGGCCCACGAAGTCGACGCAGCGCGCCTCGGCGACGCGGCGGGTGATCTCGCGCGCCGAATCGCCCGCCTCCGCGATGCCCATGAGCACCACGACCCGGCGCGGATCGTTTGCGAGCAGCCGTTGGATCAAGGCGATGTACCGCTCGACGGGCCACGACCGGATGGCGAGCAGGCTCCCGGCGTCGTGATTCACGACGATCACGCGGTGCTGCGCCGCGAGGGGGTAGCAGCGCTGGAGCTCCGCCCGCACGTAGGCGAAGGCCTCGGGATCGAGCGGCACGCGGACCGGCGGGGGCTGCGGCGGGATCACCCGCTTCGGCGCCGGGATCTCGTCGGGAGCGTCGAGCGCCTCCACCAGCGCCAGGAAGTTCTGCGACATGTGATGGTACGAATTGTAGTTCACCCGGTGCGTGAGGTGCTCGCCTCGGTAGAGGCCCTCGCCGCGGTAGTTGTGGAAGCCGACCCGCGTCGTCGCGCCCGAGAGCAGGCTCAGGAGCGAGGAGATGCGCGAGAACAGTTCGAGGTCGATCACCGTGTCGATGCCCTCGCGACGGCAGAACCCCATGAAGCGCCAGGCATCGGTCGCCATGTGCGTCAGCGAGTCGTCGCGGATCGTGAAGATGCTCTCCTCGCGGAAGAGACCGAGCAGGCGCAGGCTCGCCGCGTTCTTCCGGAAGATGCAGAAGCAGTGCTCGGCGTCCCGGTAGCGGTCCTGGACCCGGCGGATCATCGCGGAGGCGATGATGGTGCTGCCCATTTCGGAGAGCTCGATGAAGAGGATCCTCCTCGGCGCGGCCCCGACGCGCGTTCCGCGCAGGCGCGCGAGGAGCCGCACCACGAGCGTCAGAAGGAAACAGAGCGGAACGCCGACCCAGTAGTCGACCCGCCGCATGGTGGCGAGCTTCATGGCCGGGGCAGCATAGCGAAACGGTCCGGGACCGGACAGTCTGCCGGTGGTGGAAGCGGCGGCACGAATTGGATATCGCTGCCGCGCGATTGCAACGTCGATGGTTCGCATGGGGTCCAAGAGCACGTCCGTAGGCGACGCGGCGACGGCGGTGGCGATGGCGGCCGGCTTCCTGCTCGTCGCCGGCTACCGCTTGCGGACGTCGCCGTTCGCGTTGAACTGGGAGGCGGCGCGCGCCGGCGCCGCCTCCGTGTCCGCCGACACCTGCCCGGCGGCGCTCGTCACGTGGCTCGCGCTCGGTGCGGCGGTGTGGGCGCTCGCGCGTCGGCTCCGGCGGTGCGGCGGCGGCTGGGGCCCGTCGGAGTCGCTGGCGGGTGCGCTGATCCTGCTCTGGGTCGGCAGCTACGTGGCCCTGCTGACCCTCGGACCGCTCGGGCTGTACCGCCCCCTCGTCGCGCGCCTCGCGCTCGCCGCGGTCGTCGTCGCGGCGGTCGCAGTCGGCTCCGGCGCGGCGTCGCCGTGGCGCGCGCGGCCGGGACGGCCGGTCGCGCTCCTGGCCTTCGCGCTCGTGACGCCGAGCCTTCTCCTCCTCCAGCTCGCCTCCCCGGTCTCGCCCTTCATGGACGTGCTCCCCTACGTGGCGTCGGTGCAGAAGATCGTGACCTTCCATTTCTACGATGCCTTCGCGAACGACGCAGCCGGATTGTGGGCGCCGACGCGTCAGGTCGCTGGGAGCGACGCGTTCTTCTCCTGGGTGAGCCTGATCGGAGGCGTTCCCGCCTCGCTCGGCATCACGTCGACGATGGTCGCGCTCGGCGGGTTCCAGATCCTCGCGATCTACCTCCTCGGGCGCACGGTCGGCGGCAGCCTGACGGGGGGCTTCGCCGCCCTCTTCCTCCTGCAGACCTTCGTCTGGCGTAGGACGGCGGACGCCCGCGGCACCGCCCTCGCCTTCGCGCTCGCCGCCGCCGGGCTGGCCCTGCTGCTCCTCGGACACCGCGAGCGTCGGCCCGGCAAGGCCGCCGTCGGCGGTGCCGGTCTCGGGATCGCCGTGACGGTGAACCCGCTGATCGGCGCGCTCGGGCTCCTCGTCGCCGGCGTCACGGCGGTCGTCGAGATGATCGATCGCCGCCACGGGTTCGCCGTCTTCACGGCCGTGTTCGTCGGCGCGGTCGCGCTCGCGCTCCCGCAGGTGGCCATCGGCCTCGCGTACGCGACGCCGCTCTGGGTGCTCCCGGTGATCGCCGGGAGCGGTGTCGCCGTGCTCGCGGCGGCGGCGCGCGGAGCGAGCGGCGCGCGGCGCCGGTCGCCGCGCGCGGTCGCCGCGGCGAACCTCCTCGCGGTGCTGCCGCTGCCGGCGGTGGCGCTCTGGCTGCACGCGCGGCGTCAATCGGACTTCTTCACCGACGACTGGCACGAGTACGCGATCCTCACGATGCTCGGCGGCCTCGGCCTCCTGGCGGGGGCCGCGCTCGCCTGGCGCGACCGGCGCCGCGCGCCGGCGACGGTTCCCGCGCTCGCCCTCTGGATCGGGGTCGCGGCGCACGCGCTCGCCGACCCGGTCCGGTTCCAGGGTACCCTCGAGATGCGGTCGCTCGCCTCCGAGGTGACCACCAAGATGCTCTACTACTGGACGCCGTACTGGCTGGCGCTGGCGGCCGGGATACTCTTCGCCGCCCTGGCGCGGCAGCTCGGCCGGACGGCGGCGCTCGCCATGGTGCTCGCGCTCACCGTGTACCCCGTTCGCCAGGTGAAGGAGCACCTGGACTACGACGCGTCCGAGCTCTCGATCGCCGAGAGCATCGGGTTCAATCTGGGGAACGCCGCCCGCGGCTACTTCGCGGGCTACCCGGACCGCCGCTGGGTCGTCGACCAGCGATGGGACGTCGTGAACCGGGCGCTACGCGAGGAGGTCGCGGCCGGACGCCTCGGCTACCATACGCACGTGCTCCACGTGACGCAGTCGACGGGCATCGAGGTCGCGCTGGCGACCGGCGTGTCCGTCGACCTGGTCACGCCGCGCTGGGATCCGAACAGCATCTGGACCGTCGGCGGCCGGAGCCGCGGGCTCGACGCCGTCCCCGAGCTCCTCGCGGCACACCCGAAGTACGTGCTCATCGAGGAGTACCCGCGCGAGCGGTTCGACGGCCTGAGCGCGTACGAAGTGCTCGCGAGCGCGCCGCGCCTCACGTTGTTTCGCCTCCACCGCGACCGATGATCCTCGGACGCCGTGCGGAAGCGGCCCGCGTCAGGACGTCGTCGCGGATCCCGGCGCGAGGCTCTTCGCGCGGTAGAGCCGGACACCGTCGGCGGCGTAGATCTCGTCGTACGCGGCGAACGCATCCCCCGGGAGGGGAGGCATCGCGTCGAAGAGGCGCGTCCCGTTCTTGGTGCTCTCGTGCACGACCACGTAGGGCGGACGCTCGGCGAGGCGCGCGAGGAACCGCTCGGCGGGGCGCAGGCGGCCGCCCGCGATGCTGCGGTCGAAGAGGTATCCGGCGACGTAGCCGTCGGAGGTGATGCCGGTGTAGAGCGCGAACACGACGTTGTCCTGGTAGAGCAGGATGTACGGGCCGAGCTGCACGACGTGCGTGTCGAGCGTGATACGGCCCGCCGCGACCTCGGCGCGCAGGACGTCGGCAAGCGCGAGCTCGGCCGGGCTCTGCGCCCAGCGCCGGTGGCCGGTCGCGCCCCAGTAGCCGCACTTCGCCATCTCGAGCTGATACCCCCACGCTTCCACGATCGCGTGCTGATGGTAGTTCGGGTCGGGGTGCTCGTGGCGATCCTTCCAGGGGATCAGCAGGACGGCGAGCACCGCGTAGGCGGCGAGCCGCAGCGAGAGGCGTTCCGCGACCCACGCCGCGAGGCAGGCGGTCGGAAAGATCAGGACGTAAGGCAGCCAGTAGTCGATCTTGTGGTAGAAGTCCTCGACCGCCGTCTGCACCTTGCCGTCGCTGAAATACGTCCACCACTGACGCGAGACGTAGTCGAGGCCGATCCCGAACAGGAGGGCGACCGCGATCGGCGCGAGCTGCACCCGGCCCCGGGTGCGGTCCATCCAGAGCATCGCGAGCAGGCCGGCGCAGGCGCCGAAGTAGAGCGTCGGCAGGCGCGCCCACTGGACGACGAGCACCTCGAACGGCGGCGCGTGCCGCACGAGGAGCGCGACGCCGGCGGCCGCGAGGGCCCGGCGCAGCCAGCGTCCGATCCAGTGATCGCGGTCGGGATACCGCGCCAGCGCACGGGCCGAGACCACCGCCAGACCGATCCCGGCGATCTGCGCCACGGGCAGCAGCGGATACGGCACCGGGAGGCGGAGCCCGATCGCGATCTCCGGCAGGGCGAAGAGGGAGGCGGCCGCGAGCGTTCCGATACCCGCCACGAACGCCCCGGGTTGTCCGGCGAGCAGCCAGAAGACGACCGAGCCGGCGGCGACGACCATGCCGAAGAAGCCGATGATGGCGTGCGACGCCACCGCGGTCCCGAGGAGCACGGCGGCGAGCGCCTGGCGCGCCGGAACGCGGCGGCGGTCGAGCAGCAGCCCGAGCCCGGCGGCGACCAGCGCGAAGGTGACCGAGCGTCCGTGCAGGTAGGCAATCACGCGCGGGAGCACGGTCGCGAAGAGGAAGAGCGCCGCCATGCCGCCGACGGCGTCGCCGCCGATCGACTTCCCGAGGCGGTAGGTGCCGAGGATGAGCAGCCCCATGATCGGCACCATCGAGGCGGTTTGCGCCAGCACGGCCGGGTCCGTGAAGGTGGCGAGCGCGAGCAGCGCGTAAAGCAGTTCGTTGCCCGGGCACTGCGAGGCCGCGTCCCAGTATCCGTAGGGATCGTTGTCGAACGGGAGGTAGCGCCCGAAGGTGACGATGCGTTGCGCCGACGACGGCGTGGCGAGGACGTCCATGAACGGAGGAACGGGCGCGCCGAGCTGGAGGAGCAGCGTCGTGGGGAGGATCAACAGGAAAGCGAGGAGCGTCAGCCGCATCCCGGGCGCCGGCGCCCGCCGCGCCACCGCCGGCGGACCGAGCCGCCGGAGCCCGAAGGCAACCGCGGCGAGGCCGAGCCAGACGGTCCAGCCGCGGAAGAGGCCGATCGGTCCGAGGAGGTTGGCGAAGAGGTACGCGCAGGCCCAGAGCCCGAACGCTCCGCCCACGACCGCGTCCACCCGGCCGAGCCGGGGCTCGAGCCGCAGCAGCAACGCCGCGAGGAGCCCGCTCGCGAGGAGCCAGAAGGTCCAGACCTTGACCGCGGCGAAAAGGGTCCGCGGCAGGACCTCCCAGAACTCGGGCCAGAAGTGCTGCCGGAAGATGTGCTCGGCCGGCGCGCCGTCGAGCAGCGCCAGGCTCGTGCCGACGAGGACGAGGACGACGAGCGCGTCCACGAGCGATCGCATGCGCGGCACGGTCGCTTCCCGCTCAGCCCGACGTGTGACGGATCCGCGCCGGTGGCAGCGACGCGAACGTTGCGTGCGTGGCGGTCCCGGAGCACGCCCTCCGCCGCAAGGCGGACGCGAGGAGCGCCCTCCTGGCGCCAGACGCCGTCACGGCGAGCATGGCCTCGTGAGGTCACACACTTCGGCCGCGATGTCGAGGAGCGTCACGGGCGGCCCCCCCGATCTCCCCCCCTCGGTACCGCGAGCACCGCCATCTCGTCGCCGGGGTTGATGGGCAGATTCACGCGGTCGGCGAGCGCCCGCGGCACCAGCATGCGCGCGGCGCGGCTCGGCAGCTCGCCGTACGCCGCGACCTTCTCGAGCGCGACCCCGAGATTCCGGACGCGGCCGATCGACCGCACGTGGACGACGCGGAACCCGGCGGCGTCGAGGGCGCGGCGGATCGTCCGCCGATCGAAGTACACGAGGTGCTCGTTCGGCTTGAGGTGCAGCCAGCGGACCCCCGTCAGGCGCGCCATCGCGGCGCCGACGTCGGGCGTCGAGATGAACACGACGCCGTCCGGAGCGAGCAGCGAGCGCACGGTCCGCAACGCGCCGAGCGGATCGGCGAGGTGCTCGAGGAAGTCGTTCATGGCCACGGCGTCGAACGTCTCGCCGCGGAGCGCCGGGTGCGGGAACGCGCCGCCGATGACGTCGAGGCCGCGACTCCGGCAATGGGCGACCGACGTCGCGTTGATCTCGAGCCCGAGGGTCGTCCAGCCGCGCGCTCGCGCGGCCGCCGAGAACGTACCCGGCCCGCAGCCGAGGTCCAGTAGCCGGCCCGGCGGACGCCAGCGCTCGATCAGGGAGATGCGCTCGGCGAAGGACCGCTCGTCCTGCGCTTCGGTGCGCACGTAATACGCGGCGGGCGAGATGACCTGCTCGCCGTAGAGCCGCTCGAGGTCGCCAATCGGCAGTCGCGGGTTCACGTAGACCAGGCCGCACCCGCGGCAGCGAACGATCGCGAAGCCGTCCTTGATGCGAAAAGGCGCCTCGTCGCGGCCCTCGCAGAGCGGGCAGGCGACGCGCTCGAGCTCGGGGGCTCCCCTCACGACGTACCCGCTCGCCTCAGAAGAGGCGTCCGAGGTTCAGGAGATTCAGCGAGATCGTCCACCAGGCGTTGACGGCGACGCAGGCCAGGATCAAGGCGACGTGCCAGGGACGGATCGGCCGCGTCGTGTCGAAGACGAACCCGACGAGGAGGACCGCCGCCACCCAGGACCACGGTCGCGCCTGCGCCCAGGGCGCGAACCACACCGCGACGGCCGCCACCAGCGACGAGAGGATCCACGCGAGCCGGCCTCGGATCGGGTGCGCCGCGTCGGACAGGCCCTGGTCCATGCCGCGGACCGTGAGGACCGTGAGGGGCGCGTAGAAGTCGAGCGCGAAGCGATAGCCGAGCTGCGTCATGCCGGTGCCGCCGAACTGGAAGAGGATGCCGAGGAACAGCAGGATCCCGACCCAGCACCCGAGGGTCCAGCGATCCCAGGGCGCCTTCAGCGCGTAGAGGAAGGCCGGGGTGGTGTACCACCACGACAGGCCACCGACGCCCGAGAGGATCCACGGGTATTCGTCGTAGAAGAGCGGTTTGGCATTGAACAGCACGTACACGTGCCCGGGCCAGTACGACCAGTGCATGAGGCCCTTCGGAAAAAGCGGATCGCCTTTCCCCTTGTTGATCAACACCTCGTAGGCCGCGTTGCCGAAGACCCCGAAGCGCGCGTAGTTATATGCGGAGTTGAGCGCGAGCACCGCCACGATCGGCAGCGCGAACTTGACGAGCCACCCGAGACGCGGCCGCGGGACGATCTCGTCGGTGCGCGGGTGCAGCCAATGGCTGGCGAGCGGCACGAGCGCGAACGGCATGGCGACCAGCGTCTCCATGCGGCACCAGAAAGCGAACGCGAGGCACGTGCCGATCAGGAGGGGGCGCGCCTTGCCGAACCACTCCCAGACGAGGATCCACAGGAACATCCCGTGGACGATCTGGGCGAGGTACCAGACCGAACCGATCGTCGCGTGGTACCAGTGGATGCCGCCGAACGCGAAGAGGATCGCGCCGAGATTGGCGGCCAGGCGCGAGACCGGGATGCGCCCGAGCGCGAGCCGGGCGAACACCGTCGCGAGGGCGCCGCAGGCGATCGAAAGGCCGGTCTGGAACCACCCGAACGGCAGATCCCACCCGCCGTTACGGGCGACGAGCCAGCTTCGCAGCGGCTCGCGCTCGGCGATCCAGAGGAAGGGCGCGATCAGGATCGCGGGCGTGGGAGGGTTCGTGAAGTAGGCGCGGCCGCCGTATTCGGCCATCTCGAGATGCGGCGGTCGCGCCGAGAGCGACAGGCTCCCGTGCAGCAGCGCGTCGGCGAAGCGGCTGTACTGGTCGTAGGCCGTCGCCCCGGGACAGGTGAGCCAGTAGACGGCGACGACCGTGAACAAGAGCGCGAGCGCATCGCGCGCACCGTGGGGCTCCGGCATCGCCGGGCGCGCGACGCCGCCGAACGCCGTCATCGGGATCGCCGCGGCCGGCGCCGCGGACGTCGGCGCCGGGAGGGTCACCCGCGCGCGACGACCTCGAGCGTGCGGAAAAAGTACGCGATCTCGACCGCCGCCGTCTCGGGGGCGTCGGAGCCGTGCGTCGCGTTCGCCTCGACGCTCTGCCCCAGGTCCTTGCGGATGGTGCCGGGCGCCGCCTTCGCGGGATCGGTCGCGCCCATGAGATCGCGCCAGCGCTTGATCGCGTCGTCGCCCTCGAGCGCCAGCACCATCACGGGACCCGAGCACATGTAGGCGACGAGGCTCCCGAAGAAGGGCCGCTCCCGGTGGACGGCGTAGAAGCCCTCGGCATCCGCCGTGCTGAGCTGCAGGAAGCGCGCCGCCGCCACCTGCAAGCCGCTCTGCTCGATGCGGCGGATCACCTCGCCGATCAGGTTCCGCTTCACGGCATCGGGCTTCACGATCGCCAACGTTCTCTGTCTCGCCATTGCGACGTCTCCTCGAAACGAAATGGGTGCCGGGTCAGCGGCCGAGCGCCGCCGCCATCGCCTTGCCGAGCTCGGCGGCGCTCTTCACCACGCGCGCGCCTGCGGCCTCGAACGCCTTCATCTTGTCGGCCGCCGTGCCGGCGCCGCCGGCGATGATGGCGCCGGCGTGGCCCATGCGCTTCCCCTTGGGGGCCGTCTGGCCCGCGATGAAGACGGTGACGGGCTTGGAGACGTGTTGCTTGATGAACGCCGCCGCCTCTTCCTCGGCGCTGCCGCCGATCTCGCCGATCAGGATGATGCCGTCCGTGCCGGCGTCGTCCTGGTAGAGCCGGAGCACGTCGATGAAGCCGGTGCCGATGATCGGGTCGCCGCCGATGCCGACGCACGTCGACTGGCCGATGCCGAGCTGGGTGAGCTGGTGGACGGCCTCGTAGGTGAGCGTGCCGCTCCGCGACACGACCCCGACCGTCCCGGGCGTGTGGATGTACCCGGGCATGATGCCGATCTTGGCCTGCCCCGGTGTGATGAGGCCCGGGCAGTTCGGGCCGACGAGACGGGTCGTGCGGCCCTTCAGGAACTGCATGCAGCGCACCATGTCGAGCGTCGGCACCCCCTCGGTGATGCAGATCGCGAGCGGCATGCCGGCGTCGGCGGCCTCCATGATGGCGTCGGCGGCGAACGGCGGCGGGACGAAGATCAGCGAGCAATTCGCGCCGGTCTCCTTCACGGCCTGCTCGACGGTGTCGAAGATGGGAAAACCTTCGAAGTCGGTGCCGCCCTTCCCCGGCGTGACGCCGCCGACGACCTGGGTGCCGTACGCGCGGCACGCCTTGGCGTGGAACTGGCCCGTCGCCCCGGTCAGTCCCTGGACGATGACGCGCGTGCCGCGATCGACGAGGATGCTCATCTGGACCCCCGCTTCGCCGCCGCGACGGCGAGCGTCGCGCCCTCGGCCATGTCGCCCGCCGACTCGATCGCGAGCCCGGACGCCTTCAGGATCTCCTTCCCGCGCTCCACGTTGGTGCCCTCCATGCGGACGACGAGGGGCACCGAGAGGCCGACCTCCTTCGCCGCGGCGACCACGCCCTCCGCGAACACGTCGCAGCGCAGGATGCCGCCGAACACGTTGATGAAGATCGCCTTCACACTGGCGTCGGAGAGCAGGATGCGGAAGGCCTCCGCCACCTTCTTCTGGTCGGCGCCGCCGCCGACGTCGAGGAAGTTCGCCGGCTCGCCGCCCGCGTGCTTCACGATGTCCATGGTCGCCATCGCGAGCCCGGCGCCGTTCACCATGCAGCCGATGTCGCCGGAGAGCGCGATGTAGCTGAGGTCGTACTTGGCGGCCTCGGTTTCGCGCGGATCCTCTTCGTGGACGTCGCGGTACGCCCGGAGATCGGCGTGGCGGAAGAGCGCGTTGTCGTCGAGGCTGACCTTGGCGTCGAGCGCGAGGAGTTCCCCGCTCCTGGTGACGACGAGCGGATTGATCTCGACCATCGACGCGTCGCACTCCTGGAAGGCCCGCGTCACGGCCGCGAAGAAGGCGGCCGCCGTGTTCACCAGCTCCTTCGGCAGCCCGAGGCGGAACGCCAGGCGGCGGCCCTGGTAGGGCGCGAAGCCGATCGTCGGATCGATCGTCTCGTGGAAGATCCTGTCGGGCGTCTTGGCCGCGACCTCTTCGATCTCGACCCCGCCCTCGGGCGACGCGATGACCCCGACCTTGCCGGTCGCGCGATCGACGACGACGCCGAGATAGAGCTCGCGCGCGATCTCGCAGCCGCTCTCGAGAAGCACCTGGCGGACGATCCGTCCGTCCGGCCCGGTCTGGTGCGTGACCAGCGGCTTCCCGAGGAGCCTCTTCGCGAACTCGGCCGCCTTCTCCGGATTCGGGACGACCTTCACGCCGCCGGCCTTGCCCCGGCCGCCGGCATGGATCTGCGCCTTCACCACCACCGTGCCGCCGAGCTTCTGCGCGACCGCGGCCGCCTCCTCGGGGGTGCGCGCGACGCCGCGCTTCAGCACGGGCACGCCGTAGCGCTCGAGGATCTCCTTCGCCTGGAACTCGTGGATGTTCACGGGAGGCTCAGGCCTTCAGGATCTTGTCCATCGCGGAGACCAGCTCCTCGACGTGGCTCACGGAGACCGCGAACTCCTTCTTCTCGCCGTCGGTGAGCTCGAGCTCGATGACGCGCTCGACGCCGCCGCCGCCGATCTGCACCGGCACGCCGACGTAGAAGCCCTTCACGCCGTACTCGCCCTCGAGGAGCGCCGCGCAGGGCAGGATGCGCTTACGGTCCTTCAGGTACGCCTCCGCCATCTGCACGGCGGCCGAGGCCGGCGAGTAGAAGGCGGAGCCCGTCTTGAGGAGCGCCACGATCTCGCCGCCGGCCTTGCGGGTGCGGTCCTCGATCGCCTTCAGGCGGTCTTCCTTGATGAGTTTCGCGACCGGGATGCCGCCGACGGTGCAGGCGCTCCGGACGGGGACCATGTCGTCGCCGTGGCCGCCGAGCACGATCGCCGCGACGCTCTCGACCGACACCTTCAGCTCCTCGGCGACGAACGTCCGGTAGCGCGACGAGTCGAGAACGCCCGCCATCCCGACGACCTTGTGCTTCGGAAAACCCGTCACGCGCTTCATCTGCGTGACCATGGCGTCGAGCGGGTTCGAGACGACGATCACGAAGGCGTTCGGGGCGTGCTGCTTGATGCCCTCCGCGACCGCCGTGATGATCTTGGCGTTGGTCGCGAGCAGGTCGTCGCGGCTCATGCCGGGCTTGCGCGCGAGGCCCGCGGTCACGATGCAGACGTCGGCGCCGGCGATGTCGGCGTAGCTGTTCGTGCCCGTGATGCTCGCGTCGAAGCCTTCGATCGGACCCGATTCCAGGAGGTCGAGCGCCTTGCCCTGCGGCATCCCCTCCACCACGTCGAACAGGACGACGTCGCCGAGGTGCTTGAGCGCGCAGAGGTGCGCGAGCGTACCGCCGATGTTGCCGGCCCCGATGAGGGCGATCTTCTTCCGTGCCATCGCTATCCTTCCATGTGGGTGATGATCGCCGTGCCGAACTCGGAGCACTTCAAGAGCTTCGCGCCCGGCATCTGGCGTTCGAGATCGTAGGTGACGGTCTTGGCCGCGATCGTACGCTCGAGGCCCTTCACGATCCGCGTGGCCGCCTCGTTCCAGCCGAGGTGCTCGAACATCATGACGCCCGAGAGGATCACCGACCCGGGATTGATGACGTCCTGGCCGGCGTACTTCGGCGCGGTGCCGTGCGTGGCCTCGAAGACGGCGGCGCGGTCGCCGATGTTGGCGCCGGGCGCAAGGCCGAGACCGCCGACCTGGGCGGCGCAGGCGTCGGAGATGTAGTCGCCGTTCAGATTCGGCGTCGCGAGTACGCTGTACTCGTCGGGACGCAGCAGCACCTGCTGGAACATCGAGTCGGCGATGCGATCCTTGACGATCACCTTCCCGGGGATCGCGCGCTTCCCGCCCGCATCGTCCTCGCGCACGATCCGGTCCGCGAACTCCGCCTGGGCGAGTTCGTAGCCCCAGTCGCGGAACGCGCCCTCGGTGAACTTCATGATGTTGCCTTTGTGGACGAGGGTGACGCTCGGCTTCCCCTGGGCGATGGCGTAGGCGATCGCGCGGCGCACGAGCCGCTTCGAGCCGAAGGCCGACATCGGCTTGATGCCGACGCCGGACTCGGGTCGGATGTCCTTCTTCAAGCGCGTGCGGGTGAACTCGATCAACGCGTCGGCCTCCGCGCTCCCGGACTTGAACTCGATGCCGGCGTAGACGTCCTCGGTGTTCTCGCGGAAGATCACGACGTCGAGCTTCTGCGGCTCCTTCACCGGGCTCGGAACGCCGGTGAACCAGCGCACGGGCCGCACGCACGCGTAGAGGTCGTGGACCTGGCGGAGCGTGACGTTGATCGAGCGGATGCCGCCGCCGACGGGCGTCGTGAGCGGACCCTTGATCGCGATCTTGTAGGCGCGGATGACGTCGTTCGTCTCGGCGGGGAGCCACTCGTCCGCGCCGTAGAGCGCGCACGACTTCTCGCCGGCATAGATCTCCATCCAGGCGATCTTGCGGGTTCCGGCGTAGGCCTTCTCGACGGCCGCGTCGAAGACCCGCTGCGCCGCCTTCCAGATGTCGGGGCCGGTGCCGTCGCCCTCGATGAACGGGATGATCGGCCGGTCCGGAATGCGCCAGGCGCCGTCCGCCCCGACCTCGATGCGCTCGCCTTCGGATGGAACTCGGACGTGCCGGTAGGCGCTCACCAAGGACCTCGCAGTGTGACGTAGAGTACGGAAAGACCGCGGGAAACGGGGGCGGACACTACCGAGTCGCCCCCGAGGTGTCAACGCGCAGCGGCATGACGGCCGTCGCACGCGCGGTGGCGTCGCGAGCGATGACACGGTGCCGGCGGCGGGCTTCCGGCGTCCGGCGCGCGCCTCCGTTCCCGAGCGTCGCCTTGACCCTCCACGGGACCGCTCCTATAAAGCGCCGCCATGCGGATGCGCGTGTGGCGGACGGCGCTACTCCTCGGCGCGGCGGCGATGCTCGCCGGGTGCGGCGGCGACAACCTCCACTTCTGCGACGGCTGCAGCACGCCGACGCCGCGGCAGACGGCAACGCCGACCCCGACGCCGACGACCACACCGAGCGACGACGCCGGGTCATAGCGGCGGACGGCACGCCCCGGCGCGCCGACGCCGGCGCCGATCGCAGCCGCTACTCGATGGTGCCGAAGATCGTGTCGGGAATCGCGGTCAGGAACGCGAAATTGCCGGCGCGGGGCCCGCGATGGTGCTTGTCGTGCTGCACCGCCAGGTGCCCGAGCGTCCGCAGCGGAAAGCGCGCGAACGCGATCCCGGCATGGTTCACGACGTTGAGCGTGGTGTAGCCGACGAAGAGGATAGCGAAGCTCACGACGTGCACGCCCCCGACGAACGCTATCGAGGCCAGGAACGCGCCGAGCCCGATGCAGGTCTCGAGCGGGTGCAGGAGCAGGCTGTCGATGCCGCGCGGGTGCCTGCTCTTGTGATGCACCGCGTGGACCGCCCGCAGCACCTCCCACTCGTGGAAGGGGTACCGGTGGATGGCGTAGTAGCCGAAGTCGTAGACCAGCGTCACCAGCACGATCTCGAGGGGAAGCCGCCAGAGCGCCACGTCGCCCTCGTACAGCAAGCGGTCGCGGAACAGGAAGGACACCGTCCCCATGAAGCCGACCGAGACCATCGCGTTGAGGCGGACCGACCGGCCCAGGGTCTCGGCATCGACCGAGCGCTCGGGATCGGCGCTGATGATCCAGTTCCGCATCGCGGGCGACTCGATCGCACGCGCGAGCCACACGAAGGTCGCGAACGAAGCGCCGTAACCTACGGCGAGGATGGCCAAGAGCGTCACGTCGGTCTCCTCTCTCTCCGCACGGTGGCAGGCGCCCGCGGGCAGCCGGCCGCCTCCTGTGCCCCCCTCGTTTGGGCAATTGCGGCGGCGGCGACAATGACCGAGATCATCGCCGCCGATCGGCGCTCATTGCGGCGCGATCACGAAGACGTCGGGCGCGTGCAGCCGCGCGCGCACGGCCGCGAAACGTCCCGTGAGGCGGCGCAGCCGGGCGAGGCGGGTCTCGACGTCGGCCGGGGTGAGCGACGCGAAGCGATGCACCGTGTACGCTGCGGAATGCTTGTGCTCGCCGTCGTCCGCCTTGCGGAGCTTCGCCCGGCGCCGGCGCAGGGATTCGACGCGGGCGCGCAGCCGCCCCGGCCAGGAGGCATCGGGGAGCGGTCCGGCCGCCAGCGCGGCGAGGCGATCCACGATGCGCTCGGCGGCGAACGGACCCGACGCCGCCGCCAGATGCCGGCCCATGAGGGCCGCCTGCTCCTCCCTCTCCGCCGCCGTCGGCGCGAGCGTGCCCGCCAGGGCGCGTTCGCAACAGGCGATCAGCTCGGGGACGTCGGCGGCGGCGCTCGACAGACGATTGGGAAGCGCCAGATCGAGGGCATCGTCCTGCCACGGCCGATACGCCACCGCCGGAGTGCCGAGCAGGTGGGCCTCGATCCCCGTCGTGCAGCCGTTGTGGATCACCACACCGGCCGCGAGCAGCCAGGGCGCGACGTGGCCCTCGCTCAGCACCTCCACGTTCGGCGCGTCGCGGACCGCCTGACGCCAGGTCTCGGCGCGCTCGGCCGGATGCGGGCGGACGACCACGATGCGGTCGGGAAAGGCGCGCGCCAGCGCCGGCACCGCCTCGAGGAACGCTTCGAACAGCCGTCGACGATGCGCCGCGAGACGCGCGTGGAAGTCGCGTTCGTGCTGATCTTCGCCAATGCGCCGGCCGGCCGTCCGCGAGTCCGGCTCGTGGATCCCGTGCTTCGACACGAAATGATTCATGCTGCCGAAGTTGGTGTTCACCAGCAGCGGGCGACCGAACCGGGCCCGCACGGCGTCGCGCTCCGGATCGAAGAACCCGCGCAGCTCCGGCCGCAGGAGGTCGAAGCGCGGGTTTCCCGTCACGTGGATGGGCTGGCCCCGCCATGCGGGCGCCGCGCGCCAGTTGTCGGCGTTCGCTTCCCCCCACGCGAACAGCTCGTCGGTGAGGCGCAGAACCTCGGGCGAGAGGCGCGCGGCGCGATACCGCTCGGGCGAGTACCAGACGAGCGCTTCCTCGTCGAGCGCGACGACGCGATGGCCGAGGCCGCGCAGGATGCGGGTCATCCTGGCGCTGCTCTCGCAGAGGTCCTTCGCCAGCCAGATCGCGCGCGGCAGCCCGGCGGCGCCGAGGTGGATGGCGGTGCGCGACCCGACGATCGTCGCCAGACCGCGCTCGGCCGCGACGCATGCCAGGAAGAGCTTGGCATCGAACTCCCGATGGCGCGTCTCCGACGGCACGACGAGCCAGCGCGTGCTCACCCCTCGCCCTCGAACGTCAGGCGTTTCTCGAAGTCGAGGGGCACCCGCGCCAGCAGGTCGGCCATCCGCCGCCCCGCGTTCCCGTCACCGTAGATCTCGCCCCGCGGCGGACGCGGACCGTCCGTCCACCGGCGGATCGCCCCGAGGATCGCCGCGTGATCGTAGGCCACGTCGATCACGTTCGCGCCGCGATCGCGACCGGCCTGGCGGCCGCCGACGTTCACCGCCGGCACGCCGAGCCACGAGCACTCCCGGATCGCCACGCTCGAGTTCCCGACGATGCACCGCGCTCCGGCGAGCAGCCGGATGAAATCCTCGGGGGGCACGTTCTTGAAGAAATGGACGTTCGAAACGGCGTGGCGCTCCCGGTAGGCGCGGATGCCGCGGGCGGTTCCATCCGATCCCGAATCGACGTTCGGCCAGAACCACAGCGTCGGCAGGCCGAGCTCGTCGACCGCGCGCAACGTCTCCTCGACGTGCATGCGCGCCCGCTCCCACTCCGTCGTGACCGGATGCTGCAGGACGACCAGATAGGGCGCCGCCAGGTCGACCCGCGCGCCGACGCCGCCCCAGCGGAGCGCCGCATCGGCCGCGAGCGGCCCCCTGGCGAGCGCCTCGCGCGCGAGATCGATCGACGGACAGCCCGTGACGAAGACGCGGTCGCGCCGCTCGCCGAGGCGCACCACCCGCTCCGCCGCCGGCCGCGACGCGACGAAGTGGACGTCGGCGAACTTCGTCACGGCATGGCGGACCTTCTCGTCGATCGACCCGGTGATCTCGCCGCCCTGCACGTGCGCCAGCGGGATGTTCAAGTACGCGGCGGCAATCGCCGTCGCGATCGTCTCGAAGCGATCGGCGATGGTGACGACGACGTGCGGCTGCAGGTCGTCGAAAATCGTCGACAGCTCCGCGAGACCGAGGCCGGTGCTCTTGGCCGACGTCACCGGATTCTCGCCTTCCACGATCATGAAGACCTTGCGATCGACGCGGAAGCCCTCCTCCTCGATCACCTTCACGGTATTGCCGTAGCGGTCCAGCAAGGCCGACGCGCCGACCACGAGCTGCAGCTCGAGCTCCGGATGAGCCGCGATGGCCGCGAGCGCCGTCCGGATCCGCGCGTAGCTCGGCCGCGCCGTCACGACCACGCACACGCGCCGCTTCACCGGCCCTCCCCGCCGTCGTCGAGATCCGCCGGCGCGACGAGCTCGTCCCGGCCGACCGCGCGCGTCAGCCGGCGGCCGAGCACGCCCGCGAGCGCGCTCGCGGGGATGCCGGTGCCCGGCTTCTTGAGCGCCACGTCCGCCCGCGTCAGCACCGTGCCCGCGGGTAGGTCGCGGGCCGCGACGACGCTGCGCTGGAAGATGGCGCGCAACGGCAGGATCTCCGCGGCGAGGACGGCCTTGTCGACGGGATGGGCCCGCATGGTCTCGACGAATCGCACGCCGCGCACGAGCTCCCCCAGCTCCGCGGTCGTCACCGATGCGGCCTGGTCGGGTCCGAACATCTCGCGCGACAGGGTCACGTGCACCTCGACGATCTCGACGCCGCGCGTGGCGGCGGCGATCGCCGGGAAGATGGTCGCCGAGTGGTCGGAGAGGCCGACGGCCGTGCCATAGCGCTCCCGGATCTGATCGACGACCTCGATGCCGACGTGCTCGGGCGGACACGGATAGCGCGACGCGCACTGCAGCACGGCCAGCGGGGATCCTCCGCGTCGCGCCCGAGCCACCGCGGCGTCGAGCTCGGACCAGGTGCTCATGCCCGACGAGAGGATCATCGGCTGCCCGGTCGCAGCGCAGGCGTCCACGAGCTCGTCGTGCGGCAGCTCGCCCGAGGCGATCTTCCACCCAGCGACGCCGATCCGCCGCAGCAGCTCGAACGCCCGGAGCGAAAACGGCGAGGAGAGGAAGAGCAGGCCCCGCTCGTCCGCGTGCGCGCGCAGGCCCGCCCACTGCTCGGGCGTGAACTCCATCCGGCGCCAGTACGCGAGGCGCGTCTCGTCCTGCGCGCTGAACCGCGTGCGCCACGGCTCGGACGGGGTGCTCTCCGCCGCCGCGATGTGGGTCTGGAACTTCACCGCGTCGGCCCCCGCCCGCGCGATCGCGTCGATGAAGGCATGCGCCGCGCCGAGGCTCCCGTCGTGGGCCTGCGCCACCTCACCGATGATCGTGCACGCGCGGCCGGGCGCCGGATCGTGCAGCCAGGTCGCGCGGCGTTCGGGAGCATCGCTCACGCGCCGCACCCTACGCGAGGCGTCGGATTTTCACCACTCGCCGCGGCGGGAGGGAGTCAGCCGGCGGACACGAGCCCGCGCGCGTGCAGCCACTCGGCGAACGCGAGATCCAGGGCGTCGTCGATGTTCACCATCGGCCCGTCGAGGACGACCCCCGCGCAATCGTGCTCGACGATCCAGCCGTGGTCGAGGAGCGTGTCGCGCCGCACCGCGTAGCAAACGCCGTTGCGCGCGAAGCTCGGAGGAATCGTCTGCCGATTGGCGTGCCGCGCGCCATCCGGGAGCACGAACGACAGGCTCCCGTCGGCCCGGAGCCGCAGGGCCTTCTCGGGCGTGTAGTGGCCGGGCACGCGGCTCACGGTGGCGGCGGCGCGATGGTCGCCCGCCAGCATCGCGGCGATCGTCCGCTCCACGTCCTCCGGCCGGCGCAACGGCGAGGTCGGCTGCAGATAGATCGAGAGGTCCCAGCGGTCACCCGTCAGGCGCTCACTCTCGCGCCACGCGTGCGCCCATACGTCGGCGCCCGTGCTGGCGTCGCTCGCGAGCTCCGCCGGCCGCCGGAAAGGGACGTCGAGTCCGTACGCCAGCCCCTCGGCCGCCATCGCCTCGTCGTCCGTGGTCAGAACGGCGCGATCGATCCACGGCAGGGCCCGCACCACTTCGCCGACGCGCGCGATGAGGGTCCGTCCGCCAACCGTCGCCAGGTTCTTGCGTACGAGGCCTTTGCTACCCCCGCGGGCGGGGATGACCGCCAGCACTCGCCGTCCGTCCCACATCGCCGTCGGGATGCTATGCCCGGCCGGCGCCGGAGCTCAACCGGCCGGTCCCGTGCGGGGACCGCGTGCGCGCCCGCGCGCGCCCCCTCACGAGGCCACCGCAACGACCGCGATCGATCCCGACGGCACGTAGAGGCGGCGGGTGCCGCCGCCGAGCGCGCGCACGCCGCGCGCAAGCGACGCGCCGAGCCGCGGAAAGCCCGAGGCGGCACGCTCGGCGAGGAAGTCGAGCCGGGCGTACTGGCCGGCGGGCACGACCGTCTCGAGGCGGAAGCCCGCGCTCTCGAGCGCGCGCCGGAGGGTCGCCTCCGAGAACAGCACGACGTGCTCGGGGAACTTGAACGACACCCAGCGCCGGCCCTGCAGGCGGGCGATCCAGCTCCCGACGTTCGGCGTCACGGCGAGCAGCGCCCCGCCGGGACGAAGCGCGGCGCGCGTCTTCGCGAGAGCGGCGACCGGGTCCAGGAAGTGCTCGAGGGCGTCCTGCATGCTGACCACGTCGAAGTACCGCTCGGGAACCTCCGCCTGCTCCCATGTGCCGCATACGACCCGCGTGCCGATCGGCGCGTGCGCCGCCGCGTCCGGCGAGCGGTCGACGAGCCAGCGTTCGGGGAAGCGCGCCGCGGCGACGTCGGCGAGGTACCCGTAGCCCGCGCCGACGTCGAGGAGGCGTCCGCTCCCGACGTGGCGCTCGACGAGCGCCAGACGGCGGCGAAACGTGTCCCGGTGGTCTCCCGCCGCGCCCGCGTAGTCCGCATACCCCGTCGCGTCCCCCGTGACACTCGCGAAATAGCCTGCCTCGTAGAGCCGCGCGAGGGCCGCGGCGCTCGGCGGAGGGTTCAGGTACCAGAGCGCGCACTCCAGGCAGCGCACCATGCGCCAGCCGTGGCGCACGACCTCGGGCGTGCACGCGCCGCTGCCGCAGAGCGGGCACGGCCGCGGCTCCCCGTCGGCGCCCACCTCGGTGTAGAGGCCCGCGCGCATCTTGCGCCGAACGCGCCAGAGATCGCGCGCCATTCGCAGACTGTCGCGCACCAAGCGGATGCGGGAGTCGTCGTTGTGGGTGAGGCGGACGGGGAAGCGACGCACCCGGTAGCCCTGCTGCAGCGCCGCCGTCAGTATCTCGAAGTCGAAGCCGAAGCCGTCGATCGTGCGGACGGCGAAGAGCCGGCGCGCGGCCTCGGCGCGGAAGAGCTTGAGCCCGCACTGCGAATCGCGGAACGGGAGCCCGAGCGCCAGGCCGGTGAGCCACGAGAGCGTCCGCCCCGAGAGCAGCCGCAGCACGCCGTAGCCCCGGTTGATCTCGGACTCCGCGAGCTCGCGCGCGCCGATGGCGACGTCGGCCTCGCCGGCGTCCAGGGCGGCGAGCATGGCCCGGAGCTGCTCGAGATCGTACGGGCAATCGGCGTCGGTGAACGCGACGTAGGGGTGGCGGGCCGCCGCGACGCCGGCCGCGATGGCCGCGCCCTTGCCGCGGTTGGCCGGGAAGCGGATCACCCGCAGCGGTACCGGGCTCGCGAAGCCCTCGGCGACCGCGGCGGTGGCGTCGTGCGAGCCGTCGTCGACGACGATGATCTCGCTGGTCGCGGCGAGCCGCGGCAGCGCCTCGGCGGCGTGGTGCAGCGTCGCGGGAAGGCGCTCCGCTTCCTCGTACGCCGGCACGATCAACGAGAGCGCGATCGGGGCGGGCATGGGTCTCCCTCCGCTGCCGCTCAGCCCTGCCCGCCCGTCTTCTGATGGATGATGCGCTTGGCCGCCGTCGAGACCGTGGCGGAGACGTTCTTGCTCTTGGCGAGCATGCGGACGTCGCGCTCGTGCAAGCCGCTCAGGAACCGCAGCGACAGGACGAGCGGCGTCTTGGGATTCGTAACGAGGCTCACCCGGACCTGGTAGTTCTTGGTCCACTCCCGGCTCTCGCCGATCAGGCGCAGCAGCTCGTCGTCCGCGCTCCGGTTCTTGGCGATCGCGATGATTTCCTCATCCCCGATGCGGGGGTTCTGCAGCACGAAGCGGCGGATCATCTTGTTGGCGTCGCGGATCAGGAGCATGCGCGCGTCGCGGTTGCCCCGCAGCGCGAGCTTGATCTTCTCCGAGACCGTCATCGTCTGGAGCTGGAGCAGCAGACTCCCCTCGACAGGCTTTCCGGGCCCCGCCTCCTCGACCAGGGCCTCCGGGACCGCGATCCCGTCGGTCCCCGCCTCGACGGCGGCCGCGATGCCGGCTTCGTCCTGCATCCTGGCCGGCTACTCGCTCGCGTGCGCCACGCCGCGCTGCTCGCGCACCTCTTTGATCACCTTCTCGGAGAGGTGCGGCGGTACCTCCTCGTAGTGCGCGAAGCCCATGTGGAAGTCGCCGCGGCCGCTCGTCATCGAGCGCAGGTCCGGCGCGTATTTGAGCACCTCGGCCATCGGCACCTCGGCGCGAATCACCTGATGCGGCGGCTTCGGATCGACGCCGAGGACGCGGCCGCGCCGCGAGTTCAAGTCGCCGATGACGTCGCCCATGCACTCGTCCGGCACCGTCACCTCGAGCAACATGATCGGCTCGAGCAGTACCGGCCGGGCCTTCGCGAGCGCGTCCTTGAAGCCGAGCGACGCCGCGATCTTGAACGCCATCTCCGACGAGTCGACGTCGTGGTAGGAGCCGTCGAAGAGCGTCACCCGGAAATCGACGACCGGGGACGCGGTGAGGATGCCGCGCGGCATCGCCTCGCGGATGCCCTTCTCCACCGCGGGGATGTACTGGCGCGGGATCGCGCCGCCGACGATCTCGTCCACGAACTCGAAGCCGCCGCCGCGCGGCATCGGCTCGATCTTGATCCAGGTGTCGGCGAACTGGCCGCGCCCGCCCGACTGCTTCTTCAGCTTGCCCTGGGCCTCGGCGCGCCCCTTGATGGTTTCGCGGTACGGGACCTTCGGCGCTTTCAGCTCGACCTCGACGCCGTACTTGCGCTTCAACCGCTCGACGACGACCTCGATGTGGAGCTGGCCCGAGCCCGAGACGATGATCTCGCGGCTCTCGGGATCGCGCTCGATGTGGAGCGCTAGGTCCTCCTCCATCATCTTGTGGAGCGACTGGGTCGCCTTCTCCTCGTCGGCCTTGCTCTTCGGCTGCGCGGCGAAGGACATGACGGCCTCGAAGGTCGGGAGCTTCGGCAGGAGCACCGGCGCCTTCTCGTCGGCGAGCGTGTCGCCGGTCGCGGTGTCCTTCAGCTTCGCGACGGCGCAGATCGCGCCCGCCACGGCGCTGGCGATGGGCGCCTGCTTCTTGCCCTCGAGACGCAGCAGCTGACCGAGCCGCTCCTTCGAACCGTGGCTGGCGTTGAGGACGGTCGAGTCGCTCGTCGCCCGGCCGGAGACGACGCGAAAGACCGAGAGCTTGCCCGCGAAGGGGTCGTTCACGGTCTTGAAGACGAAGGCCGCGAACGGAGCGCCCGGATCGGCAGGCCGCTCGACCGCCTGTCCCGTCCTGGCGTCGATCGCCTCGAGCGGCGGCAGGTCGGCGGGCGACCCGAGGAGGTCGACGGCGGCATCGAGGACGGCGTGGACGCCGACGCCGCGGGCGGCGGTGCCGACCAGCACCGGCAGGAGCTTCCCGGCGAGCACGCCGAGGCGGAGGCCCCGGCGGATCTCCTCTTCGTCGAGCTCGCCGCTCTCGAGATAGTGCTCGAGCAGCGCGTCGTCGGTCTCGGCGACGGCTTCGAGCAGACGGTCGCGGTGCTCCGCCGCCGTCGCCTGCAGATCGTCGGGAACGGCGCCGGCCTGCGGCGCGGCGAACTCGCTCGGCGCAGTCATGGCCTTCATGGTGACGAGATCCACGTAGCCCGTGAGGCTCGTGGTCGCACCGATCGGGATCGCGATCGGCACGACCTTCGCGTCGATCACGCGCGCCACCGGCGCCAGCGCCTCCGCGAGATCGGTCTCCTCGCGGTCGAGTCGGCTCATGTAGGCGATGCCCGGGACGCCGAGCTCGCGACACCAGGTCCACACGCGCTCGAGCTCGACCTTCACCTCGCCGTGCGGCGACAGCACGAAGACCACGCCCGTGATCGCCGTGAGCGCGGCCCGGGTCTCGGCGAGGAACGCCGCGTAGCCGGGCGTGTCGAGGATCGTCACCTCGTGCTTGCGCCAGGGAACGTGGTGGAGCGCGGCCGTGATCGAGGTCTTGCGGCGAACCTCTTCGGGCTCCACGTCGAAGAGCGAGGTGCCGTCGTCGGTTCGGCCGAGGCGGGTCGTCCCGCCCGCGGCCAGAACCATCGCGTCCGCGAGCAGGGTCTTTCCGACCCCGCCCTGTCCGACGATGCCGATGTTGCGGATCCGTGCGACCTCTTCGGCGGCCATGCGATCCTCCGTGCGACGTTGGCGGTGCTAGTGGTTGCGACGATGAATGAGCCGGAGCCCTTCCAGCGTCAAGAACTCGTCGAAGCTTTCGATGGTCGTCGACTCGGGGGCGAGGAGGCTCGCGAAGCCGCCGGTCGCGATGACCCGCGCCGCGGCGCCGAGCTCGTCGCGAATGCGACCCACGAGCCCGTCGACGAGCGACACGTAGCCGTAGACGATGCCCGCCTGGATGGCGTGGACGGTGTTCTTTCCCACGACCTTCGGCGGCCGCACCAGCTCGACGCGCGGCAGCTTGGCCGTGCGCGTCACGAGCGCGTCGAGCGAGATGCCGAGGCCGGGCGTGATCACGCCGCCCAGGTACTCGCCCTTGGGCGACACGCAGTCGAACGTTGTCGCGGTGCCGAAGTCGACCACGATGCATCCCGCACGATGACGCTCGAAGGCGGCGACGGCGTTGACGATGCGGTCGGCGCCGACCTCCTTCGGGTTGTCGTAGAGGATCGGCATGCCGGTCTTGATCCCGGGACCCACCACCAGCGGCTCGGCGTGGAAGAAATCGCGGCAGAGGTCCTCGACGACCGTGGTCATCGGGGGCACGACCGAGCAGACGATGATGTCGCTCTTCGTCGGAATGGGCAGCTCGGAAGCGCGGTAGAGATTCCAGAGCAGCACGCCGTACTCGTCGGAGGTGCGTCCGGGATCGCTCAACACCCGCCAATGTCGCACCAGACGGTCGCCCTCGTAGACGCCGACGACGGTGTGGGTGTTGCCGACGTCGATCGCGAGCAGCACGCCGCTCATGGTCGCTCCTCCTTGCCGGTTCGCCCGAGCATCCGGTATCCGTCCACGATCGAAACGTCGCCCGCCATGATGCGCGCTTCTCCTTCGCTTCCTTCGAGAACGAGCCGGCCGCCGGCGTCGATGCCGCGCACCGTGCCGGTGCGGCGCCGGCCGGCGCACTCGACCGTCACGACGCGCCCCGTGAGGCAGGAGTACGACTCCCACTCCGGCGCGAGCGCGCCGAAGCCCTCGCGAACGACGCGATCATAGATGGCCTCGAGCGTGCCGCATAGGGCGGCGGCGAACCGCGGGCGATCGACGCGCGCGCCGGTCGCGAGCAGCACCGACGTCGCGGTGTCGCGGAGCTCGGCGGGAAAGGCTCCCGCCGACGCGTTCAGGTTGACGCCGATGCCGAGCACGACGCTGCGGATGCGATCGACCTCGGCGTCCATCTCGGTGAGGATGCCCGCGACCTTCCGGCCGTCGAGCAGGCAGTCGTTCGGCCACTTGATCGCGACGCGCCCGGGCGCGAGGCCCGGCAGCGTCCGGAGCGCGCGCGCGACCGCCACGGCCGCGGCGAGCGCCAACTGCGGGCCGTCGGCGGGCGCGAGCCGGGGCCGGAGCACGAAGCTCGCGTAGAGGTTCACCCGCGCCGGCGAGACCCAGCTGCGGCCGAGTCGGCCGCGTCCGGCGGTCTGTCGCTCGGCGAGCACCAGCGTGCCCTCGGGAGCGTCCTCGCGCGCCAGGGTCGCCGCGCGCAGGTTCGTCGAATCGATCGTTTCGAAGCACGCGAGGCGCCGCCCGAAGCGCTCGGTGGCGAGGTGGCGTTCGATCTCGGCGGGCAACAGGCGATCCGGCGCGCTCGTGAGCGCGTAGCCGCGCGCCCGCTGCGCGTCGATGCGATACCCCGCCGCGCGGAGCGCCTCGACGTGCTTCCAGACGGCGGCGCGCGAGATGCCGAGCGCGTCGGAGAGCGCCTCGCCCGACACCACCGGCTCGCGTCGCAACAGGCGGAGGATGCGCTCGGCCGTGTCCATGGCGGGAGTCAGGCGCTCGCGGCGATCCGCAGGTGCAGGGAGGCGGCCGGCGCCGAGTGCGTGAGTGCGCCGATCGAGATCCGGTCGGCGCCGGCGGCGGCGTAGGCCGCAACGTTGGCGAGCGTGATGCCGCCGGACACCTCGACGGGCACCCGCCCCTTCACGAGACGGATCAACGCCGCCGCCCCCTCGGGCGTCTGGTTGTCGAGAAGCACGGCGTCCGCGCCCGCGGCGAGCGCGGCCTCGAGCTCCGCGGCGCTGCGGCACTCGACCTGCACCCGCAGCGCCGCCGGACCACGCTCGCGGACGCGCCGCACGACCGCCGCCGTGCCGCCTCCGAGCGCCACGTGGGTGTTCTTGAGCAGGATGCCGTCGTCGAGCCCGAAGCGATGATTGACGCCGCCACCCATGTGGACGGCGTGCTTCTCGAGGAGGCGAAGCCCGGGGATCGTCTTGCGCGTATCGAGGATCGCCGCGTTCGTCCCGTGGACCGCGTCCACGAAGCGGCGGGTGAGCGAGGCGACGCCGGAGAGGTGCTGCAGCAGGTTCAGCACCACGCGCTCCCCGGCGAGGATACCGGCCGCGGCGCCCGTGATGCGCACGACGGGTGTCTCGACGTCGCCGGCGGCGCCGTCGTCGGCGAGCACCTCGACCCGCAACGTCGGGTCGACGAGCGCGTAGGCCAGCGGCGCCAGGAAGAGCCCGGCCACGACACATGGCTCTTCGGTGGTGATGGTGGCGGTCGCGCCGAGCCCGGGCGGCAACGCGACCGCGGTCGTTACGTCGCCCCGGCCGATGTCCTCCGCGAGCGCCGCCGCGACGAGCCGGCGCGTCGAGGGATGGCGCATGAGCGCCGCGACGCGAGCGGCGACCTCGGAGCCCATGGTCACGCCTCCACCGGTGCGATCCATTCGGGGTCGCGGACCTCGAAGGCGGCGGCGGGGAGCGCCTCTTTCGGCACGAGATCGTGACGCTCCACCCGCGCCGAGCGCCACACGTCGTCCTGCACCGTCGCGAGCACCGCCAGGGTATCCGGGTGCGCGGCGAGTCCCACGCGCGCGACGCCGCGCCCCGGCGAGACCCCCGCCTCGGACTTCGCCTTGTTGATCGCGGCGAGACAGGCGACCGCGACGTCGAAGCATCCCGGGTCGCGAGGTGGCGCGGTCGCGTCGAGCTCCGCGATCGTCGGCCACGGCGCGCGGTGGATGCTCGGGTGACCGGTCTCGTCCGCGAAGACCCACGCCCAGACCTCGTCGGTGACGTAGGGGAGCACCGGCGCGAAGAGCCGCAACAGCACGCCGAGGCCGAGGCGCAGACCGGCGATGGCGGAGCCGCCGGCGTCGTCGCGGGCCCGGTGCTTCACGAGCTCGAGGTAGGTGTCGGTGAAATCGTGCCAAAAGAAGGATTCGGTGTCCTGGAGCGCGTGCGCGTAGTCGAACTCCTCGAAGGCGGCCGTCACGCGCGCGACCAGATCGCGCAGGCGCGCCACGAAGGCACGGTCGAGCTCGACGTCGATCGGCGCGCGCGGCCCCGCCTGCGCGAGCACGAACTTGCCGGCGTTGTAGAGCTTCGTGACCAGGCGCTTCCCGACTTTCAGCACCTTCTCGTCGAAGGCGGTGTCGGTGCCGAGGCGCGCGCTCGCCGCCCAGTAGCGCACGCCGTCGGCGGTGTACTGGTCGAGCAGGTGCATCGGCGTCACCACGTTGCCCTTGCTCTTCGACATCTTCTTGCGATCGGGGTCGAGGATCCAGCCGGAGATCACGACGTGGCGCCAGGGCACGCTCGCTTCGTGCAGCATCGCCTTGGCGATCGTGTAGAAGGCCCAGGTGCGGATGATCTCGTGGCTCTGCGGGCGGATGTCGGCGGGGAAGCGTGCCGCGTGCCGGGCCGGATCGAGGAGCCAGCCGGAGCCGATCTGCGGCGTGAGCGAGCTCGTGAACCAGGTGTCGTAGACGTCCGCCTCGGCGGTGAAGCCGCCGGGCCGGTCGCGCTGCGCGCTCGTGTAGCCGGGCGCCACGTCGACGGTCGGGTCGACCGGCAGGCTCGCCGCGGGGGCCACGATCGGGCGGTCGTGGGCGGGCCGGCCGTCGGCGTCGAGCGGGTACCAGACCGGGAACGGCACGCCGAAGTAGCGCTGGCGGCTCACGCACCAGTCGACGTTCAGGTTCTCGGTCCAGTTGCGGTAGCGGAGCCGCATGAAGTCGGGGTGCCAGCGGATGCGGTCGCCGATCGCCAGCAAGTCGTCCTTCTTGTCGAGCAGGCGCACGAACCACTGCCGGGTCGAGATGAACTCGAGGGGCCGGTCGCCCTTCTCGAAGAACTTGACGGAATGCTCGATCGGCTTCGGCTCGGCGCGGAGCGGGGATCGTCCGCTGTTCGTGGCGTCGTTGGTCGCATCGCGGAGCATCTCGACGATCGCCTGCCGCGCGCCACCCGTGCCCTTGCGGGCGATCGCGGCGTAGCGCGCGTTCGCGGCCTCGGGGTCGCGGCTCGGGAAGGCCTCCGAGCCGAAGGTCACCGGGACCAGGCGACCGTCGCGGCCGATGATCTGGCGGAGCGGCAGCTTCTGCTCGCGCCACCAGGTGACGTCGGTCGCGTCGCCGAAGGTGCAGACCATGAGGATCCCCGTGCCCTTCTCGGGATCGACGAGCTCGCTCGGGAAGATCGGCACCGGCACCTGGAAGATCGGGGTGACGGCGCGCTTACCGAAGAGATGGCGCCAGCGGGCGTCGCCCGGGTGCGCGGTCACCGCGACGCATGCCGGCAGCAGCTCCGGACGCGTAGTCGCGATCGTGAACTCGCCGCCGCCCTCGACTCCGAAGGCGACGTCGTGGAACGCGCCCCGCGTCGGCCGGTCCTCGACCTCGGCCTGCGCGACGGCGGTCTGGAAGTCCACGTCCCACATCGTCGGCGCCTCGACGCTGTAGACGTGCCCCTTCTCGAAGAGGTCGCGGAAACTCAGCTGCGCGAGGTGGCGGCAGCGGGCGTCGATCGTCGAGTACTCGAGGCTCCAGTCGACCGAGAGCCCGATCCGCCGCCAGAGAGACTTGAAGGCCTCCTCGTCCTGGCGCGTCAGCTCGAGGCAGAGGTCGATGAAATTCGGCCGCGACACGAGCCGCGGCGCCTGCTTCAGCTCGGCTGCGGTCGCAGGTGCGAGCCGCAAGTCCGGAACGAACGGCGCCCGCGGATCGCAGCGCACATGGAAGTGATTCTGCACCCGGCGCTCGGTCGGGAGACCGTTGTCGTCCCAGCCCATCGGGTAGAACACGTTCCGCCCGCGCATCCGTTGCTGGCGTGCGATGACGTCGGTGTGCGTGTAGCTGAAGACGTGTCCGACGTGCAGAGAGCCGGAGACGGTCGGCGGCGGGGTGTCGACGACGAAGGTCTCCCCGCGGGGCCGCGCGGGATCGTGGGCGTAGACGCCGAGTCGGTCCCACCGCTCGTGCAGCCGCGTCTCGACCTCGGCCGCTTCGAAGTGTTTGGGGAGCTTCTCGGGATCGATCACGGGCACCGCTGCGGCCATTCGGCTGGAGATAGCAGAGGGCCCCGGAAATCGCGACCCGCCGGCCGATTCGGGGGGCGCGCCAGCGCTCGACTTCGGTTACACTGGCGCGCGATGAGCGACGCCCCGCCCCGCTTCGATCCGTCGGGTTTCACGAATGCGCCCTACGTGCGGCGCATCGAGAAGCCCTGGGGCTACGAGGTCCACTGGACCCCGGACGATCTTCCATACGCGGGGAAGCTCCTCCACATCAACGCCGGTGCCCGCTTGTCGCTGCAGCTCCACGATCGGAAGCGCGAGAGCTGGTTCCTCGCGCGCGGCCGCGCCAAGGTCGTCTGGCAGGATCCGAGCGGCGCGCTCGTCGAGACCGAGCTCGCGCCCGGCGTGGGATACACCTGCAGCCTCGGACAGGTGCACCGCCTGGTCGGCATCACCGACTGCGACGTCATCGAGGCGTCGACGCCGGAGATCGGAACGACCTGGCGCCTCGAGGACGACTACACCCGCCCGCACGAGACCGAGGAGCAGCGCCGGCGCGAGCGCGGCGGGCGCTGACCCGCGCTGCCGACGGCGGAGTCAACCGAGGGCTCGCCCGCTGCCGATGAATTCGCAGCGGCGATCTTTGCCGCTGTGGGAAAACCGTCCACGCCCCGACATGCGAGGACCGAGCAGGATCGAGTGGCCACCTTCAGCGATTCTTGACCGCCTGCCCGCCTCCAAGTATTGGAAACTCCACGCGCGAAAGTGGCGGAACTGGCAGACGCGCAGGATTCAGGATCCTGTGAGGTAAAACTCGTGGGGGTTCAAGTCCCCCCTTTCGCACTCGCGGTGGTCAGGTGGTGAGCTGAGGGAGCCCGGGGCCGGGCAAAGGGGTGGGGCGGTGGCTGGTACGCACATGATGATGCAATGCCCGCGGTGCTCGACGCGCTGGCGCGTCGCCGCGGCGGCACCGGTGGAGAATCCGCTCTTCAAGTGCGGGAAGTGCCACCATTTGTTCCGGCAGTTCCCGGGGGCGACGCCGGCTCCCGAGCACGCGCCCGCGCCGACGCGGCGGGCGCGCGCTTCGCGCGAGGCCGACACCCTCGAGTTCATCTTTCCGGAACGCCAATCCGCCGAGTTGCTGGTGGCGGAAGATCCGCCCGAGATCCCGGTGGGCGTGCCGGTGCCCGCCGCATCTCCGTCGCCGGCCGTCGAGTCGCCGCCGCCCGTCATCATCACGCGCGCCCCCGACCAGGACTTTCCCGTCGCCCGGGCCGCGAGCGACGCGACCGACGAGGACGCCGCCGCCGCGGCACGCGAGGCGGCGGGCGCTCCGACCGTGCCCGAGGCGCGCTCCGACGCCGCCGGAGACGACGCGTCGATCCTCGACGGTCTCGACGACGGCGAGCACGGTGCGGACGAAGACGAGGACGGCGCCGCCGACGAGGCGGCGCTCTTCGCGATGGCCGACGAGGGCCGTCGCCTGCCGGTGGAGGAGACGATGCGGGCTCCGTCAGGTTTCGGAACGATCATGCGCGCCATCGGCACGGCGGTAACGGGCTTCGTTGCGCTCGCGCTCGTCGTGCGCGTCGCGCCCGAGCGGACGTTGGCCTGGCTGTCGCGGCTCCCGCTCGCCGGCGCGACCTTCGCGCGCGACCGCAACCTCGCGGCCAAGGTCGAGCTCACGAACGTGCAGGGCCGCTTCCAGCGCCTGCGCAACGACCGCCGCGTCTTCATCATCACGGGCGACGCGCGCAACAACTCGCCGGTGACCATCGAGCGCATCGAGGTGTCGGGCGCGCTCTACGGCCTCGGAGGCGGCGAGCTCGACCAGAAGGTCGTTGCGACCGGCAACCGCACCGCCCTCACCGACCTCTCGGAGGCGGAGATCGTCTTGCTGCAGCGGCTCGATCCCGTGATCGCCCTCGCGCCGGGCGCGAGCACGCCGTTCGCGATCGTGTTCCTCGAGCCTCCGCGCGAGCTGCGCGAGTTCAGCTCGCGGGTGTTGAGCGTTCGCCCGACGCGCCGGGCTTCGAGTCCGCCTGCGGGCTCGTCCCGGGACTCGGTGGGGTGACGTCGATCGAGTCGGGCTCGCTGGTCGCCTTGCGGAAGTTCCGGATGCCCTTCCCGAGGCCTTCCCCGAGTTCGGGCAGTCGGCCGGCGCCGAAGATGATCAAGACGATCACCAGGATCACGAGCATCTCTCCCATCCCCAAACCGAACATGCGATTCTCCACGGCGCGAGCTGCGCTCGGGGGACTATAGGAGAAGCCTTCGCGGGGGCGCAATAGCCTTCCCGCGCGCGCGGCGCTCTTCATGAGAGTTGCGGGTCCGCGCGCTCGACACGTAAGATCCCGACGCCGATGACCACCGCCCAGCGCGATCGACACCTCCCCCTTGCGATCGCGTTCTCGGCGCTCCTCCACGCGTCGCTCCTGGCTCTCGCGCCGTACGTACCTAGGAACGCCCCGCTTCCGGCGTTCGACGCGCCGCTCGAAGTCGCGCTCGCGCCGCCCGAGCCTCCGAAGGCCCCCACCGCGCCCGCGCCCCGCCAGATGGTCGCCCCGCCCGACCGGATCAACGACCGCGTGCCGGAGAACCCGCGGTTCCAGAGCGATCGCGACAACACGGTCGAGCACGAGACGGTGCATCCCGGCGTCCCGAATCCCGGCCCGGCCGCCGCGCCGGCGCCGAAGCCGGTCCCGCCCCGTGCGGCCGGCGCCGAGCGGCCAGCCCCGACGAAGGCGCGGCGACTCGCCGAGCGCGCGCCGGCGCCGCGTACCGAGCCGAAGGAGGCCAGGCCGGCACCCGCGCTCGACCGGCTCTTCGCGTCGACCGACGAACTCGTCGCCGCCCAGCGCGACGCGACCCGAGAGCCGGAGGACGCCACGAAGGACAGCGCCGGACGACGGAAGCTCGCGCTCGCCGTCGCGCCGGTCGCGCCGGACTGGTCGCTCCCCGGCACGCGCGGCACGCTCGACAATCTCCCCGACATCCAGCGCGGAACCGTCACCCTCTTGAACACGAAGGCGAACGAATTTTCGCCGTTCGTGCGACGCGTGGGGGAGCGGGTCTTCCAGCACCTGATCATCCGCCAGCGCCGGCTCGAGCTCGAGCAGATCCTGAGCGCGCGCGGTCCGGTGCAGATGCGAGCCGTCCTCGACGCGCGCGGAAGGCTCAAGTCGGTCCAGATCGACAGCCAGTCGGGCAGCGCGAACATGGACGACACGCTGTCCGACGCCCTCAACACGGCCGCCTTCGACAACAACCCTCCGAAAGCCGCCGCGAAGCCGAACGGGGACTTCGAGTTCGTGTTCCAGGCGCAGCTGCGGGCGTACCAGCCGGGGCCGGGAGGCTCCCCCGGTCGCATCGAGAGCCGCCTCAGCGTGGCGCTGCTCTGACCATTCGCGGGAGCGCTCGGACGAGGCCGCCGCGGCGCCCTGCCTCCGGATCGCTCACGCTCCGCCGCGCGCGGCGCTCACCCCGGATCGGCCGTCGGGGGCTTCCAGCGCAGGACCGGGCGGCGCGCGGCGCGGGTCTCGTCGAGCCGGCCGACGAAGGTGGCGTGCGGCGCCTCCTTCACCAACTCGGGGGTCTCCCGGGCTTCCGCAACGATCGCCCGGACCGCGGCGATGAACTCGTCGAGCGTCTGCTTGCTCTCCGTCTCCGTCGGCTCGATCATGATCGCGCCGGGCACGACGAGCGGGAAGTAGATGGTCGGCGCGAAGAAGCCGTAATCGAGGAGGCGCTTGGCGAGGTCGAGCGTGTGGGCCCCGGTCGCGTCGAGATCGCGATCGGTGAAGACGCACTCGTGGAGCGACGGGGTCTGGAACGCCAGCGGCAGCACGTCGGCGAGCTTGGCGCGGATGTAGTTGGCGTTCAGCACCGCCATCGCCGTCACGTCGGTGAGGCCGTCGCCGCCGAGGGTGCGCAAGTACCCGTAGGCCCGCACCAGCATGCCGACGTTGCCGTGGAACGAGCGCACGCGGCCGATGGTCTTCGGGAAGTCTTCGCTCCAACGTAGACCGCTCGCGTCGCGAACGAGGCGCGGCGTCGGCAGGTACGGCTCCAGCCGTTCCGACACCGCGACGGGACCGGCGCCCGGGCCGCCGCCGCCGTGCGGGGTCGAGAAGGTCTTGTGGAGGTTGAACTGCAAGACGTCGGCGCCCATGTCGCCCGGCTTCGCGACCCCGAGGAGCGCGTTCATGTTGGCGCCGTCGCAATAGAGGAGCGCCCCCGCCTCGCGCACGGCCTCGGCGATCGCCTGGATGTTGCGCTCGAAGAGGCCGATCGTGTTGGGGTTGGTGATCATCATGGCCGCGACGTCCGGCCCGAGGTGTGCGCGCACCGTCTCGACCTCGAGGATCCCGGCGTCGTTCGCGGGCATCTCCGTGACGGTATAGCCGCAGAGCGCGGCGCTCGCCGGGTTCGTACCGTGGGCGCTCGCCGGGATGAGGACGCGGTGTCGCGGGTTGCCCCGGTCCGCGTGATAGGCCCGCACCATCTTCAGGCCCGTGAGCTCGCCGTGCGCGCCGGCGGCCGGCTGGAGGCTGATGCCGGGAAGGCCACTCACGGCGCGCAGGAATCCCGCGAGGCGGTCCATGAGCTCGAGCGCGCCCTGCGTCCACGCGTCGGGGAGCAGCGGGTGGAGGGCGGCGAAGCCGGGCGACCGGACGATGGCCTCGTTGACGATCGGGTTGTACTTCATCGTGCACGAGCCGAGCGGATAGAGCGTCGTCGCGGCGCTCAGATTCCACTGCGAGAGCCGCGTGAAGTGGCGGACCACGTCGAGCTCGCTGACCTCGGGGAGGCCGGCGAGGCCGTCGTCGCGGCGTAGCCCAGCCGGGAGTACATCGACGGGCGCGGGTCCGCCGACCTCGGTCGGATCACAGGTGGCTCCGGTCCGTCCCGGTGCCCCGCGCTCGAAGATGAGCGGCTCGGGGAGGAGCCCGTACCGGAGGACCCCGGCGGGGCGGCTCACGCGCGATCTCCCGCGCGCGCGGCCGAGGCCGCCGCATCGGCGCCGAGCGCCGCGGCGAGACGATCCATCGCTGCGGCGTCGTGGAGCTCCGTCGCGCAGAGGAGGAGCGTGTCCTCGAGCTCAGGGTACCAGTCGCCGAGCGGCAAGCCGGCGACGATCCCCTGGCCGAGGGCGTGCTGCCAACGCCGGCGGGCGTCGGGAAGGCTCAGTACGAGCTCGTTGAAGTACGGACCGGAGAAGCGCAACGTCCCGACCCCCCGCAAACGCTCCGCGAGGGCGTGCGCGCCACGCAGGTTCCGCTCGGCGACGCTCGCGAGGCCGTGGCGGCCGAGGAGCGAGAGATAGACGACGACCTGCACCGCGCACAGTCCCTGGTTGGTGCAGATGTTCGACGTGGCGCGCTCGCGGCGGATGTGCTGCTCGCGCGTCGCCAGGGTGAGGACGTAGCCGCGGCGTCCGTGGACGTCGACGGTTTCGCCGACGAGTCGTCCCGGCAGGCTCCGCACGAAGCGCTCCCGGCTGGCGAAGAGCCCGAGCCCCGGACCGCCGTACCCGAGCGGGAGCCCGAGGCTCTGCCCCTCGGCGATCGCGACATCGACGCCCGCCGCGCCCGGCGTCCGGAGGAGCGCGAGCGCCAGGGCCTCGGCGGTCGCGCTGACGAGCAGGCAGTCCTCTCCGTGCACGACCTCCGCGGCGCGCGTCAGGTCCTCGACGACGCCGAAGACGTTCGGGTAGCCGAGCACGAGGCACGAGGCGCGCCGTAGCTGCTCGGCGGTCGGGAGCGGCGTCGCGCCGTCGGGGCCGTAGGGCACCTCCACCAGCTCGACGTCCTTGATGCCCGCGAGATAGGTTGCGATCACCTGCCGGTAGTGCGGATGCAGCGCGCGCGCGACGAGGATGAGCGGCCGCCCCGGCCGCAGCCGCTGGGTCATGAGGACGGCTTCCGCGGCGGCGGTCGCGCCGTCGTACATGCCGGCGTTCGCGACCTCCATGCCGGTGAGCGCGGCGATCGCCGACTGAAACTCGAATGTCGCTTGCAGCGTCCCCTGGCTCACCTCGGGCTGGTACGGAGTGTACGCGGTCGCGAACTCGGCGCGACCCGCGATCTGCTCGACCGCCGCGGGAATGAAGTGCGGGTACGCCCCCGCCCCGAGGAAGGCGAGGCCGTCGGCGCGGTTCCGGGCCGCGAGCGCCGCGAGCTCGGCGCGCATCGCGCGTTCGTCCATGCCGCCGGGGAGCGCCGCGAGGCTCGCCCGCGCCCGCAGCGCCTCGGGGACGTGCGCGAGGAGCGCGTCGACGCTCTCCGCGCCGATCGCGCGCAGCATGGCGGCGATCTCGGCGGACGTGTGAGGCGTGTAGCGCACCCGGGTCGGGCCTACGCCTGCTCCCGCGCGAGGAAGTCGCGATACTGCTGGGCCGTCATGAGCGCGCCGACGTCTCCGGGGTCCGCCAGCGCGACCTTCACCATCCAGCCGGCGCCGTACGGATCCTCGTTCATGGTCTCGGGCTTGGTCGCGAGCGCCTCGTTGATCGTGGTCACGGTGCCGCTGACGGGCGCGTAGACGTCGCTCACCGCCTTGACCGACTCCACGACGCCGAGGGTCGCCGACTTCGCGATCTCGGCGCCGATCGCGGGCAGCTCGACGAACACGATGTCGCCGAGCTCCTCCTGCGCGTGATCGGTGATGCCGATGGTCGCGACGCCGTCCTCGACGAGCACCCACTCGTGCTCCTCGGAATACCGCAGGGTCTCCGGGATCTGCATCAGCTCTCTCCTTCTCGCGCGCCGGCGACGTCTCCGGCCGGCGCCGGCGCGGCGACCGTCGGCTCGTCCGCGTCGCGCGCGCCGGCGCCTTCCGAGTGCGCCTCGCCTCCGGCCGGGTCGGCGGCAGCGGCCTCGTCCGCGGCATCGTCGGCGCCTGCGCCGCCGTCGGAGGCAGTCTCCGCCGACCCGGACGGGACCGGACGCGGCCGGCGGTAGAACGGCGTCGGTACGACCTCCGCCGGCACGGGGCGGCCGCGGACGTCGACCGCGAGCATCGTCCCCGGGGCGGCGAGCGCTGCCGACACGTACGCGAGGGCGACGGCCCGATCGAGCGTCGGCGACAGCGTCCCGCTCGTCACGATCCCGACCGACGCCCCCTCGAAGGTCACCGGGTAGCCCTGACGGGCGATGCCCGGTCCCCGGAGCGCGAGCCCGACGAGGCGCCGCGGCGCGCCCTGCTCGCGCTCGTGCAGCAGCGCCCCGCGGCCGACGAAGTCCTCGCCGTCGAGCCGCACCCAGCGCTGCAGTCCGGCCGCGAGCGGCGACGTTCGGTCGTCGAGCTCGTGCCCGTAGAGCGGCAGCCCGGCTTCGAGGCGGAGCGTGTCGCGCGCGCCGAGCCCGACGGGCTCCAGGCCGGCGGGTGCGCCGGCCGTCATGAGCGCATCCCAGAGCGCGCCCGCGCGGGTCGCGTCGACGAAGATCTCGAAGCCGTCCTCGCCGGTGTATCCGGTCCGCGACACGAGCACCGGCAGGCCGGCGGCCTCGCCGCGCGCGAAACGGAAGCTCCGGATGCGTCCGAGATCGAGCGGCGTCAGGTCTCCGAGGATGCCGGCGCTGGCCGGACCCTGGAGCGCGATCAGCGCGGTGCTGGCGCTCCGGTCGACCACCGTCGTCGCCCCCGCGTGCTCCTGGATCCAGGCCAGATCCTTGGCGACGTTGCCGGCGTTCACGCAGAAGAGATAGCGCTGGTCGTCGATGCGATAGAGCGTGACGTCGTCCACCACGCCACCGTCCACGCCGCAGAGGATGGTGTACTGGACGTGGCCGTCGGCAAGCAGGCGCACATCGTTGGTCGTGAGCCGTTGGCACGCCGCGGCGGCCTGCGGTCCGAGGATCTCGATCTCGCCCATGTGGCTCACGTCGAAGAGGCCGGCCGCGCTGCGCACCGTACGGTGCTCCTCGAGGATCCCGCGGTATGACACCGGCATGTCCCAGCCGGCGAAGGCGACCAGCTTCGCCCCGGCGGCGCGATGCCGGTCGTAGAGGGGCGTGCGCGCGAGCGCCGCCGACGCCGGGTTCCCCTCGCTCATGCGGCCTCCCGTGTCGCCGCCGCGTCGGCCGTGTTGGCGAGCAGCATCGCGACCGTCATGGGACCGACCCCGCCCGGAACCGGCGTGATCCAGGCCGCGCGCTCGCGGGCGGCGGCGAACTCGACGTCGCCCACCAGGCCGCTGCCCGCCAGTCGATTGATGCCGACATCGATCACGATCGCTCCCTCCTTGATCCACGCGCCGCGGATCATCTCCGGACGCCCCACCGCCGCCACCACCACGTCGGCGGTGCGTACCGTGGCGGCCAGATCGCGGGTGCGCGAATGGCAGAGCGTGACGGTCGCGTGCTGCTCGAGCAGCATGAGCGCCACCGGTTTGCCGACGAGCCGGCTCCGGCCGATCACGACGGCATGCACCCCGGCCAGATCCACGCCCGTCTCGCGCACGAGCCGCATGATGCCGAGCGGGGTGCACGGACGGAGTCCGGGCAGGCCCGCGAGGAGCCGTCCCTGGCTCGTCGCGGTGAGCCCGTCGACGTCCTTCTCCGGCGCGATCGCCTGGATCACCGCGTCGGTGTCGATGGCGTCCGGGAGGGGAAGCTGGACGAGGATGCCGTGCACGTCCGCGCGGGCGTTGAGCTCGCGGACGCGCGCGGCGAGATCCGCCGTGCGCGTGCCGTCGGGGAGGCGCTGCCCGATGGACTGGATCCCGACCTCGGTGCAGGCGCGCTCCTTGGAGCCGACGTAGACGCGCGACGCGGGATCGTCGCCCACGAGCACCGTCGCGAGGCCCGGGACGACGCCGCGTGCGCGCAGCGCTTCGACCGCCCGGGCCGCCTCCGCCCGCACCGCCCGCGCCACCGCCTTGCCGTCGAGGATCGTGCTCATTGGTCTCCTGAGGAGCGACCGATCCGGGTCGGTATATATGGGGCGGCGGGTTTGTAAAGTCGCGAGTCGCACGGGGAATCCCCACGCGCGTCGCGCCGCCCCGCGCGTCATCGAAGGGCGCGGGCGCGCCGCGAACGGCGTCAGCGCGTCGTCTTGGAGGCGCCGCGCCTGCGCGCGGGCGGCCCGTAGAGCGCGTCGTGGAGCCGGGCCGCGATCCGGGCCGCGCCGATCTGCGCGAGCTCGCCAGCCCGCACCCAGGTTCCACCGGCGCGCACGAAGCCCGGCAGGTTCCAGAGGTTCTCGGAGAGCGATTGCTGCCGCTCGGAGTATTCCCCTTGCCAGAGCGGGACGCCGTCGGTCGGTCGCAGCAGCTCCACCGCGAACACCACGTGGGCCGGCCGGTTCGCCGCGAGCTCGGCCCCGATGCGCTCCTCGAACACCAGGACCTGCCCGCGCAGAACTGCGTCGGCGCGCAGCAGCGTGCCGACGGCGGCCGCTTCGCTCGCGGTCGGCGCGCGCACCTCGCCGTAGAGCCGGCGGAATGCCTCGCCGACGGTGAGGTCGTCGAGAATCACCCAATCGCCCTGCTCGCGTAGCGCCGTCTCTACCGCACGCGTCACCGTGTCGCCCGGCGGCTCGGAGAGCGGCGCGGCGCCGAGCGCGTCGGTGGGGCCGAGCGCGACATCCGCGGTCGTGAAGGGCACCACCGCGATGCGCCGGATCGTGCCCTTGGCGATCGGCGTCAACGGCCGCGCGGCGACGGTCACCGGCAGCGGGCTGCAGCCCGCGAGCTCCCAGCATGCCGCCGCCAGGACCATCGCCGCGCGGCCCATGAACCTCCGTCCTCCCATCGTCGGCTCCTCGTCAGCGGTCGAGCTTGATGCCGAGCTCGCGCAGTTGGCGGGCGTCGACCGTGCTCGGCGCCTCGGTCATCAGATCCATGGCCTTCTGTGTCTTCGGAAACGCGATCACCTCGCGGATGGACTCCTCGCCCGCGAGCAGCATGACCAGGCGATCGAAGCCGAAGGCCAGACCTCCATGCGGCGGAGCGCCCGAGGCCAGGGCCTCGAGAAGAAAACCGAACTTGTCCTGCGCCTCCTCGGCGCCGATGCCGAGCACGCCGAACACCCGCGCCTGCACCGTCGGCTGATGGATCCGGACGCTGCCGCCGCCGATCTCCGTACCGTTCAGCACGAGGTCGTACGCCTGCGCGCGGACCGCGAGCGGGTCGCGCTCGAGGGTGTCGAGATCCTCCTCGACCGGCGCGGTGAAGGGGTGGTGCACGGCGACGTGCCGGCGGTGCTCCTCGTCGTACTCGAAGAGCGGAAAATCGGTGACCCAGACGAGGTGCTTCTTGCGTTCGTCGATCATCCCGAGCTTGGCGCCGAGCCGCAGGCGCAGCGCGGCGAGCGCGTCGTGCACGATGCGCGGCGTGTCGGCGACGAGCATGACGACGTTGCCGGGCACGAGGCCGGCGGCCGCGGTCAGGCGCGCGCGCTCGTCGTCGGAGAGGAACTTTACGATCGGCGACTGCCAGCCGTCCGGGTTGACGCGGATCCACGCCAGCCCCTTGGCACCGTAGATGGCGACGAACTCGGTCAAGTCGTCGAGGTCCTTGCGCGAGAGCTGCGAGCCATCCGGCGCGACGATCGCCTTGATCGTGCCGCCCTTCGCAAGCGCGTCGGCGAACACCTTGAAGCCGGAGCCGGCGAAGACCGGCGCGCAGTCGACGAGTTCGAGCCCGAAGCGCGTATCCGGCCGATCGCACCCGAAACGGGCCATCGCCTCGGCGTAGCCGAGCACCGGGAGCGGCAGCGGCGGCATCGCCACGTCCGCTTCCGCGAACAGCTCGGCGACGAGCCCCTCCATGAGGCGGAAGATGGCGGGGCGCCCGAGGAACGACATCTCGAGATCGATCTGCGTGAACTCGGGCTGGCGGTCGGCGCGCAGATCCTCGTCCCGGAAGCAGCGCGCGATCTGATAGTAGCGGTCCACTCCGGCGACCATGAGCATCTGCTTGAAGAGTTGCGGCGACTGCGGCAGCGCGAAGAAGGTTCCCGGGTTCACGCGGCTCGGCACGAGGTAGTCGCGGGCGCCCTCGGGGGTGCTGCGCGTCAGCACGGGCGTCTCCACCTCGACGAAGCCGTGGGCGTCCAAGTAGCCGCGCGTCCGCGCCGCGAGCCGATGCCGGAGCCAGAGATTGCGGAACATGCGGGGGCGGCGAAGATCGAGATACCGGTAGCGAAGACGGACCGCTTCCGCGGCGTCGATCGCGTCGTCGACGGGAAACGGGCTCGGCCGGGCCGAGTTCAGGATGCGCACCTCGTCCCCGACCACCTCGATCGCCCCGGTCGCAAGATCGGGGTTCACGGTCTCCGGCGAGCGCGGCACGATGGTGCCGCGCACCGCGATGACGAACTCGAGACGGACGCCCGCGCCCGCGGCGTGCGCGAGCGCGCTGCGCTCGGGATCGAGCACGATCTGCACGAGCCCGGAACGATCCCGCAGGTCGATGAAGATGACCCCTCCGTGGTCGCGGCGGCCGTGCACCCATCCCATGACGGTCACGACGCGCCCCGCGTCCTCCGATCGGAGCGTGCCGGCGTAGTCGCTGCGCTCCCACTCGCCGAGCGCCGAGAGCGCCTCAGCCATGCGATCCTCCCGCGACGCCGAGCGTGCGCAGCGTCTCCACGAGCTCCGGCCCGTCGTCGTCCACCGCGAGCGCGAGCCGATGGTCGGCCTGGCGTCGCAGGTCGCGTACCGTCGCCCGGCCGGCCCGGAGCTCGTCCTCGCCGATCAACACCGCGAAGCGCACCGCCAGCTTGTCGGCCCGGCGCATCGCGCTCTTCACGCTCCGTCCCGCCGCTTCGAGCTCGCAGCGCATGCCGAGATCGCGCAGGCGCCGGGTGAGGCGAACGGCCGCGGCGGTAGCGGCCGTCGAGAGCGGGATCACGTCGACCTCCGGCGCGGGCGGCTGGAAGCCCGAGGCCGCGGTGGCGAGGAGGACGCGTTCGAGCCCGATCGCGAAGCCGATGCCCGCGAGCGGCGGCCCGCCGAGCTCCGCCACGAGCCCGTCGTAGCGCCCGCCGCCGCCGACGGCGTTCTGCGCCCCCAGGTTCCCGGCGAGGACCTCGAACGCCGTCCGCACGTAGTAATCGAGACCCCGCACCAGCCGCGGCTCGACGCGGAACGGAACCTCCGCGGCCCGCAGCAGGCGCTCGACCTCCGCGAAGTGCGCGCGGCACGGATCGCACAGGTGATCGCGGACGAGCGGCGCGTCCGCCATCACACGGCGGCAGCCCTCTTCCTTGCAGTCGAGGAGGCGGAGCGGGTTGCGATCCAGTCGTTGGCGGCAGTTCGCGCAGAGAACGTCGACGTGCGCGCGGCCGTAGGCCGCGAGCGCGGCGCGATACGCCGGACGGCAGGCGGCGTCACCGAGGGAGTTTATCAGGAGCTCGGCGGCCTCGAGGCCGCAGGCGCGCAGGCAGTCGACCAGCAACGTCACGACCTCCGCGTCGGCGAGCGGGTCGTCGCGTCCGATCACCTCGGCGCCCACCTGATGGAACTGCCGCAAGCGCCCCTTCTGCGGCCGCTCCCGACGGAACATCGGGCCGAGGTACCAGAGCTTGGCGACCTGCTCGCGCTGCGCGAGCCCGGCCTCGAGCGCGGCGCGCACGACCGCCGCGGTGCCTTCGGGCCGGAGCGTCAGCGACGTACCGTCGCGGTCGTCGAAGGTGTACATCTCCTTCTCGACGATGTCGGTCGTCTCGCCGAGCGAGCGCGCGAACAGCTCGGTGCGTTCGGCGATCGGCGTACGGATCTCCCCGTAATTGTACGCCGCCAGCACCGCGCGCAGCCGCCCCTCGATGTCCGTGAAGCGTTCGCTCTGCTGGGGCACGACGTCGTGGAAGCCCTTGACGCCATGGATGGTCTTCATCGAGCCACTTTCGGAAGCGGGCAGAGCTACCAAAGCAGGTGCGGGAATACAAATCGCGGGGCTCTGGAAGCCCGCGTCGGAACGACGGAAACGTCGCGGCCGTCGCTGACGACCCGGAGCGCGCCGTGCTCCGCCGTGTTCCATTGGCCCGCCCCGGCGGCGGCGAGGCGGTCCACGACCGCGCGGGCGGGGAATCCGAAGCGGTTGGCGGCACCCGACGACACGACGGCGATCCGGGGCGCGACCGCGGCGACGAAGTCCGCGCTGCTCGACGTCGCGCTCCCGTGGTGCGGGACCTTGAGGACGTCGCTCCGCAGCTCGACGCGCGCGGCCAGCATCGCGTGCTCGGCCGCGGCCTCGACGTCTCCCGTGAAGAGAACGGCGGTCGCGCCGAAACGCAGGCGCAGCACGAGCGAGGCATCGTTGGACCCGAGGCCGCGGGGATCCTCCGGGTGCAGGACCTCGACGACCACGCCCCCGCCCGACGACCACGCCATGCCCCGCCGCAGGACCACCGATCGCGTACCGGCCGCCGCGAGCGCACGCTCGAGCGCGGCGAAGCGGACGCCCTGCCCGCGCATCCCGTTCCACCAGAGTTCGCGCGCGCGGAACGCCCCGGCGAGATGCGCGAGCCCGCCGTAGTGATCGAACTGCGGGTGCGACAGGACGAGCGCCTCGATGCGCGCGATCTTGCGCCCACGCAGAAAGGGCGCGACGACGCGCGCGCCCGGGTCGAAGTCCCCCGCGAGGCCGCCGCCGTCGACGACCAGGACGCCGCCGCCGCGCGGGAGCTCCACCACGGCCGCGTCACCCTGCCCGACCGCGAGGAACGTGACCCGCAGCCTCGGATCGCAGCAGCGCTCCCACGTCCACCAGGCGGTGTCGACTCCCGCGGCCAGCGCCAGCAGGAGGAGCGCTCTCCGGCGCGCGCGGACGCCCGCCGCCGTCCGCGGCGCACCCCGCGTCCAGACGAGCCCGAGCGCCGCGTACGCCAGACCCAGCTCCGGGAGCGACGGCATGGGCGTGGCGACGGCCGCCCCCGGCCATGCCGCGAACCAGCCGGCGACGCCGAGGCCGGCCCCCGCCGCACGCGCCGCGACCCACAGCAGCGCGTCCGCCCAGGAGGGCGCGACGAGCGCGACCGGCAAGGCGATCAGACCCGGCAGGAGCGTCGCCGGACCGAGCAGCGGCAAGGCGGCGAGATTCGCGAACGGGGCGACCAGCGAGATCTGCTGGAAGTGCCACGCGGTGAGCGGCGCCGTCGCGAGCGTCGCGGCGAGCGACACCCGGAGCGGCGCGAGGACGAGCCGCCGGCACCACCCCGGAGCACCGGCCGCGGCCGCGCCGTCGCGGCGGGCGGCCCGAGCGACCAGGATCAGGGCCAGCACGGACGCGAACGAGAGCTGGAACGAGACGTCGGCGGCGACGTCGGGCGCGCCGAGGGCGAGCACGACGGCCGCGCCGGCGAGCGCGCGGAGCGGGTCCGGCGGCCGGTCGCCGGCGAGCGCCGCGAGCACCACCCCGTAGGTCAGGAAGGAGCGCGCCGCGGGAATGCTGTCGCCGGCGAGCGCGGCGTAGGCGCCCACGGGAACAACGCCGAGCAGCGCCGCGATCTTGGTGACGTCGCAGCGAAGGGCGAGGAACGTCGCGTGGACGAGGGCCCGGCGCAGCGCCACGACGATGCCGCCCGCCGCGACCGCGACGTGGAAGCCCGAGACCGAGACGACGTGCGCGAGGCCGGTGCGCGTGAGCGCGTCGCGCGTGGCGTCGTCCAGGCTCCGCGCGGCGCCGAGCAGGACGGCCGCGAGGTAGCCGCGGACGGGCTCGTCGGCCGCGGCCGCGACGCGCACCGCCAGTCGAGCGCGCGCGCCGCCGGACATGCCCGCCGCGGCGTCGTCGAGGCGCATGATCGTCTCGTCGCTCCAGAGGAACAGCGTCACGAGGATGCCGCGGCGGCGGAGCGCGGCGGCGTGGTCGTACTCGTCCGGGTTGCCGAGGCCCTGCGGGCGACGGAGCTTCCCGACGACGCGGATGGCGGCCCCGACCGGCCACGCGCGCTGCGCATGGGCGACCGTGACCCCGAGGAGCCCGCGCCCGGAACCGGCGCGGGCGCGGGCCCGAACACGAACCACGCGGACGACGAGCGACACCCGGTCGCCGCGGACGTCGCTGCGGACGACGACGCCCTCGGCGGCGGCGATGCCGCGACCCGCGAGCCGGGCCACATGGTCCGCGGGGAGCGGCAGGTGCGCGAGCGTGGCGGCGAGCGCGCCGCACGCGAGGCCCGCCGCGAGCGCCGCCGCGCCGATCCGGAGCGGAAACGCCGGGGCGCGCGCCGTCGCGGCGAGCGCGACCGCGATGGCGACGAAGGCGCCACAGCCGGCGTCGGTGTGCAGCCCGCCGGCGAGGAAGCCGCCGGCGAACGGCATCGCGACTCGCGCCGCCGCCGGCGGCTCGGAGGGACGTCTCGGCAATCCTCGCTCCGCCGACGCACGAGGTCGTCGGTTCGTCGGCCGCGGGGGTGGCGGCGCGTGGATGCGCGGCGGTCCGCGCGGATCAGCCCGGGTCGGCGCCGGCGAGCGCGAGGCGGCCGTGGATCTCGGCCGCGAGCTGCGCGGAGATGCCGGGGACCGCGGCGATCTCCGAGGCCGTCGCCGCGCGCAGGCGCTTCAGGCTTCCGAAGTGGCGCAGAAGCGTCCGGCGCCGCTCCGGGCCGACGCCGGCGATGTCCTCGAGGCCGGAGCGCAGCCGCTCCCGCCGGCGCAGCTCGCGGTGGTACGTGATCGCGAAGCGGTGCGCCTCGTCGCGGACGCGCTGCAGCAGGAAGAGCGCGGTCGAGTTGCGGCGCAGCACGACGGGGTTCTTCCGTCCCGGCAGGAACACGCGCTCGTCGGAGCGCACCACCTCGGGCGCGCGGGCGTCGCGCTCCACCCGCATCTTGGCGAGGCCGATCACGTCGACGCCCTCGATCGCGAGCGCGCGCAACACCGCGACGGCGACGTTCAACTGACCCGTGCCGCCGTCCACCATGAGGAGGTCGGGAACGTCGTTCTCGTGCTTGGCGCGCCGGTAACGCCGCTCCAGGACCTCGCGCATGGAGGCGAAGTCGTCGCTGCCGTCCACCGTCCGGAGCCGGTAGCGGCGGTAGCGCGCCGGACACGGCTGGCCCTCGTCGAACGTCACCATCGACGCCACCGTCAGGCTGCCCTGGATGTTCGACACGTCGAAGCACTCGATGCGCTTCGGTGCGCTCCGCAGGTGCAACCGTTTCCGCAGTTCCTCGAGCATGCGCTCGCGCTGGGCGGTCTGGTCGCGCCGCTCCGCGAAGCCGTGACGGGCGTTGTCGCGCGCCATCTCGACGAGACGCAGGCGCGCGCCCCGCTGCGGGCAGACGACCTCGATCTGGCGGCCCTGGCGCTCGCCGAGATACTCGGCCCGCACCTCGGCGTCCTCGAGCGCGACCGGGAGCACGATCGCGTCGGGAATCGGCCGGTCCCCCTGGTAGAACTGGGTCAACACGGCCCCCAGGATCTCGTCGTCGCCGAGCTCGAGATCGTCGAAGGTATACGCCTGGTTGCCGGTGAGCTTCCCTTGCCGGACGAAGAGCACCTGGATCTCGACGCAGCCGCCTTCGCGGTAGAGCCCGAAGACGTCCTGGTCGCGGCCCCAGTGCTCGACCGCCTGCTGGCGCTGGACGGTCGTTTCGAGGGCGCGCAGCTGGTCGCGGAGACGAGCCGCTTCCTCGAAGCGGAGCGCTTCGGACGCGGCCTCCATGCGGGCGGAAAGCGTGCGAACGAGCTGCTGGTTCCTGCCCTCGAGGAGTTCGACGGTCTGCGCGACGTTCCGGGCGTACTCCTCGGCATCGACGGGGAGGCAGCACGGGCCCGGACATCGTCTGATCTGGTGCTCGATGCACGGTCGGGCGCGGTTGCGGAAGACGGTGTCGCTGCAGTTCCGGATCGGGAAGATCTTGCGGATGGTGTCGAGGGTCTCGCGCACCGACCACGCCGAGGAGAAGGGGCCGAGATAGCGGGAGCCGTCGCGCGCGAGCTTGCGCGTGACCACCAGGCGCGGCCACGGGTGGGCGTCCTCGATCTTGACGCTGACGTAGCTCTTGTCGTCCTTGAGACGGATGTTGTAGCGCGGCTTGTACTGCTTGATCAGATTGTTCTCGAGGATCAGCGCTTCCTTCTCGTTGCGCGTGACCAGCGTCTCGAAGCGCGCCACCCGGCGCACCAGGAAGGCGACCTGCGCGCGCTCGTCACCGCCGCGGAAGTACGAGCGGACGCGGCCGCGGAGGCTCTTCGCCTTGCCGACGTACAGGACCTTGTCGTGCTCGTCGCGCAGCAAGTAGACGCCGGGCCGCGTCGGCAGGGTCGCGAGTTTCGATTCGAGGTCGAGCGCGTCCCTCGGCGGCGTGATCGTGATCCGGAGCTCCACGGCCGGGTCCGGCGCCTCACCGGCGGCGTCGGCGATCGGCCCCCGGGCACCCGGTGGCGCGGGGTCGCGCTCAGGCACGCGGGTCGTCCAGACCGAGCCGGTGACGCTCGAGGGCGCGGAGGCGGTCGCGGAGCTCGGCGGCGCGCTCGAACTCGAGGGCGGTCGCGGCGCGCCGCATCTCCTTCTTCAGGCGGTCGATCGCGGCCGGGATCTCGCCGGGTGACGGCCAGTCCTCGCCACCGCCGTCGCCGGGCGGCTCCGTGATCTCGAGGTAGTCGGCGTCCTCGATCGCGACCAGGGGCCCGGCGATCGCCTTGCGGATGGTCTGCGGCGTGATGCCGTGCGCTTCGTTGTAGCGCTGCTGGAGCTCGCGGCGCCGGGCCGTTTCGTCGAGCGCGGTCCGCATCGAGGCGGTGACGGTGTCGGCGTACATCAGGACGGCGCCGTGCACGTTGCGGGCGGCGCGTCCGATGGTCTGGATGAGGGACCGCGACGAGCGCAGGTAGCCTTCCTTGTCGGCGTCGAGGATCGCGACCAGCGACACCTCGGGGATGTCGAGCCCCTCGCGCAGGAGGTTGATCCCGACCAGCACGTCGAAGACGCCGCGCCGCAGGTTGCGGATGAGCTCGACCCGCTCGATGGTCTCGACGTCGGAATGGATGTACCGGACCTTGATGCCGACGTCCTGGAAGTAGTCCGTGAGATCCTCGGCCATCTTCTTGGTGAGGGTCGTCACGAGCACGCGTTCGTCGGCCTCGACGCGCCGACGGATCTCTTCCAGCAGATCGTCCACCTGGGCGCGTGCGGGGCGCACGTGCACCTCCGGGTCGACCAGGCCGGTCGGCCGGATGATCTGCTCCACGACCGTTCCGCCGCTGCGCTCGAGTTCGTAGGGACCCGGTGTGGCGGAGACGAAGATGGTCTGGCCGACGCGGCCCTCGAACTCCCGGAAGTCGAGAGGCCGGTTGTCGAGCGCCGACGGCAGGCGGAATCCGAACTCGACCAGGGTCTCCTTGCGGGCGCGGTCGCCGCGGTACATACCGCCGATCTGCGGTACGGTCACGTGGCTCTCGTCGATGATGAGAAGGAAGTCGGAAGGGAAGTAGCTGATGAGCGTCGCCGGCGGATCGCCGGGCTTCCGGCCATCGAGATGGCGCGAGTAGTTCTCGATGCCGTGGCAGAAGCCCATCTCGGCGAGCATCTCCAGGTCGTAGAGCGTGCGCTGTTCGAGACGCTGGTGCTCGAGGAGCTTGTTCTGGGCCCGGAGCTCCGCCAGGCGCTCCTCGAGCTCGGTCCGGATCGCCTCGATCGCGACCCTGAGGCGCGGCTCGCTCGTGACGTAGTGACTCGCGGGGTAGACCGCCACGCGCGCGAGCCCGCGCTGAGCCTTGCCGCGCAACGGATCGATCTCGGTGATGGCCTCGATCGTGTCGCCGAAGAACTCGACCCGGAGCGCCCTCGCCTCCTCGTAGGCCGGGAAGATTTCGACGACGTCGCCGCGCACGCGGAACGCGCCGCGGTGGAAGTCGACGTCGTTGCGCTCGTACTGGATGTCGACGAGCTTCCGCAGCATCCGGTCGCGGTCCATCTCGGCGCCGCGCTCCAGGAAGAGCAGGTTCTCGAAATACTCCGTCGGCGACCCGAGGCCGTAGATGCACGACACGCTCGCGACGATGATCACGTCGGTGCGCTCGAGCAGCGCCTTGGTGGCCGAATGGCGCATCTTGTCGATCTCGTCGTTGATCGACGCGTCCTTCTCGATGAAGGTGTCGGTGCTCGGGACGTACGCTTCGGGCTGGTAATAGTCGTAGTAGCTGACGAAATAGCGAACGGCGTTCTCCGGGAAGATCGCCTGCAGTTCGTGGTAGAGCTGCGCGGCGAGCGTCTTGTTGGGCGCGATGACGAGCGTCGGGCGGTTCGCCGCGGCGATCACGTGCGCCATCGTGAAGGTCTTCCCCGAGCCGGTGACGCCGAGAAGGGTCTGAGCGTCGAGGCCGTCGGCGAGGCCGCGGAGGAGGCGCCCGATGGCCTCGGGCTGATCGCCCTGCGGCGTGACGTCGGCGACCAGGCGAAAGGATTCCTTCCGGCGCTCCACGATAGCGGGATTATACGGGTCTCGCGTCCGGGAACCACCGCGGGTCCCGACTGCGAATAGCTACCCGAGCGCTCGTCGGCGCCGAGATGCAGCCGCGCTCAGTCGCGGCGCATGCGCCAATCCTCGAAACGCCGCTGCAAATCGTGCCGCTGCGCCGGCGGCATGTCGCGATACTCCCGGTAGTTCGAGCGCAGGCGCTCCTTCTCCTGCGGCGGGAGCTGCTGCCACCGGTCGTAGTTGCGCTCGATCCGGCGCTGCTGCTCGGGCGGCATCTTCCGGAAGCGCTGATAGTTGCGGTAGGCCTCGCCGCGCTCCTGGGGCGACAGCTCCTGCCAGCTCTGGGCGATGCGATCGCCGCCGAACGCCGCCGCGCTTGCCAGCAGCCCGACGCAAGCGGCCGCGAGCGCCATGACCCCGCGGACGCTCACCCGGCACCGCCGTTGCCGCCCTCGCGCCGCTCGGGCAGGGACCCCAGATACTCGAGCGTCTCCAGGCGGCGGACGACCGGGAGCCGGAGGAAGAGCTCGGGGTGCTCGAGGAGCTCCGGCGGCAGGTCCTCGAGGCGCAGCTGCTCGACGTCCGCGAGCTGCGCCGCGGGGCTCGCGCTCGGCGCCGCCGCGACGACCACGGGCGGCGCCTTCACGGCCGGCGCCGCAACGCCGGCGCGCTCGCGCGCCGGCGCGGAGCCGGAGGGCGCGACGGTGAACGAGCGCACCGCGAGCGTGAGCACCGCGGCGGCCGCGAGCGCCGGTACGATCCACCGGAGCGGCGGCGCGCCGCCCCGCCGGACCGCGATCGGGGTCGGCTCCGCGGCCAGGCGGCGTGCGAAGTCGGCCGCGAAGCCCGGGCTCGGCGCGACCAGCGCCAGGTCCGCGAGCCATGCGCGGAGCGTCGTCAGTCGCTCCAGCTCGCGCCGGCACGGCAGGCAGCTCCCCACATGATCCGCGACGGAACGGCGGTCCGCGGCGGCGAGCTCGCCGTCCAGATAGGCGACGAGCTCGGGGGTCGTGCGGTCGCAGGCGGAGGCGCTCACAGGAACTCGGCCAGCTCCTTTCGCATGGTCGCGGTCGCGCGGAACACCAGGCTCTTGACGGCGCTCTCGGTGGTGTCGAGCGCCTCGGCGACCTCCAGGTACGACAGGCCGTCGACCCGGCTCATGAGGAGGGCGGCGCGCTGATTCGGGGGCAACGCCTCAAGCACTTCGTGGATCTTAGCTTCGAGCTGCCGGCCGGCCAAGGCGCTGTCCCCGGGAACGGCGCTCGGATCGGGGAACGCGATCTCGCTACGCTTCCGCTCGTCGTCGGGCTGGTGCTCGAGCGGACGGCGCGGATGGCGGTGCTCCGGGCGGCGCACCTCGTTCAAGCAGGCGTTGGTGGCGATGCGGTAGAGCCAGGTGGTGAACTTCGCCGTCGGTTCGTAGCGGCCGGCCGCCCGATAGAGCTGCAGGAAGACGTCCTGCGCGATCTCCTCCGCCCGCTGCCGGCTTCCGACGAAATGGTACGCGAAGTTCACGATCGACCGGCTGTGTTTGTCGAACAGCTCGCGGAACGCCTCCACGTTCCCGCTGCGGACGCGCAACATCCGTTGCACGTCCGGATCGGACGCGGGGTCGTCGAGCGTCACGTCACCCGGTTTCAAGGCTCGAGGGCTCCGGGAGTTGCGCGATTCCTGCCGGCCGGCACGGGGATCTCCTATAGAGGATGGCGAGCGCGCACGCACCTGCGGCGCGCCGCGCCGGGAACGTCCGCGCGGTACCGTTCGCCCCTGGCGGGTCGCCGGCGCAGCGGCACCCTGGCACGGGGAAACCCGACTTGGTACAGACCGGCCGTGCGTCCGGCGACGACCGCATGACCGCAGACGAGCACGACGACGCTCTCGACGATCACCTCCGGCGCATCGAGGGGTACATGCGGGGATGCTCGCTGCTGCGGTTCCCCCGCACGCGGAGCGCCCTCCGCGACGAGCTGGCGCGGGCGCTCGACGACAGCATGCCGGAGGTCGTGGAGGGCTGGGTGGCTCACATCGGACCGGCCTTCGGCATTCCCCGCCCGCGCTGGCCCGCGCTCTCGCAAGACATAGAGATCGCGCTGCGGCGCTGGGTCCGGCACGTCGCCGACCCCGAGGATTGCGACACCTACGTCTATCTGCGGAGCCACGCGAGCCGGGGCTTCATCTCCAAGTTTCCGCCCTCGCGCTTCCTCTCGGGGCAGATGAAGGCGTTCCAGCTCATGGGCGACGCCGTCCGCCGTCGCTACGCCGACGACCGGCCGCGCCGCGCCGAGCTTCTCGCCCTCTTCGCCCAGGAGTTCGAGGAACGCCTCCTGCACATCACCGACTTCTTCGTGGAGGCGCGCGAGGAGCAGCTGCGCGAGCAGGAGGCGACGTACCGCCGCTCGATCGACAGCGCCCCGGCGGCGATCTTCCGGATCGATTGGGAGACCGGCGCGGTCCTGGCGGCGAACCACGTCGCCGAGCAGAGCCTGGAGTACGCGGCCGAAGAGCTCCGCGGCATGACGACGTGGGACCTCCACCCTCCCGACGAGCGCTCGGCGGCCATCGCGCTCTGGGAAGAGACGCGCGCCGCGGGCAACGCCAACCGCGACGACCTCCACCATCGCACCAGGAGCGGGACGATCATTCCGGTGTTCATCAACTCCGGCGTCATCGAGTACGGCGCGCAGCGCTTCATCCAGCAGATCTGCGTCGACATGTCCGACCGCCAGCGCCTCGAGGATCAGCTGATCCAGTCGGAGAAGATGGCCGCGATCGGCCAGCTCGCCGCCGGCATCGCCCACGAGATCCGCAATCCGCTGGCGATCATCATGAACGCGCTCTACGACCTCGCCGAGATCGTCGACACGAAGAACCCCGAGGTGCGCGAGGACTTGCGGATCGCGAAGGAGGAGATGGATCGGGTGCAGACGATCATCAACAGCCTCCTCGAGTTCTCACGCGACTCGCGGGCGGCGATCGAGATCGTCGACGCGAACGACCTCCTGCGCAAGACGCTGCTGTTGATGAGCAAGTACCTCCAGAACAGCGACGTGCGGGTGGTGACCGAGCTCGGCGACGTCGGCCCGTGCGCGGCGAACCAGAACGCGCTCCGCCAGATCTTCCTGAACCTCATCACGAACGCGGTGCACGCGATGCCGCACGGCGGAGAGCTCGCCATCCGGACCTCGCTCGCACCCGGGCGTCGCGTGCGGCTCGAGTTCAGCGACACCGGCGTCGGCATCCCGTCGGATCAGTTGAGCGACATCTTCAACCCGTTCTTCACCACCAAGTCGCCGGGACAGGGCACGGGCCTCGGGCTCTCGGTCGTGCACTCCGTGGTGCGGCGCTACCACGGCGAGATCAGCGTGCGCAGCACGCCGAACAAGGGCACGACCTTCGTGATCGAGCTGCCGGCCGGACGGGGCGAGGCGACGGCGTGAGCGGGGCGGTCGCGGAGGGAACCCGCGTCCTGCTCGTCGAGGACGAGCCGAACATGGCGCGCACGCTCGCGAGGATCCTGGAGCGCAAGGGCTACGACGTCGTGACGGCGACCCACGGGCAGGAGGCGCTCGCCGCGCTCGGGGAGAGCCCCTGCGCCGTCGTGGTGACCGACCTGAACATGCCGGTGATGGACGGCATGGCCTTGCTGCGCCGCCTGCAGCCCGACCCCCCGGCGTCCCCCGGCGAGCGCCGCCTGCTGTCGCCGCCGACGATCGTGTTGACCGGGCACGGCAGCACGCAGGCGGCCGTCGAGGCGATGAAGCTCGGCGCCTGGGACTATCTCGTGAAACCGTGCAATCCCGACGAGCTCCTGATGACGATCGAGCAGGTGCTGCGGGTCTCGGACCTCGAGCGCGAGAACCGTCGGCTCCGCGCGATGATCGAGCGGGCCCAGGGGTTCGGCGAGATCATCGGGCAGAGCGCGTCGATGCGGAGCATCTACCAGGCCATCGACGCCCTCGCCCAGAACGCGACCACCGTGCTCGTGACGGGCGAGAGCGGCACCGGCAAGGAGCTCGTGGCGCGTAGCATCCATGGCCGCAGCGCCCGCGCCGACCGACCCTTCGTCGCGCTCAACTGCGGCGCCGTCTCCGACACGCTGCTCGACAGCCAGCTCTTCGGCCACCGACGCGGCGCCTTCACGGGCGCCGTCGCTGATCACCTGGGAGTCTTTCAGGCGGCGCACGGCGGCACGCTCTTCCTCGACGAGATCGCCGACATCCCGGCCGCGCTGCAGGTGAAGTTCCTCCGCGCCATCCAGGAGCGCGAAGTGACGCCGCTCGGCACGACGCGGCCGGTCAAGGTCGATGTGCGCCTGATCGCCGCGACCAATCGCGACCTCGGTGCCGAGGTTCAGGCGGGAACGTTCCGCTCCGACCTCTACTACCGACTGAACGTGGTCCATCTGCCGCTGCCGCCGCTGCGCGAGCGCCGGGACGACGTCGCCCTCCTGGCCCGCCACTACGTGGAGCGCTACGCGCGTCAATTCAACGTCGCGCCGAAGGCGATCCACCCGGCCGCGCTCGCGCTGCTCGCGCGGTACGATTGGCCGGGCAACATCCGCGAGCTCCAGAACGTGATCGAACGCTGCTTCGCGCTGGCGCCGAGCGGGGACATCACGCCGGCGAGCCTCGCGCCCCTGGTCACGGCGCCCCCCGCCTTGCGGGACGACGGCCTCGACTTCGGGAGCGCGGTCCCCTCCCTCGCGTCGACCGAGCGACAGCTGATCGCGGCGGCGCTCCGACAGGCGAGAGGCAACAAGAACCAGGCGGCGCGGCTGCTCGGGATCGACCGGCAGCGGCTCTACCGGAAGCTCGAGAAGTACGGGTTGGAATGACCCCGGGGTGTCGCGCTTTGCGACTCCCGTCGACGCGCGAGCGCGCGTTTCCGCGGCGCCGCGCGCGTTCGGGGCTGTGGCGTCATCCCCGCGCGTGGCATAGTTCCTGCTGACCACCATCCCGCATGACCGGCCTGTCCTCACCCTCGCGTCGCATCCTCGTGGTTGCGACCGACGACAATTTCAGCGGCACCATCGGCCGCATTCTCTGCCGCTGCGGCTACGCGATCGATCGTGCGGCCTCGGGCGAGGCGGCGATGAAGGCGCTCGAGGATCACGGCTACGACCTGGTGCTGAGCGAGGTCGCCTTGCCCGGGGTCTGCGGATTGACACTGCTCTGTCGCGCGCGGCAACACGGCCGCAAGACGCCGTTCGTCCTCCTCGGCATGCCGGAGACGGAGCGGCGTCGTTGGATCGTGAGCGGCGTCGAGGACGTGCACTGCCTGCCGCTGCCGCTCGACGTGGACCGCCTCAAGGCGCTGGTCGCGGGGTGCCTCGAGGCCTGACGATCGGTCGCCGGATCTCGGCGATCCGCACGGAGACGCGGCGGCCCTCCTCCGCGGGACGCAGATCCATTGCGTGGACCGCGAGGCCGCGCGCTCCGAGCGCGGCCCAGAAGCCGCGGGTATCCGTCCGGTACCCGTCGGCGAGGTAGGTCGCCCCGCCGGGAGCCAGGTGGCGTTCGCAGACCGCGGCGAGTTCCCCCCAGCGCTCGCGATCGTAGGCGATCTCGGCGGCCAGGACGACGTCGAAGCGCCAGCCGGGATCGAGTCGGGTGAAGTCGGCGGCCGCGACGACGCAGCGGACGCCGTTCGCCGCCGCGCTCGCCGCCGCGAACGCGAGAGCGTCGGGGGCCGCGTCCACGAGGGTGACGTCCGCTCCGAGCGTGGCCGCGGTGACGCCCGGCAGCGCGAGGCCACAGCCGATCTCGAGCACGCGTCGGCCGGCGAGCGGCACGCAACGCGCCAGATACGCTGCGAGCACCGACGCGCCCGACCAGAGGTGCGCCCAATAGGGCGGCTCGATCTCGCCCCGCAGGAGCGCCCCGCGGTCGACGAGGGCTTCGAGGTCGCGCACCGCGTGCAGGCGCACGCGCCGCACGCCGAGGTCGACGTCGAGCAGGATCGCGGGGTGGCCGGCGATGGCGTGCGGCACCACCGGCGTGCAGGGCGAGATCGCTTCCACTATAGTTCCCGGTTTCGGCGGCGCGACGGCGCCGTCCCGACGACGATGGCCAGCGACCCTATCCAGATCCGAGGCGCCCGTCACCACAATCTGCGCGGCATCGACGTCGACATCCCCCTCCACCAGCTGACCGTCGTGACGGGCGTGAGCGGCTCGGGCAAGTCCACGCTCGCCTTCGACGTCCTCTACGCGGAGGGTCAGCGCCGTTACGTCGAGACGTTCTCGACCTACACGCGCCAGTTCCTCGAGCGCATGGAGAAGCCCGACGTGGACCACGTCGGGGGCATCCCGCCCGCGGTCGCGATCGATCAACGCCGCCCGGTAACTACGTCGCGTTCCACCGTGGGGACCGTCACCGAGATCCACGATCACCTGAAGCTGCTGTTCGCGAAGCTCGGCGTGCTGCAGTGTCGGCGCTGCGGCGCCCGCGTGGAGCGCGCGACCCCGACCGGCGTCTGCGAGACCCTGCTGCGGGAACGACCCGGAGCGCCGGTGCTCCTCGGGTTCCCCTTCGCGCTACCCGACCTCCCCTGGGCGGAGGTCGTGACGGCGCTCGCGGGTCAGGGCTTCACGCGCGCGCTCGTCGCCGGCGAAGTCCGGGCGCTCGAGACGCTGGCGACGGCGCCGGCGAGTCCGCTCGACATCCTCGTGGATCGGCTCACCTGCACGCGAGAGTCCCGGGCCCGGTTGACCGCCTCGATCGAGCAAACGCTCGCCTACGGCAAGGGTCGGATCTGGGCCGCGGGTGCCGAGGCCGGGAGTCGACGCGACTACGGCGCCGCCCTCGCCTGCCTGCCGTGCGGCATCGCCTATCGCGACCCCGCGCCGAACCTCTTTTCATTCAACAGCCCGCTCGGCGCGTGCGACGCCTGCCGCGGCTTCGGCCGCATCATCGATCTCGACCTCGACCTGGTGATCCCCGACGCCGGGCGTACGCTTGCCGGGGGCGCCATCAAGCCGTGGACGACTCCTTCGACCGGCGAGGAGCGTCGCGAGCTCCTCGCCTTCTGCCGCCGCCGCGCCATCCCCGCCGACGTGCCGTTCGCCCGCCTCTCGCCCGCGCAGCGCCGCCTCGTCGAGGACGGCGACGAGCGCTTCTTCGGGATCCGCGGCTGGTTCCGCTGGCTCGAACGGAAGACCTACAAGATGCACGTGCGCGTCCTGCTGTCGCGCTACCGCTCGTACCGCACGTGCCCCGCCTGCGCCGGCAGCCGCGTGAAGCCGGACGCGCTCGACTACCGGATCGCCGGGCGCTCGATCGCCGAGGTGAACCGCATGAACGTCGAGGAGGCGCGGGCCTTCTTCGCCGACCTCGCGGTCGACGCCGAGCGGGATCCCGCGGCGGCGCTCGTCGCCGGCGAGATCCGGTCGCGGCTCGGCTATCTCCTCGAAGTCGGCCTCGGCTACCTGACGCTGGATCGCCAATCGCGAACGCTCTCGGGCGGGGAGCTCGAACGCGTGGACCTGACCACCGCCGTCGGATCGTCGCTCGTCAATACGCTCTACGTGCTCGACGAGCCGTCGATCGGCCTCCACCCCCGCGACAGCGCCCGCCTGGTCGGCATCATGCGGAACCTGTGCGCGCGCAAGAACACCGTGGTCGTCGTCGAGCACGATCCCGAGATCATCGCGGCCGCGGATCACGTGATCGACCTGGGGCCAGGCGCGGGCGCGGCCGGGGGCAGGATCGTCGCCGCGGGTCCGGTCGCCGCCCTCGTCGCCGATCCGGCGTCGCTCACCGGTCGGTACCTGTCGGGGGCGCGACGCATCGCGACGCCGGTCCGCCGCCACCCGCCGAGCCGCGCGCTCACCCTCACGATCCGCAACGCCCGCGCGAACAACCTGCGCGGCATCGACGTCACCATCCCGCTGGCCCGCATGGTGTGCGTTACCGGCGTCTCGGGATCCGGCAAGAGTACCCTCGTCGAGGAGGTGCTGCATCGCGGACTCCTCCGCCGCCGCGGTCTGCCGACCGCGCCGCCCGGACTCTGCGACGACATCGACGGCGCGGAGAAGATCGCCGAGGTGATCTTCGTCGATCAGACCCCGATCGGCTCGACCCCGCGCGCCAACGCGGCCACGTACACCAAGATGTTCGACGGCGTACGTCGGCTCTTCGCCGCCACGGACCACGCGCGCCTTCTCGGGTTCACCCCGGCGACGTTCTCGTTCAACGTCGATGGCGGACGCTGCGAGACCTGCCGGGGCGACGGCTTCGAGCAGGTCGAGATGCAGTTCCTCTCGGACGTGCTGCTGGTCTGCCCGGCCTGTCAGGGCCGGCGCTACAACGCCGAGGTCCTCGCGGTGCGCTATCGCGACCGCACGATCGCGGACGTCCTGGGCCTCACGGTGCGCGCCGCGCTCGACCTCTTCGCGGACCAGCCGGACATTCTGCAGGCGCTCCAGCCCCTCGTGGACGTCGGGCTCGAGTACCTGCCGCTCGGCCAGCCGCTCAGCACGCTCTCCGCGGGCGAGTCGCAGCGCATCAAGCTCGCCGCGCACCTCGGACGCGACGCCAAGGCGCACACGCTCTTCATCTTCGACGAGCCGACGACCGGGCTGCACTTCGCCGACATCGAGCGGCTGCTCGGCGCCTTCGCCAAGCTCACGGAGCGCGGCCATTCGCTCCTGGTGGTCGAGCACAACGTCGAGGTCATCAAGTGCGCCGACCACGTGATCGACCTCGGGCCCGAAGGCGGCGACGGGGGCGGCGCGGTGGTGGCCGTCGGAACGCCGGAGGCGATCGCCGCCTGCGCGGCCTCCCACACCGGGCGGTTCCTGGCGCCCGCGCTCGCTCCCACGCCGGCGGCGCCGGTGCCCGCCGGCGCGCCCGCGCCGGCCGACGCCGACCGCGACGCCATCCGCATCGTCGGCGCGCGCGAGCACAACCTCCGCGACCTGAGCCTCGACCTCCCCCGCGACCGCCTGATCGTCGTGACCGGGCTCTCCGGCTCCGGCAAGTCGACGCTCGCGTTCGATGTCGTGTTCGCCGAGGGGCAGCGTCGCTATCTCGAGAGCCTCTCGACCTACGTCCGCCAGTTCATGGACGTCCTGCCGCGCCCGGACGTGGACTACGTGGCCGGCATCCCGCCGACGATCGCCATCGAGCAGCGCACGAGCCGCGGCGGCCGCACCTCGACGGTCGCGACGGTGACCGAAGTGGCGCACTACCTCCGTTTGCTGTTCGCGAAGGTCGGCGTCCAGCACTGCATCGGCTGCGACCGGCCGATCCAACCCCTGCCGCGGAGCGAGATCGCGGCCCGGCTCGCGGAGCGCGTCGGCGACACGGAAGCGGTCCTCTTCGCGCCGGTCGTCCGCGGTCGCAAGGGGTTCCACCGCGACGTCCTGCGCGCGGCCCGGCGGCTGCGTTACACGTACGTGCGCGTCGACGGCGCGGTCCTGCCGCTCGACCCGCTGCCCGACCTCGACCGATACACCGAGCACGACGTCGACGTCCTGGTGGGTCGCGTGCCGGGCGGAGGCGCCGCGACGCGCTTCGCGACGCCGGTGGCGGAGGCGCTGCGGCTCGGCTCCGGGGTGGTCGTCGCCGTCGCGGGCGGACGCGAGCACGTGTTCAGCGAACGGTTGTTCTGCGCGCCCTGCGGTCTCGGCTACGAGGCGCTCGATCCCCGGCTGTTCTCGTTCAACAGCCGACAGGGCGGGTGCCGGGACTGCCAGGGGCTCGGGACCCGCGTCGAGATCGACGCGGACGCCGTCGTCGCCGATCCGGCGCGCTCGCTGCGTGACGGCGCCATTGCGGCGCTCGCGGAACTCGGGCTCGGGAAGGAGGAGCGCCGGCTCCTGCGTGCGGTGCGGAGCGCCGGCATCGCCGTCGACCGCCCCTTCGGGCGCTTGCCCGCGCGGCAGCGCCGGCTCGTCCTCGAGGGCGACGGCAAGAAGATCGCCGGGGTGTTGCCGCTCCTGCGTACCCACGGCTTCTACGAGGAGAGCGAGGCCGGCGGCACCGCCGGGGAGGCGATCGTCGCCGACGCGATGCGCCCGTACGTCGCGCTCCGCGCCTGTCCGGCATGCGGCGGCACGCGGCTCGTCCCGCGGGCGCGCGCGGTGCGGGTGCTCGGCCGGACCTTCCCGGAGTTGACCGCGATGACCATCGACGAGTGCGCGGCGGCGATCGGCGCGTGGCGATTCGGGGCGCGCGAGGCCGCGATCGTTCGGGATCTCCTCGCCGAGGTGCGCCCCCGGCTCGCGTTCCTCGCGACCGTCGGCCTCGGATATCTCACGCTCGATCGCAGCGCCGACACCCTCTCCGGGGGCGAAGCCCAGCGCATTCGCCTGGCGGCCCAGCTCGGCTCCAACCTGCGCGGTGCCTGCTACGTACTCGACGAGCCGACGATCGGGCTGCACCCGCGGGACAACGCGCTGCTCCTCGCGTCGCTCCGCACGCTCGTGGAGCGACGGAACACGGTCCTCGTCGTCGAGCACGACGAGGCGACCATCGCTGCCGCCGACCTCGTGGTCGATCTCGGCCCCGGAGCGGGTCGGAACGGCGGCGCGCTCGTGGCGATGGGCGCGCCCGCCGAGATCGCGGCCGATCCCGGCTCCCTCACCGGACGCTATCTCCGCGGGAGGCGCGAGCGGGATCGATCGCCCCGCCGGACCGACGGCCCGCGGCTCACGATCCACGACGCGACGGCCAACAACCTCAAGCACGTGACCGTCGACCTCCCGCTCGGCGTGTGGACGTGCGTGACCGGCGTTTCGGGCTCCGGCAAGAGTACGCTGGTCAAGGAGGTGCTCTACTGCGGCCTGCGCCGGGCCAAGGGGCTGACCGCGCCGCGCCCCGGCGCCCACCGGGCGATCACCGGTCATGAGGCCGTCGATCGCGTCATCGAGGTCGACCAGAGCCCGATCGGACGCACGCCGCGTTCGATCCCGGCCTCGTATGTCGGCTTCTGGGACGAGATCCGCCGCCTCTTCGCGGGGACGGCCGCCGCGCGCGCGCGCGGGTACGCACCCGGGCGCTTCTCCTTCAACGTCGCCGAGGGCCGGTGCGACGCCTGCGCAGGCCAGGGCCGGATCCGAGTCCAGATGAGCTTCCTGCCCGAGACGTCGGTCGCCTGCGAGACCTGCGGCGGTCGGCGATTCACCGAGGAGACGCTCGCGGTCACCTGGGCGGGACGTTCGATCGCCGACGTGCTCGACCTCACCGTCGAAGAGGCCGCCCGGGTGTTCGCAGCGGTGCCCGCGATCGCGCGCCCGCTCGCGGTCCTCGCCGAGATCGGACTCGGGTACCTGACGCTCGGACAGCCGAGCAACACCCTTTCCGGCGGCGAGGCGCAGCGGATCAAGCTCGCCTCCGAGATCGGCCGGAGCGGCGCGGGTCGCACGCTCTTCGTCCTCGACGAGCCCACCACCGGCCTCCACTTCGCCGATGTCGAGCGGTTGATCCTCGCCTTCCACCGCCTGGTCGACCAGGGGCACACCCTCGTCGTCGTGGAGCACAACCTCGACGTGCTGCGCGCCGCCGACCATCTCATAGATCTCGGACCCGAAGCCGCCGCCGGGGGCGGGGAAGTCGTCGCGAGCGGCCGTCCCGAAGACCTCGCCGCGCGGCCCGGGCGATCGCACACGGCCCGCTGGTTGGGACGACCGGCGACCGTGTGGGGCGCGTCGCTGCCATCGCTCGGCGCGACCATCGACGTGACACGATCTGGCGCAGATTTTTCTTGACAGGCCGACGGCAACAAGGCTACCTCTGCGCGCGGTAGCTGACGGCGGAGTGGTGGTGGTGCCAACCTCGCTCCGCAGAGTCGTCGTGCCGCCCTGCCGGGTCGTTTCCGCTCGACACCAACGGGTCAAAATGGACGAGATCGACACCTCCTGGGTGGCTGCCGACGCCGCCGTCGCCGATGTTTCCCGCGGACCGCTCGCGGAGGAACCGGTGATGCTCGAGTTCGAGGGTTCGTCGGATCACACGATCGCGGAAGCCGTGCGCCGCGCCCTCTCGCACGCGTCGACGTCGCTCCGGACGCTCGACGGCGCCGGGGTGCTGGTCATCCCCGAAATCGACCGACACGCCACCGGTCCCCGCTTCCGGGTCACGCTCCGCGTCTCCGCACAGGGCGAGGCGGCGCGAAGCTGAGCCTCACGGATGCCGACGTTCCGCCGCGGTGAACGCGAGCGGCGAACCTCACGAGAACACGCGGGTTTCACCGTCCACAGCTGTGGATAACCGGGCGCTCCGCGGCGGGAGCTACTGGCCGGAGATCGGATAGGTCGGTTCGCGCACGCAATGGGCGCAGCGGCACAGCGCCCGCAGCTCGTCGGCGACCAGGAACGTCTCGTGCTCGTCGCCCCAGGCGATGAAGAGGGTCCCGTCGCCGACGGCGCGCGCGAGGGCGACCTCGCATTGCTCCGGACCGACCTCGGGCGCGGCGGCCCGACAGGCGTTGCAGGGACACGCGGCGCGCAGGTGGCGATGCGGCAGGATGCTGTCGTGACCGTCGCTCCAATCGATGCCGACGGCGTATCGCCCCACCGCGCGGACGCGCTTGATCGTCGCAGCCATGGCTCGGGTCTACTACGCGGGTGCGATTCTTGACAGTGCCGGTCCCCCCCGGGGAGGATGCGGCGCATGCGAATCGGCCGCGCGCTCTCTGCCGCCGGGATCGCGCTGCTGCTCGCGAGCGTCGGACGTGCCGCGGACCCGAGCCCGTCTCCGGGGACGGATTCCGCCTCCCCGGCGGCGGCGCCGACGACGCTCGTCGGGGGCAATCGCGCCGGCGACTACGTCGGACAGGAGGTCACGATCGAGGGGCGGGTGGCCGCGATCCACGAGTCGCCGCTCGCCACCGTGGTCGCGTTCAGCCCGAACTTCGCGGGATTCACCGCGACGATCCTGGCCGGCGATCGCGACAAGTTCCCAAGCGATCTCGCGGCGCGCATTCGCGATCACGTCGTGCGCGTGACCGGCACGGTGACCGCCTACCGCGGCAAGCCCGAGATGGCGCTCCATGATCCATCCCAGCTCGTCCTCGCGCCGCCGCCGGCGCCGGGATCGGTCGCGGCGCGCCCGGCGGCGCCGACGTCCACTCCGGACGCGGTGGTCGAAGAGATCCGGCGCGCGCTGGCGCGCATCGAGGCGCGACTCGAAGCCGTCGAGGGCCGCCTCGAAACCCTCGAGCAGGCCGCGCCCGCGGACGGCGGCGACGCGCCGGCCGCGGCGCGGTAGCCTCCCGCGCCGGAGGCGCCGACCCGCCTCAACCGCCGCCGCCGAGAAAATCGAGGATCAGCGCGTTGACGCGCGCGGGGTCCTCCTGGTGGAGGAAATGACCCGTGCCCGGCACGATCTCCACCCGGAGCCCGCGTGGAAAATAGGCCTGCATGCCCGCGACGAGGCCGGCCCCCATGCACCCGTCGTCGGCACCGTGTAGAACGAGGCCGGGCACCTCGATCGGGTCGCTCATCATCCGGCTCTGGAGCGCCTCCAGGGCGGGATCCTGGCGGGCCGGGTCGAACATCGCCCGGTAGTAGCCGAGCGCGGCCGCGGCAACCCCCGGCTGCCGGAACGTCTCCTTGAGGGCTGCCATCTCCGGCGCGGGGAGACGCCAGCCGGGCGACCAGTCGCGCCAGAGCCGGTCCAGAAACGCGTAGTCGTCGTGGGCGAGCGCGAGGTCGGCGAACGGCGTCTGGAAGAAGAACATGTACCAGGAGCGACGCTGCTGGTCGTAGTCCGTCATGAGGGCCGCCGCGACCTGCGCGCCGTAGGGCACCGCGGCGGTCACGAGTCGGCGCACGCGGCCGGGCGCCGCCAGGGCCGCCCCGTACGCCGCCAGCGCGCCCCAGTCGTGACCGAAGACGATCGCGTCCTCGTAGCCGAGGGCCGCGATGAGCGCGACGGCATCCTCGGCGAGCGCGGCCGTCTGGTAGCGGCCGTCCGGCGCGGCCCCCGTCGGGGCGTAGCCGCGCATCGCGGGCGCAACGGCGCGGTAGCCGGCGGCGGCGAGCACCGGCAGCTGGTGCCGGAACGAGCGCGGGTGATCGGGGAATCCGTGCAGGCAGAGCACGAGTGGCCCCTCCCCCTCCTCCAGCGTGTGGAACGTCATGCCGCGCGCCTGCACCGTACCGGTCTTCATCGCTCCGCCTCCTGGTCGCGCCCCGTGATCCCGGCCGCGCCGCGAGAAGTCAATCCGGGCGGCCGGCCCCGGGGACGCTAGTGGCGCCGCGGAGCCTCGGTTAGAGTCGCGGCGTCGGGGCCCCGCGCCCATGAAGCTCACGATCCTGAACGATCTGCGCGCGGTCGCGCCGGCCGCCTGGGACGCGCTGACGGCGCGGGCTTCGCCGTTCCTCGAGTGGGCCTGGCTCGCGTCCCTCGAGGAGGCGGGTTGCGTCGGCGAGCGGACCGGGTGGATGCCGCAACACCTGGCGCTCCACGACGACGACGGACGGCTCGTCGGAGCGTGTCCGCTGTACGTGAAGGCGCACAGCCAGGGCGAGTTCGTCTTCGACCACGGGTGGGCCGAGGCGGCCATGCGGGCCGGCATTCGCTACTACCCGAAGCTCCTCGTCGCGACGCCCTTCACGCCCGCGACCGGCGTGCGCTTCCTGTCGCACCCCGTCGCCGACCGGGCGCGCGTACGGCGCGCCCTCGCCACCGCGCTCCGCGAGCTCTGCGGGAACGACGGCTACTCGTCGGTGCACGTCAACTTCTGCCTGCCCGAGGAGGCCGACGCCCTCGAGGCCCTCGGCTACGTGCGGCGCGTCGGCTACCAGTTCCAGTGGACCAACCCCGGCTGGCGCACGTTCGACGACTACCTCGCGGCGCTGCGCAGCAAGCGCCGCAATCAAGTCCGCCGCGAACGCCGCGAGCTGGCGGCCCAGGACGTCGCCATCGCGACCCACGTCGGCGACGCGATCCCCGATGAGCTCTTCGCGCCCATGTTCGACCTGTACCGCTCCACCGTCGAGAAATTCTCCTGGGGACACCGCTACCTGAACGCCAAGCTCTTCGACCTCCTGCGGCGACGCTGGAAGCGGCGGCTGGCGTTCGTGGTCGCCCGGCGGCGGGACCGCATCGTCGCCGGCACGCTCAACGTGTGGAAGCACGGCGTCCTCTACGGGCGCTACTGGGGAGCGTTCGAGGACATCCGCCACCTGCACTTCAACGTCTGTTACTACGCCGCGATCGAGCTCGCGCTCGCGCTCGGCGTGACGCGTTTCGAGCCCGGCGCCGGCGGCGAGTTCAAGCACCTGCGCGGCTTCGACGCCCGTGCGACGACGAGCATGCACTTCCTCGGCGATCCGCGGCTCGCGGACGCGGTCGGGCGCTACCTCGTCGACGAGCGGCGGGCCGTCGCGCGCGAGATCGGGTGGCTCGACGCGCAGACCGCGCTGCGGCGCGGCGGCGGCACCTGACGCGACCGCGGCAGCGCTCAGTCCTCGTCGTGGGCCGCGTCGTCGACGGCGGTCTCGTCGACGGTGGCCCGCGGCGCGTCCTCGAGCGGCGGGGCGTAGTCGAAGGCGAGCCCGCCGTCGCGCACGTCGATCTCGACCCGGCCGCCGCTCTTCAGGTGCCCGAAGAGGATCTCGTCGGCGAGCACGCGCTTGATCTCCGTCTGGATGAGGCGCGCCATCGGGCGCGCGCCGAACGTCGGATCGTACCCCTTCGCCGCGAGCCAGCGGCGCGCCTCCGGCGTCATGTGGACGAAGACCCGCTTCTCGTTCAGCTGGACGTCGAGCTCCATCATGAACTTGTCGACGACCCGCTCGATGACCGGCATCGGCAGCGACCCGAACGAGATGACGGCGTCGAGGCGGTTGCGGAACTCGGGGCTGAACAGGCGCTCGATCGCCCGCGTGCCCTGATCCGCATTGGAGCGGCCGCCGAAGCCGATCGCGTTGGCGGCCATCTCCTGGGCGCCGGCGTTGGTCGTCATGATGAGGATGATGTGGCGGAAGTCGGCCTGCCGGCCGTTGTTGTCGGTGAGGGTCGCGTGGTCCATCACCTGCAGGAGGATGTTGTAGAGGTTCGGGTGCGCCTTCTCGATCTCGTCGAGGAGCAGCACGGCATGGGGCGTCTTGCGGATGGCGTCGGTGAGCAGCCCGCCCTGGTCGAAGCCGACGTAGCCGGGCGGCGCGCCGATGAGCCGGGAGACGGTGTGCGCCTCCATGTACTCGCTCATGTCGAAGCGGATGAACGCGATGCCGAGGGCCGAGGCGAGTTGCTTCGCCACCTCGGTCTTCCCCACGCCCGTCGGGCCGGCGAACAGGAAGGACCCGACCGGCTTGTCCGCCTGGCCGAGCCCCGCGCGCGACAGCTTGATGGCCGACACCAGCGAGCCGATGGCCTGGTCCTGCCCGAATACCGTGAGCTGCAGATCGCGCTCGAGCGTCGCCAGCCGCTCGCGGTCGGAGATGGATACGCTGCGCGGCGGGATGCGGGCGATGGTCGCGACCACGTGCTCGATGTCCTTCACCCGCACCGTCTTCTTCCGCTGCGCGGCCGGCTGCATCTGCACGATGGCGCCGGCCTCGTCGATGACGTCGATCGCCTTGTCCGGCAGGTAGCGGTCGTTGATGTGCTTGGAGGAGAGCTCGGCGGCGGCGCGGAGCGCGGCGCGCGTGTAGGCGACGCCGTGGTGCTCCTCGTAGTGGGACTTGAGGCCCTTCAGGATCTCGTGCGCCTGCTCGGTCGTGGGCTCGGGGATCTCGATCTTCTGGAAGCGGCGCGCCAGCGCGCGGTCGCGCTCGAAGTGGTTCTTGAAGTCCTGATACGTCGTGGCGCCGATGCACCGCAGCTCGCCCGAGGCGAGAACCGGCTTCAGGATGTTGGAGGCGTCGAGCGAGCCGCCGCTCGTCGCGCCCGCGCCGACCACGGTGTGGATCTCGTCGATGAAGAGAATCGCGCCGGGGATCTTGCGGAGCGCGGCGATGACCGACTTCAGGCGCTGCTCGAAGTCGCCGCGGAAGCGCGTGCCCGCGAGGAGCGCCCCCATGTCGAGGGCGTAGACGCGCGCGGTCTTGAGCGCGTCGGGGACCCGGCCTTCGTGGATCTGCAGCGCCAGCCCCTCCGCCAGGGCCGTCTTGCCGACGCCGGGCTCGCCCACGAACACGGGGTTGTTCTTGCGCCGACGGCACAGCACGCGCGCCGTCCGCGCCAGCTCGTCGTCGCGTCCGATCAGGGGATCGATCTTGCCGGCCGCCGCACGCGCCACGAGGTCCACGGCGAAGAGCGCCAGCGGGTCGCGTTTGCGGCGCGGCGGCTCGGCGTCGTCGTCCTCGGAGTCGTCCTCGGGGGCCTCGCTCTCGGCCACCTCCCCCTCCTCCGCGATCTTGGAGACGCCGTGCGCGATATAGCTCACGACGTCGAGGCGGGTGATGCCCTGCTGATCGAGCAGGTAGGCCGCGTGCGAGTCGGGCTCGCGAAAGATCGCGACCAGGACGTTCCGGCCGAGGATCTCGTCCTTGCCCGACGACTGCACGTGCGCCGCGGCGCGCTGGATCACTCGCTGGAAGCCGATCGTCTGCTCCGGCGAAACGTCGGCGCCGCTCGGGAGACGCTGCACCTTCTCGTCGAAGAAGCGCTCCAGCGCCCGCTTCAGCTCTTCGACGTCGCCGCCGCAATGGCGGACGACCTCGGCGACGTCGGCATCGTGCAGCAGCGCGTAGAGCACGTGCTCGATGCAGAGGAATTCGTGGCGTCTCCGGCGCGCTTCGCTGACGGCCAGGGCCAAGCTGATCTCGAGTTCTCGACTGATGCGCATCAGGCCTCGTCCATACTGCAGCGGAGCGGATACTCGTGCTTGCGCGCCAACGCCTCGACCTGTCCGATGCGCGTCTCGGCGATCTCGCGGGTGTACACGCCCGCGACCCCCACGCCGTGCTTGTGCACGTGCAGCATGATGCGGGTCGCGTCCGACTCCGAATGGTGGAAAATCCCTTGCAGAACGAACACGACGAACTCCATCGTCGTGTAGTCGTCGTTGTGCAGGAGCACCTTGTACATCCGCGGCTTCTTGAGCCGCGCCTGGGTGCGCGTGTCGACGGCCGTGCCGCTGCCGTCGTCCCGCCGGTCCCGTTCGACGCCCATGTCGCGCAGCCTAGCATCCGGCGGGCCGCGAAAAAACGCGGGCGCCTCCGATTGGCGCTGGCGCCGGAGGGCGGTCTCTGTTGTAAGCTGGCTGGCCGATGCGCATTCGCGACCTCTTCACGGACCGCCGCCCGGTCTTCTCCTTCGAGTTCTTCCCGCCCAAGACGGACGACGGCGAGCGGAAGCTCGTCGCGACGGTCGAGCGCCTGAAGGAGCTCGACCCGAGCTTCGTCTCGGTGACGAAGACCGGCGGGAAGCCGGCGGAGAAGACGATCGAGTTGACCGCGCGTCTCAAGCACGAGGTCGGGGTCGAGGCGATGGCGCACATGACGTGCGCGACCGCGGGACGGGTCGAAATGCGCCGCATCTTCGAGCGCATCCGCGACGCCGGCATCGAGAACGTGCTGCCGCTGCGCGGCGACCCGCCCGCCGACCAACCAGGTTTCGTACGCCCGACCGACGGGTTCGACCATGCCTGCGCGCTCGTCCGCTTCCTCAAGGAGGGCGGCTTCGACTTCTGTCTCGCGGGCGCCGCCTACCCCGAGAAGCACCCCGAGGCTCCGTCCGCCGCCGTCGACCTGGAGAACCTCAAGACCAAGGTCGACGCCGGTGTCGATCTGCTCATCACGCAGATGTTCTACCGCAACGCCGACTACTTCTCGTTCGTGAGCCGGGCGCGGTCGATCGGCATCGCACTGCCGATCGTCGCCGGGATCATGCCGATCACCAACGTCGCGCAGATCGAGCGCATCGCGAAGCTCTCCGGCGCCACGATCCCCGCCGACCTGCAGGCCGACCTCGACCGCACGCGTGGCGACGAGGCCGGCGCGCGCGAGGTCGGCATCGCCTACGCGATCCGGCAATGCCGCGAGCTCCTCGCGGGCGGCGCCCCCGGCATCCACTTCTACACCCTCAATCAGTCGCCGGCGACGTCCGCGATCCTGCGCGAGCTCCGCCGCGATCACGCGTGACCGGGCGCGCCCGCTCCGATTTGACGCTGTGGGGCGCGGCCACTAGATACCCCACGATGTCCACGCGGCGGGTCGTGATCACGGGGATGGGGGGCGTGACGCCGATCGGCACCGGTATCGACGCCATCTGGGAGAGCGCGTGCGCCGGACGGTCCGGCATCGGGCCGATCACGCTGTTCGATGCGTCCGACCAGCAGTGCCGGATCGCCGGCGAAGTGCGCGGCTTCGAGGCCGGACGCTGGATTCCGGCGAAGCACTTGAAGCGCATGGATGACTTCGCGCGCTATGCCGTCGCCTCCTCGGTGATGGCCGTCGAGGACGCGAAGCTCGAGATCGCGCCCGACAACTCGCGGCGGATCGGCGTGCTGCTCGGCAACAACAACGGCGGCGGGCGCACCATCTTCCGCACCATCGCGGCCTTCCAGGCCGACGGCCCGGGGGCGGTGTCGCCCTTCTACATCACGGCCATCACGAGCAACATGGGAGCGGCGCAGGTCGCGATCCGCCTGCAGGTGCGCGGGCCGAATTTCACGATCGGCAACGCGTGCGCGTCGGGGTTGAACGGGATCGGGGAGGCGTGGCGCTACATCCGCGACCGGACCTGCGACGTGGTGCTCGCGGGAGGCACCGACGCCCTCATCAACGCTACCGAAGTGGCCGGCTTCTCGAACTCGAAAGCGGTCTCCTTCCGCAACGACGAGCCCGAGAAGGCGAGCCGCCCCTTCGACCGCGACCGCGACGGCTTCGTGCTCTCCGAGGGCGCGGCCGTCATGGTGGTCGAGTCGCTGGACCACGCCCGGGCGCGCGGCGCGCGCATCTACGCCGAGGTCGTGGGCTACGCGACCGGCAGCGAGGCGTTCCATATCGCCGCGCCGCTGCCGAACGGGATCGGCGTCGCGGCCTGCATGCAGGCCGCGATCGAGAGCGCCGGCATCGGCCCGGACGCCATCGACTACGTGAACGCCCACGCCACCTCCACCCCGCTCGGCGACATCAACGAAACGCAGGGCCTGAAGCTCGTGTTCGGGGAGCGCGCGCCGCGCGTCCCGGTGAGCGCGACGAAGTCGATGACGGGCCACCTGATCGGGGCCTCGGGCGCGCTCGAGGCGATGGTCACGGCGAAGACCCTCGAGACCGGGATCGTCACGCCGACCATCAACCTCGACCATCCGGATCCCGAGTGCGACCTCGACTACGTGCCGCACGCGGCGCGGCGCGCGGACGTACGCTACGCGCTCACCAACTCGTTCGGGTTCGGCGGCGCCAACGCGTCGCTGGTGCTGCGGCGATGGGACGGCTGAGCGCCGCCCTCGGCGTCCTGCTGCTCGCGGCCACGGCGACGGTCACGATCGCCGAGGCGGCGTCGTTGCGCAACGGCGCGTTCGCGGCGGCGTCGAACAACGGGGTGCCGGAAGGCTGGCGGCTCGAAACCTGGGCCCGCGATCTCTCCGAGGTCGGGTGGGAGCCGGCAGGGGACGGGTCGGGCATCGTCCGCATCGTGAACCGGGGACCCAACGACGCCCGGCTCTGTCAGACCATTCCCGTGACGCCCGGCGCGTCGTATCGCATCTCGGCGCGGGTCAAGACCGACAACGTCGGCCTCGCGACCGCCGGCGCGCTGCTCGCGATCGAGCCGCGCGTCGCCGACTCCGTGGACGTCAAGGGCACGCAGGACTGGCAACGCATCGAGGTGAGCGCGCAGAGCGGCGAGCTCAGCAGCTGGGACGTCTGTCTCCGTCTCGGCAGCTACGCCAACCTCAACACCGGGACTGCCTGGTTCGCCGACGTCCGCCTCGACGTGCTCGGAGGCACGCCCAGGGCGAGCGAGCGCGAGTGGCCGACCGTCGGGTGGTCGCAGCTGCTCGCGACCTTCCGGCGGACGCCGTGGCTGCAGACGGCGCTGCCGCTGGTGGCGGGCCTCGTGCTGGCGTTCGGTCTCGGCATCTTCGCGCGGCGGGCGCGCTGACGTGCTGCCGCGTACGAGCCGGGTCGTCGTCCAGGAGGGACCGCGCCGGCTCGTGCTCCGCGAGCTGCCGCTGCCCCCGATCGCCGACGACAGCGCGATCGTGCGGATCGAGGCGTGCGGCATCTGCGGGAGCGACGTCGAGCAGTACACCGGAACGATCCCGGTGCCGCTGCCGGTGGTTCCCGGACACGAGCCGCTCGGCGTAATCGCGGCGATCGGGGACCGCGCGGCGAAGCGCTGGGGCGTCGACGTCGGCGATCGCGTCGCGGTCGAAGCGCCGATCCCGTGCAGCCGGTGCCGCAGGTGCCTCGCGGGGCGGTACCACCTCTGCCGCGGGCGCGGGACGATGTTCGCCCACGGCTACGTGCGACTCGACCATCCGCCGGGCCTGTGGGGCGGGTACGCGGATTTCATGTACCTCGATCCCTGCTCGATCGTGCATCGGATCCGATCGGACATCCCCGCGAGCCTCGCCGTCATGTTCAATCCGCTCGGGGCGGGATTCCGCTGGGCGGTGGAGATCCCGCACACGGGTCCCGGCGACGTCGTGCTGATCCTCGGTCCTGGACAGCGCGGACTCGCCTCGGTCGTCGCCGCCCGCGCCGCCGGCGCCGACACCATCATCGTGACCGGCCTCGCGCGCGACGCGGCGAAGCTCGCGCTCGCGCGCGAGCTCGGCGCGGACCACGTCATCGACGTCGAGCACGAGGACGCGGCGCGGCGCGTGCACGAGCTCACGAACGGCCACGGCGCCGACGTCGTCGTCGAGGTGTCGTCGTACGCGACCGAGCCCGTCGCCGCCGCCCTCCGCTACGTCGCGACCAGCGGCCGCATCGTGTTGGCGGGCGTGAAGGGGTTCAAGCCCGTGCCGGACTTCGTGAGCGACTTCGCCGTCGTCAAGGAGGTGACGATCCACGGGGCGTTCGGCGTGACGGCGCGCGCCTACGGCGCGGCGATCCGTCTCATCGAATCGGGACGCGTGCCGCTCGCCCGCATGCACACGCACGACTTCGCGCTCGCGGACGCGGAGCGCGCCATCCAGACGCTCGCCGGCGAGATCCCGGGCGAGCGCGCCATCCACATCTGCCTCGTCCCGGAGGCGCGCGCGGACTGACGCGCCGACGCCGACACGCCGTGCGCGGCGCGCGCCGCCGGCGGCGCGCCACGACCTCTCCCTTTCCCGGCTGCCCACGTCGCCGGTCAGACGCGCGCGTTCTTGACTCACTGGCGGATCGCGGCCACGGTCGGCCCGTGCGCTGCGCCAACTGCCGGACCGAGCTGATTCCCGGGAAGCAGTTCTGTCACGCCTGCGGCGCCCGCGCCCCGCGCGCGTGCGCGAGCTGCGGCAGCCCGATCGAGCCCGGATTCCGCTTTTGCCCGGAGTGCGGCGCGCCGACGTCGGCGGAGGCGGCGGGAAGCGCCCCGCCGGCCGACGCCGGAGTGGCGGCGACGCGCCCGGCGCCGCCCGCCATTCCGGAAACACTGGCTGCCAAGATTCGCGCCAGTCAGGGCGTGGTCGCCGGCGAGCGCAAGCTCGTGACGGTGATGTTCTGCGACCTCGTCGGCTCCACCTCGATCGCCGAGCGCCTCGACCCCGAGGAGTTCCGCGATCTCCTCGACGAGTACATGGCGGTCGTCTTCCGCGAGGTCTACCGGGTCGAGGGCATCGTCACCCACCTCGCGGGAGACGGGGTGATGGCGGTGTTCGGCGCGCCGATCGCGCACGAGGACGCGCCGTATCGCGCCGTCTACTCCGCCCTCGCGATCCGCGACGCGCTCGGCGCGATGAACGCGCGCGGCCACGGCGGCTGCACGATCGACCTCCAGGTGCGGATCGGCGTCCACACCGGACCCGTCGTCGTCGGCACGGTCGGCAGCGACCTGAAGATGGACTACACGGCGATCGGCGACACCACGAACCTCGCGCAGCGCCTGCAGTCGGTCGCCGATCCCGGCATGGTGCTGATCTCCGACGCCACGCACCGGCTGGTGCGGGGCTTCTTCGAGGTGCTGCCGGCGCGGCGCTTCGCAGTGAAGGGCAAGCGCGAGCCGATCCTGGCGCACGAGGTCCGCGGCCTCTCGGCGACGACCACCGCGATCGCCGTCGCGGAGGCGCGCGGCCTCACCCCTCTCGTCGGACGCACCGAGGAGCTGGCGCAGCTGATCGCCTGCTTCGATCGCCTCGCCGGCGCCTTCCCGCAGGTCGTGACGATCGTCGGCGACGCCGGCAGCGGCAAGTCGCGCTTGATCTACGAGTTCAAGCAGCGGCTCGCCGAGGTGCCCGTGGTCTTCTTCGAGGCACGCTGCTCGGCGATGACGCAAGCGGTGCCATACGCGCCGTGGGTGGCGATGTTGCGCCAGTACTTCGGCATCGCGAGCGACGACGGGGAGGCCGAAGCGTGCGCGAAGATCTCGGGGCGGCTCGGCGCCGGCGCCGGCGAGCTCGCCGGCCGCTATCCGTCGCTCTGCCAGGTTCTGAACCTCGGCGGCGCCGCCGGAAGCGACAGCGAGGCGTTCGAGGACGAGGCCTCGAAGCGCGAGCACTTCGAGGCCGTCGCCGAACTCGTCTACCAGGCGAGCCACCAAACGCCGGTCGTCATGATCATCGAGGACGTGCACTGGATCGACGAGCCTTCGCGCGAGATGCTGACGCTAGCCGTCGGGACCACGCGCCGTGAGCGATTGATGATGCTCATGAGCCATCGGACCGAACACCAGCCCGGCTGGCGGGTGAAGTCGGCGTTCACGCAGCTCACGCTCGGTGCGCTCTCCGACGAGGAGACCGTCGACGTCGTGCGGGGCGTCGCCGGAGGACCGCTCCCCGCTCAGCTCGAGCGCCGCATCGCCCAGAAGGCCGAAGGCAACCCCTTCTTCGCGGAGGAGATCACCCGCTCGCTCGTCGAGGAAGGCTACCTGCTGCGGAGCGACGGGCACGTGCGTCTCACGCGCCCCGTCGACGAGATCCGCATGCCCGGAACGGTGGAGGACCTCGTCAGCGCCCGCCTCGACCGCCTCGGCGCGCAGGCGAAGCGCGTGGTCCAGGTGGCGGCGGTCTTGGGGCGGCAGTTCCAGCGCGAACAGCTGCGGGAGCTCCTCGTCCACGAGGGCATCGACGTGAACGCCGAGCTCGCCCTCCTCGAGGAGCGCGGCATCATCCACCGCAAGAGCCTCCTCGTGGGCGACGAGTTCCGCTTCGGCGAGAGCCTCATCCAGGAGGTCGCCTACGAGGGCCTGCTCCTGCGGCAGCGGCGCGAGCTGCACGACCGCATCGGACGGATGATCGAGGCCTTGCCCGGCGAGCCCACGGCGGAGCGCTCGGCGCTCCTGGCGCACCACTACTCGCGCAGCGAGAACCGCGACAAGGCGATCGGCGCCGTCCTCCACGCCGCGCGCGACGCGGAGCGGGTGCCGTCGTTTCGGACGGCCGCCCGCTTCTATCGGGGCGCCTACGATCTCGCCACGGCGGCGCTCGCGGCCGAGCCGGACGCCGCGGAGCACAAGCGCGTCGTGGTGGAGGCCGCCTTCGGCGTGCTGCGCATGAGCGTGATCTACGGGATCTTCGAGGACGGCGACGTCGAGGAGGCGGCGAGGAGGGGCCGTCAGGTCGCCGAGGAGCTCGGGGACGCGGAGAGCCTCGCCGAGATCTGCTCCCTGCACGGCCTCATGATCAGCAGCCGGGGTCCGAGCCACTTTCCGTCGGGACAAGCGCTCATCGAGCAGGCGCTCGGCATCGCGGAGCGCGCGGAGTTGGAGCTCACGACCACCCGGATCTCGCGGGCGCTCGGATGGAACTATCTCTTCGACGGCCGCTTCGCGGACGCGCGCGCGCGGATCGATGGCGTCATCGGCGCGGTCGAGCGGTTGGCCACCGCACCGGAGGGCCGCCGGCGGGACATCTACCTCGGCGCCGTTTTCATGCGCGACCGCATTCGCTTCCACGCCGACGATCTCGAGCACGAGCCCGCCGCGGTCCACGAAACCTACGAGGCGGCCGTCGCGTATCCGAACCGCACCGTGCAGAGCGGATCGGCCGTCACCCTGTCGCTAATGTACCTGGCGCGCGGCAACTACGAGCGCGCGCGGGAATGGGCCGACCGCAGCCTCGAGATCGCGCGCGCCATCGGCAGCGCGTCCCACCTCCGGTCGGCGGCGGCGCTCGGCATCCTGGCGCGCCACGAGCTCGACGAGCCGATCGGCGGCGACCGCCACCTCGAGCTGATCGAGACCCCCAGGCTCACCGGCCTCGAGACGCTCAGCTGCCAGATCATCTGCGAGGCGTTGCTCGCGATCGACGAAGTGACGCGCGCCGAGCAGTGCGCGGAACGCTCGTACCGCCACGCCGGCGGACGCCTGCGGGAGTTGAGCTGCAGCCTCGCCCTCGGCGACGTGGCGACGCGCCTCGGCCCCTCGCGCTGGGCCGACGCGACGCGCTGGTACGAGCGCGCGTACACGCTCGCGGAGGCGATCGGCTCGCACTCGGGACTCGCCGCGACGAGCCTCGGTCGCGCGCTGCTAGCGCAGGTGATGGGCGACGCGGCGCGCGCGACGCGCCATGCCGAGGTCGCGCGCGCCGCCTACACGGCGCTCGGCTATACCCGCGACGCCGCGAAGGCGGACCGGATCCTGGCGGAGGTCGGGGCGGAGAGCCGCGAGACCGCGTGACGGGGCGCGCGGCTCAGGACGGGTCCGCCAGGTGGCGGCCGAAGAAGGCCAGCATGCGCCGCCACGAGTCCTCGGCCGCGGCCTCGTCGTAGGCCACCGCCATCAGCGGGCGCGACAGCGCCGCGAGCAGCGGATGGCCGGCATCGTTCATGTACGAGTGGCCGGCGCCCTCGTAGACCACGACGTCGTGCGCGCGTCCCCGCGCCTCGAGCTCGGCGATCAGCCGCCGGCCCTGTGGGGCGAAGAGACGGTCGCGTCCTCCGTAGCCGCCCACGATCGGGCAGGCGCGAGCCAGCGCCTCCGCGCCGGGGACGTCGCCGTAGAAGACGCCGGCGGCGCCGAGCGCCACCCGCGTGCCGAGCAGGAGCGCGTAGCCGCCGCCCATGCAGAAGCCGACCACGCCGACGCGGGAGACGTCGGGACGGGCGGCGACCGCGGCGATGGCCGCTTCGAGCACCGCGACCGTCGCCCCTTCGCCGGCGCGGAGGTCGCGAGCGGCCCGCATGACGCACCCGAGGTGCCAGCCTCCCGCGAGAAAATCCGGCGCGGCGGCGAGATATCCGTTGGCCGCGAAGCGCCGCGCGATACGCCGGATGTCGTCGTTCAGCCCGAAGATCTCCGAGAGCACCAGCACCGCCGGGCCGCGCCCCCCGCTCGCGGTCGGGAAGACCTCGACCGGGATCGTGCGCGCGCCGGCCGTGACCGTGATCCGCTCGCCGGACGCGTTCACGGCGAGCCCGCCGCGTCGGGATCGAGGCGCATCGTCAGCGGATGAGGAAGGTAGCGGACCAGGAGGTCGCTCGGATACTTCGCGCTCATCGCCGTCGCCACCCGGAGCGCCATCTCGGGAGCCGCGACCGCGCGCACGTGCCGGTACACGCGCCCGCCGATCCGGACGTCGACGAACGGCGCCGTCGTGTTGGCTTGCATGCGGCCAGCCGCGCGCGTGCCGAGCCGGACGTAGACCGCACCGTCGACCACGGCGAGCCACACCGTCGACCAGTGCTGCCCCTCGTCGGCGCCGACCGTCAGGAACTCGAGCGTCGAGAGGTCGCGGAACGCGGCGGAATCCCAGTGCGGCACTACGGCCAGCGCGCTGCAGCCGGCGACGAGGGCCGCCAGGACGATCGCCGCGACCGCGGACTTCGCTCGTTTCGCTTCGCTCGGCGCCATGGCCCCCCGACGCGCGACCGCAGCGCGCACCGCGCTTCAAGCACGGGCCCGCGGCGCCGGTCAATCGCGTGCGGCCGCGGTGCGGCCGCGGTGCCCGGAGGCCTCGGCGGCGATCGTCGCGCGCGCCAGGCACGCGTTCCCGTCGCGGCGCGCACGGTGGGCCGGACGGTCCACCGTGCGCGGGCGACGCGCGATCAGGACGCGGGCTTTGCGGCGGCGGCCGCCAGCTCCTCGTCGATGATCTCCTTGAACTTCTCGAACGGCTGCGCGCCGGAGATCGCCCGGCCATTGATGAAGAACGCGGGCGTGCCGTTCACGCCCGCCAGCACGCCGTCGGCGAGGTCCTTGTCGATCGCGGCGCTGTGCGGCTTCTTGGCGTAGCACTCGTCGAACTTCGCCGCGTCGAGGCCCAGCTCCTTGGCGTACTGCTTCAGGTTGTCGTCGCCGAGCGCGCTCTGGTTGGCGAAGAGCTTCTTGTTGTACTCCCAGAACTTGCCCTGCGCGTTGGCGCAAGCGGCCGCCTCCGCCGCCGGCCGCGCCCGCTCGTGGAACGGCAGCGGGTAGTCGCGGAACACGATGCGCACCTTGTCGCCGTAGGTCTCGAACACCTTCTGCACGGCGTCCTCGCCGCGCTTGCAGAACGGGCACTGGTAATCCGAGAACTCGACGATCGTGACCGTGGCCTTGGCCCCGCCGCCGCGCTCGGGGCGGCCCGCGGTCGCTACCTCGACCGTCGGCGCCTTCAGCTTGTCGACCGTCTTGTACTTGGCCTTCAGCTCCGCGATGAACGCGAGGCGGCGGGCCTGGCCCTTCTCGGCCTTCAGGTACTCGACGATCTGCGGCTTGACCTGCTCGAGCGTCTGGCCCTGCAGGTCCTCCTTGTTGTCGTCGTAGAGCTTCTGGATCTCGGCGTCGCTCGGCACCGGCACCTTCTTCGCGATCTCGTCCTCCTCCAGTTGCTCGGGCGTGATCTTGCGCGCCGCCGCTTCGAGCGTGAAGAGCTCCTGCGCGATCGCTTCGTCGAGCCCCTCGCGCAGCACCTCGTACTTCTGAGCTTCGATCTCGATCAGCTTCGGCTTCACCAGCGCCTCGATTTCGGCGCGCGTGAAGCTCTTCGCACCGACCGTCGCCAGGACGTCGTCGGCCGCCGCGATCCACGGCGTCGTTCCGATCATCACACTCGCCAGGAGCGCGCTCCCGGCCCTCGTCACTACTCGCATGCCACTCCTCCTTGGAGACCCGCTCGGCGGATGCGCCGCGGGCGTTCAGGTCACATGTCCCGCCGGCCGTCCAGCGCCCGACCGAGGGTCACGACGTCGGCGTACTCGACGTCGCCGCCCATCGGGATTCCGTGCGCGATGCGGGTGACGCGCACGCCGAGGGGCTTGATGAGACGGGCGAGATAGAGCGCCGTCGCCTCGCCTTCGACGGTGGGGTTGGTCGCGAGGATCACCTCACGCACGGTGTCGCCGCGCAGGCGTTGCAGCAGGCCGCCGATCTGCAGGTCCTCCGGCCCGACGCCGTCGAGCGGCGACAGCGCGCCCTGCAGCACGTGGTAGCGGCCGCGGAATCCGCGCGAGCGTTCGATCGCGATCAGATCCGCCGGCTCCTCGACGACGCAGATCACGTCGGCGGCGCGTTCGCCGCTGGCGCAGATGGGGCACGGATCGACTTCCGTGAGTCCGTGGCAGGTCCGACAGAGTCGCGTCTGCTCCTTCAGCGCCTTCAGGGCGGCGGCGAGGCCGTCGGCAAGGCCGCCGTCGGCGCGCAGGATGTGGAAGGCGAGGCGCGCCGCGGTCTTCTCACCGATGCCGGGAAGCTTCGAGAGCTCCTGGATCAGCCGGGTCATCGACGGGGTATAGGCCATGCCCGCGGCGACTCAGCCGAGCCCGGGGATCTTGAGGCCGCCGGTCACCTTCGTCATCTCTTCGGCGACCATGCGTTGCGCGTTGCGGAGACCTTCGTTCACCGCCGCGAGCACCAGATCCTGGACGAGCTCGACGTCCTCCTTCAGCACGGCGGGGTCGATCGTGATCGCGAGCAGCTCGTGCTTGCCGTTGACCTTCACCTTGACCATGCCCCCGCCCGCTGCGGCTTCGACGGTGCGCCGGGCGACGTCTTCCTGGACCTGGGCTAGGCGCTCCTGGAGCTGCTGCGCCTGCTTCATGATGTTGCCGATGTCTCCGAAGCTCATGCCTTCCCTCCGCGGCTCCGCGGCCGCACTTCGGTGACCTCGCCCCCGAGGATGTCGATCGCGGCCCGCACGCTCGCGCTGCGCTCCGCGCGCTCGCTGATCTCGCGCCGCCGCGCGTCCTCCGCCGCCATCCGCATGGCGATCTCCTCGGCGGGAGGCTTCGCCACGCTCACCTGCACGCGCCGCGCCCCGCCATAGGCGCGGCGCGCCAGCTCCTGCAGCGTCGCCGCGTTGTCCGGATCCTTGAGCGCCCGCAGGGCGAGGTCGTTCTCGACGCCGATGTGCAGCGCGTCGTCGGTCTCCTCGAGAAGGCGGCTCCCGGCGAGATACACCTTCAGGCTGATCTTGCTCTGCGCGGCGGCGAGCAAACCGTCCCACCCGCTGGCGCCGTTGCCGGCCGACGTCGGTCCTGGGGCCGGCGCGGCCGCCGGGCGCGTCGGTCGCGGCGGCGGCATGGGACGCGGCGGGCCCGCGGCCGGCGCCGGCGCCGCGCCTGGCGGCGGCCCGCCGCCCGCCACCGGCGTCGCCGCCCGCGCCGGCCCCGGCGACGGGGCCGGCCCGCTCGCGGGGCGCGGGCCCGGAGCGCCCCCGCCGAGCCGACGCTCCATCGCCTCGAGGCGCGCGAGCAGCTGATCGATCGGCCCGGCGTCGGGCATGGTCGCCATCTTCACCAGCGTCATCTCGAGCACGACGGCGGGCAGGATCGACCGGCGGATCTCGTCGGCGCCCGTCTGCGCCACCCGGAACAGCCGCTGCAGGTCGTCGCTCGAACGGAGCGTCGCCTGCCGCATGGTCTCCTCGACCTCGGCATCCGGGAGATCGGTCAGCAGGGCCGCGTCGGCGAAGAGGGCCGCGACCGTGAGGTTGCGGAGCTGCCGGACGAGGTCGCGGCAGAACTGCCCGACTTCGTAGCCGTACCGGTGCAGCTCCTCGACCGCCTTGAGGCACGTCGCCGGATCGCGCGCCAGGATCGCCTCGGTCGTGCGGTGCAGCACCGATCGGTCGGCGACGCCGAGCGCGGCGCGCACCTCCGCCTCGCCGATGGTCTTCCCGGCGAAGACGATCACCTGATCGAGCAGCGATTGCGCGTCGCGCATGCTGCCGTCGGCCTCGCGGGCGAGATCGAAGAGCGCGGCGTCCGTCGTCTCGATCCCCTCGTCGGCGACGATCTGCCGGAGGCGCACGAGCAGCTCGGGCATCGGGATGCGCTTGAACTCGTAGCGCTGGCAGCGCGACACGACGGTCGCCGGCAGACGGTTCACCTCGGTCGTCGCGAAGATGAACTTGACGTGCTCGGGCGGCTCCTCGAGCGTCTTGAGGAGCGCGTTGAAGGCCGCCGTCGAAAGCATGTGGACTTCGTCGATGATGTAGATCTTGAAGCGCCCCGCGGCCGGCCGGTAGCGGACTGCTTCGTTCAGGTCCCGGATGTTGTCGACGCCGGTATTGGAGGCGCCGTCGATCTCCACCACGTCGAGCGCGTTTCCCGCCGCGATGTCGGTGCAGCTCCCGCAGGCCCCGCAGGGCGCGGGCGTCGGTCCCCGCTCGCAGTTCAGCGCCCGGGCAAGGAGGCGCGCGATCGTCGTCTTGCCGACGCCGCGCGGCCCCGAGAAGAGGAAGGCGTGCGCGATCCGTCCCTGGGTGATGGCGTTGCGCAGCGTGGTGGTGACGTGGTCCTGGCCCACCACGTCCTCGAATCGTTGCGGCCGCCACTTTCGGGCCAGTACCAGATACGCCATCGCCGTGTCCTCGCGGAGGGTTCGCGGAACTCCCCCCTCGCGCCTCCGTTGCAGGGCGACGGTCGTCCGCTCGAGGTGGCAGCTAGGCGCCCCCGCGGCACAGAAAGGGAGTCGGTACCGCTGCTTCCTTTCGGACCTGACGGAGTTCGCGACGCTTTCTTGCGCGGGACCTAGCCACCAC
>JADYZW010000026.1 GCA_020852955.1 Deltaproteobacteria bacterium | reverse complement strand
TGGTGCCGAGCTTGAAGGTGACGTCGAGGTAGAGCTGGCCGTCGTTGGTGCTCTTCGAGAGCATGTAGAGCATGTTCTCGACGCCGTTCACCTCCTGCTCGATCGGCGCGGCGACGGTGTCGGCCACCACCTTGGCGGCGGCGCCCGGGTAGAGGGCGGAGACCTGCACGACCGGGGGCGTGACGTCGGGATACTGCGCGATCGGCAGGCCGAGCAGCGCCACCAGCCCGACGATCACCATCACGATCGACACGACCGTCGCGAAGATGGGACGGTCGATGAAGAAGTGCGACATCAGTGCTGGTCCGTCGTGGTCACGGTGGTCACGGTCGGCGCCGCTGCCGCCGGGGTGCCGGGCGGCGGCACGTCCTGCGGCTTCACCGTGACGCCGGGGCGCGCGCGCTGGATCCCGGCGACGATCACCCGCTCGCCGGCCTGCACGCCTTCGCGGATCACGCGCTCGCCTTCGAAGAGCGGCCCGAGCTTCACCGGCCGGTACTCGACGACGTTCTGGGCGTTCACGACGAGCACGTATTTGGTGCCCTGATCGGTGCCGATCGCGCGCTCGCTCACCAGCAGCGAGCGGGTGGGATCGCCGATCGGCAGCCGCACCCGCACGAACAACCCCGGGGTCAGGCGGCGGTCCCGGTTCTCGAACACCGCCCGCGCCAGCATCGTGCCGGTCGCCGTGTCCACCTGATTGTCGATGAAGTCGAGGACGCCGCGCAGCGAGTACCCGGTCTCGTGGGCGAGGCCGATCTCGACCGGGATGGCGAGCGCGCGGGCATTCGGCGCCCCGGCGGCGCCGGGGTGGGCCGCGGCGTAGCGGGCGCGGTACTGGAGCACCGTGCGCTCGTCGATGTCGAAGTACATCCACATCGGCGTCGTGCTCACGATGGTGGTGAGGAGGGTCGCGACCTCGACCAGGTTGCCGACGGTGACGTTCGCCTTGCCGACCCGGCCGGAGATGGGGGCCGTCACACGCGAGAACTCGAGGTTGAGCTTGGCCTTCTCGAGGCTGCCGCGCGCCGCCGTGATCTCGGCGTCGGCGGTGCCCTTGGAGGCGATCGCCGCATCGAGCTCCTTCTGGCTGGCGGCGCCCGTGGGGAGGAGGCGCTGGTTGCGGGCGAGGTCGGCTTCGGCCTTCCGTTTGAGCGCCTCCCAGCGCGCGAGCTCGCCTTCGGCCCGCAGCACCTCGGCCTCGTAGGGGCGCGGGTCGATCTCGAACAGCAGATCCCCGGGCCGCACCTCGTCGCCGTCTTTGAAGGCGATCTTGACGAGATAGCCCGAAACGCGGGCGCGCAGCTCGACCGACTCGACGGCGTGCGTGCGGCCGGTAGTCTCGAAGTAATCGACCACCTCGCGTTCGGCGACCGGCGCCACGCCCACCTCGGGCGGGGGCAGCTGGGCGACCTGCGGCGCGCTCGTGCAGGCCGCGAGCGCGAGTCCGAGCGCCGCCAGGGCGATCGCGGGTCCGCCGATGCGCCGCGTGCGCGTCACCACGGCCACCACGCGCGCGGCGCGACGCCGCCGCCGCGCGCCTCCGTGCCCGCCGCCGCTCCTTCGACGGCGTGCTCGCGCCGGCCCGCGTCGAGCATGCCGCCCCAGCCGGTGCGGCCGCGCATCGCGCCCTTCTGCTCCTCGGTGACGAAATCGCTTCCCATGCGCATCTCCCATCCGCCGCCGAGCGCCTTGTAGAGGGCCGTCAGCGCGACGCCGACGTTGCCCCGGGTCGCCACCATGCGGTCCTGCGCGTCGACGAGGAACTGCTGCGTGTCGAGCACGCGCGTGTAGTCGTACGCGCCCTCGCGGTACTGGATCTCGGCGAGCTCGACGGCCGTGTTCGCCGCGGCGACGCTTTTCTCGAGCGCCGCGAGCCGGCGCTGCGCGCCGAGGTAGGCGGCGAGCGCGCTCTCGACCTCGGCCTGGGCTCGCAGCACGGTCTGCTCGTAGGCGGCGATCAGCGCCTGGAAGCGCGCGTCCTGCACGCGGACGTTGTTGGTGATGCGGCCGTAGTTGAGGATCGCCCACCGCACGCTCGGGCCGCCGAAGTTCTCGAAGCTCCGGCCCTCGAACATGTCGGGGAAGTCTTCGGCCGCGACGCTGACGGTGCCGACGAGCGCGAAGCGCGGCAGCAGGTCGGCCTTGGCGACGCCGATCTGCGCGCTCTGCGCCGCGAGCTGCCGCTCGGCGACGCGGACGTCGGGGCGGCGGCGCAGGAGGTCGGCGGGGACGCCGAGGGCGACGCTCGCCGGCGGCCGCGGGATCTCGGCGCGCCGCGCGCCGACGAGATCCGTGAGGTCGCGCGGGGGCAGGCCGAGCAGGATCGAGAGCGTGTTCTCGGTCTGTCGGATGCCGATCTCGAGGTCGGGGATGAGCGCGCGCGTGTCCTCGAGGAGCGACAGGGCCTGCGACGAGTCGAGGCCGGTCACCTCGCCGGCGCGGTATTTCTGGTCGGCGATGGCGTAGCCGCGCTCCTGGATCGTGACGTTGGCGCGCGCGACGTCGAGGCGCTGCTCGAGGGTGCGGAGCTGGATGTAGTTCGCCGACACCTCGGCGATGAGGGAGAGCAGGACGTCGTCGTAGGAGGCCACCTGCGCCAAGAGATCGGCGTCGGCCGATTCGATGCCGCGCCGGAAGCGGCCCCACACGTCGAGCTCCCAGGCGGCGTCGAAGCCTGCCTGCCAGTCGCCGAAGAACTGGTCGGCGGCCTGCTGGTTCGCGCGCGCGTTGCTGAGTCCCACCCGAGTGTAGCTGCCGAAGGCCTCCTGGCTCTGCGGGAAGAGGCCGCCGATCGCGATGCCGCGCCGCGCCTGCGCTTCGACGACGCGCGCGCCCGCGGCCTGGAGCGACGGATTCTGGCGATACGCGGTCTCGACGAGCTGGACGAGGATCGGGTCGTCGAAGACGGTCCACCATGCCGGCGAGTCGGGCGGCGGGACGGGGGCGCCGGCGGGAGCGGTCGGTGCGGAGGCCGCTTCCATCCACCGCGCCGCGATCGGCGCCGGCGGGCGCACGTAGTCCGGCCCGATCATCATGCAGCCGGCGAGGGCGGCGAGCGGCGCGAGCGCGGCGCAGCGCGCGAGCATAGGGGTGAGCCGCATCACGCATCCTGCCAGACCCACGCGAGGGCCTCGCTGCCGAAGTATTCGGTCAGGATCGCGCGCAGCGGCTTCGCGATGAAGGCGGCGAGCTCGTCGCGCACCTCGACGTGCACCAGGTTGCCGCTCTCTTCCTTGGCGTCCACGGGCAAGGGGAAAGGGCTCCGATCTCGAGGACGAAGACGTCAACGGCACCGCACGGTCGCCTCGGCCTGGCAGCGGAAGACGGTGACGCCGTCGTCGTCGCGGGCGGATTCCCAGAAGCAGGAGCCGCGCCGTTGGACGCCGCCCCGCATCGGCGCGGGGACGCCGCCTGCGTGCTCGCACGCGAGCACGCTCTCCTGCTGGGCGCGGCCGATGGCGTCGTGGCAGCAGTCGCGCTTCCCGACGTGCACCCAACCGGTGTCGCCGCGTCCGGTGTGCTGGGTCGCGCGCGCGATCGCCGCGTCGCCGAGCAACAGCGCGATCGCGCCGAACGCGACGATCGTCCCGCGCGATCGCGCGCGCATCTCGGACGGTGTGGGGACCGGGTCCATACGCATCGGCGGGAAGCGCTGCGTTGTAGCGCGCGGCACCGCAGGCTACAAGCCGCGCGCGTGTCGATGCCCGCGCTCCACGTCGTGCCGCGCGTCCGGCGCCGCGCGCTCCCCCTGCTGGTCGCGATCGCGTGGCGGGGCCCGGGTGCACGCGCGTCATGCGAGACGCGCCGCCGCACGACTGGTCGGGGTTCCTCGACGACTACTCGCGTCTCCACCTCGGCGAGCCCGGCGATCTTCCCTTCGTGTACCGCAACCCGAAGGCGCGCTGGACGCGACGAGATCGAGCGTCTCTCCGGCTGGCGCGACGCGCGCTTCGGCATAGCGCCGCTCGGGCGTCACCGGGCGTCGATGGACCTCGATGCAACGGTCGTGGAGGTTCAGGAGCCAGTACTCGGGTGCGCTCCGGGAAGAGCCGCGGACGGTCGACGGGTTGCGGCCGGCCGCGGCGTGGGTGCCGCGACCGGCCGCCCCGTCATTCCTCCACGACGGGGATGGTCCTCGCGAGGTCGTAGCGGATCACGGCGTCCATCTTGTTCTCGATCTGATAGAACCGCGCCGCCTTCTTTCCCGGCAGCACCTTGGAGAAGTCGCCGAAGTAGGTGCGCCGGACCTTGGCGCGGTCCTCCTCGATCGCGAGGTAGTCGGCCGCGAGCGTGCCGGCTTTCGCGTCGGTGAGCTCGGCGTAGTGGCTCGTGTAGTCCTGGATGACCTTCACGAGGCGGTCGGTCACGCCCTTCAGCTCCGCTTCGTAGCGGTCGTAGAGGGGCCAGAACTGCGTCGCTTCGGCCTCGGTGAGCGTGAGGCTCGCGGCGACGAGGGCCTTGCGGTTGGCGCGGATGGCGTCGCGCAGGACGTCGAGGTCGGCGTCGGCGGCCGCGCCGGCGGCGAAGGCCGGGGCGGCCACGAGGGCCGCGAGCAGCGCCACGATGGAAAGGATGCGGGTAGTCGGCATCGTCGTCATGGTCGTCATGGTCGTCCTCGTCACTTGTCGATGCGGGTGATCTTCGACCCCTGGATGCCGATGCCGGCCATGAGGCCGCGCTGGTCGAAGATGAAGGCGTAGACGTCGCTCGTGAGGGTGTTGGTCGTGAGGCTCTTCCCGACGCCCTCGTCGACGATCACGATGCTCGGGCCGACGCCGAGCTCGAAGCCGCGCGTCGCGTCGAGCTGGTTGATGGCGCTGCGGTTCATGAAGAAGAGCGCGTAGCCGAATTCCTGGATGCCGGCCTGGAAGCCGTAGGACGCGGCGACCGAGCTGTAGTAGCCCGTCACCTTGCCGCCCTGGAAGCGCACGCCCTCGCCGATCTGGCCGCCGAACATGAAGCCGGCCTTCAGGATGCTCGGGAAGACCAGGATGGCCTTGGCCTTGGAGCCGAGGATCTTGGCGGTCGGCTGCGTGGCGTAGAGGCTCTGGAGCGCCGCCTTGCCGTCGAGCGTGAGCTCGCGGGCGCTCGCGGCGAAGGCGGGGCGCGGCGCGCACGCCAGGACGGCGAGCGCGGCCGCGAGCGCCGTCCGCTTCGCGATTCTCTCGTGTCGTGTCATCTCTCCCTCCTCGTGATGGCTCGAATCGCCGCGTCGCGCGGCGACGGCCGAGGCGGTCTCGTAGCGCATGGCGCGTCCCGTCGCCAGGGGAGAGCGCTTGCAATGCTCGCCCGGACGTTGTTTGCGACCGGCGTGCACCGCATCGCCGCGTTCGTGCAGACGACGATCCTCGGTGGCGTGCTCGTCGTCATGCCGCTCGTGCTGACGGCGCTCCTGCTCGCGAAGGCGGTAGCGGCGGTCGTCGCGATGTTGCGGCCGATCGCGACCCATCTGCCGGCGGGGCTGCCGCTGCCGGAGATCGTGGCGCTCGTGATCGTGATCGGGGCCTGCTTCTGCGCCGGCGCGATCGTGCGGACGGGGCCGGGCCGCCGGCTCAAGGAGGAACTCGACCGGCGACTCCTCGAGCGTATTCCCGGCTACACGCTCATCCGCGGACTCGCTGGGCGGATCACCGGGCAGGAGCAGGGCAGCACCTTTGCGGCGTGTCTCGTCGAGATCGAGGACGCGCTCGCGCCCGCGTTCATCGTCGAGGAGCACGCCGACGGCCGCTACACGGTCTTCGTGCCGTCGATCCCGACGCCCGCGGCGGGAACGGTGTACATTCTCGACGCGCACCGGGTGCACGTCGTCGACGTGCCGTTCGCGAAGGCGGTCTCCGTCATTTCGCGTTGGGGCGCCGGTTCGCGCGATCTCCTGGCCGCGATGCGGCGGACGAAGGCGTGAACCGGCGCGCCGTCATCGCGGTGACGTCCCTCGCCGCCACCCTCGCGGCCTGCAGCGCTCCGATTCGCGCCGTCCGTGTCGATCCGCAGCGGGCGCACCGGATCATCCTCCGCACCGAGCTCACCTCGGGCGAGCTCAGCCAGCACACACAGAACTTCATCTACGCGCACGATCTCGCGGAGCGCTTCGACAAGGATCCCGCGGGCGTGCTGCGCGAGCTGCACCAGTCGTTCGTCGCCGGTCGCGAGCTCCACGAGAGCCTGGCGGCGCTCGCCGAGCTCTGCTTCCACCACGCCGAGCGCGGCGGCGGCCGGCCGTACTATCTCGCCGCTGCGGTCTACGCCTGGGAGTACCTCTTCCCGGCCGACCCGCAGCTCCGACCCGACCGCTTCAACCCGCGCCTCCGCCTTGCCTGCGACCTCTACAATCGGGGGCTGACCCAGGCACTCGAGGAGGGCGCAGGCGGCGACGTGCTCTTGAAGGGTGGGCGCTTCGCGCTGCCGTTCGGTACGGTCGAAGTGGCGTTCGACCCGTCGACGCTGCGCTGGGGCACGCACGAGCTCGAGGGCTTCGCGCCGCTCGACGAGCTCGAGGTGATCGGGCTCCCGACGGTGCACCGCTGGTCCGGCATCGGCGCGCCGCTCGCGGCGCGCATCAAGACGCGCGCCGGCGGCAAGGCCGGCGACCTCCTCGGCCAGCGCATCCGCGTGCCGGTGACGGCGCTGCTGCGCTTCAGCGACCTGCCGGACGACGTCTCCTCGCCGCACCTGCACGCGACCCTCGAGGTGCATCCCGGATACGGCGACCGCAAGGTGACGATCGAGGGGCAGGAGGTGCCGCTCGAGGCCGAGCCGACGGCGGCGCTCGCGCTCACCCTCGCCGACGCGCCGGTATGGTCCACCGAGCTGCGGGGGTTCCTGCGCGGCTCGCTGCTCGCCGACCGGACGCGGCTCGTCGCGCTGACGCCGTATTCCCCGGGCGCCATTCCCGTCGTCTTCGTGCACGGGACGGCATCGAGCGCCGGACGGTGGGCCGAGCTCTACAACGAGCTCGACAACGACCCGCGCCTGCACGGCAGGTTCCAGTTCTGGTTCTTCTCGTACGAGACCGGGAACCCGATCGCGTACTCGGCGCTGCGTCTCCGCCAGGCGCTCGACACGGGGATCGCGCTGCTCGACCCCGAGGGCAAGGACCCGGCCCTGCGACGCATGGTGCTGATCGGCCACAGCCAGGGGGGGTTGCTGACGAAGGCCATGGTCGTCGAGTCGGGCGATCAGTTCTGGGCGAACGTCAGCGACAAGCCGCTCGACCAGCTGAGGCTCTCCGACGCGACGCGCACGCTCCTGCGCGAGGCGTTCTTCTTCCATCCGCTGCCCTTCGTGCGGCGCGTGATCTTCGTCGCGACGCCGCAGCACGGGAGCTACATCGCGGGCAGCTGGGTGGCGCACCAGGTCGCGCGCCTGGTGCGCGCGCCCCTCGACGTGACCCGCGCCATGAGCGATCTGCTCCTCGATCAGGCGGCCCTGAAGCTCCAGGCCGTGAGTCTCGGTCGCATCCCGTCGGCGGTCGACAACATGACGCCGGGAAATCCCTGGATCAAGACGATGGCGGCGAAGCCGATCGCTCCCGGCGTGCACGCGCACTCGATCATCGCGATCAAGGACGGCAAAATCGCCCCCGGCGCGAATGACGGCGTCGTCGCGTACGACAGCGCGCACATCGGCGGGGTCGACTCCGAGCTCGTGGTCGAATCGGCGCATTCGTGCCAGGCGAATCCGCACACGATCGCCGAGGTGCGCCGCATCCTGCTCGAGCATCTGCGCAGCGAGTGATGCGGCGGCGACACGTCGCGATCCTCGGCTTCCTCGCGGCGGCCTGCGCCTGGTGGCCGGGGTGCCGCGCGAGCGAGGTGCCGGCGCCCCGGCCGGCCGCGACCGCCCCGACACCGGCGGTAACAGGAGTTGCGCCCGCGGCGGCGACGCCGGTGAGCGCGGCGCTCGGAGGCGGTGCCGTGCCGCCCGCCGCGACCTTCGTCGGATCCGCGGTGTGCGTCGGCTGCCACACCGAGGCCGCGGCGTCGTGGCGCGGTTCGCAGCACGCCGCCGCCATGCAGCCGGCGACGCCCGCGACCGTGCTCGGCGACTTCGCGAACGCGCGCGCCACCGCCGGCGGGGTGACGTCGACGTTCGTGCGGCGCGGTGACGACTTCGTCGTCCGCACCGACGGCCCGGGCGGTACGCTCGCCGACTACCGCGTCGCCTGGACCTTCGGCGTCTTCCCGCTGCAGCAGTACCTCGTCGACTTCCCCGACGGCCGGAAGCAGGCCCTCCCGTTGGCGTGGGATGCGCGGCCGAAAGCCCAGGGCGGGCAGCGTTGGTTCCATCTCTACCCGCACGAGACGATCGATCATCGCGATCCGCTGCACTGGACGCGGCTGCAGCAGAACTGGAACTTCGTCTGCGCCGACTGCCATTCGACGAACCTCCGGCGGAACTACGACGCCGCGGCCGACCGTTTCGCGACGACGTGGTCGGACGTGGCCGTCGCGTGCGAGGCGTGCCACGGTCCGGGGTCGAACCACGTCGCGTGGGCGGAGCATCGTGCCGGGTCGGAGGCGTGGCCGGCGCACGGCCTCGCGATCGCGCTCGACGAGCGCGCCGGCGTGACGTGGACGCCGTCGGCGACGGCGCCCGTGCGCAGCCGGCCGCTCGCGACCCGGCGCGAGGTCGAGACCTGCGCCGTCTGCCACGCGCGCCGCCGGCCGCTCGGTATCGACTCGAACCCGACCGGCCGGCTCCTCGACACCCACATCCCCGCGCTCCTCGAGCCCGGCCTCTACGAGCCCGACGGCCAGCAGCACGACGAGGTCTACACCTGGGGCTCGTTCGTCCAGAGCAAGATGTACGCGCGCGGCGTGACCTGCAGCGACTGCCACGAGCCGCACGCCGGGAAGCTGCGCGCGGCCGGGAATGCGGTCTGCACGCCGTGCCACGTCGCGGCGACGTACGACGTCGCCGCGCACCATCGTCACGCCGAGGGCTCGGCCGCGACCGCGTGCGTCGCCTGCCACATGCCGACCCGGACCTACATGGTCGTCGATCCGCGCCACGATCATTCGCTGCGCGTGCCGCGCCCGGATCTCTCGGTCGCCGACGGGACGCCGAATGCCTGTACCGGCTGCCACGCGGAGCACGATGCGGCGTGGGCGGCCGCGGCGGTCGCCGAATGGTACGGGCCGGTGAGGAAAGGCTTCCAGACCTACGGCGCCGCGCTCCGCGCCGGCCGCGATGGCGCACCGGGCGCGGCCGCGCGGCTCGCGGCGCTCGTTGGCGATCGCGGCGCGCCCGAGATCGCGCGCGCGACGGCGGCGGCGATGCTGGAGCGCCAGGCGAGCCCGGCGACGCTGCCGGCGCTGCGCGCCGCGCTCGCCGACGCGAGCGCGCTCGTCCGGGTGGGGGCGCTCGACGCCGTGCGCGCTTTGCCGCCAGAGGCGCGCGCCGCGCTCGCGAGCCCGCTCGCCGGCGACACGGTGAAGGCCGTCCGGGTGGAGGCGGGAAGAGCGCTCGCGAGCGTGCCGTTCGAGGCGCTCCCGCCGGCCGCCGCCGCGGCGAGCCGCCGCGCCGTCGACGAATGGGCCGCGTCCGAGCATGCCGTCGCCGAGCGCCCCGAATCGCACCTGAACCTCGGGATCGTCGCGGCGGAACGTGGCGACGCCGCCGCGGCCGAGGCCGAGTACCGCGCCGCGCTCCGCATCGATCCGCTCTTCGTCCCAGCCTACGTGAACCTCGCCGATCTCCATCGCACGACCGGGCGCGCGGGCGACGCCGCGGCGGCGCTCGACGAAGGCCTCGCCGCCGTCCCCGACGATCCGACGCTATTGCACGCGCTCGGCCTGCAGCGCGTCCGCGAGGGACGGAGCGACGACGCGCTCGCGCTGCTCGGACGCGCCGCCACGGCGCGCCCGGACGACGCCCGCTTCGCCTACGTGTACGGCGTCGCGCTTCATTCGGCCGGCCGCAGCGCCGAAGCGACGGCGGTGTTGACCGCCGCGCTCGCGCGCGCGCCCTACGATCCCGCGCTCCTCTCCGCGCTCGCCGCCTTCGAGCGCGATGCCGGCCGCCGCGAGGCGGCGCTCGACTACGCGCGCCGCCTCGCGGCGGTCGCTCCGGAGGGCGAGAGCGTGCGGGCGATGATCCGGGAGCTCGGCGGCGAGTGAATCCGACCTCGCCGTGGCGAAGCAGATCGGCTGCCGCGACGGGTGCGGTCCGGGCGAGTGGCGAGATCAGGGACGGCGCAGGGTCTCCGACGGGCGTTCGCCGAAGAAGCGGCGATACTCTCCGGCGAAGCGCCCGAACTCGAAGAAGCCCCAGCGGAGCGCTATCTCGGTCACCGTCGTGGGCGGCTCCGACGAACACCCCGCCGCACGTAGGAGATCTCGGCGCGCGCCGTTGAGTCGCACCAGCTTCAGGAAGCGCACGGGCGTCACGCCGAGGTCCTCGCGGAAGCCGTATTCCAGGGTTCGTTCGCTGATCTCTCCGACGCTGCACAAGCCGGCAACCGTCGTGTCGGCGTCCGGATGGTCGGTCAGATACTCGATCGCGCGCCGGACGCCTCTTCGCCGGCGTCCGTACGCCGCTACCGGCGTGGGCACGTCGGTCGACGTGAGTGCGCCCACGGTCAGCCGGACGAGCTCGGCTTCGAGGGCCTTGCGTGTCCGGTCGTCCGCCAAGAGGGAGGGCTGGTGCATCATGCGTTCGAGGGTTCGCGTGATCATCGTGCGGAGATGCCCGATCGCCGAGCTCGAAGCCGGGCGGCCGCCGTTTCGGAACCAGTCGTCGAATGGCGCGTGGCCGAGGAGAGCGGACGCCTCGTGCTCGAACCACGCGCGCTGGAAGACGCATGAGACGTAGTCGATGGGGCCATCGAAACGTATGTCCCAGCCGCCTCCCGCGGCCTGCGCGACGTTTGCCGGGTGCAAGTCGCGCCCGCAGAAGCGGATGTCGCCGCGCGCCGACAAGATGATCCCGAAGGGGAGGAGACTCGCCGGCGGCGCGGCTTCCACGAACATCCCGGCGCCGAGGCGTTCGCGAAACACCTGCACGCTTCCGAGGCGCGCATCGACCAGCTCCGCTTCCATCGGCCCCGGCTCGAGCTGGATGTAGCGACGGTTCTTGCCCGGCTGGGCGGCGGCCAGCTCGTGCATGTCCGCCGTTCGGACGACTCGTACGCAGGCAGCTGTCATTGCCGGGATCGCGTCTCCTGCGATTTGCGGAAAGTGCATAGCGTCCGGTCTCGGCGGGATGCAATAGGACGTCTTTTCTCGTGCTCGGGGCGACGACGTTGGACGAGTTCCGAAGGTTTGCAAATGGAAAATGCGTCGCTCGCTTCAGAGACATCATGAAAGGGTGGAAGCAGATGTTGCGATCGAACCTCACGGGGGTGTTGGCGCTTTGTGTGCTGCTGGGGCTCGCGGGCTGCGCCACGACGAAGCAGGTCTCGGTCAAGCAGCTGAAGGAGTCGGGTTTCCTCGGCGACTACTCGAGGCTGACCCCCGGAGATACGGCGAAGGGCCAGGCGGTGCTTCGCTACGTGAATGCAAACGCCCAATGGACTCGATACGAGGCGGTCATCATCGAGCCGGTCACCTTCTGGGGCACCGACGCCACCAAGCTCTCGCCGTCGGCGCAGCAAGCGCTCACCACCTACTTCCGGAGCGCTCTGGAGACGCAATTCGGGGCGAAGATGAAGGTGGTCGAGACGCCCGGGGCCGGGGTCATGAAGATTCAGGTGGCGATCACCGACGCCGAAAGCGCGACGCCGGTGCTGCGTACGGTCTCGCTGGTCGTTCCCCAAGCGCGTGCCCTCAATACCTTGCAGTCGGTCGCGACGGGCCACTGGGCGTTCGCCGGCGGCTGCCAGGTCGAGGCTCGACTGAGCGACGCGAGCACCGGCCGGACCCTCGGCGAGATGGTGGACCGGCGCGTCGGCGGCAGCTCGATGAAGGCGGCCGCTCAGTGGCAGTGGGGCGACGTCCGGAACGCCATGGATTCGTGGGCCGCCGAGTACGCTGCGCGCATATCGGCGTGGACGACCGGCAAGGCCGCGCCTGGCAGCCCGCCCCCGACGACTTGACGCTCGAAACGATCGCGGCAATTCAGAGCCGGGAAACCAGAGAGGGAAACCGAGGAGGAAGGCATCGATGAAGCCCTTCGTTCGTTCGATATGCACGGTTCTGGTATCGGTGTTGGCGGCTCTGCCGGCGTACGCCGAGGACAAGAAACCCAACATCATCCTCATCCTCTCCGACGACTTCGGGTACGGGGACTCGAGCCCGTACGGCGGGGGGCCGGGTCGAGGCATGCCGACCCCCAGCCTGGAGCGGTTGGCGAACGAGGGGATGACTTTCTACTCGTTCTACGCGCAGCCGAGCTGCACGCCGGGCCGCGCCGCCGTGCAGACCGGGCGCATCCCGAACCGGAGCGGCATGACGACCGTCGCCTTCCAGGGGCAGGGCGGCGGCCTGCCGGCGGCGGAATGGACGCTGGCGTCGGTGTTGAAGCAGGCCGGCTACCAGACGTTCTTCACCGGCAAGTGGCATCTCGGCGAGGCCGACTACGCGATGCCGAACGCCCAAGGCTACGACGAGATGCGCTACGTCGGTCTCTATCACCTGAACGCCTACACGTACGCCGATGCGACGTGGTTCCCCGACATGGACCCCGAGCTGCGCGCGATGTTCGTGAAGGTCACCCAGGGGTCGCTCTCCGGGAAAGCCGGCGAGAAGGCGCGCGAGGACTTCAAGATCAACGGGCAGTACGTGAATACGCCCGACAAGGGCGTCGTCGGCATCCCGTTCTTCGACGAGTACGTGGAGAAGGCGTCACTCGAGTATCTCGACAACGCCGCCAAGGTCGACAAACCCTTCTTCATGAGCATCAACTTCATGAAGGTGCACCAGCCGAACCTCCCGGCGCCCGAGTTCCAGCACACGTCGCCGTCGAAGACGAAGTACGCCGACTCCGTCGTCGAGAACGACACCCGCATCGGGCGCGTCCTCGACAAGGTGCGGTCGCTCGGGCTCGAGAAGAACACCTACGTGTTTTGGACGACCGACAACGGCGCCTGGCAGGACGTGTACCCGGACGCCGGCTACACGCCGTTCCGCGGCACCAAGGGCACGGTCCGCGAGGGCGGCAACCGGGTCCCGTCGATCGCCTGGGGTCCGAAGATCAAGGCCGGCTCGAAGAACTACGACATCGTCGGCGGGCTCGACTACATGGCGACCTTCGCCTCGCTCGCGGGCGCAAAGCTGCCCGACAAGGACCGCGAAGGGAAGCCGATCGTCTTCGACAGCTACGACATGTCTCCGGTCCTCTTCGGAACCGGCCAGTCGGCTCGCAAGAGCTGGTTCTACTTCACCGAGAACGAGCTCACGCCCGGCGCGGCTCGTGTCGGCAACTACAAGGCGGTCTTCAATCTGCGCGGCGACAACGGGCAGGCGACCGGCGGCCTCGCCGTCGATACCAATCTCGGCTGGAAGGGAGAGGAGAAGTACGTCGCCATCGTGCCGCAGGTGTTCGATCTCTGGCAGGATCCCCAGGAGCGCTACGACGTCTTCATGAACAACTACACGGAGCACACCTGGACCCTGGTGACCATCAGCCAGGCCATCAAGGATCTGATGAGGACCTACGTGCAGTACCCGCCGCGCAAGCTCCAGAGCATGGGCTACGATGGTCCCATCGAGATCAGCAAGTTCCAGAAGTTCCAGTGGCTGCGGGAGCAGTTGGAGAAGGACGGCGTCAACATCCCGCTGCCGACCGGGAACTGAACGGGCGCCTCGAACCCGTCGGTCCGCTCCCTCCGACGGGGGCGGACCACGACCCATCGCGGAGGAGGGAAGGATGCCGTCGATCGTGAAAGTCTTGCGCCTCGGAGTCGCAGTGCTCGTCTCGTCGCTCGCGGTCGGGAGCACGGCGGCACGCGCCGCCGATCCGCTGCCGTCCTGGAACGACGGCGCGTCGAAGCGTGCCATCGTCGCGTTCGTCGATGAGGTCACCAAGGCCGGGTCGCCCGGCTTCGTGCCGGAGGCCGAGCGCGTCGCCGTCTTCGACAACGACGGGACGCTCTGGGCCGAGCAGCCGATGTACTTCCAGCTCTTCTTCGCGCTCGACCGGGTGAGGGAGCTGGCGCCGCAGCATCCCGAGTGGAAGACGACGGAGCCGTTCGCGTCGCTCCTGAAGGGCGACGTGAAGACCGCGCTCGCGGGCGGCGATCGCGCGATCCTCCAGATCGTCATGGCCACACACGCGGGCATGACGACCGTCGAGTTCGAGAAGATCGTGAAGGGTTGGCTTGCAACCGCCAAGCATCCGGTGACCAAGCGGCCGTATACGCAGATGGTCTACCAGCCCATGCTCGAGGTGCTGACGCATCTCCGTGCCAACGGCTTCAAGACCTACATCGTCTCCGGCGGCGGCGTCGAGTTCATGCGGCCGTGGACGAGCGCCGTCTACGGCGTTCCGCCCGAGCAAGTGATCGGGAGCAGCATCAAGACGAAGTTCGATGTCCGTGACGGCGTTCCCGTCCTCGTCCGTCTCCCCGAGGTCGACTTCATCGACGACAAGGAAGGCAAGCCCGTGGCCATCAACCAGTACATCGGCCGCCGGCCGATCGCGGCGTTCGGCAATTCGGACGGCGATCTCCAGATGCTGCAATGGACCACCGCCGGCGCCGGTCCGCGTTTTGCCTTGTACGTCCATCACACCGACGGCGAGCGAGAGTGGGCCTATGACCGGACCTCGAGCGTCGGACGGCTCGACAAGGGCCTCGACGAAGCGGCGGCGAAAAGGTGGACGGTCGTCGACATGAAGAAGGACTGGAAGGTCGTGTATCCCGCCGTGGCGAAGTAGCCGTCGCTCCTACCGACCTCGGAGGATGACGGATGGAGGAGATGGCCGGTGGTGGCGTCTACATCGTCGTCAAAGGTCCCACCTGAGGGGTGAAGGAGACGTGGAAATGAGTCGGCGCGTCGCGATGTTCTCTTTCGCCGCCGTGCTCGCGACGGCCGTTTGGATGCCGATGCTCGCCGTCGCGGCGCCGTCGGCCGACTCCGGCGGGGGCGATCTTGCGGAGGTCGGTGCCAAGCTCAGCAACCCGGTGTCGGACGTGTGGGCGCTCTTCACGGAGTTCGACCTCTATGCGGCGTGCGCGACGCGAGCTACCTGAACCTTCTCTACTTCGCTTTCTACAACCTCCCCGACGCGTGGCAGATCGGGACCAATCCGACCATCAGCTACGACCATCGGGCCAGGTCGGGCGACGAGTGGAACATTCCACTCGGGCTGACGGTCGCGAAGACGACGCGCTTCGGACGCCTTCCAGTCAAGTTCCAGCTCGGCGTCGAGTACTCCGTCGTCAGCCAGGACGACTTCGGGCAGCGGGCGCAGATCAAGTTGAACGTGATCCCCGTGACCCCCGGCCTCCTCGAGAATCCGATTTTCGGGCGATGAGTTGAAGAGCAGGGGCCTCCGGGTGTCGTACGGCGTTTGCGGGCGCGGCGGAGCGTTCGCGAAGCGGTGATCGAGCACGTGGCGGTCGTCCGTGCAGCCGTGGAGGGGCGTGCCATGAGGCGAGTGCGACGTCACCAGCTCGTTGCCGTTCTCGTGCTCGTCGCGGGGACCCTCGGGTCCGACGAAGGCGCACCTCGGGTATAGCGCGCGTGCGGGTCACGGGCGCGGCGCGAAATACCCGATCCGGGCATGGCGGTAGCGGCGCAAGCGCTTGTCCGTCGTCAGCAAGGTCAGGCCGTGCACGCGTGCGGTCGCGACGATGATTTCGTCGGCAGGATCGCGATTGGGGAAGCCGGGCAGCTTCATCGCATCGACGACGACGGGAGGGGATAGCGGTAGCACCTCGATGTTGCCGGCGAGCGCGTCCGCGAGCCACGTGCCGAGATCGCGGTCGAGCGCGAGCTTCCCGAGCTGATGCTTCTTGGCGACCTCCCAGAGGCTGATCGCGCTCAGGCCGAACGTGAGCTTCGGGTCGGCGAGGACGCGCTGCGGCGGGGCGGGGATCGTTTCGGGTTGGAGATACGCGCGCAGCCAGACGCTCGTGTCGAGAAGATATCTCACCGGGTCGCTTTCCACTCCATGCCGACGGGATCGTCGATGTCGTCCGGCAGCTCCACCGTGCCGGCTCCGCGACCGAAGAACGATCGCGCGCTCGGTTCGGGAACGAGCCGCGCGAAGGGCTTTCCGCGTCTGACGATCCGAACGCTTTCTCCGACCTCGAGCCACTTGGAGATCCGACGGAAGTCGTTGCGTAGGTCCCGAATGCTCGCGGTTTTCATGGTGATACGTTTGTCTCACGAAAAGCGTACGGTCAACCGCTGAAAGCAGTCGTCGAGCATTCCGGGACGCCGGCGCGCCGCGCGCCGGGGGAGGCACGGCGATGATGGCGTCGCCGGTGGTGCGGCTTGCACGCAATGGGCCATCTGATATCCGGCCTGTCGCACTCGTCGATCCAGGGAGGTGAGCCCGAATGCGCCGATTGTCGGTGTTGGGAGCATTGGTTGCGGCACTCGTGCTTGGGGGGCTTTGGCTGCCGGCTAGCGCTGCCGAGGAGAAGGACACGTCCGCCTTCCCCCCGGACCAGCTCGAGCAGATGGTGGCGCCGATCGCGCTCTACCCGGATCCCTTGCTGACGAACATCTTGATGGCCTCGACGTATCCCGTCGAGGTGGTGCAGGCCGACCGCTGGGTGAAGGCGAACGCCAAGCTGAAGGGAGCCGAACTCGACAAGGCGGTCGCGGCCCAGAAGTGGGACGACAGCGTGAAGGCGCTGGTGCGCGTGCCCGACGTCCTCGCCCGCATGTCGCAGAACCTCGATTGGACCTCCGATCTCGGTGACGCCTTCCTCGATCAGCAGAAGGACGTCCTGGATGCGGTCCAGCGCATGCGGCAGAAGGCCGAGGACAATGGGGCCCTCGAGACGACCAAGGAGCAGAAGGTCGTCACCGAGAAGGTCGTCGTGCAGGAGGTCGAGAAGGAGGTCATCAAGATCGTCCCGGCCGATCCGCAGGTCGTCTACGTCCCGACCTACAGCGCGCCGGTCGTGTACGGGTCGGCATGGTCGTACCCGAGCTACTACTACCCGCCGATGTACGCCTACCCACCCGGATACGTCGCGACCGCGAGCCTCGTGTCGTTCGGCGTCGGCATGGCGGTCGGCGCGGCGGTATGGGGCAACTGCAACTGGGGCGGCGGCTGGTCGGGCTGCTGCGGCGGCTACGGCAACAACGACATCGACATCGATCGCAACGTCACCCGGAACGGCGATGTCAACATCGGGCGCGGCGCCGGCAGCAACCGGGGCGGCAACCAGATGAACCGGTGGAACCACAATCCCGAGCACCGGCGCGGCGCTGCGTACCGGAACCAGAACACGGCCCAGCGCTTCCAAGGGCAGCAGGGTGCGCAGCGCCGCGAGATGAGCCGGCAGCAGGCGCGCGGCTACGAGCAGCGCGGCGGCGTCACCCAGGGTCAAGGCGGTCGGGGTGCCGGAGCAGGACAGCAGGCCCGCGGTGGCGGTGATCGCACGCGCGGCGGCGGCAGCGGTGTCCGGCAACCGGGCACGCAAGCGCGCGGCGGCGGCAGCGGTGTCCGGCAACCGAGTGCGGAGGGGCGCGGCGGCGGTCAGCACGGCGGCTCGCGCGGCAGCGGCCGCGACGCGGGTGCCTTCAGTAGCCACAGCGGCGGCTTCGATCGCAGCGCGAGCCAGCGCGGCGCGGCGAGCCGCGGCGGTTACGGTGGCAGTCAGAGCTACGGCGGTGGTAGCCGGAGCGGCAGCTACGGTGGCAGTCGCGGCTCCGGCGGCGGCGGGAGCCGGAGCTACGGCGGGAGTCGTGGCGGTGGCGGTGGGAGCTATCGTGGCGGCGGCGGTGGCGGCGGTCGCGGCGGCGGTGGCGGTCGTGGCGGCGGCGGCGGACGGCGGCGATGAGAGGGGGACGAGCCATGCCTAGAACGACTGGAATCGGTCTCGGACTCTTCTTTCTGGCCGCGCTGGCGGCGACGATCCCGACGCCGGCCGGCGCAGCGTCGCAGCGTCGGTTCGAGAGCGCGGAGGCGGCGGTCGCCGCCCTCGTCGAGGCGGCGAAGGTCGGCGACGGCGGGCAGCTCGACCCGCTCTTCGGGCCGGGCGCGCAGCAGGTGCTGCCCTCGGGCGATCCCGTCGCGGATCGCGAAGCCCGCGAGCTCTTCGTCGCGCGCGCGGCCGAGCGCACGCACCTCGAGCACGTCGGCGACGACTTCGCCGTCTTGAGCGTCGGCGACGACGACTGGCCATTCCCGATTCCGCTCGTGAAGGAGTCGGCCGGCTGGCGCTTCGACACCGAGGCGGGGAAGACGGAGATCCTGAATCGGCGGATCGGGAGGAACGAGCTCTTCACCATCCAGATCTGTCAGGAGTACGTGTCGGCGCAGCGCGACTACGCGCGGCGAAAACGCGCGACCGAGGGCGTCTACGAGTACGCCCAGCGCCTTCGCAGCACCCCGGGCAAACGGGACGGGCTCTACTGGGAGACGCAGGAAGGCGATGCCGAGAGCCCGATCGGCCCGCTCTTCGCCGACGCCAGCCGCGAGGGATATCGGCCCGGTATGAACGCTACGCCCGAGCCGTTCCACGGCTACATCTATAAGGAGCTCCATGCGGCGGGATCCCACGCCCCGGGGGGCGCCCGCAGCTATATAAAGGAAGGAAGGATGACGAGCGGTTTCGCTCTCATCGCCTATCCGGTGAAGTACGGATCGAGCGGTGTCATGACGTTCGTCGTGAACGAGCAGGGAATCGTCTTCGAGAAGGATCTCGGTCTCAAGACGGCGGAAATCGCCTCCAAGATCACCGCGTACGATCCCGACGACTCGTGGGACCCGACGGAGTGAAGGCCCCCAGCATCGTTTCGCTCTTCGCCGCCCTCCTGTTTTCCGCGATCGTCGCGACCGCCGCTCGCGCGGCGGAGACGACCGATGCGAAGCCGGAGCCCGCGTCGATCTGGCCGCGCCAGGACTACAGTGGCGACCTTTTCGAGCGCCGCTACCTCACCGGCGACTGGGGCGGGTGGCGCACCAAGCTCGCCGACCGCGGCGTCACGCTGGGCGTGAACCTCTACCAAGCCTATCGCGGTATCGTCGACGGCGGGCGCGACGAGAACGACGCGTACGGCGGCTCGGCCGACTACGAGCTGCACGTCGAGACCGAACGCCTCGGGCTCTGGCCGGGCGGGTTCGCGACCGTCTTCGCGGAATCACGCTTCGGAAAGAGCGTGAACGGCGATGCTGGCGTGCTGATCGCCCCCGACACCGACGGGCTCCTGCCGTTGCCCGAGGAGATCACGACGCTCTCGGGCGTCACCTTCGTGCAGTTCCTGGCGCCGTGGGTCGCCGTTCTCGGCGGCAAGATCTGCACGATCGACGGCGACCAGAACGCCTTCGCGAGCGGCCGCGGCAACACGCAATTCTCGAATCTCGGCTTCGTCATCAACCCGATCGTGTTGCGGAGCGTCCCGTACTCGGCGCTCGGCGGCGGATTCCTCCTCGTGCTACCGGACGAACTCGGGACGTACACGTTCTCGGTGCTCGATGCCCTCGGACGTCCCGACACGGTGGGCTTCGACGACGCCTTCTCGGACGGGACCGTCATCGCGCAGGAGCTGCGCATCGGCTATCGCCCGCTCGGCCTTCCGGGGCACGTGACGCTCGGCGGCTCGTGGTCGAGCCGGAACTTCGGTGTGCTGGATCAGGACCCGCGCCTCATCATCGACGCGGTCATCGACGAGCGCTTCGGAACCAACCTTGCCGAGATCGATCGCGCGAACAGCTCGTGGGCGGTCTACTACAACTTCGACCAATTCCTCTACGCCGAGAAGGACGACCCGACGCAGGGCGTGGGGCTCTTCTTCCGCTTCGGGCAGGGCGACGAGCGCACCAACCCGCTCGAGCGCTTCTATAGCTTCGGCTTCGGCGGCAAGGGCGTCATTCCGACGCGCGACGACGACACGTTCGGCATCGGCTGGTATCTCGTCGATCGGAGCGACCAGCTGCCGCGCTTGATCGAGCGGCGAACGCAAGGCGGGCAGGGTTTCGAGGTCTTCTACAACGCCGCGGTGCTGCCGTGGCTGCACCTGACGCCGGACCTCCAGGTGGTCGAGCCGGGGGTGAAGCGCGTCGACACCGCGGTGGTGCTGGGCGCACGCATGCAGATCGCCTTCTGAAAGGGATCATGCATAGCGCTCTCCGTGAAGGGTTCGGGAGACGGCTGGTGCTCGCAGCCACCGTCGCGCTCGCCGCGGCGTCGTGCACGGCGTCGGTGGATCGGGGACGAGGGGCGGCGGCCGAGCCGGCGCGTGCCGCTGCCCCCGCGCGCTTCGTGGGGGGAGCCGGTGTCACCGCCGATTACCAGGCGCTCGTCGACGAGGCGCACGCCAAGTTCGCCGGCGTTCGCGATGGCAAGAACGCCGACTACATCCCGATCCTCGCGACCATCCCGTCCGAGCTCTTCGGGGTCGCGATCGCGACCCGCGACGGCGACCTCTACGTCTCCGGGGACGTCGACTACCGCTTCTCGATCCAGTCGGTGTCGAAGCCCTTCACGGCGGCGCTGGTCATGCAGCAGCACGGGACGCCGGAGGTCATCGCCGAGAAGATCGGCGTCGAGCCGACGGGGCTGCCGTTCAACTCGAAGCTCGCGCTCGAGATCTACAAGGCGAAGTCGGTGAACCCGCTCGTGAACGCGGGCGCCATCGCCGCGGTCAGCCTGGTCAAGGCGAAGAACGAGAAGGACCGCTACGCGCAGGTCCTCGTCAACCTCGAAGGCTTTGCGGGCGATCCCAAGCTGCCGCTCCTCGAGAAGGTCTACGACTCCGAGTACTCGACGGCCTTCGGCAACCGCGGCATCGCCAATCTGCTCTACAACTCCGAGCGGCTGTATGCGGAGCCCGAAGAAGCGCTGCGCGTCTACACCAAGCAGTGCTCGATCGGCATCAACACCCGCGACCTCGCGATGATGGGCGCGACGCTCGCCAACGGCGGCGTGAACCCCAAGACCGGCCAGCGCATGCTCGACGAGGACATGGTGCCGGAGCTGCTCGCCATCATGCTGACCGCCGGCTTCTACGACGAGTCGGGCCGCTGGTCCTTCGACGCCGGTCTCCCGGCCAAGACCGGCGTCGGCGGCGGGATCGTCGCCGTCGTGCCCGGGAAGCTCGCGATCGCGGCCTTCTCGCCGCGCTTGAACGAGGCCGGCAACAGCGTCCGGGCGCAGCTCGCGATCAAGCACATCGCGCAGCGGCTCGGCGCCGGCATCTTCGGAGCGAATCCCGAGGCGGCGCGATGAGCGGGCGCGCTCTCGTTGCGGGGGCGCTCCTCGCGACCCTCGCGTGGGCGTCGCCCATGAGCGCATGGGCGGCGAGCGCCGAGGTCGAGGAGCTGAAGCAGCAGGTGCGCATCCTCCAGCAGCGCGTCGAGGAGATGGAGCGGCGCGAGAAGACGCGCGAAGCGGCGCCCGCGACCGCCCCGGTGGCGCCGGGAGGCGCGCTCGCCACGACGCCCGGTGCGGCGGTCACGACGGGCGCCGAGGTCGCCGTCACGGGCGAGGCGAGCGCCGTCAAGAACCGCGGCGCCGTCCGTGACGAGCAGCAAGCCGCGCCGCGCCCCGGCGATCTGACGCTCGATCCGCAGTATCGCGGCTTCACCCGCATCCCGAACACGAGCGTGCTGATCAAGTTCAACGCCAAGCCGCGTACCGACGTCACGTTCGACACCGAGAACGCCGGCGACGACAACCGCTTCATCACCGCGAAGATCCCGGTGACCGGCCAGGACGACAAGGGCGGCGACCCGCGTTTCAACATCAACGCCAAGGGGTCGCAGCTCCGGATCGACGTGCGCGCGCCCGAGATCGGCGGCAAGCCGCGCTTCTACTACGAGAACGACTTCTACGGCTCGGGCGGCGGCGAGTTCCCGTACCGCATCCGCCACCTCTACGGACAGTACTACAACATCATCGTCGGGCAGACGTTCAGCATCTTCGAGGATCCCGACGTATGGCCAGACACGGTCGACTACGAAGGTCCGAACTCGGCGATCTTCGCGCGCCGGCCGCTCATCCGCTACCTCCAGCCGCTCGGCAAGGAGTGGCAGCTCAACTTCGGACTCGAGCAGCCGGAGTCCGAGGTCGATCTCACGGGGCAGCCCGACGAGGCCAAGGCCATCAACAACGCCCCCGACGGCGGCATGAACGCGCGCTGGGAGCGCGACGGGGTCGGTCACGTGCAGCTCGCGACCATCCTGCGTTCGATCAGCGTCGACGATTCGAGCGAAGGGCGGCAGAGCAAGCTCGGCTGGGGCTTCAATGCCTCGGGCGTGTTCGACACGTGGGGGAACGACAGCCTGCAGGCGCAGGCGACGTACGGGCACGGCCTCTTCCGCTACTCGAACGACGATTTCTTCAACAACGATGCCGGATTCGACTCCGACGGCAACCTCGAGACCATTCCGTACCTCGGGCTCATGCTCGGCTACACGCACCATTGGTCGGAACGGTTCCGTTCGGCGGTGAGCGGCGGCTACGTCAACATCGACAACACCGCGAGCCAGGAGGGCGACGCGTACCACGAGACGGTCTACGCGTCGGCGAACCTGATCTTCCAGTACCACAAGCGTCTCTCGGTCGGCGTCGAGGCGCTCTACGGTCACAAGGAGTCGAACGACGGGTCCGACGGCGACGTCGCGCGCATCACGGCAGCGCTCGTCTACACGATCTTCGACTGAGGTTCGGTGTGCGGCGGCCGGGTGCCCGTGTCGTGCTCGCCCTCCTGGCGGCATGGCTCGTGGTGCCCGGCTGCACGCGTCCCTGGCAGGATCCGCGCTCGCCGACGGCGGCGGCGATGCACGGGCCGCCGCCGCCGCCCGTCCGTCTCCCGCGCTGGCTCCCGCGCGCCGAGGTGTTCTGGGAGAGCGGGCCGCGCTACCGCTTCCTCGACCGCCCGGACGTCACCCTCGACGGCTGGCGTCCAGGCTTCAGTCTGACCGGCGAGCCCGTCATCGATGGGCGCATCGGCGTCAAGCTCCACCTCGATGCCGCTGGGTTCGCGTCGGCCGGGGGTGCGGAAGACGTGCCGTCGGACGTCGCCGTGCGGCGCGCGTTCCTCACGTCGAGCGGCGTGTTCCGGCTCGTTCGGCCGGTGCACTACAACCTGGAGTTCGGCTTCCTGCAGCGGAGCTTCTACCTCGACTCGGCCTGGCTCATGTGGCGCGACGTCCCGTGGGTCGGAACGATCCGATTCGGTGCGCTCGACGCGCCCCTCGGCTTCGAGAACCGCATGAGCAGCCGCGACCGCACGTTCCTCGAGATGCCGGCACCGGTGCAGGCGTTCGTGCCCGCGACGTCGCTCGGGCTCTTCGCGCGCCGCAGGTTCCTCGACGAGCGTCTGAGCGCCGGTCTCGGATGGTACTCGGTCGGCCAGCGCCGCGACGTCGGCGATCAGAGCCGCGCAGTCGCGCGCGTCGTCGGCCGGACGTCGTACCTCGTTCGCGCGCACGACGAAGCGCCGGCGGCCGGTGCAGCCGCGACCGCATGGCCGGAGCTCCTGCACGTCGGCATGGCGGGCGCCTACACGTTCGCCGGTGCCGATCAGATGCAGTACCAGTCGCGGCCCGAGAGCTTCCTCGCCCCGCTCGCCGTCGACACCGGATCGATCGACGCTGCGAGCGCGTACGTGCTCGGGCTCGAGATCGCCGGCCGGCGCGGCCCGCTGTCGTTCCAGAGCGAGTATCTGCACGCGTTCGTCGACGGCGCCGGCCACACGTTTCCGGGCTTCTACGTCGCGGCGGCCTATCTCCTGACCGGCGAGCAGCGGCCGTACGACCGCGAGCAGGCGACCTTCGGTCAGCTCGTGCCGGCGCGGCCGCTCAGCCTGCGGGCGCGGACGTTCGGTGCCGTCGAGGGCGCCGGCCGCTGGTCGTGGGTGGATCTCGACGACGGCGCGGTCGAAGGCGGTCGCCTCCACGAGGTGACGGCGGGCCTCAACTGGTATTGGAATCGCTGGGTGCGCTGGCAGGCCGGCTACTCGCTCGCCTTCGTCGACGGCGGCCCGCTCGACGGTCGCCTGCACGTCTTCCAGGCGCGCTTCCAGCTCGTGCTGTGATGGGGGATCACGCGAATGTTCAACGTCACATACGCCATCTTGTTCGCCGCGGGACTCTTTCTCGGCATGATGCTCATGCTGGAGATCGGCCGCCGCATCGGTGACCGCGACGAGAACCTCGATCCCGATGGGGCGCACAGCGGTACCGGAGCCGTGGAGGGTGCGGTGTTCGCCCTCTTCGGCCTCCTCGTCGCGTTCTCGTTCTCCGGAGCGGCGGGGCGCTTCGAGGCGCGGCGCCATTTGATCGTGGAGGAGGCGAACGCGATCGGCACCGCCTACCTCCGCCTCGACGTGGTGCCCCCGGCGGACCAGGTGACGCTGCGCGAACTCTTCCGCCGCTACGTCGACGCGCGGCTCGAAATCTACGCCAAGATCCCCGACCTCGACGCCGCGCGCGGTGCGCTCGCCCGCGCCGGGGAGCTGCAGACGCAGATCTGGTCGCACGCCGTCGCGGCATGCCGCGACGGCGGTGCGCAGCCGTGCGCCATCCTCCTCCTGCCCGCGCTGAACGCGATGTTCGACATCACGACCACCCGGACTGCGGCGGCAGGCATGCACCCGCCGTGGATCGTCTTCGCGATGCTGTTCGGGCTCGGCCTCGGGTGCTCGCTGCTCGCCGGGTACAGCATGGCGACCGGCGTGCGCCGCAAGTGGACGCACATGATCGCGTTCGGGGCCATCACGGCGGTCACGGTCTACGTCATCCTCGATCTCGAGTTCCCGCGCCTGGGCTTCATCCGGGTCGACGCCTTCGACCAGGTCCTGGTCGACGTGCGGGGGAGCATGGACCGGTGAGCGGCCGAGGCACGGACGGCGGACGGACGCGGCGGACCAGGGCGGGCTCGGGCAACGGCGCGGTTGCGGGGTCGCACCCGTCTGATATCGGGAGCGGCCGCATGAGGCGTGCATGCGATACCTAGGTTGGACGTCGTTCGCGATCGCGGTCGTGCTCGCGCTCGCGTGGTGCGCGGCGGCCCTCCATTTCACCGGGCCGCGGCCGGCGCTGCTCGCCGACGGCCTGGCGGCGGCGCTCGTGCTGGCGGGGCTCGTCGTGCTGGTCACGGTGCGGCCGTTCGGGCGGACGCTGACGGCGCTCGTCGTCCTCTTCGCGGTCTGGGCTCTCTGGTGGATCCACGTCGCGCCGCGGAACGACCGTGACTGGCAGCCCGACGTTGCGCGTACCTCCCACGTCGACGTCGACGGCGACCGCCTGACCTTCCACGACGTCCGGGACTTCGACTACCGGAGCGAGACCGACTACACGGAGCGCTGGGAGAACCGCACCCTCGACCTCTCCAAGCTCACCGGCATGGATCTCTTCATGTCGTACTGGGGCGCCCCCGGGATCGCGCACACGATCATGAGCTGGGAGTTCACCGACGGCCAGCACCTCGCCGTCTCGATCGAAACCCGCAAGGAGAAGGGCGAGGAGTACTCCGCGGTGAAGGGCTTCTTCAAGCAGTTCGAGATCTACTACGTGGTCGCCGACGAGCGCGACGTGATTCGCCTTCGCACCAACTATCGGGGTGAAGAGGTGCACCTCTGGCAGCTGCGGACGCCGATCTCGCGGGCGCGGCGCATCCTGCTCGACTACGTGAAGTCGATCAACGAGCTGCACGCGCGCCCGCAGTGGTACAACGCCGCAACCCAGAACTGCACGACCTCGATCACGCGCCACATCCGGAAGCTCGGCATCCCCTTTCCCCTAGACTGGCGCGTGATCGCCAACGGCAGACTCGACGAGATGCTGTACGAGCGCGGCGTCGTCGACACGAGTCGGCCCTTTCCCGAAGTACGCCAGGCAACCCTGGTGAACGCGCGCGCCAAGGCCGCCGATCAGGATCCGGCGTTCTCGGCGCGCATCCGTGACGGCTTGACCCGCCCGCCGTTGATCGTCTTACCGGCGGGCACCGACTGACCCGCAAGAATCGGCTTACCGGCGGGTTCCGACTGACCCCAACACGAGAGGAGGAAGACATGCATACGAGGACTTGGGTGGCGATGGGATCCGTGACGCTGATGGCGCTCGCGTTCGCAGGGTGCGGACCCGAGAAGGTGGCGCCGCCGTCAGCACCGGTCGCGGCGGTGACGCAGACCGAGAAGCCGGGACAGGTGATCGACCGTGCGATCGTGAGCGTCGCGGCGCGGGTCGTGAAGGTCGACCAGAAGGCCCGTGTGGTCACGTTGAAGAACGCTGAAGGCAAGGTGTTCGACCTGCAGGTCGGCGAGGAGGTGCGGAACCTGTCGCAGGTGAAGCGGGGTGACGACGTCGTCGTGACGTACTACGAGTCCCTGGCGTTCACTCTCAAGAAGGCAGGCGAGGCGAAACCGGGCGTCACGGTCGCCGATGCCGCCGGACGCGCCGAGCCGGGTGAGAAGCCGGGGGCGGCCGTCGGCCGGCAGACGACGATCGTTGCGACGGTGGTCGGGCTCGACAAGAAGAAGGGGACCGTCAAGCTCAAGGGTCCGCAGGGCAAGGTCGTCGAGGTGCAGGCGCGCGACCCGAAGCGTCTCGAGCCGGTGAAGGTCGGCGACCTCATCGAGGCCGTCTACAGCGAGGCGATGGCGATCTCGGTCGAGAAGCCCGAGAAGCCGTAGACGCATGACGCAGGGACGGCAGTGCGCGCGCGGCAGCATGCCCGCCCGCCGACGGCGGGCGCTCGTCGCGCTCGCGCTGCCACTCCTGGTGCTGTGGGCGAGCCCCGTCCGCGCGCAGTCGCCGGCGCCCCCGGAGCCGTCGCCGAGTCCGGCGGTCGCGTGGATCTCCCCGGAGGAGGTCGCGAGTCGTGCCGACGCGCTCCTGCAGACCCTCGCGAGCGCGCAACCCGACACGGCGGTGCGGCGGGCGGTGGAACGAGTCGACGCGGAGCTCGGCGAGGCAGCGCCCGACTTCGACGTGCTCCTCCAGCATGCCCGGAACGCCGCCGCGCACGCCTCCTCGCTGGTCGAGCTGGAGGATCTGCACCGCGAACTCGCGGCCAGCGCCGGGACGCTCGATGCCTGGAGCGCCGCCCTCGCCGGGGAGGTGAAGCGCCTCTCTGAGGTGCGCGAGGACCTGCAGCGCGCCGACGCGCTGTGGCGCGAGACGCTCGGCCATCCGGAGATCGCTGCGGCGGGCGACGTCGTCGAACGTCGCGTCGAGGGCGCGCTTACCGCGCTCGCCGAGGCCGGAGCGACACTTCGGCCGTGGCGCACGCGCGTCCTCGCGCTCAGCGATCGATTGCTCGATCGCCGGACGGCGCTCGGCACGGCGAGCAAGCGGATCGAGGCCGCCATCGTCACCGAGCGCGAGAACATTCTGCTGCGGAACCGGCCGCCGCTCTGGGACGTCGATCTCGCGGCGCGCGTCGCCGACGAATGGCCTCGCGTTCCGGCCGCGATCCGCGCCTACGGCAGGAGCACGTTCGACTACGTCGAGCGGGACGCGCGCCCGATCGTCGCGCAGATCCTCCTGGGGGTTGTCCTGGTGGCGTTGCTGCGGGCGCTCGCCGGCGCCGGTCGGGACGCGGCGCGACCGGGGGACGCGGGTTCGCTCCACCCGTACGCGGTCGGGGCGCTCCTCGCGCTTCTCGCGACACCCTGGTTCCACCCGGCGAGCCCGGAGCGCTTTCGGCATCTGCTCACGATGATTGCGCTCGTTCCCGCGGGACGCCTGGTGCTGACCGCCGACGGCGCGCTCGGCCGTCCGCTCTTCGTCGCGGTCTTCCTCATCCTGCTCGTCGACCGCATGACGCTCGCCGTGGGACCGCTGCCGGCGGTGGCGCGCGTGAGCGCGCTGCTCTCGTTGGCGCTCGGGCTCGCGGTCGCGCTCTGGTTCGCGCGCCGGCTCCGCGCGGCGGAGGCGCCGGTCGTCCTGCGCCGGGTGGCGTGGCTCGCGGTCGCGGCGCTTGGCGTCGCGCTCGCGGCCGAGGTCGGAGGGTGGAGCGACCTCGGGGCGCTCGTGGGGCGCGGCTTCATGGCGGCCGTGATCGTGGCGGTCTTCGTCCACGCCTCGGTCCTCGGCTTCGAGCCCGTCGTCGTCCGCGCGCTCGGCACGTCGTGGGCTCGCCGCAGCCGCATGCTCGACCGGCGCCGGCCGGTCGTCCGTCAGCGCGTCGGCGTCGGGCTGCGCGTCGTCGGCGTCGCGCTCTGGGCGACCCTCGTGCTGCGTGCGGTCGGCCTCTACGACGTCGCGATCGCCGGACTTCGGGCGGTGCTCGGCGCGGGTTTCTCGGTCGGCGCGCTGTCGCTGTCGGTCGGCACCCTGCTCGCGTTCGTTGCGACGTTCGTCGCGGCGATGGTCTTCGCCCGGATCGTGAGCGGCGTGCTCGAGGAGGACGTCTACCCGCGCGCGAACCTGCCGCGGGGCGTGCCGTTCGTGCTCTCGACGTTGGCGCGCTACGCGGTGTACTCGTTCGGGTTCTTGTTCGCGCTCGCGGCGGCGGGCATCCAGCTCGGCCAGCTCACCATTCTGGTGGGTGGTCTCGGCGTCGGCGTCGGACTCGGGCTCCAGGACCTGGTGAAGAACTTCGCGGCCGGCCTGACGCTGCTGCTCGAACGCCGCGTCCATCCGGGCGACGTCGTCCAGCTCCCGGGGCAGCAGGTCTTCGGCCGGGTCGTCGCGATCGGCATGCGCGCGACCCTGGTCAAGTCGTGGGACGGCTCCGAGATCGTCGTTCCGAACGGCGACCTCATCGCGAGCGCCGTCACCAACTGGACGCTCTCCGACCGCCTGTGCCGCCTGGAGGTCGCGGTCGGCGTCGCGTACGGCAGCGATCCCGAGCGCGTGATCGCGCTCCTGATCGGCGTCGTGCGCGCCGACGAGCGATTCCTCGAGAACCCACCCCCGACGGCGTTCTTCGTGCGCTTCGGCGAGAGCTCCCTCGATTTCGTTCTCCGCGCCTGGACCGACAAGGGCATCGACGAGCGCGGCGGCCTCACGAGCGACCTCGGCGTCGCCGTCCACCGGGCGCTCGGCGCCGCGGGGATCGCGATCCCGTTCCCGCAGCGCGATCTGCGCCTGGTGAGCGTCGCTCCGCTCTGAGCGCCGGGGCGTGCCGCGCCGGAGGGCCGGTGAGGACGACGACGGGGCGGCGCGTCCCGGCCCCTCCGGGCGCCGATCGCGCGCTGCCGGCCGCGGCTCGTGAGGTTCGCGGTACGGGGATCGGCGCGTCGCGCGTGGCGCAGAAATCCTTGATCGCGAGGGGAACGCCGTAGAGCGGCCCGCGCGCGGCGCCACGGCCACGGGCGCCGTCCGCGCCCGCGGCCCGTTCGAGCGCCACCTCGGGGGTCACCGTGGCGTCGTTCCGGAGCGTCTGGTCGAGGCGGTCGGTGCGTTCGAGTCGGATCCGATCCCATCGCGCGCCGTCCGATCCGGAGCGTCGCCCGGACCAGTCACTCGCGGAGCGCCTTCCCGAGGGCGTCCATGGCGCGGCCGAAGCCTTCCCAGTCGCCGGCGCGCAGTCGCTCGAGGGCCGCCTGGTAGTGGTCGCGCGCGGTCGTCGACGCCGGCGGGGCCGGGGATCCGGCGGACGATGCGCCGGCGGGTGTGGCGGGGGCGATCGCGGCGGCGGGCTCGGGACGCGGCGCGCCCGCGTCGGGGCGGAACACGGCGGCGAGGGCGGCGTCGAGCGTGCGCTCCATCGCGAGCCGGTCGCCGTAGGCCACGATCACGCGCTTCAACTCGGGGATCTGTCCCTGCGTCGAGCGCAGGTAGAGCGGCTCGACGTAGACGACCGAGTCCTCGACCGGGATCACCAGCAGGTTTCCCCGGATCACCTTGGAGCCCATCTGGTTCCAGAGCGAGAGCTGCTGCGAGATGACCGTGTCCTGGTCGATACGGGCCTCGATCTGCTGCGGGCCGTAGACGAGGCGCTCCTTCGGGAGCTCGTAGACCACGAGCTCGCCGTAGTGCTCGAGGTCGCTCCGCGCCGCGATCCAGCCGACCATGTTGCTGCGGTTGGCGGGCGTCATCGGCTGCATGAGGATGAACTCCTCGCCGGCCTCGCCCGGGAGCTTCGTGATCACGTAGTACGGGTCGGCGATGGCGCGCCGCATTTCCCCGCCGGCGGCGTCGGTCGGGAAGCTCCAGAGGTCTTCCTTGTTGTAGAACACGTCCGGGTTGGTCATGTGGTACGTGCGGTACATCTCGGTCTGGAGCAGGAAGAGATCCTCGGGGTAGCGCACGTGCGGCCGGAGCGCCGCGGGCATCTCCGCGAACGGCCGGAAGATCCCCGGGAACATGCGGGCGTAGGCGGCGAGCACGGGCTCGTCGGGGTCGGTCGCCCAGAAGCCGACCGTACCGTCGTAGGCGTCGACGGTGATTTTCACCGGGTTCCGGATGTAGTTGATGCCGAGGCCGCGCACCGGCTCCGCGTAGGGGAAGGTGCGCGCCGTCGTGTAGGCGTCCTGGATCCACACCAGACGGCCGTCCGCGACCACCAGGTAGGGGTCGCGATCGAGGCGCAGGAACGGCGCGAGCGCGCCGATGCGCTGGGTGAGCGTCCGGCGGAAGAGGATGCGGCTCTCGGGGCGGAGGTTGCCGGAGAGCAGCAGGTTCAGGTCGCGGAAGTGCCAGGCGAAGATCGCGCGGCGCAGGCGCGAGCCGAGCGCGATGCCGTCCGCGCCCGCGTAGCTGTTGGTGACGTTCTCGTCGCCCTTCGGATAGTCGAACTCCTCGGCTTCGGCGTTCACGATCACGTAGTCGGTGGTCTTCTCGCCGAAGTAGATGCGCGGTTCCGCGAGGCCGATGCCGACCCGGGACTGCGGCGGGATGTCCTGCATGAAGAAGGTCGGTAGCCCTTCGCCTTCGAGCTCGGTGACCGGGCTCATGACGGCGCCGAAGCCGTGCGTGAACTGGAGGCGCTGGTTCACCCAGGTGCGGGCGTTCTCGGGGAGCAGATCGGCGTTGATCTCGCGCGCCGCCAGCATGACCTGCCGTCGGCCGTCGGCGAGGTCGTAGCGGTCCACGTCGACGTCGTGGAAGTCGTAGTAGAGCCGGATGAGCTGGAGCTGGCGGTAGGCGTCGAGGAGGGGCTGCGGATCCCAGAGGCGGACGTTCTCGAAGGTGGCGGCGTTGCGCGCGATCGCGGCGGCGTCGAGCGCCTGCGTACCGGGGAAGGGACGCGAGTCGATGCGGTCGAGACCGTACGCGCGCCTGGTCATCGCTATGTTGCGCTCGAGATAGGGGCGCTCGAGGCGGAGCTCGTCGGGGCGGACGCGCAGGCGCTGGAAGGCGTCGGGCAGGAACGAGGCGAGGAGCCCGGCGCCGAGCACGAGCACCACCGCCGCGACCGCCAGACGCCAGTCGCGCCCGCGGACGTTCGCCGTCGCGAGCCCCGCGCCGACGAGCGACGCCAGCACGAGGAGCCACTGCAACGGCAGCTTGACCGCGCTGGCGGTGTAGCCGGCGCCGAAGACGGCGCCGTAGGGCGCGAGCAGGAGGTCGTAGCGACCGAGCCAGTAGCCGACGGCACGCGTTGCGAGGTAGAGCGCGAGGAGCAGTGACGCTGTGCCCACCAGGTGCGGCGCCGCGAGCTCGTCGGGACGCCGGACGTCGAGGGCGCCGTGGAGATAAAAGACGGCCGCCGCGGCCATCGCCGCGAACACGACCGCCGCGGTGGCGGCGCCGGCCATGCCTTTCAGCGCGGGCAGGGCGAACACGAAGAAGCCGAGGTCGCGACCGAAGACGGGGTCGGTCGCGCCGAAGGCGCCGCCGTACCACCAGAGGAGGTAGGTGTCGGCGCTCGCCGCCTGCGCGATCCCCGCGAGGGCCGCCACGACCGCCGCCCCGCCGAGGACGAGCGCGCGCCAGGGCAGCCGTCCCGCGAGCGGCGCGACCAGCTCGGGCAGCGACGCCTGGCCGTCGGACGTCCTCCGGAAGACGACCCGCACCACGCCCGCCTGGCGAACCTGCCGGACGGCGAGCAGGCCGACCGCCGCCACCAGCGCGAACGTCGGGACGAAGGTCGTCGCAAAGCACACGAGCTGCGCCACGAGCCGCGTGCGGAACACCACCCCGGCTCCGAGCTGGCGGAACCAGAGGGCGTCGAGGAAGAGCCCGCTCGCTGCGCCGGCGAGCAGCGTCGCCGCGAGCACGGCGATCGCCGCGCCGACGAGGAGGAGGCGCACCGAGCTAGGCACGGCTCTCGGCGGCGATCGCGGCCACGTGCTGGCGCACGACGGGCGGCGGACAGAGGCGTACGAAGAGCCAGAGCCCCGCGAGCCCGACGGCGAGGTCGTCCATCGCGCCGACGACCGGGATCAGCTCGGGCACGGCGTCGAGCGGCGAGAACAGGTAGATGGCGATCAGGACGAGCAGGGCTTTCGGCAGGAGCGACACGCGGCGGTCGCGGAAGAGGCGCCAGTAGAGCTTCGCGAAGCTCGGCGCGTGGCGCAGCACCTCGCCGCCGCGTCCGGTGAAGAGGTAGCGGGGCATCGTCGAGCTCGCGCGCGTCACGGGCTCTTGCATGGCGCGACGGCGCGGGCGCGTCAATCCGCGCCCCCGGAGTCCCGGACCGGCGGGCCTACCCCCGCGGGCTTGCGATGCAGGAGACCACGCGGAAGCCCGCGTCGGCGAGGATCTCCGTGACGCCCCGTTCGGGCGGCATGCGGACGCGCACGTTGATCGCCTGCTTGCCGCGGGTACGGACGGAGCTGATCCACGCGACGGTGGCCCCGTGGCGTCCGAAGAGTTCGCGGATGCGCGACACCGCGCTCGCGTCCTCGTCGCACTCGACGGCGAGGATGGTGGTCTGCTCGAGGCGCGCGCAGAGGTCGATGAGAGCGCCGAGGAGGTCGCTCTCGCTCACGATGCCGACCAGCGCGTGGTCGGCGACGACGGGGAGGGCGCCGATCTTGCGCTGACGGAGCGTCGCCGCGGCCACCTCCACCGGCGTGTCCGGCGCGACGGTCGCGGGCGTCGGCGTCATGACGGCGTCGACGGTGACGCCCGTGTCGGTGACGGCGCGCACGTCGCGGTCGGTGACGATGCCGATGACGCGTCCGGCCGCGACGACCGGCAGCTGGCGGATGCGGCGGCGGCGCAGCGCCTCGCGGACGGTGGCGACGTCGTCGTCCGGCTTCACCGTCTCGACCGTCGCCGTCATGCAATCGCGGACCACCATGGCGTGCTCCCCTTCCGGTGCGGCTCAGCGCGACTCGTGGCGCAGATACGCGAGGACGTCTCGCAGCTGCACATCGGTGAGCGTGTCCTGGAAATGCGGCATGCGCCCGGACTCGCGGCGCAGCATGTGCAGCACCCGGGTGCGCGTCGCGGCGGGGCCGAGCCGTTGCGCCGTCTCGGCGCCGATCACGGGCGCCTTCGTAGCCGGCGGCAGGAGGTCCTCCGGGTGCACGCCGCGCCCGTCGTCGCCGTGGCACGCGGCGCAATAGGTGTCGTACAGCCGATAGCCCTTCGAGAGGTGCCGCACGTAGGCGACGAGCGCGCGCAGCTCGCCCGGCTCGAAGGTGTCGGCAAGCGGCGGCATGGTGCCGATCCCCTCGACCGCGATGCGTTCGAGGGCGCGGTCGCCGTGGCGCGCGCGCGCGACCATGAGGTTTGGCGGCGGCGGTTCGTTGGTGGCGCCGAGGACGCCCTCGCCCTGGCCATAGGCGCCGTGGCAGGGGGCGCAGGCGCCTTCGAAGACGAACCGGCCGGCGCGCAAGCGGCCCCAGTCAGCGTGTGAGAGCGTCGGCAGGTAGGCGGTGATCGCGTCGGTCTCGAGGTCCTCGGCGACCGCGTTTCGCCGGGGCGTCGAGGGGAGCGGCGTTCCGTGCAGCAGGCGCGCGACGAGTTCGTCGTCGCTGTTGCGGTCGAGGAGACCGGGCGCACGGAGGTCCGCGGGCCGCAGGTCGATTACGCCGGCGACGGGGCCGTCGCCGCGCCCCGACGGTCCGTGGCATCCGCCGCAGTACGACGCGTAGAGGACGGCGCCGCGCGCGACCGACCAATCCGCGATCGGCGCCCCGGATCGCGGCGGCGCCTTCGGCGCCGGTGGGCGGCATGCGGCCAACGCGAGCGCGACGCCGCCGATCATCGCCGCCGCCGCCATCCTCCGCACTCCGCTCCCCATGTGGTCCCCTCCTAGAGCGACGCCTCGGCCGGCAAGGTGATCACGAAGGTGGTACCGCTGCCGGGCGTGCTTTCGATGGCGATGGTTCCCCCCATCCGTTCGCACGCCATCTTGCAGAACACCAGCCCGAGGCCCGTGTCCTCGCGGTGGGAGCCCCGTCGGCGGCGCGCGCGGTCGAAGAGGGCCGCCTGGTCCGCGGACGGGATGCCGCGGCCGCTGTCGTGGATGCGGATCTCGACCTGCGCGCCCGCCAGCCGTGCCGCAAGGTCGATCGCGCCCGCGGCGCTGTGCCGCACGGCGTTCACCACCAGGTTGTTCAGCACGCGCCGGAGGAGCCAGCGGTCGGTCATCAGGACCGGGAGCGGGGCCTCGATCGCGACCGCGATCGTCATGCCCGCGATCTCGGCCGCGGCGCGGTACTCCGCCGAGCACTCGGCGAGGAGGCCGTCGATCGCGACCGGCTCCAGGCGGAGCTCGAGCCGGCCCTCCTGCATCTGGTCGATCTCGAGGAGGTTCTCGATCATCCGCATCAGATCCTGGGCGCTGCGCTGGATCTGCGCGAAGTGGCGGTCGCTCGGCGCGCCGCTCGCCTGGCGCAGCGCGAGCTGGGTGACCGCGAGGATGCCCCCGAGCGGCCCCTTCAGGTCGTGGACGATCATGCCCGTCAGGTCGGCCTTGGCCTGCTCCAGATCGGCCTTCTCGGCGAGCGCCTGCTCGGCGACCTCGGCCATGCGGCGATAGTCCTGCGCGAGGGTGCGGTCGACGTAGCCGCTCAGGATGTATCCGTCGATGGCGAGTCCCATGTCGAGGAACACGACCTTGGTGAACGAGCCGAGCAGGGCGAGGAGCGTATCGGGCTCGTCGCGGTAGTGCTCGAGGAGGCGGCCGCCGAGGAGCCGGAGGTACAGCGAATACGTCCCGAGGTACCATTCCGGCCGGAGGTCCGTGGAGGCGTGCGCGGCGCCGACCCGCAGCCGGCTCTCGAAGTAGTCGTGTCCGAAGTCGCCCTCGAGCATGCGGAGGAAGTACTCGCGCTGGAGCTTCTTGAGGCGCGCGACCCGCTCCGGGTCCGCGAGCAGCCGCCGGGTCTCCTCGAAGGAGAGCAGGTGGCCGTAGAAGTCCTCGACGATCCCGTCGACGTTCGCGTGCGCGACGGCCCGCAGCTGGGCGAGGTTCTCGACGTCGGCGGCGTCGAACGAGAGGAACGTGAGGCGGCGCGCGCAGCCCGCCGCGTCGAGCCCGATCCGGCCGAGGAGGTTCGAGGCGGTCAGGACCGGAGCCGCGCCCGGCGGAGCGCCGCCTCGCGCCCTCGGACGCTCGTCATCGGAGGACGCCATGCTCCGGCCCGGCCGCGGACGCCGCCGCGTCCGGGGCTTCGAGATCCCCGCCGGAGACCCCGTCTGCGTCGCGGCGGGGGCGGGCGGCGGGACGGCCGGGGGAGACGGCCTCGTCGTTTGGCGGCAGCCGCATGCGGTGGGAAGGCTCCTAGCTCCGCGGGACCGCGGCGTCCAGCGGGCGGCCGCCGTTTGCGCTCGATGGCGAGTGCGCTACTAGAGGCGCATGGCTCGACTCTACGACGACATCACCCAGACCATCGGGCGGACCCCTCTGGTGCGCCTGAATCGCGTGACGGCCGGGCGCGACGTGCGGCTGTACGCCAAGCTCGAGTTCTTCAATCCGCTCTCGAGCGTGAAGGATCGGATCGGCCTCAGCATGATCGAGGCCGCGCAGCGCGCGGGTCTCATCGACGAGCGCTCGGTCATCGTGGAGCCCACGAGCGGCAACACGGGCATCGCCCTGGCGTTCGTGTGCGCCGCGCGCGGCATCCGCTTGATCCTGACCATGCCGGAGTCGATGTCGCAGGAGCGTCGCGTCCTCCTGCGCCTCCTCGGGGCGGAACTCGTCCTGACGCCCGCGGCGCAGGGAATGCGCGGCGCGATCGCCAAGGCGGAAGAGATCGCCGGCGCCACGCCGAACTCGTTCCTCCCGCAGCAGTTCGAGAATCCCGCGAATCCCGACGTCCATCGCCGCACGACGGCCAATGAGCTCTGGGACGATACCGACGGACAGATCGACGTGCTCGTCTCGGGTGTCGGAACGGGCGGTACCATCACCGGAGTCAGCGAGGTGCTGAAACAGCGGAAGCCGTCGTTCCACACGGTGGCGGTGGAGCCGGCGACGTCGGCGGTGCTGTCTGGGGGCGCTCCCGGACCGCACAAGATTCAGGGGATCGGGGCCGGGTTCGTTCCCGAGATCCTCAATACGGAGATCATCGACAGCATCGTGCAGGTGACGGACGAGGACGCGATCAAGACGGCCCGCGAGGTGGCGCGTCTGGAGGGCATCCCGTGCGGGATCAGCAGCGGCGCCGCGACGTGGGCGGCGCTGCGCGTCGCCGATCGTCCGGAGATGGCCGGAAAGTTCATCGTCGTCGTCCTCCCGAGTTCCGCGGAGCGCTATCTCAGCACCGTGCTGGTCGAGGGGCTGTGAGGCGACGGGGCGCCGGCGGGTTGCGGCGATGAGCGAGATCGCCGGTCGTCGAGCGCTGATCACCGGCGCCGCGAGCGGGCTCGGGTTGCTGCTCGCCCGGAAGCTCGCGGCCCGGGGGGCGCACGTCGAGCTGTGGGACGTCGATGCGACGGGGCTCGAAGCGGCCCGCCGCGATCTCGAGGCCGCGGGACGGAGCGTCGAGATCGACGTATGCGATCTCTCCTCGCGCGCGGCGATCGAGGCGGCGGCGGCGCGCGTCCTTGTCCGGGGGCCGATCGACGTCTTGATCAACAACGCCGGGGTGGTGACCGGCAAGAACCTCCTCGATGCGACGCCGCGCGAGATCGAGCTCACCTTCGACGTGAACGTGCTCGCGCTCTTCTGGACGACGCGCGCGTTCCTGCCCGCCATGCTGGCGCGCGACCGTGGGCACATCGTGACGATCGCGTCCGCGGCCGGGATCGTCGGCATCTCGAAGATGACGGACTATTGCGCGAGCAAGCACGCCGCCGTGGGGTTCGACGAGTCGCTGCGCCTCGAGCTGCGGCGCCTCGGAAGCCGGGTCGTGACGACCGTGGTCTGTCCCTTCTACGTCGGCACGGGGATGTTCACCGGGGTCCAGACGCGTTTTCCGGCGATCCTGCCGATTCTCGATCCCGAACGGGTGACCGACCAGATCGTCGAGGCCATCGCCCGCGACAAGCGCCGGCTGATCCTCCCGGGCGTGGTGCGGACGGCCTGGCTCGGACGCTTGCTCCCGGTTGGCCTGTTCGACGCGATGATGGACTTCCTCGGCGTCAACCGCAGCATGGACCACTTCACGGGCCGGGCTGCCGGCTGAGCGGATGCCGCCCGTCACGGGAGCGTTCGCCGGGGCGGGCGCGACCCGCGCCTCATCGCCGGAACGCTGAGCGGGCAGGCGCTACTGCGCGCGGAGCTGGACGTCCACGCCGGGCTCGCCTTCGATGTCGGGCTCGGCGGCGCTCCAGGGCTCGACCGTGATGCGCCGCGGATCCAGGCCGTGTGCGCGCGCGAGACGGTCGGCGACGAGCGCGCCACGTGCGCGGGCGAGCCCGGCCAACGCGTCGAGCGGATGGGGCGCGCCGGCGGCCGTGACCGCGTCGAAATCGGCGCGGCTCGGCGCCGGTATGAGGACGGCGTGCAGCGCGGTCTGGCGGACGAGCAGGCGCGCGAGCTCGGCCAGGCGGGCCTCGCCCTCCGCGGCGAGCTCCGCGCTGCCGGCGGGGAAGGGGACCGGCCTGAGATCGAACCGCTCGCCCTCATCCTTCCGGAAGATGCCGCGCAGGAATCCGAGGGGTGCGCGCAGCGTTCCGAGCAGCGCGGTGCCGAGCGCCTCGCGCAGCAGACTGCCGACACGGTACTCGGCCGACGAGACATCGCCTTCGATCGGCAAGGTGAGATGAATCTCTCCGCGCGTGTCCTTCATGAGCGCGAGGGCCACGGACAGGGGCGCGCCGATCCGCCCGCCGACCGTGTCCGTTCCGGCCGCCCGCATCGAGAATCGTGACAAGACGAGGTCGGTGTCGGCGGCGACGTGGCTGCCCGTGACGCGAAGGTTCGAGGAGAAGCGCGCGAGTCCGGTGCGCACCTCGTAGCCGAGCGCGGGCGCGAGATAGGGGTTGAGCGGCGCGAGCAGCAGACGATCGACGGCGACGTCGAGCGTGGCTCCGCCGGGTTCGACGCGACCGGAGACCGTGACCGGCGAGAGCTCGTCGAGCGCGCCCGCCAGGCGGAGCCGCTCCACGGCGAAGGGTGACAGGGTCATGGCGTCCGCCGAGGCCGAAAGGTCGGTAAGATCGATGCCGTATGCGCGCGGCAGCGTCGTGTCGTAGAACTCGAGGCGGCCGCCCTCGATGGCGAGATGGTCGATGCGAAGCCAGGGAGGGGTGGGGATCGCGGCCGACGACGGCGCCGCCGGCGTCGGCGCCGATCGGCCGAAGGGGAAGATACCGTCCGACCGTCGGTGGATCATGACGTAGGGCCACACGACGTCGGCGCGCGCGAGGTGGAGGAAGAGCGGCGCGAGGGTGCTCTCCGCCAGGGTCACGTCGAGCCGCTGCCACGCGAGGACCTCCTCGGGATGGGGGCCGGTCGGCGCGGTGCTCGCGTCCGTCGCCGTGAAGGTTCCGCTCACGCTCGCCCTGGCGGGGGACAGGGCGAGCCCGATGGTGCCGCCCACGCGTCCCTTCGCGAACCCGACGGGGGCGCGCACGAGCGCGGCGCCCGCCGCCAGGTCGACCGCGTCGAATCCGAAGGTCAACGTGGTCGAGTTCCCGCGCGCGCGACCGTCGAGCGTGAGGCCGCCGCCGGCGAGCGTTCCCGTGAAGGTGAACGCCACGTCGTTGCCGGGGAGGCGTATGGAACCGGCGGACAGCGGCACCGCGATTTCCGGCGTCGCGAAGACGCCGCGCAGGACCGCGACGCCCTGGCCGAGCGTGACGTGGTCGAGCGTCGTCTCCCAAGGCGAGTCGCCGGTCGCGTCCGGCGCGCCCGTCGCGAGCGGTACGTGCAAGCGCTCGGCGTCGCGCAGCACGAGCGCGCGATACTCGTCGACCTGGACCGTGCCGAGATCGGTCCGTTGCTGCAGGAGATCGACGGTGAGCGCCGGCACCCGCACGCGCTTGGCCCGCAGCATGGGCTCGTCGGCCCACGGTTCGGTGAGCGCCAGATCGTGGAGGGCGAGATCCGCGCGCAGGATGTGGGTGCGGAGGCGGCCGTGCTCCGTACGGCGCTCGTAGGTCACGGTGGCATCCATGGTGCCGGACGTGCGCTGCCAGCCGAGGGGGACGTACAGCAGCGCCCGGGCCAGCGACGCGTCGGCGGCGACGAGCTTCGCGGTCAGGGCCGACGTGTCGCCGGCGGTCTCGTAGGTCACGTCGAGGGCCAGCGGCTCATCGTCGATGCGGCTTTCCACGTGGAGGGCGAGCCCGGCGCTGCCATCGCTCGCGAGGACGAGATCGCGCGCGTCCGCGTCGTCGAGGTGCAGGGAGGTCTCGAGGGCGGGCGTCGTCGTTTCGTCGTGGAACTCGATGCTGCCGCTGACGATGCGGAAGCGTCCGATGCGGAACGGAGTCGGCGGTCCCACGTCCGGCGGCTCGGACGCCGGCGGCTCCTCCGCGGCGCGGGGCGGGGGACGCCGGGCAAGCCCGGCGACGTTGAAGTCTCCCGTGGCAGTGCGATGGAGGGCGATCCAGGGACGCCGCAGGACGAGGGCGTCGAGGCGGCGCTCGCCCTCGAGCCACCGACGGAGACCGACGTCCACCACGATGGCCTGAGCGGTGGCGATCGCCGGCTCCGCGGCGCTCGGGGCGAGGGCGACGCGGTGCAGGACCACGCGGCCCGCGAGCGGGTTCCAGGTGATCCACCCGATGCGGACGTCGATGCCGGTCGCGGAGGATAGGCGCGCCGCAACGGCCGGCGTCAGCATCGAGGGGGCGACCCACAGGAGCCCGGCCGCGAGCGCCAGTGTCGTCAGCGCCGCGATCAGGGTGCGCCGTATCCGTCGGCGGCGCGGCGTCGGCGTTGCGGGCATCGTCGGCCTATCTCCCAGGATGATCCGTCGGACGCAATTGCCGGTGAACGTGATGCATGAGCGAGGGTTGACAAGCCGTCCGGGGGTCGGAAGTAAGGGCGCCCATGGGAGCGTTCACGACACGGTACGAAGGCGACCTCGCCTTCGTGGCGTTCGATCAGGGTGGGATGAACACGCTGTCGCGCGCGGCGATCGAGGAACTAGACGGTATCGAGGCGGCGATTCGGGCGCATCACGCCGCCACGCCGCTCGTGGCGGTCGTCCTGAGCGGCAATCGCTACGGTCTCGGTGCCGGTGCGAACATCGGGGAGCTCATGCGGGGCAGCCCGACGGACCTCGCGATGCTCATCGATCGCGGAGACGCCGTGCTGTTCCGGATCGAGGAGGGCCCGGTGCCCTGGGTCGCCGTCGTGGACGGCGTTGCGCTCGGAGGCATCTACGAGCTCGCGCTCGCGTGTCGCGCCATCGTCGCCACCGGGCGCTCGTCGGTTGGCCTGCCCGAGATGGGGCTCAACATCTTCCCGGGGCTCGGCGGCACGCAGCGGCTGCCACGGCGTGCGGGCCTGGTGAACGCCGCCGATCCGGTCGCCGGCGATGCGGCGCTGTCGGTGATCCTGCAGGGGAAGAGCCTGCGGGCGGCGCAGGCGCTCGCGATCCGCATGATCGATGCCGTCGTGCCCGAGGGGGAGGACCCGCTGGCGTTCGCGGCGCGCTTCTCGCGCGAACGCCTGGGGAGCCTCACGCCGCCCGCCGTCGATCTCTCGCATGCGGGGCAGATCGCGCCCGTGGTGCTGCCGACGATCCTGAAGGCGACCCAGGGGCGGCAGCACCCGCGCGCGCCCTTCGTCGCGCTCGAGGTCGTGACGGAGGGCGTGCGGAGGCCTCTTCGCGAGGGCATCGCGCTCGAGCGTGACCGCTTCCTCGAGGTGGCGACCAGCGCCGAGGGTAAGGCCGGGATGCGCTTCTTCTTCACCCAGCAGCGCGTGACGAAGCTCCCGGCAGAGCTCGCGAAGGCGTCGCCCCGGCCGATCCGTCGCGTCGGAATCGACGGCTTCGACGGCTACATGGGGAACGCGATCGCGTTTCTCGCGCGCCGTGCGGGTTTCGAGGTCGTGGGACACGTGCCGGTTCCCGAGTTGGCGGCGAACGCCCCGGGGCGGATGCGACAAAAGTACGAGCCGCTCCTGAAGCGCGGACGGATCGACGCGGCGGCCGCCGACGCCGAGGTCGCGTCGGTGACGGTGGCGACCGATCTCTCGGCGCTCGCCGACTGCGATCTCGTGATCGAAGCGCGCAAGGAAGACCCGGAAGCCAAGGCGGCGTTCTACCGGGCGCTGGCCGGGGTGGTGCGGCCCGACGCGATCGTGAGCTCCAACAGCAGTTCGATGGGCCCCGGATTCCTCGGGGAGTACTTCCGGGCCGGCGGCGGCAATCCGGCGAGCGTCGTGAACCTGCATTTCTTCAGTCCGGCCGAGCATCCGCAACGCGCCCTCGTCGAGGTCGTGCGTACGCCGTCCACGCCGCCGGACGTGCTCGCGGCGCTTCACGGCTTCGTCCGCAAGATCGGGAAGGTGCCGGTAATGCTGCAGGACGGTTCTCCCGGGTTCCTCGTGAACGCGGCGCTCGCCGAATACTTTCGCGAGGCCGAAGCCCTCTATCGCGAGGGAACGCCGATCGAGCGGATCGACGAGGTGATGCGCGAGCGGGTCTTTCCGCTCGGACCCTTCGAGGTCGCGGATCAGGCCGGTGTCGACGTGGCCGCCGGCATGTTCGACGTGATCGCGCGGACGGCGCCTCCGCCGATGCCGCCGCTCGTCACGGTGCTGCGCGACCGGGGCCGGTTCGGCGTCAAGGCGGGAGGCGGGTTCTACGACTACGATGGGGGGAAGAAGGGCGCACCGTGGCGCGAGCTCCCCGCGCTCGTAGCGCCGCGCGGCGCACGCGTCGCCGGAGCCGACGAGATCGTCGATCGCTGCGTGCGCTCCATGTACCAGAAGGCGCGCGAGCTGCTCGGTCGCGGCATCGTCGCGTCCGAGGAAGAGGGCGATCTGGCGTTCGTCTACGCGCTCGGGTTCGCAATGCACCTCGGCGGCCCGTTCTTCTACGCCGAGCAGCGGGGCTGGTCGTGAGCCGCTGGGACGCGGACGCCGCGCGCGCGCTCGCCGGCGAGATGCCGACGCGGGAGGAGGCGCTCGCGATCCTGCAAGCGCCGGACGGGGAGCTCAGGGATCTCCTGTGGGCGGCGTTTCGCGTGCGGGAGCGCTACTGGGGTCGCCGGGTGAAGCTCTGCATGCTGCGCAACGCGCGGAGCGGCCTCTGTCCGGAGGACTGCCACTACTGTTCGCAGTCCGCGGTCTCCACGGCCGCGATCGATACGTACCGGCTGCTCCCGACGGAGGATCTCGTGGCGGGAGCGCGTGCGGCGGCGGAACGTGGCGCCCGGCGCTATTGCATGGTCACGAGCGGACGAGGTCCGAGCGCGCGCGACATCGGCCAGGTGACCGCCGCCACCCGCGCGATCCGCGCCGAGCACCCGGAGCTCGAGATCTGCGTGTCGCTCGGGATCATGGACGGAGGCCAGGCGCGCGAGCTCAAAGCGGCGGGCGTCGGCTGGGTGAACCACAATCTCAACACGAGCGCGCGTTTCCATTCCGAGATCTGCACGACGCACACCTACGAGGATCGCGTGCGTACGATCCGGGCCGTGAAGGAGGCCGGCCTGGCGGTGTGCTGCGGCGGTATCATTGGTATGGGCGAGCGCGACGAGGACGTAGTGGACCTCGCGTTCGCGCTGCGCGAGATCGGGGTGGACGCGCTCCCGTTGAACTTCCTGCTGGCGATCGGCGGAACGCCGCTCGCGGAGGCCGGTCCGGTGGCCGCGACCCGAGCGCTGCGAGCGCTGTGCCTCATGCGGTTCACCAATCCTGCGAGCGACATCCGCGCTGCCGGGGGGCGTGAGCGCAATCTCGGGAGTTGGCAGGGGCTCGCGCTCTTCCCGGCCAACTCCGTCTTCATCGAGGGCTATCTGACGACGGCCGGACTCGCGACGCTTCCCACGCGGCGCTTGATCGAGGAGATGGGCTTCGCCGTGGAAGGCGAGGACGCGACCGTGGAGGACGGCACGCACGTCCATGCGCATGCGTGAATGAGGCGTCGGCGCGGGTGCCTCGCCGACGCGCGCGCGGGTGGATCCGGTCGAAGACGCGTCCTCGGCTTGACCCTCGACAGGTCGCGTGGGATAGGGGCGCGATCGCTACTTCACGGATGAGGAGACCGTTCATGACGCTGACGTCGACGCTCGCGCTCGTTTCGATCCTCGTGGTGTCGGTGGCCACGGCCCAGGCCGCCGATCCGACGGCGAAGCCGTCGCCGAGCAAGAACCCCTCGGTGTTGATGAAGACGTCGGTCGGCGAGATCACGATCGAACTCGATCAGCTCCAGGCGCCGATCAGCGTCAAGAACTTCCTCGACTACGTGGACGCCAAGTTCTACGACGGCACGATCTTCCACCGGGTCATCCCCGGCTTCATGATCCAGGGGGGAGGATTCACGCCGAACATGCAGCAAAAGGCAACGAAGGCGCCGATCAAGAACGAGGCGGGAAACGGCCTCAAGAACGCCGTCGGAACGATCGCGATGGCGCGAACCGGCATCGTCGACAGCGCTACCTCGCAGTTCTTCATCAACGTGGCGGACAATGCGCAACTGAACCATCGCGACGAGTCGCCGGCCGGGTTCGGGTACGCGGTCTTCGGCAAGGTGACCGCCGGGATGGACGTCGTGAAGAAGATCGAGGGCGTGAAGACCACCGCGCGGCCGCCGCACCAGAACGTGCCGGAGACTCCCATCGTCATCGAATCGGTGTCGCGCGTTCCGAATCCCTAGGCGGCGCGTTTCGCGGCGGACGGAGGTGGGGGGACGCACGTCGGCGCGTATCGGTCGGCGGCGGCTTCGATGGGCGCTGGCGCTCGTGGCGATGGCCGTCGCGGGCGGTTTCGCATTCGCGTGCGGGGTGGTGCTCCAGCCGACCGCTCCGGCCCCGAACCGCCCGACGCCCGGGAGCTGGGACGCGGGGGACCTGACGATCGCGTACGTCGGGCACGCCTCGGTCCTCCTGGAGCTCGGTGGCACGCGGATCCTCACCGACCCCGCGTTTTTCGAGAGGATCGGGGTGCAGGTCGGTCCGCTGACGCTCGGCCCGAAGCGCGTCGTCGGATCGGCGCTCATGCCCGAGGACCTGCCGCCGATCGACGCCGTCGTGGTGAGCCATGCCCACCTCGATAGCCTCGACCTGCCGTCGCTGCGCCGCCTCACGAACACGCCGCTTCTGGTGCTGCCGCCGCGGACCAGGGATCTCGTGGAGGCGCTCGGGTTCCTGCGCGTCGTCGAGCTCGGCTGGGGAGAGCGGGCGGAGATCGGCGGCGTCGTGATCGAGGCGATCGAGGTGGAACACTGGGGCAAGCGTTGGCCGTGGGAGCGCTGGCGAGGCTACAACGGCTACGTCTTCGAGCACGGCGCGACCCGGGTGCTCTTCGCGAGCGACACGGCCTACACCGATAAGATCGGCTCGGCCGGGCGGGCACGCGAGGTGACGGTCGCGATCCTGGGGAACGGCGCATACGACCCGTGGATCGCCAATCACGCCGATCCGGAGCAGGTCTGGAAGATGTTCGAGGAGAGCGGCGCGCGGTATCTCATCCCGATCCATTGGGATACCTTCCGCCTCGGGAAGGAGCCGCTCGGAGACGCCATGCGCCGTTTGCTCGCGTCCGCCGGGGCGGAGCGCGATCGGGTCGTCATCCGCGGCATCGGTGAGACCTGGTCGATGCCGATGCCGTGAGCGCAATTGCCGGCCCGCGCCGCTCCGCGTAGAGTGCCCGGGCCGATCGGGCCAGGTCGCGCACGAGGAGGATTCCATGGCAGACAAGAGCAAAGACTCCCCGGAGATGTCGCCCGAAAAGGCACTCGGGCTGTTGGCGGAGGTCCGCAACCGGTTGAGCACGGTGGCGTGGGCGCTCCACGGCATGCACCACGAGTCCGAGCCTCCGGGCCCGGACGACCTCGCGGCCGTCGAGCAGCTCGTGAGCGATACGATCGACGGACCTCTCGATGAGGCGTGCGCGGCGCTGGGCACGCTGCTCGGCCTCGACGCGGATGACGCCAACTTGACCCGCCACTGATCGTGTCGATGTCGTCCGGGCGCCACCCGCGCCTCCTGGCCCGTGACGCCGCCGCCCTCGTCGTGATCGACGTCCAGGAGGGCTATCGGTCCGTATTGTACGAGTACGAACGCGTCGCGACCGCGGTGACGCGGCTCGTGCGGGGCGCGGTCGTGCTCGGTGTGCCCATCGTGGTGACCGAGCAGTATCCCAAGGGCGTGGGATCGACGGTGGCCGAGATCGCGCGCCATTTCCCGGAGGGAACGCGGGTGATCGAGAAGATGAGCATGAGCTGTTGCGGGGCCGAGGCGTTCGTCTCGGCGCTGGCGCGGCTGGGTCGGCGGCAGGTGTTCATCGCCGGCATCGAGACGCACGCCTGCGTGAATCAAACCGCCCACGACCTGCTGGCGCAGGGGTACCAGGTCCACGTCGCGCGCGACGCGACGTCGGCGCGTCGACGCGAGGATTACGAGATCGGTTGGCAGAAGATGGTGCAGGCGGGCATGGTGCCGGCGACGGTCGAGAGCGGACTCCTCGAGCTCGTCCGCACCGCCGAGGCGTCCGAGTTCAAGGCGATACAGCGCGTAATCAAGTAGGCGTCACTCGTAGCATCCGAGGATCCGCGAGATGACGAGTCGTTGTACCTCCGAGGTGCCTTCGCCGATCTCGAGCAGCCGCTGGTCGCGGTAGAATCGCGCGACCGGATACTCTTCCATGAGGCCGTAGCCGCCGAAGATCTGAACGGCGGCGTGGGTCACCCGCCGCATGACCTCGGAGGCCCAGAGCTTGGCCATCGCGGCTTCCTTGCGGAAGGGGCGACCTTGGTCGCGCAACCAGCAGGCCTTGTAGAGGAGATTGCGCGTTGTCTCGATCTCCATCGCCATGTCCGCGAGCTTGAAGGCGTTGGCTTGGAACTGGCTGATGGGCTTGCCGAACTGACGGCGCTCGCGTGCGTAGGCGAGCGCGGCCTCGAACGCGCCCTGCGCACCCCCGAGTCCCATCGCGGCGATCGACAGACGGCCCGAGTCCAGGGTTTCGAGCATCTGGCGGAAGCCCTGGCCGCGTGCGCCGAGCAGGTTCTCGCGGGGTACGCTCACGTTGTCGAAGTAGAGCTCGGCCGTGTTGGAGGCGCGCCAGACCATCTTCTTGTGCATCGTCCGGGTCGTGAACCCCGGCGCGTCCTGGTCGACGAGGATGCAGCTGACTTCCCTGCTGCCGTCGGGTCGCACACCTGTCAGGCACTGCACCGTGGAGCCGGCCGTCATCGGCGAGCCGGCGTTGGTGATGAAGATCTTGCTGCCGTTGATGATCCACCGGTCGCCTTCGAGCCGCGCCGTCGTCTTGCTGCCGCCGGCGTCTGAGCCCGCCGAGGGCTCCGTCAGCCCGAAGCCCCAGAGCTTTTGTCCGGCGCACAGGGCGGGAAGGTGCCGACGCTTCTGCTCCTCGCTGCCGAAGTAGTAGATCGGTCCGATGCCGAGCGAATTCTCGGCGGCCACCGTCGCCGCCTGGGAGCCGTTGACGCGCGCGAGTTCCTCGACCGCGATGATGTACGAAAGATAGTCGAGCCCGTGGCCGCCGTAGTCCGGGGAGACCGTCATGCCGAAGAGGCCGAGGTTGCCCATGGCGCGGGTGATTTCCGAGGAGAACTCCTCGCGCTCGTCGAGCTCCTGCATGCGCGGCGCGATCTCGCGCTCGGCAAACTCGCGGACGGTTCGCCGCAGCATCTCTTGCTCGGGAGTCAGGTCGAAATTCACGGGGCGTCACGATAGGGGAAGGGGCATATGCCCGCAAGCGTTTCGGCTGGACGTCGCGAGGCGCTTGCCCGAGCGTTCTCCCGACCGCCGACGCCACGGCTCGCCTTCCGGAGCCTCAGGGACGCGGGAACGAGTCGCCCATCGCCCGCGAGCGCCCCGGGTCGCGTCCCGGCCCTGGGACACGGATCGTCGTGGGCGTCCCTGCGGGTTCCGTAGACGCGGTACAGGCCGCCACCGGTCTCTGGGATCACGGCGTGCGGCGGGCAAAAAAAAGGAAGCGCAGGGCTGTACGCTTCCTGGGTGCGGAGGGGATCGATCCGGCGATCAGTGCTTGTGCTCGATCTTCTTTCCGTAGGTCACATCACCCTTGTCGACGCGGAGGGAAAAGCCGCATTCCGGGTTGGTGCAGACCCACGCTTTGAAGACCACGGTGGCGCCTTCCTGGCCATAATCGGACAACGGTATCAGCAATCCGTTATTGCACTTCTGGCACTTTGGCAGCTCCATCTCCACGCCTCCTTTACGACTCCAAGCGCCCTACGCGCGGCACCATATCGTAGCCCTTGTCGTGAGATCAAGGCGCGAAGTGGACGCGACGTGGACGGTGCAGGGAGCGTCGCGGTGCGCGGCCGCGCGCCCGCTTCCGAGGTCGAGCGCGCTCGGCTATGTTCGGAAAGCCGCGCGCAGAGCGAGATACGCGCGATGCGCGCGCAGCTTCAGGGCACCCGGCGTCGTTCCGAGCCGCGCCGCGGCTTCACGAATCGAGAGGTCTTGAAGCTTCAACAGCCGCAACGCTTCGCGCTGTCGGCTGGGAAGCGCCTGGATCGCCGTCGCGAGCTCGGCTCCGAGGTCGCGCAACGGGGCATCCGTCGTCGGTTCGGGCGCCGCGTCGGCTGGGAGCTCGCGCCGCCGCCGGCGCTGCCATTGTCGTCCGTAGTCGGCCGCGACGTGGCGGGCGATCGTGAAAAGCCAGGGCTCGATCGGCCGGGGCGATTGGTACATGAATCGGGCGCGATGCAATGCCAGGAACGTGTCCTGGTAGGCGTCGGCGAGATCGTCGTTGTTTCGGACGCGGCGACGGAGGAAGCGGGTCAACAGCGGGCCGAGGTCATCGAGGAGGGCGCGGTATGCCGTCGCGTCGCCGCGCTGTGCGAGCGTCATCCAGCGAGCGCGCTGCCGACTGCGGTCGAGCCGACCGGTCGCCGCTCCATGGACGATCATTGCGTCGACCGCGTTCGAGTGGATGGGAAGACCCCGGGTCGCCATCGCGTGCCTCGTGGGGCTGCGCCTGCGTTCAATTCCCGGGAAACCAGGCTGCGGCCTCGATGTCAATATGAAAAGAGGATCGGAGCGGATCCCCGAGGTGGAGCGCGCGTCCAAGCGGTGGCGTGATACGTTGCCGGCAGGCGATGGATAGTGGACGGATACCGCGGCAGGAGGAGCGAGCGATGGCCGGCGGACTGCCGTATCTCGGTCATGGGGTCGGGCTCCGGACCGCACATTTTCCGGAGATTTTCGCGGGAACGGCGAAGGTCGACTGGTTCGAGGCGATCTCGGAGAATTTCATGATTCGAGGAGGGCGGCCCCTCCGCGCGTTGGCGCGGGCGCGAGAGATCGCTCCGGTCGCGCTCCACGGGGTCTCGCTGTCGATCGGGTCGACCGACCCGCTGTGTGTCCGGTATCTGGACGACCTCGCGCGGCTCGCAGCGTGGATCGAGCCCGCGTGGATCTCGGATCATCTCTGTTGGGGAAGCGTGGGGGGACGGTACGCGCACGACTTGCTCCCCCTGCCCTACACGGAGGAGGCGCTGGCCCACGTCGTGGAGCGCATCGATCGCGTCCAGGCGGTGCTGCGGCGCCGGATCCTGATCGAGAACGTGTCGAGCTATCTCACCTACGTCGACTCGGCGATGCCGGAATGGGAGTTTCTCGGTGAGGTGGCGCGACGCAGCGATTGCGGCATCTTGTTGGATGTCAACAACGTGTATGTGAGCGCCGTCAATCACGGGTTCGATCCGCTCCGATACCTGGCGAGCGTGCCCGGAGATCGAATCGGTCAGATCCATCTCGCGGGTCACAGCGACCAGGGAACGCACCTGCTCGATACGCACGACGCGCCGGTGTGCCCGGAGGTATGGTCGCTCTACCGCGCGAGCGTCGAACGACTGGGGCGCGTGTCCACGTCGATCGAGTGGGACGCGCACATACCGCCGTGGAGCGTCCTGATTGCCGAGGTCGAGCGCGCGCGCGCCGTCGAGCACGAGGCGCTGGGATCCGATGCCGCGACTGCGTGAGCTGCAGGAAAGGATGTTCCGGTGCGTGACGCGCGCGCACACGGAAGGGGCCCTCGGGCTCGAGGACATGGTCCGCGCCAACGCCGCGCTGGATGCGTCCGCACGCGTCGAGATCTACGCGCGGATGTACTGCGCGCGCTTGAGCGAGGTGCTCGTCGAGGACTATCCGCGGGTCGCGGCGGTGCTCGGAGCGGAAGCGTTCGCGGCGGCCGCGCACGACTACATCGCGGCGCATCCGTCGATCCATCCGTCGCTGCGCTGGTTCGGCTCGGAGTTCGCCGCGTTTCTCGCGGCGCATCCGGTCGCAGGGCACCCGCCGTACGTTGCGGACCTGGCGCGGCTCGAATGGACGCGGCTTGCCGTCTTCGACGCGCCGGACGCTGCGCCGCTCGATGGCGCGGCGCTACGATCCATGCCGGCCGGCGACTGGCCGACGACGCGATTCGTTCCGATCCCCGCGTTCGAGGTGCTCCATGGGGCGTGGCCGGTGCACCGGATCTGGGACGGGACTCCCGGCTCGGGATGGGAGCCGGAGGAGGTGTGGCTGCGGATCTGGCGTCAAGGCGATCGCGTGTTCCAGGCTCCGATGGATGCGATCGAGCGTCGAGCGCTTGAGCGGGTGTGCGCGGGCGACGATTTCGGGGCGATGTGTTTCGATCTCGCTGCGATCGTCGACGCCGATCACGTTGCGGCCACGGCGGGTGGCCTCGTGCTTCGCTGGATCGAAGATGGACTGCTCGGGAGGTTCCCGCGGTCTGAGTGACCGCAGGCGCGGCACCGGTGATCGGACGTCGGGTCCGTGCTCGGCGTCCCGCGGGTCGACGCGGCGGGCGGTCGTTCCATCGCCGCCGTCCCCGCGGAGCGATTGAGCTGACGGATCGCGCGCGCTATGGCTGCACCGCAGCAGCGTCGTCGTGCAGGGGAGGTCGCCGTGAAGGACGAGGACATCGCGCAGCTCGCCATCAACACCATCCGAACGCTCGCCATCGACGCGGTGCAGAAGGCGAACTCCGGGCACCCCGGGCTTCCGATGGGCGCCGCTCCGATGGCGTATGTGCTGTGGCAACGACACCTCCGGCACAACCCGCGCAACCCACGGTGGGCCGATCGCGACCGGTTCGTCCTCTCGGCAGGGCACGGCAGTATGTTGCTCTACTGCCTGCTTCATCTCACCGGGTACGATCTCTCCATGGACGATCTGCGGGCGTTCCGCCAATGGGGAAGCAGGACACCCGGTCACCCGGAGGCGCTACTCACGCCCGGCGTGGAGGCGACGACCGGTCCGCTAGGCCAGGGAACGGCGAACGCGGTCGGGATGGCGATGGCGGAGCGCGCGTTGGCGCATCGCTTCAACCGTCCGGGGCATGCGATCGTCGATCATCGCACGTATGCGCTCGTGTCGGACGGCGACCTGATGGAGGGAGTGTCGGCGGAGGCCGGGTCGCTCGCGGGCCATCTGAAGCTCGGCAAGCTCGTCTACCTCTACGACTGCAACCATATTTCCCTCGACGGCCCGACGTCGCTTGCCTTTTCGACGGAGGACGTCGCCGCACGCTACGCGTCGTACGGATGGCAGGTGTTGAAGGTGGCGAACGGCGATGGGGACGTCAACGCGATCGATCGTGCGCTCTCGGACGCTCGGGCCGATATGACGCGGCCGTCGATCATCGTCGTCCAGACGACGATCGGCTATGGGGCGCCGAAGAAGCAGGGGACGTCCGAGGCGCACGGGAGCCCGCTCGGCGCGGAGGAGGTCGCCGCGGCGAAACGTGCGCTCGGGTTCGATCCCGAGAGATTCTTCGCCGTTCCCCCGGACGCCGGAGCGCATCTCCGTTCGGCGGTGGATCGTGGCGCGGCGTGGGAGGACGAATGGAACCAGCGATTCGCCCGCTACGCGAGCGCCCACCCGGACCTCGCCGACGAATGGCGACGGGTTCTCGCGGGCGAGCTTCCCGGCGGATGGGAGGCGGGGCTCCCGGTCTTCGGAGGGACCGATGCGCAGGCAACTCGGCAGGCGTCCGGGAAGACGTTGAATGCGATCGCGGCTCGGATGCCGGAGATGCTCGGCGGTGACGCCGACCTCTCGGTGTCGACGAGTACGGCGCTCAAGGACGGCGGATCGTTCGACGGCGTGACGGGAGCAGGCCGCAACATCCACTACGGGGTGCGTGAGCACGCGATGGGGGCGATCGCGAACGGCATGGCGTATCACGGCGGTGTACGCACCTTTGTCGCGACGTTTTTTTGTTTCTCGGACTACATGCGACCGGCGGTGCGTCTCGCGGCGCTGAACGAACTCCCGGTCGTGTTCGTGTGGACGCACGACTCGATCGCGCTCGGTGAGGACGGGCCGACGCACCAGCCCGTCGAGCACCTCATGTCGTTGCGAGCGATGCCCGGACTGGCCGTGTTCCGTCCCGCGGATCCCAACGAGACGGTCGAGGCATGGCGCTTCGCCATTGCGGCTCGGCATCGTCCCGTGGCGCTCGTGCTGAGTCGACAGAAGCTACCGGTCATCGAGGCGACTCTGGCGCGCAACGCCACGCGCGGGGCGTACGTCCTCGCCGATCCGGCCGGCGACGCGGCGCCCGCAGCGCTCCTGATCGGCACCGGCGCAGAGGTCCACGTGGCCCTGGCGGCGCAGCGACTGCTGGCCGGAGAGGGGATCCCGACGCGGGTGGTGTCCATGCCCTGTTGGGAAGCCTTTGCCGAGCAGGAGGCCGCGTATCGCGCTTCCGTCCTGCCGCCGACCGTGCGCGTGCGCGTGTCGGTCGAGGCGGGCGTCACCCTCGGGTGGGAGCGCTGGGTCGGAGATGCGGGGGTGGCGATCGGCCTCGACCGCTACGGGGCCTCGGCGCCGGGCGAGGTGAATCTCGCGAAGCTGGGGTTCTCCGCGGAGAACGTCGCCGCGCGTGTCCGAGCCGCTGTCGGATCCCGCGGAGGCCTCGGCGCATGATCGTCGCGATCGGTTGCGATCACGCGGGCTTCCCGCTGAAGGCGCGCGTCGTACGGGAACTGGATGACGCCGGGCATCGCATCGTCGACTGCGGGGGATACGACGCGACGCCGTCCGACTACCCGGACTTCGCACGTGCCGTGGCGACGGTCGTGATCGAGGGGCGATCGGACCGGGGCATCCTGGTCTGCGGTAGCGGCGTCGGGGCTTCCGTCGCGGCGAACAAGGTCCGGGGCGCGCGTGCCGCGCTCTGTCACGACACGTTCTCGGCGCGTCAGGGCGTCGAAGACGACGACTTGAACATCCTCTGTCTCGGCGCTCGGGTCGTCGGAGTCGAGGCGGCGGCCGAGTGCATTCGGGCGTTCCTGACGGCGCGCTTCTCGAACGCGGAGCGGCACGCGCGGCGACTCGCCAAGGTGCTCGCGATCGAAGCCGACACGCGTGCCGGCATCTTCGATCGCCCCGGCACGCGCTGAGAGCGTCAGGCGCGCAGCACGCGGGGGGCGATCAATACGCTCGCGAGGATCGGCAGCCCGTAGTACGCGGCGCGATAGATCAGGATCGCGACGACGGCCTGTTCGAACTGTACACCGAGGGTGACGAACACCGCGGCCATCGAGCCTTCCATGATCCCGAGGCCGCCGGGGATCAGCGATGCCACGGAGAAGAACATGCCGATCGCAAAGCCGGCGATCACGTGGCTCATGGCGATCGGCGACCCGATCGCGACGAAGGACGTGTAGAGCACGAGCAGCGTGAAGATCCAGTCGAGGACGATGTACGCGGTCGGCGCCAGCATGTCGTGTGGCCGTTGCAACAAGAAGTCGAGGCCCACGTTCAGATTGTGCTGAAAGCGGACGAGCTTCGCGCGCCGCGGTCGTCGATGCGGCGCGAAGCGACGGAGCAGCCGGTCCAACAGCCGTGTGGCGGAGAACAGGAGCGTGCGTCGCCACCGTCGATGCAGGAGCGCGACGCACGTCACGACGACGACGATCCCGAACGCGATCAGTAACGTGCCTGCGGCGATCAGGTCGCGCCCGACCAGGTTGTGGGAGAGCAGCAGAAGCGCGAAGCCCCACATGACGAAAACGAGCAGGACGAGATTGGTGAGCAGGGTCTGCACCAGGGAGATGAGGACCGCGCTGCCGGCCGGGATGCCGCGCCTGGCGAAGAGGTACATGCGAAGCGCGAATCCGGACAGACCGCCGGTTGCGAGGAGGTAGTTGGCGGTGTTGGCGACCAGCGTGATGCTGCACATTTCCCGGAACGGCAGCCGGTACCCCGCGGCTCGTGCGATGCCCTGGTAGGACCAGGCCATGGTGAGGTAGCTGCCGAGCGTTGCCAGGGCGGGCAGCGCGAGGAGGGTCGGGGCGATGCCGGCCGCGGTGCGAAGCAGTTGATCGACGTCGGCGCGCGCGACGAGGAGCACGACGGCGAGCCCTCCGCCGACGGCCAGCCAGACGACCCACTGACGCTGCGAGGCGTCGCCGTCCTCGGGTGGCGAGGGGACGTCCGAAACGACCGGCCCACGCTCCTCGTGCGGCGCCGACGCGGAAACGACGGTCAGCTTGCGCGCCGGGATGTGTGTGCGCGGATCCACGAAGACCGTCGCGCCAACCATGCCGCGAGTCCGGCGGTCGGCACGCCTCCAATGCTCCCGACGATGGTCGAACCGAACACCTGCCGCAACCCAGGGTGACCGACGGCCGAGCTGCAGAACATCAGCATCGCCCCCGTCGCCGCGGTGGTCACGAGGGCCGTGGTCGGCGCTCGTTCGGGATTTGCCCAGAGATCGAAGGCCAGGGCGCCGATCCCGAGGAGAATGCCGCCGAGCAGGAGCCAGGCGCCGCGGGGGACGCGGTGCCGGTAGAACGCTCCGGACAGCGTGGCATGCGGGACGCCCGAGAGGGTCACCTGGTCGATGCGCAGCGAGCCGCCCGCTGGATCGTCGATCCGATGGCTCGCAGAAAGATGCTCGACGTGGACCGGCGCGGTTCCGCGTCGACCCAGCCGACGGTTCTGCCAGCGATCACCGAGCTCGCCGTCCAGGCGTAGCGACGCCCCCGCACCATCGGTGAGGGTGAGCGCGTAGTGAAGCTGTCGATCCTGGCGATCCATCGCCGTCGGAAGGCGGGCGTCGAGCACGAGGTCGAAGCGTCCGCTGCCGAGCGCGAAGCTCTCTCCGGGGTGCTGGGGATCGAGGGTGGCCGTCGCGATGGGTGCCCCGGGGAAGATGCGGAGCGCGAACGGCGTTGCGAAGATCGCGACCCAGCCGACGGCTGCCGCGATCAGGGCTGCCGACGAGATCCGGGGTGCGTGCGTGTCCCCGGGAAGGGCTCCGAGCGCCGCCGACGCGCCGAGAACGAGCAAGCCGAGGACGGCCAGCAGTGCCGCCGACGGATCGGCTATCAGGTCGAGCGCATCGAGCAGCATCCCGACCGCGAGCAGCACCGCACCGATGACCGGAAGGAGCCAGGTGGCAAGCGCCTCTTCCAGCAGGAGCCGCCGCATGCCGCGTCGGGATCGCGTTCCGGGCACGCTCGTGCGTTCAGCCATGCCGGATTCTACGCGGAAAGAGTTCGCGGCGGCAAATTCTCCGCGACCCCGACGGACCAGCCTGGATCGGTCGATCAGCCGGCGGCGCGCCGCAGGCGGTACCCGGGAGCCACGGGAACGGTCACGAGCGGCCGTCGCGGCGCTTGCTCGCGACGCCATCGCTCGAGCCCTTCCCGGATGTGGTCGGGATCGAGGTCGAGCGCATGACAGATGTTCTCGAAGGAGAAGATCCAGGGGTCGTCGTGCGCGTCGAACCATTCGCACGTCTCGCCGAACAGACGTCGGCCGCGGCGGTTCGTCGCGAAGGCATAGCGCTGGTAGCTGCGAACGGCTTCTTCGAGGATCGCGAGCACGAGCCGACGCTCGCGCTCGAGGGGAATCGTTCCGGGTTCGTTCGTCATCATCATCGTGTCTCCTTACGAGGCGAGGCGCGGCGCGGTGGCCGCACGCTCCAGCACTTCACCCAACCCCACGGCGTCGAACGGTTTCGACAAGAGCCATGCTCCCCGTTCGTGGGCTTGCGCCGCGAGCTGATCGTCGGCGAATGCCGAGATCAGGACGATGGGCAGGTCGGGTTGATCGCGACGAATCTCGGCTACCAGCTCCGTGCCGAGGATCAGGGGCATCCGGACGTCACAGATGACCAGGTCGAAGGCGTTGCGAAGGCAGCGTTCGAATCCCACCAGGCCGTCCGTCACCCACTCCGCGACGTGTCCGAGGTGCGCCAGGACCTCGGCCAGATATCGACTGAAGATGGCGTCGTCGTCGATCACCAGGATGCGCATCGTCGAGACGGTGGGAGAGCAATCGCGATGCCACCGTGCTTTGATAATGATTCCAACTGGTTGGCGTTGGCCCTTCGGTGGAATCAGGGCTCGAAGGACGCAGGGAGAGCGGCAGGGGCGCATCGATCGGCACGAAATCAGGTACTTGCGGTGGTGCGACCGAATGACGCGCTGAACGAGGCAGAAAGACTCAGTTCGTCCGGAGCCCGTAGCGTCGGAGCATCCGCTGGAGCGAGCGCCGCTCTATCCCGAGGATCGTCGCAGCTCGCGAGACGTTCCCGCCAGTTTCCTGGAGCACGTGCGCCAGGTAGCGACGTTTGACCTCCTCGAGGGTGGGCGCGCCGCGAAAGAGAGTCGTGTCGATGCCGCCCTGGAGCTCCGGCGCGAGATCCTCGGCCGTCAGCACCTGCCCGCTCGCGAGGGCGACCGCCCGCTCGATGCAGTGCTCGAGCTCGCGGATGTTGCCAGGCCACGGGTGCTCCATCAGGAGCGCCAGCGCGTCGGGCGTGACGTGCGTCACCGCCTTGGTGCTCCGCGCGGCGTGACGCCGGACGAAGTACTCGGCGAGGAGGGGAATGTCCTCGCGGCGATCGCGCAGCGGCGGGAGCGTGATCGTGACGACCTTCAGACGGTAGTAGAGATCTTCGCGAAAGGTCCCCTCGGTGACGAGCAGCGCCAGGTTGCGATTGGTCGCCGCGACGACGCGGACATCGATCCGGATCCAGTCCTGCCCTCCGACTCGCTTGATCTCGTACTCCTGCAGGACCCGCAGGAGCTTCGCCTGCATGGAGGGGCCGATGTCGCCGATCTCGTCGAGGAAGATCGTTCCACCGTTGGCTTCCTCGAAGAGGCCCTTCTTGTCGCCGACCGCTCCGGTGAAGGCGCCGCGCACGTACCCGAAGAGCTCCGATTCGAGCAGGGAATCCGTGAGCGATCCGCAATCGACGGCGACGAATCGCCGGCTAGCGCGATCACTGTGGCGGTGCAGCGCGGCGGCGATCAGTTCCTTACCGGTGCCGCTCTCTCCCAGGATCAAGACCGTGCTCGGCGACGTCGCGACGCGCGCGACGGTCCGGTACACCTCCACCATCGCCGGACTGCGCCCCACGACAACGCTCGTGTCGACGATGGGCGGTCCCCCGTCCGGGGACGTTTCCGACAGGTCGCGTGCCGTGAGTGCCCGGCGCACCGTCGACTTGATCTCGTCGAGGTTCATCGGCTTGCTGACGTAGTCGAACGCGCCGTGGCGGATGGCCTCGACGGCCGTCTCCACCGAGCCGAACGCGGTCATCACGATCACCTGGAGCTCGGGTTGCCGCGCCTTGAGCGCTTGCGTGACCGCGATGCCGTCCATCTCGGGCATCCGAACGTCGGTGATCGCGAGGGCGAACGCCTCCTCGGCCGCGCGGGCGAGCGCGGCGCCGCCGCTCTCGCAGGCCTCGACCGCATAGCCTTCGCTCTGGAGAACCTCCGTCAGCAGCTCGCGGGTGACGGCGTCGTCGTCGATGACGAGGAGCCGCGTGCTCACGCGGCGACTCCGCCCGCGATCGTGACGTCCACGGTCGTTCCGCGGCCGGGCTCGCTGTCGACGCGGATCGTTCCGCCGTGGGCCCGCGTGATGTCCTGCGTGATCGTGAGCCCGAGCCCCGTGCCGCGCCCGACCTCCTTGGTGGTGAAGAACGGCTGGAAGACGTGCTGGAGATCGTGCGGTGCGATGCCTGTGCCGTCGTCCGTGATGCGGAGCCGCAGCCCCGGCGGGCCGCCATTCGCCACGAACGGTTCGGCGCGGACGCGAATGTGTCCGTTCGGGTCGAGGGCGTCCACCGCATTGGTGAGGATGTTCAGGAGGATCTGCTGCAGGCCCCGGGGGTCGGCCGAGATCGTCGCCGGCGCCGTGTCGATCTGGCGCTCGACGGCAATGCCCTTGGCGTTGAGCGCCGGGGCCAAGAGCGCCAGGGTCTCCTCGATGAGGGGCACGACGGCGACCGGCCGGCGCTCGACCGACGGCGTGCGGGTCTGGTCGAGGGCGTTTCGGATGGCTTGGCTCATGATGCGGACCTGAGATTCGATGATGGAGAGCTTCTCGCGTCCGCCTTCGCTCGTGACCTCCTTCGCGAGCAGTTGGGTGTAGCCCAAGACCGAATTGAGCGGCGTGCCGAGCTCGTGCGCGATGGCGGCGGTCATCTGCCCGAGCGCCGCGAGACGCTCCGCGCGTCCGAGCTGCTTCTGGACGTGCCAGAGTTGCTCGTTGCTGCGTTGCAGCTCGAGGTTCTTCGCAGCGATGTCCGCCGTCGCGGTGGCGACCCGACTCTCGAGCTCGTCGTTGAAGCGGCTCAAGCGGCTCACGAGCTCTCGTTTCTCGTGATCGCCGCGTGCGATCGTCTCGAGCATGCTGTTGAAATGATCGCCGAGCTGCTGGAGTTCGTCGCTCCCGCGCAGCTGCACCCGCGTATCGAGGCGACCAGCGCGCGCGGCGTTCATGGCGTCGACCAGGAGGCCGACGGGTCTCGCGATGGTTCGTGTGAGGATAATGCCGAGGACGCCCGCGATGGCGAGGACGGAAAGAAGAGCGAGGAGGAGCGCGCGCTGCGCCTGTACGTTCGCGAGCCGCTCGACCTCCGCGAGAGACGCCTTCACTCGAATCGCGCCGATGACGCGCTGACCGAGATGGAAAGGCGCCACGGCGAGGCCGAGGTGCGAGCTGCCGGGGAGGAGTTGCCAGATGGGCTGGTCGAGCTCCATGGCGAGCCGATCGAGCGCGATGGGCTCGGTCGGCGTCGCGCGACCGGAGCTGCCGAGCAGGCGCCACTGGTCGCGCACGGGCAGGAGGATCTCGATGTCGGCGACGTTGCGATGCGTGCGCGCGAGCTCGGCGAGGCGATGATGGAAGTTGCGGAGATCGGTGCGTCCCCAGAGCGAGCCGAGGAGGATGTCGATCTCTTTGGCCAGCGTCAGCGCACGCTCCTGGAGATTGCGCTCGGCCAGGCGCGTCGAGAGTCGGATCTCCAAGGCCGTGGCGGCCGCCAGGACGCACACGACGGAGAGCACCAAGAGGACGATCAAACGCAGTCGGAGTGAACGCCAGGGAACGATCCGCATCGCGCGGGATGATATCAGTCCGCCGGCCCGCCTGATATGCGGTCGGGCCGGCGCGGCAGGCCCGTTCTGGGAGGTCACGGGGCGGAGGGCGTGGAAAGCGACGGGCGTTCGCCGCGGTAGACGTGGCGGCGGAAGAAGCTCGCGAAGCCTCCTCCGGCCACCCGCCGTACGGCACCCAGGAACCGTCCGGTGGAGACGGCACCGCCGTCGGCTGCGAGCGCCGTTACGACGTCGTCGAGGCGCCGCGCGTTCTCGGTCGCGGCGCGGATGCGGCGATCGAGCGCCCACATCACGAGGGGCGCGCTGTTGTTGCGCAGGGCGGGAAGCGCGCTGCGGGTGAAGTCGTGTCCCCAGACGCCGTGCTCGCCGAAGAGCTCGAGTGCGCGACGATACGCCTTCTCGGAGAGTGAACCGTCGCGACGGGGCAGCTCGATCGAGTAGTACTCCGCGAGCCCTTCGGTGACCCAGTGGGCATCCGACGCCGGTCGAAAGGGTGCGGCGACGTGAAAGAGCTCGTGCAGGTATGGGCTCGTGTGATCGCGGGATCGCAGCGGACGATCCCCGTGCATGTAGAACGACTCCTCGCCGCTGAGGCCGCCGCGCCACATCGGATCAGGGCCCAGCACCACGAGGAGGCGGGGCAGGGGGCGACGAAACATCGCGAGCATGGGCGGAAGGGCCTTCGCCAGCAACTGCACTGTCCGATCGACCGCGTGGGTTACGCCGGGAGCGCGGGCGATCGTCAGGGCCGTCGCGCCGATGGTGGCGTCGACGCGCTTCAGGCATCCGAGCATGAGCCAGCCGCGTGGATGATCGAAGCGCTGGTGCGGCGTTTCGACGACGTAGGAGTTGGGCCCGTCGCCGGGAAGGGCGGTGACCGACGCCCAGCCCCGAGGAAGTCGGAGGACGAGTCGCGCGCGTGACTCGGGGAACGGCTCGATGTCGCGCCGGAACACGACGCCGCTGCGAGGGAAGAAGGCGGTCGTCCGTGAGAGGATCCAGCCGTCGCCCGCGTAGCTGTCGTACCCCGTGCCGGGCGTCCGGCGATGGTCGACGTGCGCGATGTACTGCAGCTCGCCGTACGGTCCGGAAGGAACCCAGCGGACCTCGCCGCGTCGTTCTTCGATGGTGCCGCTCCCGGTGAAGTCCTCGAAGCGTCCCGGCTCGAATCGCAAGCGGATCCGTTCGATCTCGTCGATGCCGGCGAACGTCCAGCGCACCCTGGCGCGCGCCGGCTCCGCGGCGTGGATCTCGATCGTGTAGGTGACGCTGAAGGTCTCTCGCGTCGGGGGAGCGTCGGCGCCAAGCCGCGCCGGCATCAGGAAAGCGGTCGACACCAGCGCCGAAAACAGGCGCAAGACGTTCCGAAGCTTGACACTCAAGGTGCCGATTGATAGCCAAAACAATCTGTTATCGAATCTCAGGCACGTAGCTCAGTGGGAGAGCGCTTCCTTGACACGGAAGAGGCCGGCGGTTCAATCCCGCCCGTGCCTACCAAGACATCTTCGCCCGCG
>JADYZW010000025.1 GCA_020852955.1 Deltaproteobacteria bacterium | reverse complement strand
CCGGCCTTACCGATCGACCTCCGGCGCCACGACGTCGAGGCTCGCGATCACCGCGACGAGATCGGCGAGCATGAGCCCCCGGCTCACGTGGTCGACGATCGCCATCGCGGCGAACGAGCCGGTCCGGATCCGCACCCGATACGGGTACTCGCTCCCGTCGCTCACGCAGTACCAGCCCATGTCGCCGCGCGCCGCCTCGACCCGCACATAGGCGTCACCCGCCGCCGGCTTGAACTTCCGCGGCACCTTCCCGAGCACGGGCCCCTCGGGGATGCGGTCGAGGCACTGCCGCAGCATGCGGCACGACTGCTGCATTTCGCGGATGCGGACCATGTAGCGGTCGAAGCAGTCGCCGAGCGTACCGCGCTCGCCGGTGCCGACCGGCACCTCGAAGTCGAGCTCCGGATAGATCGAATACGGCAGGTCCTTCCGGACGTCGAACCGCACGCCCGAGCCGCGGAGGTTCGGACCCGTGAGGTTGTAGTCGATCGCGTCGTCGCGCGAGATGACCGCGACGTTCGCCAGCCGCTCGACGTAGATCTTGTTGAAGGAGATGAGGTCGTTGTACTCCTCGATCAGCGGCTCGAAGCGGTCGAGGAAGCGCCGGAGCTTGGCGCCCCAGCCCGGCGGCAGATCGTACGCGACGCCGCCGATCCGCATGTAGGTGAAGGTGAGCCGCGCCCCGCAGAGCTCTTCCTGCAGGTTGTTGATGTGCTCCCGCTCGCGCAGCGCGTGCGTGAAGGGCGTGAAGGCGCCGATGTCCATGCCCATCGTGCCGACCGCGACGAGATGGCTCGCAATGCGATTCAGCTCGACGGCGATCACGCGGCAGTACTCGCCGCGCTTCGGCACCTCGATGCCGGCGAGCTTCTCGCACACCATCGCCCAACCCTGGTTGCACGGCATCGCGGCGACGTAGTCGACCCGGTCGGTGTACGGCATGAAGCCGTGGTAGCCGACCTTCTCCGCGATCTTCTCGATCGAGCGGTGCAGATAGCCGACGTCCGGGATCGCCTCGCGCATCACCTCGCCGTCGGCTTTCACGACGAAGCGCAGCACGCCGTGCGTGCTCGGGTGCTGCGGTCCCATGTTGAGGGTCATCTCCTCGGTCGCCACGCCCTCGCGCAGCACGTCCACCTCGACGCCCCCGATCCCGGTGCTCACAGCAGGCTCTCCCGCTTGGTGCTGATGCCGTGGTACTCCGCCGGCTCGACGTAGTCCTTGCGGAGCGGATGGCCGACCCAGTCCTCGGGCAGCAGGATGCGGCGGAGGTCGGGATGGCCCGCGAACTCGACGCCGAGGAGATCGAAGATCTCCCGCTCCTGCCAGATCGCCGCGCGCCACACCGTCGAGACCGTCGCGAGCCGCGGGCGATCGCGCGGTACGCCGACCTTCATCGCGAGCGCATGGCCGTGCGCGTACGAGAAGAGATGGTAGACGACCTCGATCGCGTCGCGCTTCGGCTGATCGACGCCGCTCTGATTCGAGAGGCAGTCGAAGGCAAGCGCCGGATCGCTCTTGAGGTGCGCCGCCACCGCGACGACGTCGCCCGCGCGGACGCGCACCGCCGGATCGCCGCCCGTCTCGAATCCCTCGATCGCCCGAGGAAAGCGCGCGGCGAGCGCCTGGTGTATCGCGGCGGCGTCCACGACCCCTCGGATCAGGCGCGCGTCCCGGCGGGCGCACCCCGCACGAGCCACGTCTCGCCCATCATCTTCTCCTGCAGGAGCAGGATGCCCTGGGTGAGGGCCTCGGGACGCGGCGGGCAGCCCGGAACGTACACGTCCACGGGCAGCACCTTGTCGACGCCGTCGCAGACCGAGTACGCCAGCTGGAAGAGGCCGCCGCAATTCGAGCAGCTCCCCATCGAGATGACGTACTTCGGGTCGGGCATCTGGTCGTAGAGGAGCTTGGTGCGCAGCGCCATCTTCAGGGTGAGCGTGCCGGCGACGATCATCAGGTCCGACTGGCGCGGCGTTGCCCGCGGGACGGCGCCGAAGCGGTCGAGATCGGCGCGCGGGCCTCCCGTCTGCATGAGCTCGATCGCGCAGCAGGCGAGCCCGAAAAGCATGTACCAGAGCGACGATTTCCGGGTCCAGTTGAGCATGGCGTCGACCTGCGTCGTGATCATGAACTCCGGCATCGTGTTCATCAGCGACATCGGTCGATCCTTATCCGCTCAGGCGGCGCGCCGGAAGTCCGTGCCGGAGGCCGATCCCTTCACCCACTCGAGGTCGCGCTTGGCCCAGACGTAGACGAGCCCGACCGCCAGGACGCCGACGAAAAGGAGGATCTCGCCGAGCGCCGCGAGGCCGCGCCCGTCGGCGATCCAGCCCTTGAAGACGGCCATGACGGGGTACATGAACGCCAGCTCCACGTCGAACACCACGAACACCAGCGCCACGAGATAGAACCGGATGTTGAAGTTGATCCAGGCGCTGCCGCTCGCCGGCTCGCCGCACTCGTAGCTCGTGAGTTTCGCCGCCTCCGGGTTGCGCGGGCGCACGAGCCGCCCGAGCCCGAGCATCATGGCGCTGAGAGCGAAGCCGAGGGCGAGGAAGACGAGGACGTTCGCGAAGTGGAAGTACACGGCTGGCGCGATCTACCAAGAGACCCGACGGCGAGGCAACTCAGGGATAGATCCAGCGCAGGCAGTCTCCGCGGACCTTCGCGCCGGCCTCGGTGGCGGTCCATTTCTCGCGGTGGATCGCCCGCGCGAGCGGCGGGAAGCCTTTGCAGACCTTTTCGTCGCTCGGGTGCTCGGCGCACGCGTCGCGGAGCGCATTCAGCGGCGAGTACACCGAGAATCCCGCCTCGCGGCCGCGCGCGATGCGCTCGGCCTGGGTCGCGTACTGGTCGCAGAGCGCCTGCTCGTCGCGGCGGAGCGAGCCGTAGGCACGCGGCTCGGCCCACGCGACGCCGCACGCGCCGGGCACGAACACCCCCCCGCCCGCACACGCGAGAACGAAGGCGGCGCCGCGCGCGCACCGAAGGGCGGCGGTCAGGAGCGCGCGGAGCCGACTCACGCGGACTCGAGCCACCAGCGCGCCGCGTCGAGCTCGATCGCGTCGAAGGGCGCGAGGCGCACCGGCGCGTCGCCGGCGTGGACGGCGACGACGCGCCAGCCGCCACCGTCGAGACGACAGACCTCGACCGTACGCAGCAGCGGATCGACGCGCCTCGATTCGTCGTCGATGATTTCCGCGCCCTTGGTGTCGGGGACTTCGAGGAGATCGTCGTAGCGGGCCGGCGTGCGCGCAGGGTTCACGACCGGAGGTCTAGCACGGGCGGCCCCACCCGGTCAGCGGGCACTCGTACCCGGCGGCGACGCCACCTCCCCGGACCGACGCGGGATCAGCTGCCCGGGAACCGAGCGACGTACCCCAGGATCGCCGCGTAGTGCAGCGCGCTCCCGGCGACGACGCAGACGTGGAAGACCTCGTGGTACGAGAACACGTGCGGCCAGAGCCTCGGCCGTCGGGTCACGAAGAAGACCGCACCCATCGTGTACGAGAGCCCGCCGAGCACCACGAGCCAGAGGGCGCCCGGCGGCAGCGTCCGCGCGACCTCGCCGATGAAGGGCAGCGCGAGCCAGCCCTGCACGATCTGCAGCGTGATCGACACCCCATGCGGCACGCGCGGCCAGAAGACCTTCTGCACGATGCCGGCGATCGTGATGCCCCAGGTCGCCGCGAGCGCCGCCGCGAGCAGCCACCCGTCCAGCATCGCCACCGCGATCGGCGTGTAGGTGCCGGCGACGAGCACGTAGATCATCGAGTGGTCGAGCCGCTGCATGCGCCGCTTCCACTCCGCCCGCCACGGAAACGAGTGGTAGAGGCTGCTCACGCTGTAGAGCCCGACGAGACTCGCGGTGAAGACGAGGAGCGCGATCCGCATCGCGGCGTCGCGTTCGCCCGCGCGCCAGAGCAGCGCGCCGCCGCCGACCGACAGCGCCGCCGCCGAGCCGTGCAGGAATCCGCGGACGGGGTTCTGCATGCGTCCGAGGCAGAAGCGTTCGGCGGCGTCCATGGATCCGTATGCCTACCGGAACGCCGGCCGGCCGTGAAGCCGGAATCCGCCGCGCCACGGCACGCTCCCGCGCCGGCGCCCCGCCGACGCCGCGTTACGGCTCCGAACGCACTCCCGCCGACTCGAGGAAGCGGTTCACGTCGGTCTGCTGCAGGTTGATCGCCGAGTCCGAGGTCGGGAACTGGACGATCCGCTTCCCTTTGAGCGCGTCGGCGATGCGGAGCTTCACCATCGTCCGGCCGCCCGCCCCCGCCATCGCCTCCTTCATCTTGGTGATGCCCTGGGCGCGCGCCGTCTTCTCGGCGAGGATGGCGTCGGCCTCGAGCTTCTTCGCCTCGTAGTAGGCGTCGGTCTGGAGCGTGACCTGCTGGGCCTTGCCGCGCTCGGTCGCCAGCAGCTGACCGACCACGCCCTTGGTGGTCTCGAGCTCGCGCTCCCACTCCTTCACGGCGGCCTCGGCCGCCGAGCGGTTCTTGTTGACGGTCTGATCGGCGACCTTCTTCTGGTCGATCGCCGCCTGGTAGTTCTTGTGGAAGCGGTAGTTCCCGAGCACCACCCGCTCGCAGACGAGCCCGTACGGCTCGAGCGCGTGCCGGAGGTTGGCGAGCGCTTGCTCCTCCTTCGCCGCGCGCAGGTCGGAGTCGTAGAACTCCTCCGACGAGAGATCGTTCAGCGCATCGCGCGGGATCGAGCGCGCGAGCGGTCGGACGAGCACGGTCCGCACCTCGTCGACGTCGTACGCGACGTGCCGCAACACGTGCGGCGCCTTCGCCGGATCGACGTGGTAAAGCACCGTCACGTCGACGCTCACGTCGTTGCCGTCACGGGTCTTGAAGTCGAGGGCGTCGTCCTCCCCGCTGCCCTTGCCCTGCTCCTTCATCTGGACCGTCTGCGTCTTGGTGTCGAAGACGTACCAGTCGTGGACGACGGGGAAGACGATCACCGTTCGGCCGGGCGCCACGACCTCGTCGGCGCCGAAGAGCTTGCCGATCTTGATGCCGACCTCGGTGGAACCGGTCGAGCGGTAGCATCCGCTCCCGAGGACGGCGACGGCGACGAGCGCGAGCGCGCGCGCTCCGCGCCCCGGGCGAAACCGCCGAGCGCCGGCGGCCGAGAGCGCGACGGCGGCACGCGCGAGACCGGCACCGCACGGCCGCCTCACGGTTTCACTCCCTGCGAGGCCGTCTCGGGCGCGACGTCGAAGAGCCGGAGCGCCTGGTTCAGATCGAGCGGGTTCATGCCCCCCTTCCCTCCCGACGGCACGAGCACCGTCTCCACGCCCGCCAGCACCTCCGCCATCTTCATGCCGACGAGATTCTCCGAGCCGCCGCCCTGATACGCGCGGTTCTCGAGCTCGGCGCCCTGGGCGTTGGCGAGCTGCACCAGGAGGTCGGCGTCAGCGACACGCTTGCGCCGGTAGGCGTCGGCCTCGGCCTGGATCTTGGTCACCTCGGCGTTGCCGCGCTGGGTCTCGATCTCGACCTTGGCGCGCCCGGTCGCCTCGATCTCCTGCTTCTTCGCCAGCTCCTTCGCGGCCTCGGCCTCGGACGCGCGTGTGAACTTCAGCTGGTCCTGAACCTTCTTCTCCTCGATCTGCTGCTGGTAGTCGTGGTTGTAGTAGTACTGGCGCAGCAGCACGTGATCGACCGCGATGCCCTTCTCCTTGAGCTCCGTGTGCACCTGTGCGAGCGCCTTCTCGGCCCGCTGCGAGCGCACCTTCACGTTGTAGAAGTCCTCCGCCACCATCTCGCCGAGGTTCTTCTTGAGGGCGGCGATCGTCTTCGGGATGACGGCCGTCGACTCGAAGAGGCGGCCCGGCCCCGCCTGCTGCATCACCGAGAACGGGTCCTCGATGCGATAGAGCACGGTCACGTCGAGCACCACCTTGGAGCCGTCGGAGGTATTGACCTCGACCGGTGCCTCGACCCGAGCGTTCCGCGCGTTCGACTCGTCGCGGTAGCTCGTGAGCTCGAGCACCTGGAGGTCGGTCGGGAAGCGGTGCATCGTCTGCCCGATCATCAGGAAGTAGAGCCGCCCGCCCGGGTACATCTTCTCGCGAATGCCCGTGGGCCCGACGAGCCGGCTCTCGAGGATGCCGACCTCGTTCGGCGCGACGTAGGTCGTACACGAGCTGTAGGCGAACCCGCAGGCCGCCACGACCACTCCGAGCCAGATGAGCCGCGTGACGTTCGCTCCGTCCACGACCGTCGCCGGAACCTGCGCCATAGCCACCTCCCCCGCGTGCGGCTGTACCACGAAGGAGTCGCCCCCGGCCAGGCCGGCCGTCGGACGCGCGTCCCGTCGGGTTCGACGCCGAAGGCGGAGATCCCGCCGCCTCGGCGCAGCATCGCTCAGCCGAGCGCCGCCTCCCGTCGCCACGCCGCCGGCGGCTTCCCCACCACGCGGCGGAACGCTCGGCTGAACGCGGCTTCGCTCGCGTAGCCGACCTGCTCCCCGATGGTCGCGACGCTCGCGTGCGAGTCGCAGAGGAGCCGGGTCGCGAGCTGGATGCGCCAGTGGGTCAGATAGCTCATCGGCGGCTGGCCGACGAGCGCGTGGAAGCGGTCGACGAGCGCCGAACGCGACAGGCCGACGGCGCGACCGAGTTCCTCGACACTCCAGTCGCGCGCCGGCTCGGCGTGCAGGCGTTGCAGGGCGCGACCGACGAAGGGGTCGCGGAGCCCCGCGAACCAGCCGGTCTGCTCGGCGGGGAGCGCCTCCATGTACGTCCGCAACACCTCGACGAACATGAGCTCGGTGAGACGCGTGAGGATCGTCGTGGTGCCGGCGCGCGGCGTCGCGGCCTCGGAAAGCACGAGCTGCAGCAGGCCGGCCAGCGACGTCGCGCCGGCGCCGCCGTTCCCGCGCCCACAGAGCACCTTCGGGAGGCTCACCGCCAGCGGGTTGAAGACGGCCTCGTCGCAGTGGATGAAGCCACAGACGACGCGGGTGAGCGCGCCGCCACCGCCGTGGCGGACGACGGTGAGCGACTCGGGCGTGAGCGGCGGGAGCAGGCCGCCGACCGGCGTCGGCATGACGGTCGCGTCGCTCGCGAGCACGTGGGCGTCGCCGTGCGGGTACATGACGACGTCGCCCTCGGCGAGCGCCTCGACGCCGTCGAGCACCGACACGCCGCGCCCCTTGGCGACGGCGTGGAGCGGGATCAGCCGTCGCGTCCCGAGGCCGAAGACCCCGGCGAGCGTGGCGGCCGGCGGGACCGCGAGCCCCCACGGCGCGGTGAGCTCGGTCTGGAAGATCACGAGCCCCGAGAAGCGGACCGCCCGCAACACGTCGGAGACGACGTCCATGCCAGCGTCGTTCCACCACTCCGGCGACCCTCGAGCAAGCGGGCCGGCGGCACGGACAGGTTCCGGCCGCACGGACAAAAAATCCGGCGCGCCGGCGCGTTGTCCGCCCCGCGCGCCGCCGACATCCTTCCTCGCCAGAACGCTCGGTGAAAGGAGCCTCTCATGACCAAGCGATGGGTAGTCTTTCTGTTCGGGTGCGTCGCCTACGCGCTCTTCCTCGTGAGCTTTCTCTACGCGGTCGGCTTCGTCGGCGGCTTCGGCGTCCCGACGGCGCTCGACGGCCCAGCGGCCGAGGGCGTCGCGACGGCGCTCGCCGTCGACGGCCTCCTGCTGGCGCTCTTCGCGCTCCAGCACAGCATCATGGCGCGGCCCTGGTTCAAGGCGCTCGCCACGCGCGTCGTCCCGAGCGCGGCCGAGCGGAGCCTCTACGTCCTCGCGTCGAGCGTCGCCCTGCTCCTCCTCTTCTGGCAGTGGCGGCCGATCGGCGGCACCGTGTGGGCGCTCGAGAGCCCCGCCGCGCGCGCCGCGATGCACCTGGTGTTCGCGGCCGGCTGGGCGACCGTCCTAGTGACGACCTTCCTCATCAACCACTTCGACCTCTTCGGCCTGCGTCAGGTCTGGCTCTTCCTGAAGGGCCGTGCCTACACGCCGCTGCGCTTCACGACGCCCGGCCCCTACCGTCACGTCCGCCACCCGCTCTACGTCGGGTGGCTCCTCGCCTTCTGGGCGACGCCGACGATGACCGCCGCGCACCTCTTCTTCGCGGCGATGACGACCGCGTACATCCTGATCGCGATCCGCTTCGAGGAGCGCGACCTCGAGGATCTGCACGGCGCCCCGTACGCCGAGTACCGCCGCCGCGTCCCGATGTTGGTCCCGCGGCCCGGGGCGAAGGCCCCGCCGGTGCCGGCGCCGCCGCACGCCGCCCTGCGTTGAGAACGAGGCCGGCCCGCCACGAGCGCGGCGGGCGTTGCCCGCGCCGCCGACGCTTCCACTGCGCCGCGACTCGCGGCATGGTCGGAGCGCCATGCGCGTCGACGCGACCACCGCCGAGTGCCGGATCCTCACGTACAAGGAGGGCCTGCTCTCGGCGGTGGCGCACGACCTCGAGCTCCGCGTCACGACCTTCACGATCGGGATCGACGAAACGACGTGGCGGGTCGACGCCCGCTTCGATCCGACGTCGCTCCGGGTGGTCGGCGCGGTGCGGAACGGGGTCGTGGATCCGGACACGCTCTCCGAGAGCGACCGGCGGACGATCGAGGACACCATCGTCCGCGACGTGCTCGACGCGGCCCGGCACCCCGAGATCCTTTTCGTGTCGGAGGCGGCGACGGGGCGCGGCGACGTACTCGCCGTCCACGGCCGGCTCGACCTCCACGGCCACACCCGCGACCTCACCGCGACGGCGCGCCGCGAGGGTCCGGCCTGGGTCGCCGACGCCCGCCTCCATCAGCCCGACTTCGGCATCCGGCCGTACAGCGCGATGCTCGGGACCCTGCGCGTCCGGGCCGACGTCGCGGTGCGGATCACGATTCCCCTCCCGATGGAGGGATGACGTCATCGCCTCGGAGCTCCGGCGGGCGAACGGCGCCGCCGCGAGGAGCACCGTGTCGATCGTCCCCACGTTCCGACCGACGACGACGAGCGGCGCGTCCCGGCGCGAGGCCCTCGGGCACCCCGCTCACGATCGGCGGCGCGGGCGGATCGCCGGGATGCCCTCGGCATCGACGTCGACCCGGACGTCGGCGTCGAAGACGCGGGCGATGGTCTCGGCGGTGACGATCGCGCCGGGCGCGCCGTCGGCGACGAGCGCGCCGTCGCGCAGGAACGCGATCCGCTCGAAGTAGAGCGCGGCGCTCGTGAGGTCGTGCAGGACGGCGACCACCGTCACGCCGCGCGCGCCGTTCACCGCGGCCACCAGCTCGAGGATCTCGATCGCGTGGCGCACGTCGAGGTGGCTCGTCGGCTCGTCGAGGAGGAGGATCTCCGGCTCCTGCGCGAGCGCGCGCGCCACGACCACCCGCTGCCGCTCGCCGCCCGACAGCTCCGTGAAGCGGCGGGCCGCGAGGTGGAGGATGCCGGTCTCGTCCATCACGCGCTCCGCGATGGCCACGTCGCGCCCGCCCTCGAGACCGAGCGGCGGGCGGTGCGGCGCGCGGCCCATGAGGACCATCTCGGCAACGGTGTACGGAAAGGTCACGCTCGTGTCCTGCGGCACGACGGCGACCGTGCGCGCGAGCGCGCGACGCTCCCAGTCGTCGATCGGGCGCCCGCCGACCGCGATCGCGCCGGCGGCGGCGCGGCGCGTCCCCGCCAGGAGCGCGAGCAGCGTCGACTTGCCCGAGCCGTTCGGCCCGGCGAGCGCCACCATGGCGCCGCGCGCGACCGCCAGGCTGACGTCGCGGAGCACCGCGCGCGCGCCGTACGCGAACGCGACGTGCTCGGCGGCGAGCGCGGGCGGGTCGAGCGCGGCCCCGCGTCCGGGGGCGCCGAACGCCCGCACGTCCTCCACGCTCGGCGGCGCCGCGCTCACGATCCCCCCAGCGTGCGCTCGCGGCGCAGCAGGTACGCGAACACGGGCGCGCCGCAGAGCGCGGTCACCACGCCGACCGGAATCTCGGTGACGCCGAGCACCGTGCGCGCCGCGGTATCCGCCCACACGAGGAAGATCGCGCCGGCGAGATACGACGCCGGCAGCAGCAGGCGATGGTCGGCGCCGCACACGAGCCGCACGAGGTGCGGCACGACGAGTCCGACGAAGCCGATGAGCCCGCTCACCGACACCACCGCCCCGACCAGGAGCGCCGCCGCGACGAACGCCGTGCGGCGCGCGCGCTCCACGTCGACGCCGAGTTCGGAGGCCCGCTCGTCGCCGAGGCTCAGGCAGTCGAGGTCGCGCGCGTGCCGCAGGAGCAGCGCGAGCCCGGCCAGGCTGTAGAGCGCGAGGGCCGCCAGCAGCGGATAGCCGCGCGTCCCGACGTGCCCCATCAGCCAGAAGAGCACGCCGTGGACCTGATAGAGATCGGCGATGCTGTTCAGGAACATGAGGAGGGCGCCGGTGAAGGCGTTGTAGATGACGCCGACGAGGAGCAACGTCGTCGGATCGACGCGCGCGCCGACCAGCGCGAGCCGCACGACGATCCAGAGGCTCGCGAGCGCGCCGAGGAACGCGGCGACGGGCGCGACGATCGCCTGCCCGAGCACGACCGGCATCGTCACGAGCGCGAGCGCCGCGGCGAGCGCGGCGCCGCTCGAGATGCCGACGAGGTGAGGCTCGGCGAGCGGATTGCGCAGCAACGCCTGCAGCGCCGCGCCCGAGATCGCGAGCGCGCCGCCGACGATCGCCGCGAGCAGCACGCGGGGCAGGCGGGTCTGGAAGAGGATGACCGCATCGGGGTTCGGACCGCCGCCCGCCGCGAACACGCGCCCCCACGTGAGGGCGACGGGTCCGATCGTGACCGCCGCGGCCACGCTCGCGGCGAGCAGCGCGAGGAGGAGACCGTTGACGCGCGCGAGGCGCGCCCAGGTAAGGTGCGGAATCGCCATCTCAGAAGCGATCGGGATGGAGCGCGCGCGCGAGTTCCTCGAACGCGAGCGCCAGGCGCGGCCCGGGCCGCAGCGCCTCGAGGAAGCGGAACGGAAGGATGCGCCCGTTCCGCACGGCGGCAAGGGACGGAAAGCGCATCCAGAAGTCGCGCGTGGCGGTTCCGGCCTCGGTGCCCATGCTGCAATCGACGATCACCTCCGGATCCGCCGCGATGACGACTTCGAGGTTGAGGCGCGGCCACGCCCCCGTCGCCGGGGCGACGTTCACCGCGCCGGCCGCGACCAGCATCTCGCCGAGGAAGCTCTCGGGGCCGACCGCGATCAGCGGCTCCTGCCCGACCAGCATGAGCGTCCGCGGCGCCGGGGCACCGGCGATCTTGCGGCGGACGGCGTCCATGTCGCGCTGCATGGCGGCGACGAGGCGCTCGCCCGCCTCCGGAACGCCGGCGACGGCGGCGATCCGGCGCGTGACGCCGGGGAGATCCGCGAGCCGTTCCGGATCGACGATCTCGACGCGCACGCCGAGCCGCTCCATGGTGCGCACGTTCTCGCGGTTCCCGGGGCTCGGCAGGCCGATCACGACGTCGGGCCGCTCTGCCAGCACGGCCTCGACGCTCGGCGCGTTGAACGTGCCGACGCGCGGCAGCGCCGCCGTCGCGGGCGGGTAGTCGCAATGATCCGACACCGCGACGACCCGCGCGCCGACGCCGAGCGCGAAGAGCGTCTCGGTGACCGAGGGAGCGAGCGACACGATGCGCGCGGGGGGCGCGGCGGACGCCGGGCCCGGAGCGTCCGGGACCGGTCCGGCGGCGCCGGCACGCGCGGCGAGCAGGCCGGCGAGCGCGGCGGCCACCGCGAGGCGAAGCGGCGTCATGGGCGCGCCGGTCCTACCGCCGCCCCGCGGTCGCGTCGAGCACGAAGCGATAGCGGAGCCGGCCGCGGAGCTCCGCGCCGCCCGCAGGCACGCGGAAACGGCTGCGGCGCGCCACGTCGAGCGCCACCTCGTCGAGCGCGGGATACCCCGAGGAGCGCCCGACGCGCGCCTCGATGACGCCGCCGTCGGCGCCGATCGCGAGCGCCACGTCGACGCTACCCTGCCAGCCCTGCCGCCGCGCGCGCGGCGGATAGTCGGGCGCGGGGCAGCTGGCGCAGAGGGCGCGAAGGCCGTCCGGCCCGTCCGCGCCGCCGCCCGACCCCGCCCCGGGAACACCTCCGGCGCCGGCCGCACCCGCGCCGCCGGCCGACGGCACGGACTCGTCGTGACGGGCCCCGCCCCGCACCGCGGCCGCGGCAGCGGGCGACTCGCCGCGCGCCACCGACGCCGCATCGGCCGGGTCGGGCGGCGCGGCGGCGGCCGGCGGACGCGCGACGAGCCGCGCCGGCCGCCCCGCCGCGCGCGCGAACCGGCGGGACGACGCGGCCGGCGCGCGCGACGGCGGCAGCGGCGCCCGCGCGCCCGGCGCCACCGGACCCGCGGCCACCGAGGCCGCGCCCGCACCCGGCGCGCGCCCCGCCACGGCGTCCGCTCCGGATCCCGCCGCGCCGCCGTCGCGCGCCACCATCGTCACGACCAGCGGACGCACCGGCGTCGGATCGGCGGCGCGCCAGCCGCGCACCACCACGAAGCCGAGCGCGTGGCAGGCGAGCGAGAGCGCGAAGGCGGCGAGCAGGCGCGCGCGCCGATCGTCGTCCCCGATCCGCTCGCTCCCGCCGTCCGGCGTCGTCGCCAACCCTCCTCCTTTCTATTCGATCGCGACCGCGACGCCGCAGGTCGCCCCGTCGATCTCCGTGAGGCCGTCGGGGCCGGTGACGTCGGCGAGCGCGCACGCGAACGCCTCCGCGCTCGGCGCCGCGCCGAGGCAATCGAAGCGCACGCGCAGGAGCGCGCCGTCGGCGAGCCCGTCGGCGGCGACGAGCGTGAAGCGCACCCGGTCGCCGAGGTCGTTCGCCGCGCCGCTCGCGAGGAGCGCGGCCGCCGTCAGAATCGTCACCCGCGCGGCGGCGGCGTCGCCGCTTCCCGGGAGGTCGACCGTGGCCGCGGGGTACGCGAGGTCGAGCGTCGCCGCGCCGATCGCCGCCGGCGTCGCGAGCGTGACCGTGACGTCGGCGCTCGCGCAGGCCGGCGCTCCGCCCGGGCACGCGAGGCGCACCGTGAGCCCGGCGGCGGCGCGCAGCACGTTCACCCCGTCGCTCACCGAGATGCCGCCGCTGCCGTCGAGGTCGCAGCGCGACGGCGTGCAGGCGCTGCCGAGGCCGGCCGCGGCGCGCAGCGTCTGCACGCCGTCGGTCACGCTGATCGCGCCGCTGCCGTCCGCGTCGCCGCAGACGTCGGCGGCGACCGCCGCCGACGCGCCGAGCGCCAGCACCGCCGCGGCCATCGCCATCCGCATCGTCCTCATGGATCTCCTCCTGGGGGCACGTTCTCGACGGCGAGCGCACAGGCGGCGTTCGGGAGCGGCGTCACCGCGTCGGCGGCGATCGCGCTTCCCGGGACGACCGCGCACGCGTAGTCGCCGACCGCCGGAAGCGCCGCACCCGCGCAGAGGGCGAACGCCACGCGCAACACGTCGCCCGCGACGCCGTTCGCGGCGACCAGCGTGACGCGCAGCCGGTCGGGCGCCCCGTCGCCGTCGCGGTCCTGGTTGTTGGGGGCGCCCCTCCCGAGGAGCGCGCCGCCGGTGAGATCGGTCACGGCGGCGCGCACCGCGGGATCGTCGCCGGCGCCGTCGAGCCGCACCCGCTCGGGATCGTAGTCGAGCGTGACGCTCGCGGCCCCGAGGAGCGGACCGCCGGTCGCGATCCCGATCGTCACCCGCGAGATTCGCGACGCGTCGCGCGGACAGAATCTCGGCGTCGCGGTGGGCGTCGGCGGCGGCGTGAAGGTCGGCGACGCGCTCGGCGTGGCCGTCGGGGTCGGCGTCACGGTGGCGGTCGGCGTCGGCGGCGCGGCGGCGCAGGCCTCCGGGTAGTCGGCGAGGCCCGGAGCGGCGCCGGCGAGCGCGCAATCGATGCGGGCCGCGGCGCTGCAGTCGAAGCACGCGACCGCGTCGGCGAAGCTCGCGATCGCCGTGTCGCAGAGACCGATCCCCGGACACGCGGACGCGACGCCGACGAGCTCGCGCGCGAGGTCATCGCCGCCGCCGCAGCGCTTGTCGGCGCCGCCGCACGCCTTGCAGACGCCCGCCTCCGCCTTGGCCCGCGCCTTCGCGAGTTTCGCCGCCGCCCTCCCGTCGCCGGGGAGCGGGCACGGCGCCGCGTGCATGCCCGCGAGGCGCCCGTCGAGACAGCGCGCGCCCATCGCGAGCCGGGCGCCGGCGAGCGCCGTCGCGGCGGTCGCGAGCGCCTTCTGGCAGCGAACGATCGCCTTCTGCGTCTTCGCGTCGGCGGCGACGAACGGCGCGTACACGAGCGCGACTCCGCGTCCGACGGCGGTGTCGCCGAGGCAGGCGACGCAGGCCGGAACGTCGCCGCAGCCGGCGAGGACCGTCGCGCATCCGCTGCCCTCGAGCTCCGGGCAGACGCCCGGCCAGGCGACCGCCGCGAGCGGCGGATCGTCGGCGGTGCCGCACCGCTTGTCCGCACCGCCGCATCCGCGGTCGACCGCCGCGGAGAGCCTCCCGATCGCGGTCGCGAAGGCCGCCGCGACCGCCGGCTCGTCGCGGCAGGCGGGAAACGCCGGGAGCGCACCCCTGCGCTTCGCGTCCTCGCACTTGCGGAGCGCGGCGAGGCGCGCCGCCGCGAGCTTCGCCGCGCCGCGCGCGACCGCCCGCCGGCAGGCGAGCGCCGGGTCGCCGCCCGCCGCCGCGAGCGGCGCGCCCACGACTCCGGCCACGACGAGCGCCCCGATCCAGCGCCGCGCCGGCGCCCTTCGCCCTTCCGCGCCGCGTCCGCGCCTTCCCATGGCGCCGCTCATGGCCCCGCCACGAACACGACGTCGAAGGGCGGGAGCCCGGTGTCGATCGGCGACGGCGCGAGCTCCGCATCGTCGGCGATCGCGAAGCGCCGCACGCCGGGCCGCTTCAAGGTCCGGTCGGTGAGATAGAGCGTCGCGCGATCCGGTGCGAGCGCGACGTCGACCAGGAACTCGTCGCCGGCCGCGAGGGTGTTCGTCACCCGGCGGGCCGCCGGGTCGAAGCGCACGACCCGGCTCCGCGCCGCCTCGTCGAGGAGGATCGCGTAGGCGTGCTGGTCGTCGATCGTCACCACGTCGGTCACGTTGCCGCCGAGATCCTGCTCGGTGACGAAGAAGCCCTCGGCGCGCATCGCCGCCGGATCGACGCGTTCGACGCCGCCGTCGTCGAGCCGGCCGAGTTCGCCGACCTCGTTCACCACGAGCTTCCCCGTCGCCGGATCGGGCACGAGGCCGGCCGTCTCGGTGAACGGGTTCGTGCCGGTGAGATCGATCGCGCCGACCAGCGCGTCGGTCGCGACGTCGATCACGGCGATCGTGCTGCGGTCGCTCGGACGGAAGAAGTTCCGGCGGTCGAGGCGCTGGAGGGTCACGTAGAGCTTGCCGTCGATCACGACGGCCTGGTCCATCTCGGGAAGGCCGTCGCCGTCGGCGAGCGCCGCGAGGTCGATCGTGCCGCGCACGAAGCGGGCGCAGTCGGTCCCGGCCGTCGGGTCGACGATCAGGAGCGTCGCCCGCTCGTAGCGCGTCACGTAGGCCTTGTCGGGCGCGGCGAAGGCGATGTCGTGCGGATTCGAGCCGTTGTCGACCGAGCACTGCCAGCGGGTCGCGTAGCCCGCCGCCGGGTCGAGCGCCTGGACGTTGTCGCCGCCGAGCCGGTTCACGACGTACACGAGCCCGCCGTGGACGCGCGCCACCGCGTCCGAGTGGAGGCGCTCGACGTTCTTCGCGACGGCGCCGGGCTGGAGCACCGGGAACACCGCGAACGAGCCCGTCTGGAAGTCGGTCGTCACGACGAACGCGCTCGTGCCCGCGAGCGGCGGCGGCGTGTCCCCGGGCGTGCGGTCCTCGACCCCGCCCGAGCTGCACGCCGCGAGCGCGACGAGCAGCGAGATCCTCGCCGAAGGAGCCCGCAGGCCGCTCAGACGGACGCGCGCGCGCGCGCGGAGGCGTCGCGGCGCTACGCCGCACCCGCGAGCGATCGAGCCACGACGCAGCTCGGCCTTTCTCAGCGACCTGCTATCCACGCGGCGCCTCCGCCCCTTCCCACGCCCACCGCACCGTCCCGAAGAACGCGCGGCCCGGCAGCGGATACCCCGCGACATCCTCCACCTGGTTGTCGGTGACGTTCCGCACCTCGAAGGTCGCAACGAGCGGCACCCGCGCGAGCGCGTCGCTGCGGACGCGGCGGCCGAGCGCGGCAAGGTCGGCCTCGACGCCGAGCGTGTGGATCGCGCGCGCGTTCACGACGAGGAAATTCGCCTGATCGAGGAAGTTCTCGGCGACGAAGCCGAGCTCGTAGAAGAGCCGGCCCTCGTCGCGGCGGTACTCCGTGCGGTGGTAGAGCTCGTGGCGCGGCCGGCCGGGGAGCTGGTTGCCGTCGCGGGCCGGGATGCCGCTCTGGTCGCGCGCGTCCTGGTAGGTGTAGTTGAGCCCCACCCGGAGGTGCTCGACGACGTCGGCCCCGGCGGCGAGCTCGCAGCCGACCGTGCGCGCGCGGTCGACGTTCCGGAAGATCGCCGTTCGCTGCGAGTTCTGCACCAGCACGATCAGGTCGTCGACGACCGCGACGAAGCCGACGGCCTCGAGGCGGAGGCGCCGCGCCCATCCGAGCCGGTCGCGCGCGAACACGAAGCCGAGGTCGGCGTTGAGGCCGCGCTCGGCATCGAGGTTCGGGTTGCCGAGGATCGAGCCGCGGTTGCCGAAGAGCTCCGTGAAGTTCGGCGCACGCTCGACGCGGGCGACGTTCGCCTTCACACTGACGCCCGCCGCGGCGTCGAACCGGAGGCCGAGCCGCGGCGTCAGGAGGTCGTGGCTGCCGCCGCGGCTCTCGCGGGCGATCTGTCCGGCGGTCTTGGCGCCGCCGCTGAAGTCGTCGTGCAGGTGCTCCCAGCGGAACGTCGGCTGCACGAGCACGCGGTCGCCGAAGAAGCCCATCGTGTCGCCGGCGGCGAGGTCGAAGCGGATGCGGCGCTGGTCGGGGCCGTCCGGCTCGGCGGCGAGCGTGTCCACGGGCGCGAACACCTGCCCACCGACGTCGAGGCGCGCCTCCAGCGCGTGCCGGCCGACGCGGCTCGACAGGAGATTGTCGAGCGCGCCGGTGTAGGTGCGGTTGTCGGTCGCGACGTTGCCGAGGCCGATCTCGCCCTCGACGTCGCGAAAGCGCTCGCGCTCGAACACGAACGAGCCGGTGCTGCTGAGATCGACGGGAAGGCCCGCGACGCCCGGCCGCTCCCAGCGCACGTAGCTCAGGCTGCGTAGGTCGCGCAGCGACGCGTCGTCGGCCTGGAAGGCGCCGATGCCCGGCACGCCCTGGTGGTTCGCGAAGAACTCCGTGAGGCCGGTCACGGCGCCGCCCGACGCGACCGCCCAGCGCAGCTTCGCGAGCGCCTCGACGGAGTCGAAGGCGTTGTTGCGGCGCGTCGCCTCGCGGTCGTCGTCGGGATTCCGGAGCGTGCCGTTGTCGTCCTCGAAGGTGAAGTCGCCGTCGCTCCCGAGATACGTCGCGGAGGCGAAGCCCGACACCGCGCCGCGCGCCGCCGACCCGGCGACGCTCGCCTTGCGCGTCCCGAACGAGCCGCCGCCCGCGAGGAGCGAGAAGCGCGGCACGCCGTCGGGCGCCCGCGACACGAGGTTCACCGCGCCGGCGAGCGCCGACGCCGAAAGCGCGAGCGGCGACACGCCCCGATACACCTCGACGGCGCCGAGCTGGTCGAGCGGCAGGTCGGCGAGGTTCACGGTCTCGCTGCGCGCGCGCGTGAGCGCGACGCCGTCGAAGAAGACGCCGACCTGCCCCGGCGTGCTGCCGCGGATCGACACGGTGGCGAAGTCGCCGAGCCCGCCGAACCGGCGCACCGACACGCCGACCGTCTCGTCGAGCACGTCGGCGAGCGTGTCGATCTCGGCGGGCTGGTCGGCGATCGGCACGACGGTCGCGAAGGCGCTCTCGTCCTTCGGCTCGGGCGCAGCCTCGGGCGCGCTCCGCACCTCGATCGTGCCGAGCAGGGGCTCGTCGGCGACGGCCGCCGAGGCGATCACGGTCGAGAGGGAGAGCATCGCCACGAGACCCGCACGTCGATGGAGGGTCGCGCTCACTCGCAGAGCGCGAACGGCGTCGGCAGCGCCGACACCAGGCGCAGGCAGAGCAGCACGTCGGCGGCGGTCAGCCGGCAGTCGCCGTTCGTGTCGCCGCACGAGCGGCCACCGCACGGCGCGGTGCCGCAGAGGTTCACGCCGGTCGGCAGTTCGGAGACGGCGCGCAGGAGGAGCAGCACGTCGTTCGGCTTCACGCCGCCGCTGCCGTCGGCGTCGCAGCACGCGGCGCACGTGCCCTCGGAGTTGATGGCGATCGCGGCGTCGAGATCGAAGCCCGACTTGCCGACGCCCGGGGTCGGGAAGTGGTTGCCGACGTCGTCGATCGCGGCACCGGGATCGGTGATGCGGAGCCAGCCCGCGCTCGCGAGACCGATGGTCGCCAGATCGAACGGGTCGCCGCCCGCCACCGCGGGATCGCGCGGGTCGAGCGGGTTCGTGTCGGCGTTGGCGTAGACCGGCGTGCGGCCCGCCAGTCCGGCGAGATCCTGGCCGCCGGCCCCGTGGGGGAACTCCACGAAATCCACCCCGTTCTCGCTCGCCGCGACGACGGCGACCTCGGTGAAGATGCCGAGCCCCGGCGAGTTGAACGCGTTCTCGAAGATCGTGAAGTCGGGACCGGGGCCGTCGACGACGCGGTTGTCGGTGAAGGCGACGGTGATGCTGCCGCCGTTCCCGAGCGAGACGACGTCGAGCGATCCGGCGTTCTGGCCGAGGCCGTAGGGCGGCCCGAGCACGACGTCGGGGAGGAGGTTCTCGGTGCCGCCCTCGCCGGCGTTGTAGCCGCCGTTCTGCCCGACGGTGTAGCTCACGACGTCGTCGAGGCAGGGATCCGCGCCGGCCGGAGCCGCAACGCAACACGCGAGGACGAGCGCGACGCATCTCAGCGCGCTCCGCAACGGCGTGAAGGACCCGCTCGATGCCGTCATGACTCTCGCCCTCCGCACGCGGCGCCGCGCGCCCGCCTACGGCCGGCAGCGGAGCGACAGCACGTCCTTGTCCCGTCGCTTCCCGGCCCAGGACGCGTCGAACACGAACGTCCGCCCCTTGCCGTCGGCCGTGACCGGCACGATGGTGGTGCCGCTGCAGGTCGGCCCCGTAGCCGGGAGCGCCGCCGATACGGCCGACGCGATCGCGGCGGCCGCCGCCGGCAGGTGCTTGCTGGTCACGGTGACCACGTCGATCCCCACCGGCGCACACTTGGGCACCCGCGGATCGGCGACCGCCATGCAGGCGCCGACCCAGAACACGCAGGCGCCGTTCGCGGCGCCGTCACGATCGCACGCCGGATCACCGTCCGTGCATTCCCAGCGATTCTTCGGCTTCCCGGACGACGAGCGCACCGGCGCGCCGCCGAACGACTCGACGTGGCACTCCTTGGAGCCGCCGCCGCCCGGGGTGAGCGCGGCGACGGGCGTCAGGGTGTCGATGCGGGTCGTCCCGAAGTCGAGGACCATCACCTGGCGGCTCGGACCGTCGATCGTGAGTCCGCTCGAGAAGCCGAACCCCGAGGCGATCTCGTCGATCGCGCCGTCCGGCGCGATGGCGATCACCGTCGAGCTCGAGAAGTCGTCGGTGAAGCCGCCCGTCAGCAGCAGGCTTCCGTCCGCGTCGACCGCCTGATCGTACGAGCCGCCGAGCCCGCTCGCGAGCGGCGCGATGACGACTCCGGCGAGCGAGTAGCGCGTGACGGTCCCGCTGAAGAACGCGTCGACGTTGCCGATCAGGAGCTCGCCGCCTGCGAGGCCCAACGAGATGCCGGAGGTATAGTCGAGTCCGGTCACGAGGTCGCTCGGCACGCCGCCCGAGATCCGCACGACGCGCCCGCTGCCCGGTCCCGCGGCGTCACCCACGAGCAGGTCGCCGCCCGGCAGAGCGAGCACCGCCTGCGCCGCCGGGATCGATCCGTTCGGCAGCAGCGTCAGCGTCGCGGCGTCGACCGGCGACACGATCGAGCGCGGATTCGCCAACGCGTAGACGGTGTCGCCGGTGGTCGCGCCCGGAAGCTCGCCCGCGTTGTCGGCAAAGAGGAGGCGATCGCCGACCGCATCGTAGACGATCGCACCGATCGAGTTCAGGTTGGAGACGATCGTGAACACGCCGCCGTTCGGATCGAGCCGGACGATCGACTGGGCGCCGGCGCCGAATCCGCCCTGCCCGATGGCGATCGAGGCGCCGACGACGGCGACGTCGGCCGCGTTCACGATGGGGAGCGGGATCGCGCCGACGACGTAGGCCGGATCGGCGACGATCGCGGCCGACGCGACCCGGGCGCCCGCGACGATCAGGATCGCCGACAGGATGGAGCGGACGAAGCGCGTACGCATGAGGTCCTCCTCGACGTCACTCTCCGTGACGCCGTGTTGGGCCCTCGCGGCGGAGGCGCGGAACGCCGAGCCGAGAACGGAACGCGGCGCGCAACGGCGGCGGGCCGGGGCGCGGTCGACGAGCGGGCGATGTGCCCGGTCGTCCGATGGCTGTGCGTTCGTTCGTCGGTCATGGCTCCCGGCCCCACTTTCCCGAGGGACGGTTGAGCGAGCTGCCTCGAGGGCTAGGTCTCCTGGCTCGTCGGCGACCTACTTGCGCCGCCTTCCCACCCGAAGGGGCAGTGGCCTGCGTGCGCGTTCGTTCCGACTCACAGTGGCGGGAGCCGCGCCGGATT
>JADYZW010000024.1 GCA_020852955.1 Deltaproteobacteria bacterium | reverse complement strand
CCGCCGCCGGAGCCGCCCCCGCCCCCGCCGCCGCCACCCGAGCCGCCGCCCGCGCCCGAGCAGCTTGCCAAGGCCGAGGAGCCGCCACCGCTCCCCGAGGACGAGCATGACCCGGAGGCCGTGGCGCTCGGCACGCCCATCGCGACGCCGCCCGTGACGGCGACGCCGCGGGAGCAGCCGACGGCGCGAGCGACGAAGCTCCCGACGACGCGGCCTACCGTGCGGGCGACGGCGAAGCCGAGCCCGCGTCCGAGCGCCACGGCGGTCGCGACCGCGAAGCCGAAGCCGAGCGCGACGACGGTCGTCGCAGCGGCGAAGAAGGCCACGCCCGCTCCCGAGGCGACGCGTCGACCGCAGACGGCCGCGACGCCTGGGGCGGATGCGCGTCCCCGCTCCGGACCGACCGCCGGGCGGACCGACGACGATCTCGACGGGAAGCTCGCGGAGGCGATCAAGGGCGTTGAGGCGAAGGTCGAGAAGGAAGGAAGGGCCGGTGGGATGGGCGGCGCGACCGGACCCGGCGCCGGTCAAGGCGGGAGCGCCAAGACGCTCACCGGTCCGGCGGGCATCGGGGGCGAAGGACCGGGAGGCGGCGGGACGGTGCGCGGCCTCGAGTTCGTCGTCTATTACAATCAGATGTTGAGCCGCATCAAAGAGCGCTGGGCGTGGGTCGGGACGCGCGGTGACTTGCGCGTCACGGTCCGGTTCAGCATCTTGCCCTCCGGGGAGATCAGCAACATCCGGCTCACGGAGCGCTCGGGGGACCAGAGCTTCGACGCGTCGGTCGAGCGCGCCGTCAAGGGCGCCGGACCGCTGCCGCCGCCGCCGGAGGCGTATCGCAGCGACTTCACCGACGTGGAGCTGAAGTTCCGTCCGGCCGATCTGCAGCAGCGGTAGCGGGCGTCACAAGGAGGAACGATGGTGGGACGTAGGGTACGCCGAGTCATCGGAGTCGTGATTGCGCTTTGGACGGTCTGCGCGACGGGCGAGGCCGTCGCGCAGGTTCGCGGCACGATCGTCGGACCGGGTGCGACGAGCTTCCCGATAGCCGTCTCGCCGCTGAAGTCCGGCTCGGGGGTCGAGCGCGAGGCGGGGATGTTCGCCGACATCGTGGCCAAGGATCTCGACCTGTCGGGTCTCTTCCGGGTCATCGATCGGGCCGCGTACATCGAGAACGCGCAGCAGTCCGGCGTGACCGCGGAAACGATCGACTTCCGCGACTGGTCGACGATCGGAGCGCAGGCGCTCGTGAAGGGGACCGTCGAGCGGGACGGCGACGGTCTCGTCGTCGAAGCGAGGCTCTTCGACGTCGTGGAAGGCAAGCAGATCGGCGGCAAGCGGTACCGCGCGGGCGATGACGAGCTCCGCCGCATCTCGCATCGGTTCGCGGACGAGATCATGCAGATCTTGACCGGCGAGCGCGGTCCGTTCGAATCGCGGATCGCGTTCGCATCGCGCCGGAAGGGCCGGTTCAAGGAGATCTACGCGATGTCGATCGACGGCGGCGATTTGCGCGCCGTGACCCGCGACGGGTCGATCGCGCTGGCGCCGTCGTGGAGCCCGGACGGGCGCTCGCTGCTCATTACTTCGTTCGTGTCGGGCAATCCGAGCCTGTTCGTCGCCGACCTCGGCGGCGACAAGCGCCTCGTGTCGTCGCGACGCGGATTGAACCTCGGGGGTCGGTGGTCGCCGGGCGGTCGGGCGATCGCCGTCGCGCTCGAGAACGGCGGGGCCACGGACATCGCGCTCCTCGATCCCGACGGGCAGATCATGCACTTCGTCACCAAGGATCGTGGCATCGACGTGTCGCCGTCGTGGTCGCCGGACGGCCAGTCGATCGTGTTCTGCTCGGATCGCGGCGGCGGCCCGCAGATCTACGTGGTGAGCGCGCAGGGCGGCACGCCGCGCCGCGTGACCTTCGAGGGGAGCTACAACACGTCGCCGGCGTGGTCGCCGAAGGGGGATCGGATCGCCTACGCGAGCCGGATCGGCGGCCGCTTCCAGGTCTTCACCGTGGCGCTCGGCGGCGGCGACGTGAAGCGGATCACCGCGACGCGCGGCGACAATGAGGATCCCTCGTGGTCGCCGGACGGGCGGTACCTGATCTTCAGCTCGACCCGCGACGGGAGCGGCGCGATCTATCTCTCGGATGCGGCCGGCGCGAGGCAAACTCGATTGACCCCACCTGGGGGCGATGATAGCAGTCCCGCCTGGTCGCGCTGGCTCGAGTGAGCGACGCGTGCAGGTCGAGGAGGGGTACGATGGCACGATCGATTCGTTTCGTCGCGGTGCTGGTGATGGTGGCGGCCGTCGCCGCGACCGGGTGCGCCAAGAAGAAGCGCATCTCGGACGACTCGAGCATCGGCGACGCCGGTGGCGCCGGCACGGAAGACTCGCTGAGCGAGAGCAGCAGTTACGGTCGCTACAAGCGCGGCCTCGGCCCCGAGGAGGACGGCGTCCTCAAGGACGTGCACTTCGCCTACGACTCGTACGAGCTCGACGGCAGCGCCCGCGACGTGCTCGCAGCGAACGCCGAATGGCTGAAGGAAAACAAGCGCGCCCGCACCGAGATCGAGGGCCATTGCGACGAGCGCGGCACGGTGGAGTACAACCTGGCGCTCGGCGCGAAGCGCGCGAAGGCGGTCAAAGACTATCTGGTCTCGCTCGGCGTCGCGTCGGAGCGATTGACCACCATCAGCTACGGCGAAGAGCTCCCGCTCTGTCGCGACGCTGGCGAACAGTGCTACGCGCGCAACCGTCGCGTGCACTTCGTTCCTCCGTCGGAGTAGGCAGCGCACCGGCAGCGTGCGCGCACCGCGGACGCGAGGCGAGATCACGATGAACCGACGGCGACGCGCCCCCCGTGCTCCGTGGCTGGCCGTGGCGCTCGCCCTCGCGCTGAGTGGCTGCGCGACGCAGGCCGACGTCCAGGAGCTGCAGCGCGAGCAGCGCCGCCTCCGGACGCAGCTTGCCGACACCCGCGCCAGCTTCGACTCCGTGCAGCGCGACGTCGCCAAGGTGCGCGGCGGGGTCGACGAGGTGCGGTATTCCTCGCGGGGCGCGCAGTCCTTGACGTCGCGGCTCGACGATCTGGACGCGCGCGTCGCGGCGCTCGAGGGGCGTCGCCCGCCGCCGTCGACGAGCCCGATCGAAGGAGCCACCGCGCTGTCGTCCGAAGGCGTGGCGGCGACGCCGCTTCCGGTGCCGACGGCGACGCCGGTGCCGGCGCGCCCCGAGATCGCCGCCACCGACCTCGCGAAGGAGGAGGCGAAGGATCTGCCCGACGACTATCGGCGGGGCATCGCGCTCGTCCGGCAGGGGTCGTACGACAAGGCGATCCAGGCGCTTCGCGAGTTCCTGCGCACCAATCGCGAATCTCCGTTGACGGCGAACGCGCAGTACTGGATCGGCGAGTCCTACTACATGCTCGCCGACTACTATCAGGCGATCCTGAACTTCAATCAGGTCCGGCAGCAGCATCCCAAGAGCGATCGCGCGCCGGCCGCCGTTCTCAAGATCGGGCTCGCGTTCCAGCAGATGGGGAACAAGAGCGAAGCGAGGCTCGCCTTCCAGAAGGTGCTCAACGATTATCCGTCCTCGCCGGAGGCGGCTCAGGCCCGGGAGAAGCTCCAGGCGCTCTGAGCGTGGACGTCGTCCGGCACATCGCCACGAGCTCGCGGCGATTCGTCGCGCCCGTGCTGACGTTGGGGACCTTCGACGGCGTGCATCGCGGGCACCAGGCGATCTTCGAGCGCGTCGTGGGAGCCGCGCGGGCAAGCGGCGGCGAGGCGGTCGCGATCACTTTCCATCCGCACCCGGTGGCGGTGCTGCGACCGGATCAGGCGCCCGCGCTGATCACCTCGGTGCGGGATCGCGTCGGGTTCCTCGCCGCGGCCGGTATCGACGTGCTGATCCTGCAGCACTTCACGGCGGCGTTCGCGGAGTTGTCGGCGGAGGCGTTCGTGGAGCGCTTCGTCGTGGAGCGGGTCGGCGCGTCGCGCGTCGTCGTCGGACACAAGGTGAGCTTCGGGCACGCGCGCCGGGGCGACGCGACGCTACTCGCCGCGCTCGGGGCGCGCTTCGGGTTCGCGGTCGAGGTGGTCGGACCGATCCGCGTCGACGGCCACGACGTGTCGAGCTCGGCGGTGCGGCGGGCCGTCGCTGCCGGCGACATGCCGCTCGCCGCGAAGCTGCTCGGCCGGCCGCATCGCCTCGGCGGCGTCGTCGTGCGCGGTCGGCGGCGAGGGGCGGCCATCGGCTTCCCGACCGCGAACCTCCGGGTGCGATCCGGCATGTGGCCGCCGGACGGCGTGTACGCCGTGCGGGTGCGCCGCGGCGAGCGATGGCTCGACGGCGTTGCCAACATCGGCACGAACCCGACGTTCGGCGTCGCGCCGCGAACGCTCGAGGTGTACGTCTTCGATTTCGACGCCGACGTGTACGGCGAACGCCTGACGGTCGGGTTCGTCGAGCGCCTGCGCGGCGAGGTCGCGTTTCCGTCGGTCGAGGCGCTGGTGGCGCAGATCGCGCGCGATGTCGTCGAGGCGCGCGCGGTGCTCGCGCGCACGTGACCCGCCACGTGCTCGTCGTCGCGGACGCGGCGGCGGGGCGGCGGCTGGATGCGTTCGTCGCGGAGAGCGGTCTCGGTATCTCTCGGTCGCAGGTGCGGCATCTCGTCGACGCGGGCAGCGTCACGATCGGCGGGCGCGCCCGCAAGGCGGGGCAGCTCGTGCGCGCCGGCGAGGAGGTGGTGGTAGACGTCCCGGCCGCGGCGCCGCCGGTCGCGGAGCCGGAGGCGCTGCCGCTCCGCGTGCTCTACGAGGACGAGGCCATCGCCGTCATCGACAAGGCGCCGGGGATGGTCGTGCATCCGGCGCCGGGGCGGTGGCAGGGGACGCTCGTGAACGCGCTCCTGCATCGGTGGGGGCCGATGCCGGATCACGAAGCGACGCGGCCTGGCATCGTCCACCGGCTGGATCGCGACACCTCCGGAGTCATGGTGGTTGCCCGCACGGTGTCCGCGCTCGATCATCTCGCGAAGCAGTTCGCGGCGCGGACGGTCGAGAAGCGCTATCTGGCCGTGGCGCGCGGGCGGGTGCGGTCCGATGTGCTCCGAATCGACGCACCCATTGGCCGGCACGCGGTCGAACGCAAGAAGATGTCGACGCGGGCGCGTGTCGCCCGCCCGGCGGTGACGCGCATCCGGGTGCTCGAGCGGTTCGCCGGCGCGACCCTCGTCGAAGCGGCGCCGGAGACGGGCCGGACGCATCAGATCCGTGTGCATCTCGCCTCGCGGGGCCATCCGGTCGTCGGAGACGCGGTGTATGGTCGGGCGCGCGCCGGCGCAACGACGCTCATCGCCCGACAGGCGCTGCACGCCTCGTCGCTCGGCTTCGTCCACCCCGTCCGGGGAGCGGCGATGACGTTTCGCGCCGAGCTCTGGCCCGACATGGTCGCCTTGCTCGAAGCATTGCGCGCGCAACGCGATAGGCAATCGCCGGGATAGTGTCGCTCTAGTGCGCGTCGATGGCGGTCCTGCGCGCCTTCTCTATTGACATCGCCAGGGCCTTCGTTTACGGTCCGCGCCGAGACGTTGTCGTGGTGGGGAGGGAGAGAGGCTCGAGGTCGCTCTCGCATCCAACGGTATTCACTCCTCCGAAGCTCCCTGAAACACGCAGCCGAGTCGACGTGAAGGTCCGCTGCTCGATGATGCTTGGACAGGGGTTAGGCCGGCGCTCGAAGGGCCAGAGAGGTGCGAAGCGGGTATCGACGTTGTGCCGCGGTGGATGGCGCTAAAGAATCGCCGTCGTGACAGCTGATCAGTAGCATCCCGCCATCAGTGCTTCCCTGACGCGCTTCGCGCCCGCGAGGGCGACACAGACACACTCACGAACTCCAGCCAGTGAACATCCGAGAGTCCGGTAGAGGAGCATAGCCATGGTGCGAACGCGCGCGCGGGCCGATGTCCAACAGGCACAGGAAGAGCAGCGCCAGGGATCCGAGCCGGAGGCGGAGGCGCCTGCGCCGCTCGCGAACGGAAGCGGACAAGCGCCGGGCGGGCTGAACCTCCAGGCGCTCAAGGACAAGAAGATCGCCGATCTCGCGCAGCTCGCCCGCGACTTCAATGTCGAGGGCTCCTCGGCCATGCGGAAGCAGGAGCTCATCTTCGCCATCCTGCAGGCGCAGACCGAGCAGAACGGCTGCATCTACGGCGAGGGCGTGCTCGAGATCCTTCCCGACGGCTTCGGCTTCCTGCGGGCGCCCGACTACAACTACCTGCCCGGTCCGGACGACATCTACATCTCCCCGAGCCAGATCCGGCGCTTCAATCTCCGCACCGGCGACGTCGTCTCCGGGCAGATCCGGCCGCCGAAAGACGGCGAGCGATACTTCGCGTTGCTCAAGGTCGAGGCGATCAACTACGAGGAGCCGGAGCGCTCGCGCGAGAAGATCCTCTTCGACAACCTCACGCCGCTCTACCCGAACGAGCACCTGCGGCTCGAGCACAACCCCGACGAGTATACGACGCGCATCGTCGATCTCGTGTCGCCGATCGGCAAGGGGCAGCGCGGACTCATCGTCGCGGCGCCGCGCACGGGCAAGACGGTGATGCTGCAGAACATCGCCCACGGCATCACGCAGAACCACAAGGAAGTGGTCCTGATCGTTCTGCTGATCGACGAGCGGCCGGAGGAAGTGACCGACATGCAGCGCTCGGTGCAGGGGGAGGTCGTAAGCTCGACCTTCGACGAGCCGGCGACCCGCCATGTGCAGGTCGCCGAAATGGTGATCGAGAAGGCGAAGCGCCTGGTCGAGCACGGGAAGGACGTCGTCATCCTCCTCGACTCGATCACGCGGCTCGCGCGCGCCTACAATTCGGTCGTTCCCCCGAGCGGCAAGATCCTCTCGGGTGGCGTGGACTCCAATGCGCTCCGGGGACCGAAGAAGTTCTTCGGGGCGGCCCGCAACATCGAGGACGGCGGGAGCCTTACGATCATCGGAACGGCGCTGGTGGATACCGGGAGCCGCATGGACGAGGTCATCTTCGAGGAGTTCAAGGGCACCGGCAACATGGAAGTGCATCTCGACCGCCGCCTGATGGACAAGCGCATCTTCCCGGCGCTGGACATCAATAGATCGGGCACCCGCAAGGAGGAGCTGCTGCTCTCCAGGGAGGTTCTGAACCGGGTCTGGATCCTCCGCAAGCTCCTGTCGCAGTTGAATACGGTCGAGGCCATGGAGTTCCTGACCGACAAGATCAAGGGCACCAAGGACAACCAGGAGTTCTTGGAGTCGATGAACTCGTAGCGCCTCGCCCGCCTTCCGTATTTGCGCCCCCCGTTTCGTTTGCGCTATAGGAACCCGTTCGCGGTCGTTCGACCTCGGCCGCGTCGATCGCAGGGAGCCGCGCGTGAAGGAGTCCGCATGAGAGTACTCGTATGAGCGAAGTGACGATGAAACAGCTCCTGGAGGCCGGAGTTCATTTCGGCCACCAGACGAGTCGCTGGAACCCCAAGATGAAGCCGTACATCTTTGGGGCGCGCAACGGGATCTACATCATCGACCTGCAGCAGACGGTCCGCATGTTCCGCGACGCGTACGCGTACGTTCGCGAGCTCGTCGCCGACGGCGGATCGATCCTCTTCGTGGGCACCAAGAAGCAGGCGCAGGACGCCATCCGCGAGGAGGCCGAGCGATGCGGGATGTTCTACGTCACCAATCGCTGGCTCGGCGGCATGCTCACGAACTTCCAGACCATCAAGCAGTCCATCGACCGCCTGCGGAAGCACGAGGAGGCGCTCGAGAGCGACGCGATGAAGGAGGCGCTCACGAAGAAGGAGCTGATCGTGATCTCGCGCGAGCGTGACAAGCTCCTCGCTTCGCTCGGCGGCATCAAGAACATGCGCAAGCTCCCGGATGCGCTCTTCATCGTCGATCCCAAGAAGGAAGAGATCGCGGTCAAAGAAGCGAACAAGCTCGGTATCCCCGTGGTCGCCGCGGTCGATACCAACTGCGATCCGGACGTCATCGACTACAAGATTCCGGGAAACGACGACGCGATCCGGGCGATCCGGCTCTTCTGCATGGCGATCGCGGATGCGGTGCTCGAGGGCCGCGCGCTCGCCGAAGAGCGTCAGCGCGGACAGGGCGCGGAGGAGGAGGACCTCGAGGTCCCGCGCATGAGCGACGATCCCGCCGTCGAGGAGTCCGCGGGGAGCGACGTCGGATGAGCGAAGTCAGCGCGCAGCACGTCAAGGACCTTCGCGAGAAGACCGGCGCCGGGTTCATGGACTGCAAAGCCGCGCTCCGTGAGAGCGGCGGCGACTTCGAAGGGGCGGTGCGGTACTTGCGCGAGCGGGGCCTCGCGGCGGCCGCGAAGAAAGCCGGACGGGCGACCGCGGAAGGCGTCATCGGCTCGTACATCCACGCTGGCGGCAAGATCGGCGTGCTGATCGAGGTCAACTGCGAAACCGACTTCGTGGCGCGGACGGACGACTTTCAGCAATTCGTGCGCGGCCTCGCCATGCAGGTGGCCGCGGCTCGGCCGCTCTACGTGAGCCGCGACGAGATTCCCGCCGCCGAGCTCGACCGCGAACGCGAGATCTACGCCGCGCAGGCGGCGCAGTCCGGGAAACCGGCGCAGGTCGTCGCGAAGATGGTCGAGGGCAAGGTCGACAAGTACGTCGCGGAGATCTGTCTGTTGGACCAGGATTACGTCAAGGAGGCCGGTAAGCCGGTTCGGCAGGTCGTCGCGGATGCGATCGCGAAGCTCGGCGAGAACATCTCCGTCCGCCGCTTCATGCGCTTCCAGCTCGGCGAAGGCATCGACCAGGCCCAGGGCGATGACGGGGCCCCCAAGCCCTAGTCGGGGCGGGGAAGCTATGGATCCCGGCTCGTCGTCACGGGGGTCGGGCGTCTCCAATTCATCGCTGCGGTATCGACGAGTCCTTCTCAAGATCAGCGGGGAGGCCCTCGCCGGTAGCGCGGGGTTCGGCATCAGCGCCGAAGCGGTCGGCGCCTTCGCGCGCGAGATCCAGGAAGTGCACGACCTCGGGTGCGAGCTTGCGCTCGTCGTTGGCGGCGGGAACATCTTCCGGGGGCTCGCCGGAAGTGCCTTCGGCGTCGACCGGGCAACCGGGGATTACATGGGCATGCTCGCGACGGTCATCAACAGCCTCGCGCTGCAGAACGCCCTCGAGAAGCTCGGTGTCAGCACGCGCGTGCAGTCGGCGATCGCGATTCAGGAGGTCGCCGAGCCCTACATCCGCCGGCGCGCCACGCGTCATCTGGAGAAGGGCCGCGTCGTCATTTTCGGGGCGGGGACCGGCAACCCGTACTTCTCCACGGACACCGCCGCGAGCCTCCGCGCCATGGAGATCGGCGCCGAGGTGATCCTCAAGGCGACGAAGGTCGACGGTGTGTACAGCGCCGATCCCGTCACGCATCCCGATGCGATCCGATATCGCGAGCTCACGTACATCGAGGTCCTGAATCGCGAGCTCAAGGTCATGGACGCGACGGCGATCTCGCTTTGCATGGACAACGCGCTGCCGGTGATCGTCTTCAACCTGCTCGAGCCGGGGAATATCCGGAAGGCGTTGCTCGGCGATCCGATCGGCACGATCGTCCATGCGCAGGCGCGGCCGGGTGGGCTCGCGGCCGGCGCGGGGAAGGGAGACTGAATGGGCTCGATCTTTGACGACTGCAAGAAGGAGATGGACGACACCGTCGCCGCGTTCAAGCGCGACCTCGCCCGCCTGCGGACCGCGCGCGCCACGACGGCGCTCCTCGACGGCATCGTCGTCGAGTACTACGGCGCGAAGACGCCGTTGAACCAGTTGGCGTCGTTGTCGGCTCCGGAGCCGCGCTTGCTCGTCGTCCAGCCGTTCGATCGGAGCGCCATCGGGGAGATCGAGCGGGCGATCCTCCAGTCGGATCTCGGTCTCACGCCGCAGAACGACGGCAAGATCATCCGCATCCCGATCCCCGACCTCACGGAGGAGCGCCGCCGCGAGCTCGTGAAGCACGTGAAGAAGGTCGCCGAGGAGTTCCGCGTGTCGATGCGCGCGCATCGGCGCGACGCCATCGAGATGATGAAGGAGCTCCACAAGGAGAAGGAGCTCACCGACGACGATCTGAAGCGCGACCAGGAGCGCATCGAGCACTTGACGAAGGAGTACGTCGAGAAGATCGACAAGATCCTGAAGGCCAAAGAAGAAGAGATCCTGGCCGTCTGATGGTGGAGATCGACAAGGAGCGCCTGCCGCGTCACGTGGCGATCATCATGGACGGCAACGGGCGGTGGGCCACCCAGCGAGGCCTGACGCGCATCACCGGGCACCGCCGAGGGAAACAGTCGGTGCAGGAGGTCGTCGAGGCGGCGCGCCGGCTCGGCATCCCGTACCTGAGCCTCTACGCCTTCTCGACCGAGAATTGGCAGCGCCCGCGCGACGAGATCGCGGCGTTGATGCGATTCCTCCGGCACTTCCTCGCGGCCGAGCTGAAGAAGATGATGAAGAACGGCATCCGCTTGCTCGCCATCGGCAATCTGCGGCGCTTGCCGCGCGAGGTGCAGGGGGCGCTTCGGCAGACGATCGAGGACACCCGACGCAATACCGGAATGACCGTGATCCTGGCGGTCAGCTACGGGGCCCGGGAGGAGATCACCGACGCGATGCGCGCCATTGCGCGCAAGGTTCGCCGCGGCGACCTCGATCCCGAGGACGTCGACCAGGAGCTCATCGCGTCGCATCTGGGAACGGCCGGCGTCCCGGATCCCGATCTGCTGATCCGTACGAGCGGGGAGATGCGCGTCAGCAACTTCCTGCTCTGGCAGATCGCCTACACCGAGATCTACGTGACCGATACGCTCTGGCCGGACTTCCGGGAACGGGAGTTCCTGGATGCGGTGGCGCACTTCCAGCGGCGCGAGCGGCGGTTCGGTCGGACCGGAGAACAGGCCGGGCGCGAACGTCTGCGTGCTGCGCACTAGGCTGACCACCGCGGCGGTCGCGATCCCGCTGCTCGTCTGGTTGATCGTCTGGAACCCGTGGTCGCTGTTCGTCTGGCTGGTCGGCGTGGCGACGCTCGTCGGAGTCACGGAGTATTGCGCGATGGCGTTTCCGACCGATCCCTGGGACCGGGGGTTCGGACTCGCCGCCGGCGGGCTGCTGCTGAGCGCGATGCTCGTACCGACGCAGGAGCGATTCGCCATGGCGCTCGCCGCGATCGTCGTCGCCGGACTCGTCCTGGCGTTGGCGCGCAAGGACGACCTGCGGCACGGCGTCGATGCGCTCGGCCTGACGCTCCTCGGGAGCCTGTATACGGCGTTCCTCCTTCCGCATTACGTGTGGATGCACGGGCTGCCGGATCCGGTCGACGCGACGCTCGGACCCGGAGGCTGGCGCTGGGTGATCTTCACCATCGTGATCGCGATGGCGGGCGACGTCGGCGGCTATTTCGGGGGACGGTGGTTCGGCCGGCACAAGCTGATGCCGGCGGTGAGCCCCGGGAAGACCGTCGAAGGCAGCGCGGCGGCGGTGCTCGGCAATCTGCTCGGCGGGACGTTCTGCAAGTTGGCGTTCTTCCCGGCGCTCGACTGGGCCGAGGTCGTCGGCCTCGGCCTTGCCATCGGGTGTCTCGCCCAGGTCGGCGATCTCTGCGAATCCATGCTGAAGCGCGCATTCGGCGCCAAGGATTCCGGCTGGATCATTCCCGGCCACGGGGGCGTCCTGGACCGCATTGATAGTCTCGTCTTCCCGGCGCCGCTCGTCTATTATTACGCGCGGTTCTTCTTCGGCCACTAGAACACCCCCGCAAAGGACGACGGCATGGGCGGCAACATTCTGATCGCGATCCTGATCCTCGGTCTCCTGATCTTCGTGCACGAGCTGGGGCACTTCGCGGTCGCCAAATGGTCGGGCGTGACGGTGTTGCGGTTCTCGCTCGGCTTCGGACCCCGGTTGCTCGCGTGGCGCCGGGGGGTCACGGAGTATGCCGTGAGCGCGGTCCCCCTCGGGGGCTACGTGAAGATGCTCGGCGACGATCCGGAAGATGAGGTCCCGGCCGCCGACGCCGCGAGCGCGTTCTCGCAGCAGTCCCTCGGGACGCGTGCGGCGATCGTCGTGGCCGGACCGCTGATGAACCTGGTGACGGCGGCGGTCGCGTTCTCGCTCGTGTTCGCGCTCTACGGGGCGGGCACGCCGACCGACACCGCGAAGATCGGCGGCGTCATGGAGGGGATGGCGGCGCAGAAGGCCGGACTGCGACGCGGCGACCTCGTTACCGCGGTCGACGGCAAACCGATCGCCGGTTGGGATGCGCTCTCGCAAGCGGTGCGCGCGAGCGGCGGCAAGCCGCTTTCGCTCGAGGTGCGCCGCGAGGACGGCACGGCCGAGACGCTGACCGCGGTTCCCGAGGAGCAGCCCGAGAAGTCGATCTTCGGGGAGGAGACCGGCAAGGCCTACCTCATCGGGATCGAGCGCTACGTCGAGGTCGCGCCGGTGTCGCTCGGGAACGCGATCGGTCTCGGCGTCTACGAGACCTATTTCTGGGTGAAGATGACGCTCTTGAGCGTCGTGAAGATCTTCCAGGGGTCGGTCTCGGCGCGCGATCTCGGCGGGCCGATCCTCATCGTCCAGGCCGCGGGGCAACAGGCCGAGCGCGGACTCGACTACCTGATCCGGTTCCTCGGGCTCATCAGCGTGAACCTCGGTGTCCTGAACCTGCTGCCTGTGCCGGTCCTCGACGGCGGCCACCTCCTGTTCTTCGCATTCGAGGCGATCCGCGGTCGTCCGCTCGCGAGTCGACAGCGGGAGATGGCGCAGCAGTTCGGGCTCTTCCTCCTGCTCGCGTTGATGGTGTTCGTCTTCTACAACGACATCTCTCGCATCATCGCCGGGTGACGCTCGCCCGGCGCGCGAGCGCGCCCTGATGCGGATTCTCGCGATCGACACCGCCACGTGGCGGTGCGGCGTGGCGCTCGTGCGCGACGGCGCCGTCGTGGCCGAGCGCACCGAGCGCGCGACGGCGAATCACGCCGGACTCCTCCCGCGACTGGTCGCGGAGACGTTGCGAGAGGGCGGCCGGATGGCGGCGGGCGACGCGATCGCCGTGACCCTCGGGCCGGGGTCGTTCACGGGTTTGCGCATCGCGCTCGGCTTCGCGAAGGGTCTCGCGTTTGCCGGGGGCTATCGCCTCGTCGGCGTGCCGACGCTGGACGCATTGGCGCTGGCGGCTCCGGAGGAGGCGCGCGTGTGCGCGGTGCTCGATGCGCGCAAGCGCGAAGTGTACGCCGCGCTGTACGAGCGCGCCGCCGAGGGGCTAAATCGCCGCGGCACGCCCTGCGCGATCGACGCGGAGCGGCTGGCGGCAGCCGTCGGCGGACCGTGCGCGTTCGTGGGCGACGGCGTTGACGTCTACGGCGACGTATTCCGCCGCGTCCTGGGGGACGGGGCGAAGCTCCTGTCTCCGGCGACCCATCCGCCGAGCGCCATCGCGGTGGCGCGGCTCGCGGCGGCGCGCTTGCGCTCGACGCCGGAGGGTGACGATCTCGACGCACTCTCGCCCGCGTACGTCCGCCCGCCGGAAGCGGAGCTCTCGCAGAGCGCGCACTCGCCGTCGGCCGGTGTCCGGGTCCGGAACTTCGTTGACAAGGTACGGATCGTGTACTAGAAGCTAAACATCAATGTTTCTCGATACTTGCCAACCTTCGGGTCACGCGCTGAAAGGAGTCTCCCATGGAGGCTAAGGACGAGCAGCTCATCCTCTCCCTGGTCGATCGAGATCCGGATCTGAAGCACTTCTACGACGAGCACGTGCAGCTGGAGAAACGGCTCGCACAGTTCAACCACAAAGGCTTTCTGAACCAGGACGAAGAGGTGGAGCGGAAGCGGCTGCAAAAGGTGAAGCTCGCGGGCAAAGACCGCATGATGGAGATCCTCAACAAGTACCGTTGAGCTTCGACGTCGCGCGATCCGACGCTCGCAAGACGCGCGACAACCCGTGCCTGACCAGGCACTCCCCGAGTTGCAGGACGAGGCATGATGCGACACACCATTTCGGTCTTGGTCGAAAACGAGTTCGGCGTGCTGGCGCGCGTTGCGGGAATGTTCAGCGGCCGCGGATTCAACATCGAGAGCCTGGCCGTCGCCGAGACGATGGACCCGACGGTATCGTGCATCACGCTCGTGACGGCCGGCGAGGACGCGGTGCTCGAACAGATTACGAAGCAGCTGAACAAGCTCGTACCCGTGATCCGCGTGTTCGACTTCAAGGACAGCGCCCACGTCGAGCGCGAGCTCGTGCTCATCAAGGTCAAGATCGACGAACGCACCCGGGGTGAGCTCATGAACGTCGTCGACATCTTCCGCGGGAAGATCATCGACGTCGGGCCGCAGTCGCACGTGGTCGAGATCACCGGGCACCAGGACAAGATCGCCGCCATCATCGAGCTGTTGAAGCCTCTCGGGATCACCGAGATCGTACGGACGGGACGGGTCGCCATGTGGCGTGGCACGCGGACGCTGGCGGGCGCCATCGACGAGGAAAAGGAGAAGGTCGCGTGAACGTCTTCACGGAGAAGGATGGCGACCTCGGCAAGCTCGAGGGCAAGAAGGTCGCCGTCATCGGCTACGGCAGCCAGGGGCATGCGCACGCGCTGAATCTACGCGACAGCGGCATCGACGTGGCGGTCGGCCTCCGGCGCGACAGCGCGTCGTGGAAGAAGGCCGAAGGCGCGGGCCTGAAGGTGATGCCGACGGCCGAGGCTGCGGCGTGGGGCGACATCGTCATGATTCTGGTGCCGGACGAACTCGCGGGCGAGATGTACGCGAGCGAGATCGCGCCCGGGATGAAGGCCGGCAAGTATCTCGCCTTCGGTCACGGCTTCAACATCCACTTCAAGAAGATCGTGCCGCCGGCGGACGTGAACGTGTTCATGATCGCGCCGAAGGGCCCCGGCCACCTCGTGCGCAGCGAGTACGAGCGCGGTCGCGGCGTCCCGTGTCTGCTCGCGGTCCATCAGGACCCGAGCGGCGACACCAAGCAGATCGGGCTCGCCTACGGCAAAGCGATCGGCGGCGCCCGTGCGGCCATCATCGAGACGAACTTCCGCGAGGAGACCGAGACCGATCTTTTCGGCGAGCAGGCCGTGCTCTGTGGCGGGCTTACGGAGCTCATTCGCGCGGGTTACGAGACGCTCGTCGAGGCGGGGTACGCGCCGGAGATGGCGTACTTCGAGTGCCTGCACGAGGTGAAGCTGATCGTGGACCTCATCTACGAGGGCGGCATCGCGAACATGCGCTACTCGATCAGCAACACGGCCGAGTACGGCGACATGACGCGCGGCAAGCGGGTCATCGGCACGGAGGCCCGTGCGGCCATGAAGCAGATCCTCGCGGAGATCCAGAGCGGGGCGTTCGCCGACGAATGGATCACGGAGCACCGATGCGGCCAGCCGCACTTCCGCGAACTCCGGAAGGAAGCCGAGCACCACCCGATCGAGAAGGTCGGGGGGAGCTTGCGCGCACTCATGCCGTGGCTCGGGTCGAACCGGCTCGTCGACAAGGCCCGAAACTGACGGCGTTCGTCGGCGCGGTGGCATGAGGCTCGCCCGCGAGGGGTACACGTACGTCGCGCTCGCGCTCGCGCTCGCGGTGCTCGCCTTGGCGTCCGCTCCGCGCTGTGTCGCGTGGCCGCTCGTGGCGCTCGCGGGGCTCGTCGTCAATTTCTTTCGCGACCCCGACCGCCTGACGCCCGGGGGCGAAGGACTCATCACCGCCCCGGCCGACGGCAAGATCGTCGCGATCACGGACGTCATCCGCGAGGAGCGCTTCGTTCAGGGCGCCTGTCGGAGGGTCAGCATCTTCATGTCGCCGTTGAACGTGCACGTGAATCGCATCCCGGTGGACGGGATCGTCCGGCACGTGCAGCACTTTTCCGGGCAGTTCGTCGCTGCGTTCCTGGACAAGGCCTCGGAGGCGAACGAGCGCAACGCGGTCGTGGTCGAGGACCGCCGCGGCGCCCGGATCCTCTTCGTCCAGATCGCTGGGCAGCTGGCGCGCCGGATCGTCTGCAGGATCGGGGTCGGAGACGAGGTCCGGCGCGGCGACCGGTACGGCATGATCATGTTCGGCTCGCGGCTTGACCTCTACGTTCCGGAGGTGGTCACGCTGCACGTGACGATCGGCGATCGAACGACGGCGGGCGTGACGATCATGGGGTCGTATCCGTGACCCCGGACGTGCGGTTGGTGCATGGTCGCCAGGAGCGCCGGAGCGACGAGCCGCTCCATCGCGGCGTGTACCTCCTGCCGAACCTGATCACGACCTGCGGGCTCTTCTCCGGTTTCTACTCCATCATCGCGACCATCGACGGCTCGTATCAGGTCGCGGCGGTGTGCATCCTGATCGCGCACGTCTTCGACGGGCTCGACGGCCGCATCGCGCGTCTCACCAAGTCGACGAGCCGTTTCGGCATCGAGTACGACTCGCTTTCCGATCTGGTGGCGTTCGGCGTGGCGCCTGGGATCCTGGTCTACAAGTGGGCGCTCGAGCCTTGGGGGAACTGGGGGTGGCTGGCGGCGTCGTTGTACGTGGCCTGCGGGGCGCTTCGCCTGGCGCGTTTCAACGTCCAGGCGGAGCTGGGAGCGAAGAAGCATTTCACGGGGTTGCCTATCCCCGCCGCCGCGGACACCGTTGCCTCGACGGTGCTGCTGTACTACTTCTTCGGCGGCGAAGGGGCCACCCACAAGCACATCATCCTGCTCGTGGTGATCTACGGTCTGGCCGCGCTGATGGTCAGCAACGTCAGCTACAATAGTTTCAAGAGCTTCCATCTGAATCCCCGACAGCCGCTCTGGATCCTGGTGGCGCTCATCGTGGGGCTGAAGTTCGTGATCGCGGAGCCGCAGATCTTCCTGTTCACGGCGTTCATGCTGTACGCGCTCTCCGGGCCCGTGACGTGGGTGCTCAGGCGGCCCAAGGCCGGACGCGCGCGGACGGAGGAGCCGCCGGTCGCGAAAGTGCAGCATTTGCGATAAGACCAACCACACCGCCGACCGCGTGAAATCGCTCCCGCTGGCGCAGGTAGGCCACGCGGGAGTTTTCGTTTTCGGGGAGGAGGATGGAAAGCGAGCGACCGATGTCAGCGAGCGAGACCAACCACGTCCAGATCTTCGACACTACGCTGCGCGACGGCGAGCAGTCGCCGGGCGCCTCGATGAACGTCGAGGAGAAGGTCGCGATCGCCCGCCAACTCGAGCAGCTGAACGTCGACGTCATCGAGGCCGGCTTCGCCGCCTCGTCGGAGGGCGACTACGACTCCGTCCGGCGCGTCGCCGAGGCGGTCGCGAAGCCGATCGTCCTGAGCCTGTCGCGCACGAAGGAAGCCGACATCGAACGCGCCATCCGCGCCGTCGAGAAGGCGAAGCGGCCTGGCATCCACGTGTTCATCGCCACCTCCGACATCCATCTGAAGCACAAGTTGATGATGAGTCGGCAGGAGGTGGTGGATGCCGCCGCTTGGGCGATCGGATTCGCGAGGAAGCGCCTCGACTACGTCGAGTTCTCGGCCGAGGACGCCTCGCGGAGCGATCCCGAGTACCTCGTGGCGGTCTTTGGCGAGGTGATCCGCGCCGGCGCCGCCACGCTGAACGTGCCCGACACGACCGGGTACGCGTTGCCGCACCAGACGAGCGCGCTCTTCCGGCGCTTGATCGCGGAAACACCGGGCGGCGGCGACGTGCGCTGGAGCGCGCATTGCCACAACGACCTCGGCATGGCGGTCGCCAACTCGCTCGCGGCGGTCGAGGCGGGCGCGCGCCAGGTCGAATGCACCGTCAACGGACTCGGCGAGCGCGCCGGCAACGCCTCGATGGACGAGATCGTGATGGCGCTCCGCACGCGCAGGGATTTCTTCGGCCTCGAGACCGGGGTCGTGACCGAGCAGATCTACGCGGCGAGCCGCCTCGTGTCGCAGATCACCGGCATTCCGATTCCGATCAACAAGCCCATCGTCGGGGACAACGCGTTCGCGCACGAGGCGGGCATCCACCAGGACGGCGTGCTCAAAAACAAGGTCACGTACGAGATCATGCGGCCCGAGACGGTCGGAGTCGGGTCGAACCGACTCGTCCTCGGCAAGCATTCCGGACGCCACGCCTTCGTCGATCGCCTGAAGGAGCTCGGCATCGCCGCCCAGGAGATCGACATGAACAAGGCCTTCGAGCGCTTCAAGGCCTTGGCCGACAAGAAGAAGAACGTCTACGACGAGGATCTGATGGCGATCGTCGCCGAGGAGGCGGTGCGCGTTCCCGATCGCTACGAGCTCGCGGCGCTGAGGGTCACGTCCTCGTCCGACGGTCAGCCGAGCGCGACGCTGCGCCTGCGCATCGACGGAACGGAGCGCGCCGAGGAGGCGACCGGCGACGGCGTCGTCGACGCCTGCTATCGCGCCATCGCGGCCGCGACCGGAACGCGCTGCAAGCTCGAGCGCTACGCGGTGAAGGCCATCACCGGCGGCACGGACGCGCAGGGCGAGGTGTCGTGCCTCGTGCGCGACGGGAGCCTCACCTCCACCGGGCAAGGCGCGCATACCGACATCATCATGGCGAGCGCGCTCGCATTCCTGAACGCCTTGAACAAGCTCGAATACCGCAAGCGCTACACGGACCGGGCGCGGGTCACGGGGCCCTGACGCCGCGCGGCCGCTCGAAAGGACGACGCACAACGATGGGAATGACGATGACCGAGAAGATCCTGGCGCGGGCGTCCGGCAAGGCCGCCGTCCGTCCGGGCGAGAACGTCTGGGTGAACGTCGATACCCTGATGACGCACGATGTGTGCGGTCCGGGTACGATCGGCATCTTCGAGCGGGAGTTCGGTGCGTGCGCCAAGGTGTGGGACCGCGACAAAGTCGTCATCATCCCGGACCACTACATCTTCACGGCCGACGACAAGTGCCATCGGAACGTCGATATCCTCCGGCGGTTCGTGCGGGAGCAGGGTCTGCCGCACTACTACGATGTCGGCTCGCCGCGGTACAAAGGCGTCTGTCACGTCGCGCTCGCGCAGGAAGGGCACTGCCGGCCCGGGGAAGTGCTCTTCGGCACCGATTCCCACACGTGTACGGCGGGCGCGTTCAATCAATTCGCGACCGGGATCGGCAACACCGACGCCGCCTTCATCCTCGGCACCGGGAAGCTGCTCGTGAAGGTGCCGCCGACCATGCGATTCGTCTTCGACGGCGAGTTCCCGCCCTACCTCATGGCGAAGGACGTGATCCTGCATCTCATCGGCGAGATCGGCGTCGACGGCGGGACGTACAAGGCGATGGAGTTCGGCGGTGAGGCCATCCAGCGGCTGTCGATGGAGGAGCGGATGACCCTCTGCAACATGGTGATCGAGGGCGGCGGCAAGAACGGCATCATCGAGGCCGACGACGTGACGTTCGACTACGTCCGTGCGCGCACGCGGAAGGCCTTCGAGCCCGTGACGCCGGACGCGGACGCTGCGCATGTCTTCGTGAAGCGCTGGAACGCGCGCACGATCGAGCCCACGGTCGCGAAGCCGCACTCGCCGGACAAGCGCGCCGCCGCACGGGAGCTCGAGGACGTGAAGCTGACCCGCGCCTACATCGGCTCGTGCACGGGCGGGAAGCTCACCGATTTCGTGAGCGCGGCGCGGGTCATGCGCGGGCGGAAGGTGGCGGTGAAGACGTTCCTGGTGCCGGCGACCACCGAGATCTCGCAGAGCATCCGCACCGAGACGCTCGACGGCAAGACGCTGCTCGCGATCTTCGAGGAAGCCGGCTGCACGGTTTCGATGGACGCGTCGTGCGCGGCGTGCCTCGGCGGTCCGGCCGACACGTTCGGCCGGATCAACGGCCCCGAGGTCTGCATCTCCACCACCAACCGCAACTTCCCGGGCCGCATGGGCTCGAAGGAGGGGCAGGTCTACCTGGCGTCGCCGTACACGGTCGCGGCGTCTGCCATTCGGGGCCGCATCACGGACCCGCGGGAGTTCCTCGCGTGAGCGCCAACACGATCCGCGGCAAGGTCTACGTCCTCGGGGACAACATCGATACCGACCAGATCATCCCCGCGCAGTACCTGAACCTGGTGCCGACGATTCCCGACGAGTACGAGAAGCTCGGGAGCTACGCGCTCTGCGGCGTGCTGGACGCGGCCGCCTACGTGCCGGAGGGTCGGACGAAGACGCCGTACGCGATCATCGTGGCCGGTCGGAACTTCGGGTGCGGCTCGTCGCGCGAGCACGCGCCGATCGCGATCGGTGCTGCCGGCGGCCGGGCGGTCGTGGCCGAATCGTACGCGCGCATCTTCTTCCGGAACTGCGTCGCGACGGGCGAGCTGTATCCGATGGAGACGCCGACGCGACTCGTCGGTGAGTTCGTCGTCGGCGACGAGGCCGAGATCGACCTCGACGCGAGCACCATCACCAACCTGCGGAGCGGCGCCGTGATGCCGCTGGCGCCGCTCGGGGACGCGCGGCCCGTGATCGATGCTGGAGGGCTCTTCGAGTACGCCCGCCGCACCGGCATGATCGCGCCCACGGCCCATCCGGACGTCCGCGAGGCCGTTCCGGTGAATCGCGTCGTCGAGGACTAGGCGGTGGCCGAGCGCGAGTTGACCGTCGCGATCGTCGGGGCGACGGGTGCGGTGGGCTCCGAGGTCCTGCGGACGCTCGAGGAGCGGGTATTTCCGGTCGGCGAGATCCGGCTCTTCGCGTCGGCGCGTTCGGCGGGCGAGCGCGTCGAGTGGGGCGCGGGAGCGCTGCGCGTCGAGGATCTCGAGGATGCGACCTTCGACGGCGTCGAGGTCGCGTTCTTCTGCGCCGGGGGCGCGGTCAGCGCCGAGTACGGGCCGCGGGCGGCCGATGCCGGCGCGATCGTCATCGACAAGAGCAGCCACTTCCGGATGCACCCGGACGTACCGCTCGTGGTGCCAGAGGTGAACGCCGACGATCTCGCCGAGCGGCACCTCGGCATCGTCGCGAGCCCGAACTGCACGACGATCCCGATCGTCGTGGCCTTGAAGCCGATCGCGGACGCCGTCGGGCTCGAGCGGATCGTCGCCGCGAGCTACCAGGCCGTGTCCGGGGGCGGGAAGCGCGGGATCGACGCGCTCTCGCGGGAGACGATCGACCTCCTCAACATGCGGTCGCCGGGCGGGGACGAGCGCGGATCCGTCTTTCCGCGCCGGATCGCCTTCAACTGCATCCCACAGGTCGATGCGTTCCTCGAGGACGGCTCCACCAAGGAGGAGGCGAAGGTCGTCGCCGAGACGCGCCGGGTCCTCCATCTCGAGAGCCTGCCGATCGCCGTCACCTGCGTCCGGGTGCCGACGTTCTACGGGCACACGGTCGCCCTCACCGTGGAGCTCGCGCAGCCCCTCGACGCGGCCGACGCGCGGCGGATCCTGCGCGAGGCGCCCGGCGTCATCCTCTGCGAGATGGGCGACGAGATGCCGTATCCGACGGCGGCCGACGTCGGCGGCACGGATGCGGTGTACGTCGGCCGGGTGCGCAACGACCCGTCGCATCCGCGGGGCCTGCAACTCTGGGTCGCGGCCGACAACGTGCGGAAGGGCGCCGCACTGAACGCGGTGCAGATCGCCGAGATCCTGGCGCGCGACCTCTGACGACGCGGGCCGGTCGCGGCCGACCTTTCCGGAGCTCTCATGACGCAGTACCGGATGCTCCTCGAGTACGACGGCACCGACTATCACGGCTGGCAGCTGCAGCCGGACGCGCGGACGCTGCAGGGGGTGCTCGAGGCCGCGCTCGCGACCGTGCTCCGACATCCGATCCGGCTGGCCGCGTCCGGGCGGACCGACGCGGGCGTCCACGCGTTCGGCCAGGTCGCGACCTTCCGCACCGATCGTCCCGTCGAGCCGCGCGAGCTGCGGCGATCCCTGAACGCGCTCACGCCGCCGGATCTCGCCGTGCGCGAGATTGCGCCGGTCGCCGAGACCTTCGACGCGCGCCGTCACGCGACGGCGCGCGTGTACGAATACCGCATCTGGACCGCGGCCTGGCGGTCGGCCTTCTGGCATCGGTTCACCTGGCACGTGCCGCGCGCTCTCGACGTCGTGGCGATGCGCTTCGCGGCGGCGGCGGTCGTCGGGGAGCACGACTTCTCCGCCTTCCGCGCCTCCGATTGCGACGCCGACCATCCCGTGCGCCGGGTGGCGCACAGCGGCTTCACCGAGGCCGAGGGTCTCTGCGTGTACCGCATCGAGGCGAACGCGTTCCTGAAGCACATGGTGCGCGCGATCGTCGGGACCATGGTCGAGGTCGGCGCCGGGCGCCGCCCGCCGGAGGATGTCGCGCGCGTGCTGGCCAGCCGGTCGCGCGCTCGCGCGGGGCAGACGGCCCCGCCGCAAGGGCTCGTGCTGACGACCGTGCGCTACGGGTGAGGACCGTCCGGTCGAACGGCCGCCGTCACTGTTCGTCGAAGGCGCCGACCTCGGCGAGGCGCCGGGTGAGGTCGGGATCGTCGACGCCGAGGGTGCGGGCGCGCCGGAGATCCGCCGCCGCCTCCCGCCACCGTTGCGAGTCCCACAGCGCGCGGGCGCGTCCGAGCCGCAGGCCGCCGCTTTCGGGTCCGATCGCGAGGGCGCGGTCGTAGGCGGCGATCGCGTCCGCGGACTGCCCGGCGCGCGCGAGGCTGTGCGCGAGCGCGCTCCACTCGGCCTGGCTAGCGGGTACGATTTCGACGAGGCGCCGTCGAAAGGGGACGGCGGCCGCGCTCGCGCCTTGACGGTCGAGGAGATCGGCGAGGCTTCGCAGGAGGCGGAGATCGTTCGGCTTCAGCGCCAGCGCCCGCTCCCACAGGGCGCGCGCCCCGGCGAGATCGCCGGTGCGGCTGCGTAGCTGGGCGACCCGGTGCATCATGGTTATGTCGTTCGGGCGGCGCTCGGCCAGCGTCTCGAACTGGCGGAGCGCCTCGCCGCTCTCTCCGAGGTACTCGAGGCACCCCGCGAGATTGAAGCGCGCGATGTCGTACGCGGGGTTGAGGCGGAGGGCCTCGCGGAACTGCGTGACGGCCTCGGGGAAGCGGTCGGCGTCCATCAACGCGGCGCCGTAGTTGTTGTGCGCGTAGTCCGACGCGGGTGCGGCTTCGATGCCGAGCCGCCAGAGCGAGAGGCTGTCGCCGTAGGCAGGAAGGCGGCGCCAGGTGAGGGCGGCGAGGAGGGCGAGGACGCACGCGACGGCGATGCGGCCGCGCCGCGCGTCGAGCGGCCGGCCGACGCCGGCCAGGGCGAAGGCGACGCCGAGCAGGGGCAGGTAGGCGCGATGATCGAGGATCAGGACCTTCATCGGCGCGGCGATCGCGAGCACGGGCGCGAGCGCGGCGCCGTACATGAGGAGTCCGCAGGCCGCGCGCGGACTCCGGCGGAGCGCGGCGGCGGTCCCGGCGGCGTACGCGAGCCCGAAGGCCGCGGCGATCCAGAGCTCGGCGCCGCGCGGGTCGATCAGTCCGGGGTGATACGGCGCGGGCGCCATGCTCCAGGGCAGCAGGAGGTGGCGCACGTAGTACCCGAGGATGGCCGTCGCGACGGCGGGACGATCGCCGAGCGGAATGTGCGGGTACTTGCCGTCGTCGAGGACCGCTCCGATCACGGCGAGCCGCGCGAAGCCGTAGAGGACGATGACGGCGAGGAGCGCGCCGAAGAGCGGCAGCCTCGTTCGCAGCGCCCGCGCCGGGGCGTGGCGGCGCCAGAGGACGTCCAGCAAGAGGAGGAAGATCGGGGCGACGATGCCCGTTTCCTTGGTCCAGAGCGTCACGGCGAAGCTCGCGACCACGACGGCGTCCGCGAGCCGCGGACGCGTCGGCCGCAGACGCTCGTCGGCGACGAGCATCGCGAGGATCGGCGGGACCAGGAGGACGTCGTTCCGCCCCAGGATGAGCGCGACGGCCTGGCACTGGAGCGGGTGTAGGCCGAAGAGGAGTCCCGCGATCGCGGCCGTCCACGCCCCGCACCCGAAGGCGGCGAGCGCGAGCACGATCAGCCCGACGTTCGCGCTGTGCAGCACGACGTTGGTGCGGTGGAACGACGAGGCGTCGAGGCCGAAGAGCTTCGCGTCGACGACGAAGCTCGCGATCATGATCGGGCGGTAATAGGCGACGCCCTCGCCGGCGATCGCGGCGCGCCCGAACGCGGCCGGGACGTCCCGCCATTCGTCGAGCGTGTCGCGCGCCTTGGTGATGAGCCCGCCGTCGTCCCAGACGTAGCCGCCGTGCGTCGCGGGCCAGTAGACGAGGGCGGTGAGCACGCTCGCGAGCACGGCGACGAGGAGCGTCCGTAACCCGCCCGCGCGTGGCGCGTCACGATGGGGTTGTTTGCGGGATCGCTCCGACTTGGTACCCTCGTCCGGTGATCGAGGCGATCGGAGCGCGACGTCCGACGCACGCACGATCGTGGCGGCCATACCACGCGGTCGCGAGGAGCGACAAGAAACCGCGGTCCGGGTGGTGTCGATGACGTCGCGGTGGACGCGCCGACGCGTGCTCGCGACGGGAGCACGGCTCGGGGCGGTCGCGCTGGGCTCGTCGGTGGCGGGCGCCTGTCGTTCGCGCCGCGTCGATCGGCCGAACGTGCTCCTCGTCACGCTCGACACGACGCGTGCGGACCACCTCGGGTGCTACGGCTACGGACGCGACACGAGCCCGACGCTCGACGCGCTTGCCGCCGAATCCGTCCTGTACACCCGCGCGCTCGCGCCCGGAACGTGGACGCTGCCGTCCCACGCGTCCTTGTTCACGGGAAAGTGCCCGACGAGCCACGGAGCGCGCTACGACCCGCACGGCTCCCTCGTGCTCGCGAGCGCGATCCCGAACCGGCCGACGCTGAACGAGTATCGCGTGCGCGGACTCGCGCCGACGGAGACGACGCTCGCGAGCGTGCTCGGCAAGGCGGGATACCACACGGGCGGCGTCGCCGGGGGCCCGTGGCTCAAGGGAGTCTTCGGTCTCGGCACCGGCTTCGCCTGGTGGGACGACGACGGCATCGGCAGCGTGAACGGGCGCGTCGCGGCCGACCTGAACGCGCGGGCGCTCCCGTGGCTCGACCGGGTCGAGGAGCCGTTCTTCCTGTTCCTCAACTATTTCGACGCGCACGCTCCCTTCCTTCCGCCCGTGGACCTCGCCGCGCGCTACCTGTCGGCGCCGGTGCCGCCCGGCGCGCCGCCGACGCCGGAGCAGACCCTGGCGCTGTACGACGCCGAGATCCGCTACGCCGACCAGCACCTCGGTGACGTGGTGCGGCTGCTCGCGCGCCGCAACCTCTACGACCGGACCTGGATCATCGTCACGTCGGACCACGGCGAGCTCTTCGGAGAGCACGGACTGCGAGGGCACGGCACGGCGCCCTATCAGGAGGTGCTGCACGTCCCGTTCGTGAGCAAGCCGCCGCTCGGCGACGGGGGTCTCGGCGAGCGTGCGGATCCGATCCAGCTCACCGACGTCATGGCGCTGGTGCTCGAGCGGCTCGGCGTGCCGCGGCCGGACGGGACCCAGGGCGCCGTGCCGCCGAAGCTCGGCCGGCCGCTGATGGCCGAGAGCTACGTCCTCGCCGCGCTCTATCCGTACGGCGACTGGTTCGCCATCTTCGACGGCGACTGGAAGTACATGTGGAACAGCCAGGGAGCTTCCGCGCTCTACGACCTCGCGGCCGATCCCCGCGAGGAGACGAACCTGCTCGCGGCCGACCCGGAACGCGCCGCCTCCATGGAGCGCGCCATGCGGCAGTACCTCGCGGACCTGCCGCGCGCCCAGGGGGACGGTCCGGGGGGAAACGTCGACGATGCGACGCGCGAGGCGCTGAAGAGCCTCGGCTACATCGACTGACGCATCGGCGTCAGGTGCCCGGTTCGTCCTTCGCGGCGCGCACGGCGCGCAGGCGCGCCCGGATCGCCGCTTCCTCCCCGCGATCGGTCGGCTCGTAGAACGTCGCGTCGGCGAGCCGATCGGGGAGGCATTGCTGGGCCACGACGCCGCCCGCGTGGTCGTGCGGGTAGCGGTAGCCGGCGCCGTATCCGAGGGCCTTCATGAGGGCCGTCGGCGCGTTGCGGAGCGCCAGCGGGACGGGCAGGGCGCCGTGGCGCTCGACCGCCTCGCCGGCCGCGAGCATGGCGCGGTAGGACGCGTTCGATTTCGGCGCGCACGCGAGGTACGTCGCCGCTTGCGCGAGCGGGATGCGTCCCTCGGGAAGGCCGACGAAGTGGAAGGCGTCCTTGGCGGCCACGGCGACCTGGAGCGCGCCCGGGTCTGCGTTGCCGATGTCCTCGGCGGCGAAGACGATCATGCGCCGGGCGACGAAGAGGGGGTCTTCGCCGGCGTCGAGCATGCGCATCATCCAGTAGACGGCGGCGTCCGGGTCGCTGGCGCGCAGGCTTTTGATGAATGCCGAGATGACGTTGTAGTGCTCCTCGCCGGCCTTGTCGTAGCGCAGCGCCTTCTGCTGCAGCGCTTCCTCGACGAGCGCGAGATCGAGCGCCCGCGCGCCGCGCTGGCGCGCGAGATTCGCCGCGAGGTCGAGCGCCCCGAGCGCGACGCGCGCGTCCCCGTGGGCGCGCTCCGCGAGGAACGCGCGGGCCTCCGGCGCGAGCGTCAGCGTGAACGCGCCGAGCCCGCGCTCCCGGTCGGCGACCGCGCGATCGAGGAGGCGTCCGAGGGCGTCGTCGTCGAGCGGATCGAGGACGACCACCCGGGTGCGCGAGAGCAGCGGCGCGATCACCTCGAACGAGGGATTCTCGGTGGTGGCGCCGAGGAGCACGATCGTGCCGTTCTCGACGTGGGGCAGGAAGGCGTCCTGCTGCGCCTTGTTGAAGCGGTGGATCT
>JADYZW010000023.1 GCA_020852955.1 Deltaproteobacteria bacterium | reverse complement strand
TGGCGTGAACGATCGCCGTGGCCGCCGGCTCGCCCGTACCCTCTCCACCTTCTTCCCCATCGGAACACCCTCCTCGTGGGCTTCCGCCCACATCTGAGGTGTCTGCCGATTCGGGGCAAGTCCAGGCTGACTGCGTGTGGGATCGGCGACGCTGATGATTTCGCCATGGCGGACCCGTGGTCAACGAAAATCGACGGACCACGCGTGATCGACGTGACCCGTTTCGGCGCAGTAGGGGAGGAGCTCGGCCCTGGACACCGAGTCCACTGATTTTGCTGGACAGGCGCCCGAGCCGCGTGCGATTCCGTCTGCGGCACCGTCGACTTCGGGCTTCGCGGGCCGCGACAGCATCGAACCATCGGGAGCACGACATGCAGAAGCTCGTAGGGGTCGTCGCCCTACTCCTGTGTTGCGATGGGATTGCTCCAGGAAGGGCTCGGGTCAACCCGAGGCTAATACCGACCTTTGCCACGCACCTCTCAGCAGAGCCGCTTCCGTAGGCACACTCCGTGCAGCGACACAGAAAACGAAGAGATCGCTATAACGCACACGACCGTTCTGGGACGCGCGCATTGCGCAAAGGAGCCCATCAGATGAAGCACCCGCAACCCTTCGTGCTCGCCATCGTCTTCGCCATGCTCGCGGTCGTCCCGGCGCGCGCCGGCATCGATCAGTGGACGACCAACGGCCCCGGCGCGGGCACCATCTCCTCGATCGCGGTCGACCCGGTGACTCCGACGACGATGTACGCCGGGGTTTTTCGCGAAACCTTCGGCTTTGAGAAGGGGGTGTTCAAGACGACCGACGGCGGCGCCAGCTGGACGGCGATCAACAATGGGCTCGTGAGCCTCCGCGTCGAGAACGTGGTGGTCGATCCGGTGACGCCCTCCAACGTCTACGCAGGTACCCACGACGGCATCTACAAGAGCACGAACGGCGGCGGCAGCTGGACGAATGCCAACACCGGCTTGCCCGTCGTTCCCCCGGTCTCCATGCTCGCCCACGCGTCCGGCATCTACGCCATGGTCGGCTACGTCTACCGGACCACCAACGGCGGCAGCAGCTGGACTAGCCTGGGTCTCTCCGGGGCGACCACGCTCGCGATCGCGCCGAGCAATGCGCTGACGATGTACGCCGCAGTGGGGTCAGACGGCGTGCACAAGAGCACCGACGGCGGCGCCAGCTGGGCGCCGGCCAATGCCGGCGTCATGGCCGGGCAGACGATCAATGCGATCGCGATCGATCCCACGGATCCCGACGTCGTTTACGCCGGCGGCGAGATCGCCGGCATGTTAAAGAGCACCGACGGTGGCGCCACGTGGGCGGCCGCCAACAGCGGGTTCGTGGATGCGCGCATCAAGACGCTCGCCATCGACCCCGCGACCGCGACGACGCTCTACGCCGGCACGCTCGAGTTCGGCGTCGCCAAGAGCATCAACGGCGCGGCGAGCTGGACCGACGCCAGCACCGGCATGCCGAACCGGCGGATGCTGTGGCTCGTGATCGACCCGACGACCCCCACGACGATCCACGCCGCCACCGAAGGCGGGGGGGTCTACACGAGCACGAACGGCGCCGGGCTGTGGACCTCCCGCAGCAGCGGCCTTCCCCCCGCCACCACGGGCGCCCTCGCCGTCGATCCGCTCACCGCTGGCACGCTCTACGCCGCCACCAGTAGCGCCGGCCTCTTCCGCAGCACCGACGGCGGCGGCTCGTGGACGCCGATCAACAACGGCATCGACTACGCCCACGTTGACGCGGTCGCGGTCGACCCGGTCACACCGTCGACGCTCTACACCTCCGCCCACCGGACCGTGGACGTCACGCCGGTCAGCGTCGTTCTCAAGAGCACGAACAGCGGCACGAGCTGGAGCGTGAAGACCGCATTCCTTGGTCAGGCCCTGTGGATCACCGTCGATCCAACGACGCCGGCGACGGTCTACCTGGGCACGACCGCCGACGGCCTGCTGAAGAGCACGAACGGCGGCGGTAGCTGGTCGCCCGCGAACGGCGACCTGCCGACCTCGAGCGTCTCGCGGGTCGAGGTCGACCCGGTCACGCCCACCACGCTCTACGTCGGGACCGACATGGGCCTCTACAAGACCGTCAACGGCGGCACGAACTGGACGCAGATCGGCCCCGACAACCGCTTCTGGCTGCACCCGCTGACGCCGACCACGATCTACACCGTCGGTGGCGGCGGCCTCCAGCGTAGCACCGACGGTGGAAACACGTTCGTCTACTGGAGCGACTACGGCTACCTCGCGCTCGACCCGCTGACGCCGACGACCGCCTACCGCACCGACGGCAATACGACGGTGCTCAAGACTGTCGACGACGGCGCGTCGTGGCAGCCGTTCGGCTTCGGCTTCGATCCCAGTCCGGGCATCAGGCGCCTCGTCGTCGATCGCGTCGACACCTCGCGGGTGCACGCGTCCACCGTCTTCGGTGCGTTCGACATCCAGCAGGTGAACGGCCAGCCCACGCCGACTCCCACGGCCACGGCGACGCCGACCGTCACCGCGACGCCCACCGTCACCCTGACGCCGCCCCCAACGGCGACCGCGACACCGCCGCCGTTCGAGACCCCGACGCCGTTCATCCCCGCGACCTCGACACCGACGCCCACCGCAACGCCGGTTGCCACGGTCACAGCGACGCCGGGTCCTGCGACCGTCACGCCGACGTTCACGCCGCCACCCCTTCCCGGGACGCCGACGCCGGGCGCTACCTCGACGCCGGTCGCCACGCCGACCTGCGCCGTCGCGCCGGAGATCTGCCGCACCCCGGTCGTTGGCGCCAAAGCTGCGCTCTCGCTCACCGACAAGTCGCCCGACGACAAGGACCAGCTGCAGTGGAAGTGGATGGCGGGATCGGCGACCGACAAGACCGACTTCGGCGACCCGCTCGGCTCCGACGGCTACACGCTCTGCATCTACGACGGCGGCGGGCTCCGCGCGACGCTGAACGTCGCACCCAGCGGAATATGCGGCACCAAGCCCTGCTGGAGCGAGAAGCCGACGAGCTTCCAGTTCAAGGACAAGACGCTCGCCCAGAGCGGCATCAGCCAGCTGCAGCTCAAGGCCGGCATCGACGGCAAGGCGAAGATCCTCCTCAAGGGGAAGGGCCTCGCGCTTCCGATGCCCGACCTCGATCTGCTGACCACGCCGGTCACGGTGCAGCTCCACAAGGCTGGCAGCGCGCTCTGCTGGGGCGCGCAGTACAGCTTCCCGCCGGCGTCCAAGAACGACGGCGTCCAGTTCAAGGACAAGGCCGACTGATCCGTCGTTTGGAATAGGACGAAAGTCGTAGGAAAGGCCGAAGCGTGTCCGACTTCGGAGGTTGATGTCGTCCGGCCGGTGCGGAAAGGCGGGTAGTGCTGCCTTCTATCACTCCTGCGGCACGTGCGCGCTCGCGGGCCCGCTCGCGAACGTCGGCGCGAACGAGCTTCGCAACCGGCGCTGCGTCGGCGACACCAGCGGCGAGTGCACGAGCGACCCCGACTGCGGGGTCGCGGGTGGGACCTGCGAGCTCTTTCTCGGCACGCTCCAGCCGATCTACGCCGGCGGCGTCGCGCTCTGCGGAACGAACCAATTTGCGGGGCCGGTGTCGGGGACGGTGGACGTCGAGACCGGCGCGTTGGCGGCGGCGATCGCGTCGATCCAGCGGCTCTATTTCCCCGGTCTCGTCCTGACCGATCATCCCTGTCCGCGCTGTCTCGGCGATGGGGCCGCGAACGACGGGGTCGTCGGCGGCACCTGTAGCGACGGAGCGCATGACGGGGACCCGTGCGACGCGAACGGCACCGTGCCGGGGCGCCCGGACTTCGACGCCCCGAGCCTCGACTGCCCGCCGACCGCCGCGACCCTGGTCGCCGCGCTGCCGATCCAGCGGAACTACACGACCGACGTCGTCACCCGGACGCGCTCCGCCGACAGTCCCGGCTGCTTCGGAGCGCCGGGCAGCAAATGCCTCTGCGACACGTGCAACAACGCCAATGCCGAGCCCTGCGCCGCCAACGTCGATTGTCCGGATCCGCCGGGACCGACGGGGCCGATCTGCGGCGGTCGGCGTTGCATCGGCGGCGGCAACGTGGGGACGCCGTGCACCAACGGAAGCGAGTGTCCCGGCGGTTCGTGCAATCGGCCGGGCTGCCGACCAAGCCGAGCTCGTGCCTCGTCGGCGATTCCACGAACCCGCGCGTGCCGAACGCCGCAGTCTGCCTCGATACCGGCGCGCTCGGCGGCGAGGGCGAGTGCACCCAGGGTCCGACGTCCGGGAGGTGCTCCGTCGCCTCCGGCCACGGGCATCGCTACTGTAGCTCCGACGCGGACTGCGGCGGCGCCGCCGGGAGCTGTCAGGACGAGCATCGATTGTGCTTCCTGACCGGTCCCTTCTCGTCCTTTCCGGCCGCGCAAGGCACGGGCACGCTGGTCGCGCCGGGGCTCGCGGACCCACCCGTCGCCGACGCGTTCACGCCCCGGCTCGCCGCCGTCGGTTGCGCGGGGCCGAGCACCAGCGCGGCGGTGAACAACGTACTCGGCCTTCCGGGCCCGGTGCGCGAGATCACGCGGGCAGCCGCGACCTTCCGCCCGTAAACAGCTCGGGCCGATCCGGGGGCATCTGCTGCGTTGCCCGGCAATGCTCGAGCGCGGACGGGAGCGCCGTGGCCGGCGCGTCGCCGATTGCGTGGAACACGATCGACACGACGACAATGGTCACTCTCCTCGCGACGTTGCGCATGGGCCACCTCCTGCCGCCGCGAGAGCAGGGGGCGTGCCAGGTCGGCATCGGCGTAGCGAGGAGACCTGCGACGCGTGTTACAACGTGGAAGGGCGATCACGCCGTGCGCGGCATGAATCTGGGTTCGCAGCACTTGGCGATCGCTATGAACGAGCCGCAGTGTTCTCCGCTGCTCGTGCAGGTCGAGAGCGAGAATACTGGTTCCGTGGTAGCGGTGCGGATTCCGGCGATCGTGATCACCTCGATCGCTCCATCGTGATCAGCGTGATCGGGCATCGTGATCACGGAGCGAAGCGACGCGGGTGTGGGTTAGCGGTCGGGGCTGGCCTCCTTTCGACGGGACGGTCCCTTTAGCACGAGTCGGTGCGCGGGGTGGAGGAGCCGATCGCAGATGGCGTCGGCGAGCGTCGGGTCGGCGAGATACTCGTGCCATTTGGTTGGGGGAAGCGTAAGCGTTCGGCGAACCGCGTGGCTGACGGACACGTTGCGATGCCGTACACCGCGAAGGCATGGGGCATGAGACGCGGGGGCAGCAGTGGGCGGCGCGCGTGGCGCGGTGGGAGCGCAGTGGGCTGACGCGGGCCGCGTTCGCGGCGCGCGAGCGGGTCAATCCGCGGACGCTCAGCTTCTGGAAGTGGAAGCTGCGGTCGGCCGCACCGACCGCGACCGCGGGCGCACCGGCGCAGGCGGTCACGTTCGTCGAGCTCGTCGGCGCGACGCCGAGTCCGCCCGCGCTCGAGGTCGTGCTACCGGCCGGGTATCGGATCGGCGTCGCGTCCGGCTTCGATGCCGCGACGTTGCGCACGCTGCTCACGGTGCTCGAGGCGCCGCGATGATCCCGGCCCACGTGCGGATCTTCGTCTGCACCGAGCCGGTAGATTTGCGCCGGTCGTTTGGTCGAGTCGCTGTCCAACCCGCTGCTGCGCGAGACCGACGTTCCGGCCCTGGCCGCCGCCTGCCGCGAGGCCGGCGTGCTGCTCATGGTCGACAACACCTTCGCCACGCCGGTGCGCGGCCGACCGCTGGCCGCGGGGGCGGATGTGGTCGTGCACTCGGTGACCAAGTTCCTCGGCGGCCACCACGATCTGATCGCCGGCGTGCTGTGCGGCAGCGCGGCGCTCATCGAGCCGGCCCGCGCGGTCGCCTACCGGATGGGCCTGACCGCGGCGCCGTTCGACGCCTGGCTGGCGGTGCGCGGCCTGCGCACGCTCGAGGTTCGCATGCAGCGGGCGTGGACGACCACCGCCGAGCTCGCGCGCCGGCTGCGCGCGCACCCGGCGGTTCTCGCGGTGCACACCGCCGAGCGCAGCGCCCTGGTCAGCTTCGATACCGGGGACCTCGCCGCGGCGGAACGGGTCGTGCGCAGCTGCTCGTTGATCACGCTGACTCCGAGCCTGGGCGGGGTGACGACGACGCTGTCGCACTCGGCATCGTCCTCGCACCGCGGCCTGTCACCGACCGATCGCGCCGCCATCGGCGTCGGCGACGGCCTGCTGCGGGTGAGCGTCGGCCTCGAGGCGGTCGACGATCTATGGGCGGACCTCGTCCTCGGCCTCGGCTAGCCCGCGCAGGGCGCCGGGATTCAGGATGCGGGCGGGATCCATGGCGGCGCGCAAGGACTGGAAGTAGGGCTCGAAGGCGGGGTTGGCGGCGCCCAGGAGGACGGCGCCGGCCTGCTGGGCGGCGGCGGCGCTGTCGTCGATGAGGTCGTCGAGCGGCTCGCCGGCGAGGGCGGCGCCGCCGGGGGTGGTGAAGGTGAAGAACAGGACGGCGCCGTCGGCGTCGAAGCGGGCGATGTGGGCGCGGGCGGTGGCGTCGGCGGAGCGCGCGGCGGTGAGCACGGCGTCGTAGACGGCGGCTTCGCGGCTGGGGGAGGCGCACAGCTGCAGCGAGGGCAAGGGCAGGGCGGGCTCGCTGAGCTGCCCGGTGCGGCGGCGCCACCAGGTGCGGGCGACCTCCTCGTCCAGGCGGCGACCGCCGAGCGCGGAGACGGCGCTGTGGCAAACAGCAGTAGAGGTCAAGACAACGTCCGACTTGGAAGGTTCCCTCCGCAGGAGCGAAGGGTCGGCGAAAACGCGGCTAAAGAGTCCTGTCAACTCGACCCGATGCGATCACGTGTGGGGTCCCGCGATCGTGACCCCGCGTTACCACACGCGTCCGCACGAGGCCAAACCTGGTATTTGCGAGCACGCCAGGGGGATGTGCACAGCACCACGGCGGGGCCCGCGGCACGCCGCGAAACCCGCGCGACCCGCCGGCATCCAACGGGGACCGGACGATGCGGACGTCGCATGTCGATCAGGGATCCCTCGTGGCTCCGCTTCGACTCACGCTGGCACGGTTCCTCTCGCTCGTCTTCGCGGTCCTCGTTTTCGTGCTCGCCGTTGTGCTGTCGCTGCTCGACGCGGCGTCGCGGCGTACCATCCTCGTCGCGTCGGAGCAGCTCATGCGGCAAGCCAGCCGACGCGTGACGGAGCGGCTCGCGGAGCATCTCGGCGAGGCGGAGCGCCTCGTCGCCGCGCTCGAGGCGGAAGCGGCGCTCGGCCTCTTGACGGCGGAAACCGCCGAGCCGGTGCTCGTCGGCGCGCTCGGCGGCCATCCGCAGGTGGCGGACATCACCTTCACGTACGGGCGGGCGACGGGCACCTACGAGCACGGCGACCCGCCGCACGACGCCGGCGACTTGCGCCTCGCACCGGCGGAGTCGGGCCAGATATCGGTGACCCGCGCGACGGCCGCCGAGTCCGACGATCTGCTCGTGCGCCGGCTGACCGTCGGAGCGGGCCCATGGCGCACCGAAGAGCACTGGATCGCACCGGACGGGACGCGCACCCCCACCGAGCCTGCGGACGCCGAGACGACGGACCCGACGATCCATCCCTCGTTCACGACGCCCTCGCGCCCCGAGTTCCGCGGGCGTGCGCTCTGGAGCGACCTGGCGTTCTTCGAAGCGGACGGTGGTCTTCCCGAGGCCGAGCGCCGTCGCGTCGTGAGCATCCAGAAGGCGCTCTGGACGCGAGGCGGCACGTTCCTCGGCGTGGCGCGCGTCACCCTGAACAGCGATCGCGTCGACGATCTCACGCACATCGCCGTGGACGACCGAAGGCCGGCCGCGGCCGAGGCCGCCGGCGACGAGCACATCGTGTTCCTCTGCGATCGGTTCGGCAGGCTGATCTCGCGGGTCTCACCGTCCGATCGCTTGGACCTGCTCGATCGCGACGGCGGACCTGACCCGGACTTCGGCGACGTGCGGGTCGTGTCCGCCGCGGTGCCCGCGTCGGTTGCCGCCGCACTCGCGGCGCCGGCATTGCGCGACGCCACGAGCGACGAGCCGATGGTGACGCGACTCGACGTCGGCGGGGTCTCCCATCTCGTGAGCGTCGCCGCACTACTCGGCGATCGCATGCACGGATGGCTCGTCGGCATCGCCGTCCCGGAATCACGCTATCTCGGCGCGCTCGACGCATCGCGACGGCGCGCGTTCGGCTTCGCCCTCGCCTTGGTCCTTCCCGTCGCCGCGACGTCCTCGATCATGCTCCGGGCGATGCGCCGCGACATCCGACGCCTGATCGGTCAGGCCACCCGTCTCCGACACTTCGACTTCGCGGCATCGAACGACGGCCCCGCGTCGTTTCGCGACGTCCACGAAGCCACCCGGAGCATCGAGCAGGCGAAGACGGCGCTCCGCGCCCTCGCCAAGTACGTCCCGCTCGACCTCGTCCGCGAGCTCTACGATGCGCACCACGAGCCCACACTCGGCGCTCGGGTCCAGGACGTCACCGTGCTCTTCTCGGACGTCGCCGGCTTCACGACCGTCGCCGAGGCGCTCGACCCCGACGTTCTGGCGACCAGTCTCGGCGCCTATCTCGAGGTGCTGACGCACGCGATCCACGCCAGCGACGGCATCATCGACAAGTACACGGGGGACGGCGTGATGGCGCTCTGGAACGCGCCGCGACCGATAGCATGCCACCCGCGGCGGGCATGCGAGGCGGCGGTCGCGTCCGTCGAAGGGCTGCGGGCGCTGTTCGCGAGCGACGCCTGGCGCGGCCGGGCGCCCTGGCCCACTCGCTTTGGCATCCATCGCGGGCGGGTACACATCGGACATTTCGGCGCACCGGACCGCTTCAGCTTCACCGCGATGGGCGACGGCGTGAACCTCGCCTCGCGACTCGAGGGCCTTGCCAAGGAGTACGGGGTCGCCATCGTCGTCAGCGCGGCCGTCGCGCAGGGCGCGGCCGATGCATTCTGCTTCCGCCGTCTCGACGTAGTGGCGGTGAAGGGCAAGCAGCAGCCGGTCGAGATCTACGAGCTCGTCGGCAGGCGGATTCCCGGTAAGCCGCCCCCGGCACACGTGACCGCCTACGAGGCGGCACTCGACGCGTACTTCGCCCGTCGGCTCGACGAGGCGGCCGCTCTCCTCCGCGCGCACCCGGACGATGCTCCGAGCCGGCACTTGGCGGCGCGCTGCCGCGATCTCCTCGTCCACGCGCCCGGTGCAGAGTGGACCGGCGTGAAGGTCTTCACGACGAAGTAACGAACGCCGGCCGGGCGCTGCGCACGTTCCGCCGCTTGCATGGTGGACCGATTCGCTTATGGTCGGACGCGTCATGCCCCCTGCCGCGCCGGACGACGACCAGCTCGGCGTATTGCGCCGCCTGGTCGAGGGGACCGCGACGGCGACCGGCGAGGCGTTCTTTCCGTCCCTGGTCCGGAATCTCGGCCTCGCACTCTCGTCAAGTCACGCGTTCGTCGCCGAGTTCGCCGACGCCCAGACACGCGTCCGCACGCTGGCCTTCTGGGGCCGCGGCGCCTTCCTCGACGACATCGAGTACGACCTCGCCGGGACGCCCTGCGAAGACGTGGCCCGCGGCACGATCTGCCACCACCCGCGGCAGGTGCAGCAGAAGTTTCCCGCCGACACCGCGCTCGCGGATCTCGGCGTCGAGAGCTACCTCGGCGTCCCGCTCCTCGACCGCGCCGGTCGGGTGCTCGGGCACCTAGCCATCCTTGACGACGCCGAGATGCCCGAGGAGTCCCGGCGGCTCGGCATCCTCCAGATCTTCGCCGCCCGTGCCGCCGCTGAGCTCGCCCGCACCCGCGACGAGCGCCTGCTCCGGGATTCGGAGAAGCGGTTCCGCGATCTCTACGACGAGGCGCCGATCGCCTACGTCTACGAGGACACCGAGTCCCGCTTCGTAAGCGCGAACCGCGCCGCGATCGCCCTCCTCGGACTCAAAGCGGACGAAGTGGTCGGCACCCTCGGCCTCTCGCTGGTCGCACCGACCCCGGAAACGCAGGCGCGCGTGCAGGAGGCGATCGCCGCGATCCAGCAAGGCATACCGCGCGAGTGCATCGAGCTCGAGCTCCGGCGGAAAGACGACGGCCGCCCGGTCTGGGTCGAGTGGTGGTCCAAGCCGGAGCCCGACGGCAAGTACACCCGGACTATGCTGGTGGACGTGACGGCGCGCGTGCTCGCCGAGCAGGAGCGCAACCGCCTCCAGCAGCAGAACCTCTACCTCCAGGAGGAGATCAACAGCGAGTACAACTTCGAGGAGATCATCGGTGGCTCGCCGGCGCTCCGCGAGACCTTGAAGAAAGCGAGTCAGGTGGCCCCTACCGACTCGACCGTGCTGATCCTCGGCGAAACCGGCACGGGGAAGGAGCTGATCGCCCGCGCGGTGCACAACAGCTCGCCACGCCGCCACGAGCCGCTCATCAGAGTGAACTGCGCGGCGCTCCCGACCGGTCTCGTCGAGAGCGAGCTCTTCGGGCACGAGCGCGGCGCTTTCACCGGCGCCACCGAGAAGCGCGTCGGCCGCTTCCAGCTCGCGGACGGCGGTACGATCTTCCTCGACGAGATCGGCGACATCACCCCCGAGGTGCAGCTGCGTCTCCTGCGCGTGCTCCAGGAGCACGAGTTCGAGCCGCTCGGCTCGTCGCGAACGTCGAAGGTGGACGTGCGCGTGATCGCCGCCACCAACCGCGACCTCGCGCAGGAGGTCGCCAACGGCACGTTCCGCGCCGACCTCTTCTATCGGCTGAACGTGTTCCCCATCGCCGTTCCGCCGCTGCGGGCACGCCGCGAGGACGTGCCGATGCTGGTGCACTACTTCATCACCAAGTACGCGGCGAAAATGGGACGGCGGATCGAGTCCGTCGGCGCCGAAACCATGGAGCGGCTCGTGCAGTACGCCTGGCCCGGCAACATCCGCGAGCTCGAGAACGTCGTCGAGCGCGCGGTGATCCTATCGACGGGTCCGGTGCTCGAGGTCGAGCCGCAGGTCCTCGGCACGGCGCCACCGCCGGCGGTACCGCCTCGCAGTGTGGCCGTGGCTCCCGTCGCCGCCGCGCACGAACACGGCGCGTACACCCTCGACGAGGCCGAGCGTCGCCACATCGTCCAGACGCTCAAACGCTGCGGCTGGGTCGTCGACGGCAACGACGGCGCCGCGAAGCTGCTCGGCGTACACCCGAGCACGCTCCGAAGCCGCATGAAGAAGCTCGGGATCCGCCGCATGAACGAGGCGGCGGACTGACCTATCGCTTGCGCGCGTCGACGATCGCGCGCACCAGTTCCACCGGCACGTCGGCGGGTACCTCTTCCTTGAGATCGCGCCCCATCTCCCGCAGGAGCCCGACGGTCTCGCGGTAGCCCCGCAGGTACACGACGCAGTCCGGGCACTCGCCGAGGTGCCCGTCGAAGCGACCGCGAACGTCCGGGCTGAGCTCGCCGGCGAGATAGTTGTCGAGGAATTCACTGAGCTCTCTACAGGTCATGCCGACACGCCATTCGTACCTCGGGCCTTTCGATGCCGCCGATCCGCATCGGATTCGCCTCGGCATCGCGCGGGATCGAGCGCCCTTCGTGGATCCGCGAGATGTCGCGGGGCGCCGTGAAAGGTCGCGAACACCTCCCCAGGGTCGTCCCGTTCCTTTTCGCTGACTTGCGCGTGATCGGGCTCGACAGGTGTGCCGGTACGCACGTTGCTCTCTCGTCCGGCATGATCAAGATCACGCGCCTTCCGGGCGACCACGAAACGCCGACGCGACTGCACGTCGAGGGTCGGATCCACCACAAGACGACCGACGAGCTGACCCGTGCCTGTGGGGCGGGCCTCGCCGAAGGGCGGCCGCTCCTGCTCGACCTCTCGGGCGTGAGCTTCGTCGACGCCGACGGCGCGCACGTCGTCGCCACGCTCGTCGAACGGGGCGCGACCGTCGTCGGGTCGTCGCCCTTCGTGAACGAGATCTTGCGGACCTACGCACCCGGACAGCGCACCCGCGACGCCGTCCCCGACGACGACGATCTCGACGGCGCACTGCTCGACCGGCTCCGGCGGGGCGACGACTCCGCCTTCGAGGAGATGACCCGGCGGTACGCGGGCCGGATGCTGGCGGTCGCGCGGCGCATGCTGCGAAACGAGGAGGAAGCGCGCGACGCCGTACAGGAAGCCTTCACGTCCGCGTTCAAAGCCTGCGAGCGCTTCCACGGCGACGCGAAGGTGTCGACGTGGCTGCACCGGATCGTCGTGAACGCCGCGCTCATGCGGCTTCGCAGTCGGCGCCGAAAGCCGGAGAGCTCGCTCGAGGAGCTGCTCCCGAGCTTCGACGAGACCGGCCACTGGGCGAGCGACGTGGAGCCGATCGACACCCCGAGCGACGCTTACGAGCGGCACGAGATCCGCGCCGCCGTTCGGAAGTGCATCGACCTGCTGCCGGAGGCGTATCGGACGGTCCTGCTGCTCCGCGACATCGAAGAGCTCGGCGGCGAAGAGACCGCCGCCGAGCTCGGCATGACGGTGAGCGCGGTGAAGAGCCGCTTGCACCGCGCCCGCCACGCGCTCCGCACCCTGCTCGCCCGCGAGCTCGCGGAAACCCGCGCGAGCGCAGCGGGTCAGACCCGGGCCGCGCGTTCGTAGCGGCCGATCGCCGACGCCGGGCGAGCATCCGGCAGCGCCGCGGCGCCATCCCCGAACAGCCGCACGAGCAGCGCGTCCACGGAGAGCGGACCCGGACCGGTGATCCCGATCCACACGAGCAGCGCGATGTAGAGATACTCGACGAGCCCGAAGAGATCGCCGAGGCCGGCCACGTTCTCGCGTTGCGCCGTGGCGAGCGCCACGATCATGACGATGATCATCGGCACGGTCGCGAGGCGCGTGCAGAGCCCGACCAAGAGCAGCGCGCCGCAGACGAGCTCGTTGCCGGAGGCGAAGGGTGCCTGGAGCTCCGGGTGCGGAATGCCGAGCTCGGCGAAGAACTGGATCACGCTGTCGAGATCGTGGAGCTTCCCCCACCCCGACCAGAAGAAGATCCACCCGACGGTGAACCGCGCCAAGGTAGGCGGCAACCAAGCGAGACACTCCGCGACGGCGAGGATCAGGCGGCGGAGGGCGAACAACGTGGGGAGCATCGATTCCATCGATCGGTTCCTTTCGGTCAGGCGTGCAGCGAGACGGGCTCGGTCGGCACGGCGCTCGCGGAGCGTGGCGGCCGCACGATCGTCTCGCCGCGGGTCGTGAGCTTCACGAGGTCCTTCGAGAAGAGAACGTCGAGCGTCCAGTCGAGCGCGACCCGTAGCTTCTTCTCGAAGCGCGGCAGCTTGGCGAGGTAGATTGTCCGCCAGAGCCACCACGCGACGAAGCCGGAAAAGTTGATACCGAAGATCTGTGCGACGCCCGTCCGCCGGCCGAGTGACGCCAGCTGCCCGATCGTACGGAACGCGAAGGGTCGCTTCTTCCGACCCCGGATCTCCGCGACGACGTTGCGGGCGAGGCACTTCCCCTGGCGGATCGCGTGCTGCGCCGTCGGCGGATGGAACGCACCCGTGTCGCCGACGGGAACGAGCGCGCAGTCGCCGAGCGCCCATACCCCCGGCCATCCCGGCACCGCGAGGTTCGCGTCGACGCGGATGCGACCGCGCTCCTTCCCGCAGGGCAACGTGCCGAGCAGAGGATTCGGCGTGGTACCGGCCGTCCAGATGACCGTGCTCGCGTCGAGCACCGTACCGTCCGTCAGCGTGACGGTGTCGTCGGTGACCGCCGCGACCTTGGTGGCGGCGCGGATCTCGACGTTGCGCGCGGCGAGCTTTCGCTCGGCGTAGCGGCCGAGAGACTCGGAGAGCTCGGGCAGGATCACCTCTCCAGGGTGCACGAGCACCATGCGGATCATGTCCTCGCTCAGGTTCGGGTAGTACCGGAGGGCGTCGCGCACGAAGTCGTTGATACCGGCGATGGTCTCGACGCCCGCGAACCCGCCGCCCGCGACGACGAACGTCAGCAGGCGCCCGCGGATGTCGGCGCAGCATTCCGTGTCCGCCTCCTCGAGGAGCGCGATCAACCGGTTCCGGAGCGCGATCGCGTCGCCCAGCGACTTCATCGTCAGCGCGCGCTCCTCGAGCCCCGGGAGGGCGAAGAAGTTCGTGATCGACCCGAGCGCGACCACGAGGTGGTCGTAGCCCAGGCGGTGGGTGTGCCCGTCGGCGCCGTGGGCGACGACGACTTCCCGTCCTTCCAGATCGACGTCGACGACGTCGCCGTCGAAGAAGCCCACCTTGCGGACGAGCTTCCGGACCGGGTTCACGATGTGCGTGATGTCGAGATCGCTCGCCGCCACCTCGTGCAGCATCGGAGTGAAGAGGAAGAAGTTGTCGCGGTTCACGACCGTCACCTCGACGCTGGGGTCGCGCTTCAGCAGGCGATCGAGCTCGACCGCGGCGTAGATGCCGCCGAACCCACCGCCGACGATCAGCACCCGTTTGGGCGTGTCCTGTTCCATGCGGGTGAGATGCCGTCGGCGCATCGAGGTTCCGGGCGTCGCGGCGCACCCTCCCGCCACGCCCGGCATCTCACCGACGATCCCACGGCGTCACGAGACGCCACACGAACGAAAGGAGAGGTCATGAACCTCACGAAGGGAATGCTGATTGCCGGTGCAGCGGCGAGCCTGATGCTCTCGGGTGCGCTCGCGGCCCGGGCGGACGAAAAGTCGGGGGGCGACGTCTATTGCTCCGGCATCAACGCCTGCAAGGGGCACGGGGCCTGTGCGGGCGCTGGCAACGCGTGCGGCGGCAAGAACGGCTGCAAGGGTCAGGGCGTCGTGAAGAGCACGGCCAAGGACTGCGAGGCCAAGGGCGGCAAGGTCGTACCGGCGCCGCATCCGGCCAAGTAGGACGCGACGCGAGGCGCTCCGGGATTCCGGGGCGCCTCGTCCCGCTGGAAGGAGTCTTCGTTTGGCGATCGACGTCCTGCATCTCGGTCACGGAGTCGGCCTCCGCACCTCGCATTACCCGCGCGTGCTCGACGGAACCGCATCCGTCGACTGGTTCGAGGCGATCTCCGAAAACTTCATGGTTCCCGGCGGCCGGCCGCTCACCGTGCTCGAGCACGCGCGCGCGCTCGCACCGGTGGTGCTGCACGGCGTCTCGCTCTCGCTCGGATCGGTGGATCCGCTGAACGAGAGCTATCTCCGCGAGCTGAAGACGCTCATCCAGCGTTGCGAGCCGTCTTGGGTGTCGGACCACCTGTGCTGGGGCAGTGTCGGTGGCCACTACGCGCACGATCTCCTGCCCCTGCCGTTCACCGAGGAGGCGCTCCGCCACGTCGTCGAGCGCGCCCGGCGCGTGCAGGATCGGCTGGGCAGGCAGATTCTCGTCGAGAACGTCTCCAGCTATCTGACCTTCTCCCACTCGACCATGCCCGAGTGGGAGTTCCTGAGCGCGCTCGCCGAGCGCGCCGACTGCGGCATTCTGCTCGACGTCAACAACGTCTACGTCAGCAGCGTGAACCACGGATTCGACGCCGCGGCGTACGTCCGCGCGTTGCGGCCGGCACGCGTCGGCCAGATTCACCTGGCCGGGCACAGCGAGACGGACACGCGGCTGATCGACACGCACGACGGTCCGGTCGTACCCGCGGTCTGGGATCTCTATCGCCTGGCGGTGCGCTGCTTCGGGCCCGTCTCGACGCTGGTCGAATGGGACGATCACGTTCCGGAGTGGGACGTGCTCTGCGCCGAGGCCGAGCTCGCCCGCGCCGTCGAGACGGAAGTCGTGGGAGAACGCCGTGCGCGCTCTGCGTGATCTCCAGACGGCCTTCCTCCGCTCGATCGCGACGGCGCCGGGTCCGGAGGCGTCGGGAAGCTTCGACCCGGCGCTCCTCCGCGTCGTCGACGGCGACGCACGGCAAGCGCCCGGGGATCGCCTCGACGTTTACGCGCAGATGTACTGGATGCGGCTGCACACGGTGCTGCGCGAGGACTACCCGCGCGTCGCCGCGATGCTCGGCGACGACCTGTTCTCGTCCGTGGTGCGCGCCTACCTGACGCGCTTCCCTTCGACGCACCCATCGGTCCGCTGGGTGGGGGCGCGGTTCGCCGACTTCCTCGCGCAGTGCCGAGAGACGGCACCGTGGCCGCTTCTGCCGGACCTCGCGCGGCTCGAGTGGGCGCGGCTCGCCATCTTCGACGCGGCCGACGCGCCGGCTCTGCGTATGGAGGACGTACGGGCGATCCCGGCCTCCGAGTGGCCGAAGGTCGTGCTGCGCCCCATCCCGGCGCTCCTGGTTCTCCACTCGCCCTGGCCGATCCACGAGTGCTGGGCCGATGCGGACGGCCCGGCACCGCGCGTCAGGCCCGCCGAGACGCATCTTCGCATCTGGCGCCAGGGCGACGCCGTCTACCAGGCGCCGATGGACCCCTGTGAGCGTCGCGCGCTCGAGGCCGTCGTGAGCGGCGCGACCTTCGCCGCCACGTGCGCCGCGCTCGAGACGCTCGTCGGCGATCCGGAACGCGCCGCGCGAGATGCCGCTCAACTCGTCCTGCGCTGGGTCGAGGACGAGATCCTCGTTCGCGTCGACGCCCGCGCATCGGACGTTACCGCCTCCCGGGAGTGGATCGCGGTCCCTGTCGCCGACCCCGGAGAAACCGCGAAGAACGGCGCTGTGGCGAACAGCAGTTCAAGACAGATCCGTGTCCGACTTCGGAGGTTGGACGACCGGCCGGTGCGGAAAGGCGGGTAGTGCTGCCTCGACAACTGTCCCGACATCGCGAACCCGGACCAGATCGACGTTTGCGGCGAGGCGCGGGCGTGCGGCGACGGCATCGTGGCCGGTCCGCGCGAGCTCTGCGACGACGGCACGCCCGACGACACCGGCGACTCGACCGACCGCTGCTTCGGGTGCACAGAGCTCTGCGGTCCCCGGCCGCGGACCGATTGTCACGTTGCGGGAGGGGAGGAGGGCAAGGCGTCTCTCGTCCTACGTCCCGGCGGCGCCCGCGGCCCGACCCTCGACTTCCGCTGGCAGAGCGCGCTCGCGACGGCAGAGGAGCTCGCCGACCCGCTCACGCGGGCGAGCTATGCGCTCTGCGTCTACGACGGCGGCAGCGCCGGACAACCGCTCTTCGAGGCGCAGGCACGCGTCGGCCAGAGCTGCACGACGGGTGCCTGTTGGAAGCGCTTCGGGCGACACGGCTTTCGATACTCCGATCGGAGCACCAAGAACGGGCTCACGCAGGTCCAGCTCGCCCGGAAGTCGAGCGACCGGATGAGGATCCGCGTCGTCGGCAAGGGTGCCACGACGGCTCCGGCGAGTATGCCGCTCATGAAGCCCGTGACGGTCCAGCTCGTGAACAGCGCGACCGCTGGGTGCTGGCAGGCGTCGTTCCCAGCACCGACGACGAACGAGCCCACCGCGTTTCGCGCCGCCGTCAGATAAGCTCACGGCGCTCCGCGTCGGAAGATCGTCGAATTTTCTTGACTCGCGACCCCCGGGCGTGAGCATGCGGGATCGGAAGCCTGGATTTCGTACGGGCGAGGCCATCGCGCACGGCCGCCCGGGTTAGCACCGTCCTCGACGTTGCCAACGTCTGCGATCACGTGCGGTGGGTCCCGCGGCCCACCAATACCGTTCTCCCGGAGGCCCCCCATGCAGCTCGTCCGATCCGGAGCTCGGCTCGCCGTCCTCTTCCTACTCGTGCCGATGCTTGCCCGCGCCGGCGGTCTCGAGTTCGCCGACTTCGTCCAAGGCACGAACCCAGCGAGCAACGGTCTCCGCGGCGCCGTGGACGTCGCCGTAAAGGACGAAAGCGTGTACGTCGTCAGCAACCAGGAGGACGCGATCTCGGTCTGGCAGCGCGACCTCGACACGCAGGTCCTGACCTTCGTCGAGGTCGAGGAGGACGGGGTCGGGGGTGTCGACGGGCTCCGCAATCCGAACGCCGTCGACTACACCTCGGACGGCAACTGCGTCTACGTCGCCACCGAAGACAATCCACCCGGTCCGGGCACCGGCACGGTCGTCGCGTTCGCCCGCGCAGGATTTCTCGGCACCCTCAGCTTCGTCGAGGTGAAAGAAGACGACGCGGGCGGCATCGCCGGCATCGGCGACGCCGTCGGCATCACGGTGAGCCTCGACGGCAAGCACATCTACGTGGCGGGCGAGGACGATGACGCAATCGCGATCTTCAGCCGCACGCCGCCGGCCTGTACGCTCACGTTCGTCGGCCAAGTGCAGAATGGCGTCGGCGGCGTCCAGGGTCTGCAGCGGCCGACCAGCGTCGTCGTGAGCCCCGACGGGAACCACGTCTATGCGAGCGCGCGTGTGACGATCGGCAACAACCCCGTCGGCACGGTGGTGGTGTTCGACCGCGACACCGGCACCGGCGCGCTCACCTACCTTGAGCACGAGCAGGACGGCGTCGCCGGCGTCGATCGCCTGTTCGCCCCAGTGAGCGCCGTCATCGTGAGTGGCTTCGGCGGCCACGTCTATGCGGCGAGTCAGGGCGGCGACGCCGTCGTGGCGTTCACCCGCGACGTCGGGACCGGGCTCCTGACCTATCTCGAGACCGAGCGGCGGATGGGTCTCGCCAAAGGCTTCAAGGGCGCGTCCGATCTCGCCACCAGCACCTCCGATCAATACCTCTACGTCACGGGCCGCGGCGACGACGGGCTCGCGGTCTTCAAGCGCGACCTCACGACCGGCGTGCTCGACTTCCTGGAGCTCCACGAGGAGGTGGTGTCCGACGTCGCAGTCCTCGGCGGCGCCGAGGCGGTCGCCGTTCCGCCCGACCTGACCGCGGGCGTGTTCGTCGTCGGGTCCGGGCCGGACACCCTCGTCGCCTACCGGGAGAACCGCTGCGGCGACGGCACGACCGGCATTGACGAGCACTGCGACGACGGCTGCCTCACCGGCGTCCCGAACGCGTGCGAGCCCGTGGACGACGGGGACGGCTGCTCGTCGCTCTGTCGGATCGACGTGTGCGGCCCGCTCGTCACCGGCAGCTGCCACGCCGCGACGCCTCTCGGCGGCGCATCGCTCCAGATCAAGGACCAGGCCGAGGACCGGAAGGACCAGCTGAAGTGGAGTTGGAGAGGCGAGATGACGACCTTCGGCGAGTTCGGCGATCCGGTGAGCGTCTCGAACTACGTCATCTGCCTCTACGACGGCTCCGGCAACCCGCAGCCGCTCATGGTGCGCGCGGCGCCGGCGGGCGGGCTCTGCGACGACAAGCCGTGCTGGAAGGCGAAGCCGACGAGCTATCGGTACGGCGACAAGTTTCTCACGCCCGACGGCGTGAAGAAGGCGCTGCTCAAGCCAGGGGCTCCCGACGGCAAGGCGAAGGTGCAACTGCAGGGCTTCGGGATCTTCGTCGATCCGCCGGCGCTGCCGCTCACGCTGCCGGTCACGGTGCAGGTGAAGAACGCCCAGAACGCCGAATGTTGGGAAGCGGTCTACAACACGGCCGACAAGAACGACCCGGCGCAGTTCAAGGCGAAGAGCGACTAGCGGAGAAACCGGACGTTTTCTTTGGGGCTTATCCAGGCGATGGCAGAGCTCGCTGTGGCAAACAGCAGTAGAGGTCCGATCCGTGCACGGAAACGGCTACTCTTTATGTTCCCTCCGCGGGAGCGAAGGGTCGGCGAACACGCGGCTAAAGAGTCCTCCTGTCAACCGAGCGTGCCCTCGATCGCGGGCAGCGGCCGCGTCTGTCTCCGCATCGAGCAGGATCCGGACGATGCCGGCGAGATCGACTGCGACGGCGGCACGAACTACGACGTGGAGCTGGTCGTCGATAGCGCCGGCCTCGGCGCGAACGGCACGCCGATCGTCAGCGTCGGCACCGGCGCCACCGATTCCGGAGCCGGCGCGGCCGTCATCCGCGTGCGCGCCACCCCGGCCCTCACCACGGACGGCGCGACGGCCTGCGAGGGTGCCGACTACTCGCCGGCGTCCCCGATCGACACCGCCTTCACGACCGCGACCGCCAAGAGCACGATCCTGAACCCCCGCCAGGGCGGCGCGCAGACGAGCATCACGCTCGCCGGCACCCCCTTCGACTGCGACGCCTGGACCGCGAACGGCCCCGCGAGCATCGTGGCGCCGAACGCCAACATGGACGTGACGCTGCCGGTGGTGGGGACGCTCGACATCGCGCAGCTGCTGCGACTGCAGGATTGATGCACCGGCCGAGCCTCACCGACCAGCCCGCACGGCACGCACCACGGCCTCAGAGCTCGAAGACGACCGGGGCCGATAGGTTCGGCACGTAGACACACGAGCGACCGGTCTCGACGTGGCGGTCGAGGTGCGCCCCGAGCGCATCGTGGGCCCGGCCGATCGCTTGCAGAGCGCGGCCGATCGCCTTGGTCACGCCGGAGCGCGCTCGGTCCGCCACCGCGATGAGTGCGGTTCGACGACCGTGGATGTACTCGAGGCATGCCGCGCGCTCGTCGAGTAGCGCGGCGGGCACCGACATCCCACGCAATCGTGCGGTGTCGATCTCGGCATCGATTTCGGAGATGCGGTGCTGGATTTCGCCGATCGCCCGGCGATCGAGGAGGGCGCCGGATCTCGGCTCGACGAGCACGCCGGCACCCCCGAGGCTCGCGAGCTCGACGGCCGTGATCGGCGTGCCCGGGCGCTCCAACAGGCAGCGCAGGTACGTCATTCCGACCCGATGCGATACCATCGCGACGCGACCCTGGAACGCCAGCCTCCATCCGTCGGATTCCCGACGGAACATAGCCCGCATGCGGTCGTGGGATGCTCCGGAGGCGCGATCGTCACGAACTGCGGTGCCCGATGCCAAGCGGAGCTCGTCGGCGATGGCGCGACCTGCGGCCAGCAACTGCGTCCCCCGCTCGCGATCGATCGGACCGGACGCCCGCGTCAGCACGCGCCCGTAGGCCGCTTGGGTCAACGCCTGATACTGCCGCGCCCCGGTTCGATGCTCGAGAGCGAGCGCGTCCTCGAAATGCCGGCGCGCGACGGCGTCCTTGCCGAGCACGACCGCCAGGCGGCCAAGGTAGTGGGCGACGGGCGCCAACACGAGCATCGGCGGGAGGACGACGTTGTAGGGCGTGAACGGGGCGAGGTGCCGATAGAGCTGCCGCGCGATCTCGACATCCTTCACCACCCAGCACGCGTCAGCGAGCGTCGCCATGTTCATCAGCCATCCCGGAGAACGAGGCACGCTCGCGAAATCGTCGGCCGCGAGCGCCTCCAACTCGGCACGGGCGCGGTCGACCTGGCCAGCGCGGGCGTGCGTCAGGACTCCCGCGCACGCGAGCACTCCGCGCACGACCGGACAGTCTTTGCCCAGGCTCCGGAGGGCGCACGTGACGTCATCGAGGCTGCCACGCAGCGACTGCACGTAGACCCGTTGCACCGTCAGGAAGAACATGACGGTCGCATCGTCGGCGCGGCGCGGCGCGGCGAGCGCGTGCTCGGTCAGGTGCTCGGCTTCGTCGAGCGATCCCGTCGCGATCAGCAACCCGGTACGCGCAACAGCGGCAACCCAGGCGTATTGTGGCAGGCGGAGTGCTTCCGCGAGGCGGGTGCAGAGATCGAGCTGTCGCCAGGCGAGCTCGGCTTCGCCGTGCTCGAGTGCGCTCCAGAGCCGCAGGAGCTCGCCGTCGAGCGCCAGGACGCGATCACCTGTCCGCTGCGCGAGGGCCACGATCTCGCCAGCCAACTCTCGGCGGCGCGCGATCCCATCCGGCGTCCAGACCGACCATTGTGTCGTACGCAGCACGCCGGCGAGCGCGTACGGATCGTCGAGACCGCGCGCGAGATCGATCGCCTGCTGCCCAAGTCCCCGCTCGGCCGCTCGCCCAGGGGCATACGTCAGCTCCTCGGAGAGCCGTGCCATCACCTGCGCCCTGAGCGCCGTCGCGGCACTCGGCAGCACCGCGAGGGCTTGCTCGAGCTCGCTCACCACCTCGCCATCGGACACGCAGGCCCCGAATCCTGGAAGGTAGCCGGCGAACGCGAGCGCTGCCGTCGCCATCGCCGTAGGGTCCGCCAGGATCTTGGCAACGACGACGGCGCGCCGTCCCGCGTCGCGAGCCCCGTGCAGATCGCCGGTGCGCCGACGTGCTTCGGCGAGCTTCACTAGCAAGCGGTGGACGCGCGCCGTCGTCGCGATGCCCGCGCGCTCCGCGAGATCGACAGCGATGGCGTATGACCGTGCGGCCTCCTCGTGCGCCATGAAGGCCGCAGCACGGTCCCCAGCCGCGACCACCCACCGGAGCGCACGTCGCCACCCTTCCCGGTCGGTGGCCGCCGCGACCATGTGGTGTGCCATCGCGGCGAGCGGCAGGTCGGCGACAGCCATGGAGCCGCCCTCGTCGGCGATGCGCTGCTCCAATACCGCTGCCGCCCGTGCATGCAGGCGAGCGCGTGCGGCGGGGTTCAGCGCATCGTAGACCACCTGGCGGACGAGCCCGTGAACGAACCGGAGGCCGGGGTCTTCCCGGTCGCTGACGGCGAGGAACCCCTCTGCCAGCGCCTCATTCAGCGCCCGGCGCGCGACGACGGGAGGCAGGTCGCTCATTCGAACCGCGAACGGTCCGGCGAAGTCCTGGCCGATCACCGCGGCGACGTCGAGCATCCGTCGGCATGCGCGCGACACCCGGCCCAGCCGTTCGATGATCGCCTGCCGGCGCGTCGCCGGGACCGCGATATGGAGCGTACCTCCCTCGCATGTGTCCAAGCGGCCTTCGCTCGCGAGGCGACGCACGACCTCCGCGACGAAGAGCGGATTGCCGTCCGTCTTGTCGTGAATCGCCCGTGCGAGCGCCTCGGGCATCGAGAATGCGGCGGCTTCCTCGACGTATCGTCGCACCTCATCGACGCCGAAGTTCATGAGCCGGAGCGTCGTCGTCTGCGGTTGGCTGATGAGAGCCGAAAGATCGAGTGGCGGCGTCACGTTGCCGCCGCTCTCTCGAAGCAACGCGACAAGTGTGAGCGGCGTCTCGATGCACTCGTTGGCAAGCCAGTGGAACAGGTGAAGCGAATCACCGTCGGCACGATGGAGATCGTCCAGCACCAGGACGAGAGGGACCTGGGCCGCAACCCGCTTCAGGAACTGCGTCACCTCGTCGACGAGGTGGAACCGCGTCAGTTCGGCGCTGGGGGCCGCGCCGCCGCCAAGGGAGGGCAGCAGATGTGACAGCACGGCGGCACTGTCGCCGAGCGCGCCCCGCAACGCCGTATCCTCGAGGCTCCGTACGCACTCGCGGAGCAACTGAACCCATGGCCAATACGCGGGGGCACCCCCGGCCTGCGGGCACTGGGCTACGAGCACGCGAAAACCGCGGACGCGGGCCGTACGGGCGAGCTCGCGGGCGAGACTCGTCTTGCCCGCACCTTCCTCGCCCACCACGAACACCAGCCGCGCTTCGCCCCTCGCCGCCACCGTCAGCTGCTCGTCGAGCAACCGGAGTTCGGCTTCGCGGCCGATGAAAACCGGCCGCAGTACGCTTCTCTCTCCGCGAGGCGGCTCGGAGTCGACCATCGCTTCCTGCAAGGTCCGCACGCGCACCCCCGCTGTTCCGAGAGCTATCGCCGGAGTCTTTCGCGAGTCAACAGAAGAGTTGCGACGTCACAGTGTGACACCGATTCGTCCACCCCGAAGGGTAGTGGGGGACCCTATGCATCACGGAAACGGCACCCCGAACCTCGTGGGCATCAGCGACGCGTTCCGGCACGTCCTGGCTCTGGCGCGGCGGGTGGTCGAGGTGAGGACGACGGTGCTGCTACAAGGTCCGTCGGGGACAGGCAAAGAGCTTCTGGCCCGTATGATCCACGATCAGGGGCCGCGTCGCTCCGCGTCGTTCGTCGCCGTCAACTGCGGCGCGTTCGCCGACGGGCTGCTGACCAGCGAGCTTTTCGGTCATCGGCGCGGCGCCTTCACGGGTGCGGTTGCGGATCGGCCGGGCATCTTCGAAGTCGCCGCTGGCGGCACGGTCTTCCTCGACGAAATCGCCGAGGCGAGCCCGAGCGCACAGGTCCACATGCTACGCGTGCTCCAGGAAGGAGAGATCCACCCGGTCGGTGCCACCCACGCACGCCGGGTCGACGTGCGCGTCATCGCCGCCACGAACCGCGACCTCCGTCAGGAAGTGAGCCGCGGCCGCTTTCGCGAGGATCTCTTCTTTCGCTTGAACGTGTTTCCGATCCGCATCCCGCCCCTACGCGAGCGGCGCGAAGACATTCCACCACTGATCGAGCACTTTCTCCGTCTCCACGGCGAGCGTCTCGACCGTCGCGTCGCCGGCATCGATCGCCATGCGCTCGACGCCCTCACGCGGCTCGATCTCCCCGGCAACGTGCGCGAGCTGTCACACGTGATCGAGCGCGCCCTGCTCCTCTGCGCGCCAGGCGGCTGGCTCACGACCGCCGAGCTCTTCGACGAGCTCGTGGACCTGCCGCCGACAGAGCCCCCGTCGTCGCTCGAAGCGGACGTCGGACGCTTCGAGCGAGAACGCATCCGCCTCGCCCTCGACCGCTGCGACGGCAACCGCACGCACGCCGCCCGCGAGCTCGGCCTCACCTATCGCGGGCTCCTCAAGAAGATGCACCGCCTCGGACTGCGCCCGGGGGCCGGATCGTGACGGCGTGGGTGCTGCGCCACGCGGCACGATCACGGTACCCCAAGTGGATAGTGACCCGGGAACCTTCCGAGTCGGGCTGCCGCTCACATGGGCCTGGCCGAACCGGCCAAGAGAACGTCGTGCCGATGGTCCTGCCGCGGCTCACGCGACCAGAGCGTCGCGCCTGAGCCGGGGCTGGCCACGGTCCTTCCAGTTCACCGCACGCTACGCACGGCCCGCGCCGCAGCCTCCAGCGACTTCGGGTACGCCCCGAAAACCCCGCTCGCGAACTGGACGCCCCAGACGAAGCCGTCCCCCGTGGGGTTGGTGCTCGACGACCAATAGAAGGCGGAGGCCGTGGGTCCGACCACGCCGAGGTCGACGCAAGGAGGCGTCGTGCATGGATAGGACGGCACCATCAGCGTCTGCAGCTCCGCCCGCGTCGGCAGCCGCCAGTCGCAATGTCCCGCGAAACAGCTGCCGTTCAGTGTCGTGAGGAATGCCGTGAAGACCGTGCCCGTCGCCTCATGGATGCCCGCGCTCCACGAATACACGTTGTCCTGATCGTGGAGACTGCCGTCGTCGGTCTTCAGCTCCCACTGGAGACCCGTGAGCGCATCCGTCATGGTCCCGTTGCCGTGGTCGACGAACCGCGGACCGCCGCACGTCGAACTCGCCTGCACCGCGAGCTTGGGCCACGTCGAAGCATACGTACGGAGACAGGTCGCCACGCGCCTTTCGACGACATCGATCGATACACCTTCGTAGAGCCGGGCAAACGCGCGGAGGTCGCAGAAGGCGTATTCACCGGCCGCCTCGTACAGTTTTCCCTCACACGCATCTGACGGCGCTATCCCGATCATCATCGAAGCTGCCGTGACCAACCCCACTCCGAGTCTTCGATACCTGCACACACGCGTCGGTGTCTTGCGCATCATGGATTCGTCCTCCTGCCCAACGCGGAGCAGATCCCGTGCCGCTGCGGCGGCGAATGAGGATCCAAGCCAGGTGCGGCCTGACCGACGGCATCGCTCGACGCGTTCACAGCGGCCGCCCACACCTACGAACACCGGTTCACTCTAGGCAGGCGGCCGCGGGGCCTTTCACCGCATTCTCCGCACACGCCACATGGCACGATCGCTGCTCACGTGAGGACCGCACCCGCCGAAGGGGAGGTACTGATGCGGACCGCGATACGAACGACACTAGTGATCGGCGCAACGCTCGGAACGCTCGCCCTCGAGACACCCGCGCGAGCGACGAGGCTCCTCCCGGCTCTCGCGCAATGCCAGGACGCCATCATGCAGGCGCGACGGGCGTTCGTCTCTGTGGCGAACAGCAGTTCAAGACAACGTCCGACTTGGAAGGTTCCCTCCGCGGGAGCGAAGGGTCGGCGAAAACGCGGCTAAAGAGTCGACCCCTCGTCGCCCTGCTGGTTGCTTCGAGCGCGGAGGCGACGACCGTTACTTGCCAGCGCACCATCGCCAAGGCGGGTTTGCAATTCGTCATCGGGTGCCGTGATCTCCGAGAGATCTCCCGGGAGCAGAGATTCCACGCTCCGCTCGGCCCACCGAAGGAGGGACACCATGGGACGCACAGTACGAATCTTGTCCGCGCTCGTCGCGGGAACGCTCGCGGTCGTCGTCGGAACGCCGACGGCACACGCGCTCATCTCCTCAGACCACCTCAAATGCCAGCTTGCCATTGCCAAGGAAGCAAGGGTCTACGTCACCAAGAAGCTGAAGATCATCCAGAAGTGCATGGATGCGGACCTCGCGGAGCCGGGCTCGTGCTCGCTGTCGTCGCGGGAGATGCTCGACGCCCTGCGGAAGCTCGAGGACAAGTTGCTTGCGGGCCTCGCCAAGAGCTGTAGCTTCGAGCTCGGCGTCACCGACGACAACAACCTCATGGCCATGGGCTTCCCCGGTGCGTGCCCCGATTTCACGGGCGAAGGGTTTACGCTCGACGATCTCCAAGAGTGCATCCTGAGCACCCACGATCAGATCTTCGGCGCGTGCGGCGGCGGTACCAACCTCGGCGAGCCGTGCCTCGTGCTTGCCAATTGTCCCGATACCGGGCCCGGCACCTACTGTCACGGCCTCCTCAGGACCGAGTACGACCCGGCCGTCGTCGGCCCGCTGACCGACACCAAGCTCATGTGCCAGAAGGCGTACGCGAGGAGCAGCGGCAAGTTCCTCGGCACGTTGCTGAAGTTGGTCCAGAAATGTCGGAACGATCTCTTGAGCTGCAAGGGCGCCCCCGATGGATCGATCCATTGCAAGCTCAGCGGCCTCTCTCCCGCGACGTGCAGATTCGACGACGAAAAGACCAAAAGGGCCGTGGATAAGGCCCGGGACAAGGCGATCGCGGCGATCTCCGCCAAGTGCTCCGACCAGGACGCCATCGACCTCGGGCTTTGCGATCCCAATCAGATCACCAGCCCCGCCGCGGCCACGTGCACGATCCAGGTCATCGAGGACTTGGTCGACAACCCGGACCCCGCCGGGCCAACCGACCTCATCGACTACGAGTACCCGTTACCGGGCGTCTGCGGCGACGGTCGCAAGAATGTTTCGAACGAGGAGTGCGACGGCGTCTCCGACGACGACGACTGCCCGGGCCTCTGCGGCGCGGCGGATGGCCTCTTCCCCTGCCTGTGCCAGAACCAGGCGCGCACGCGCGTGGTCGAGCACGCCAACGCCGACCTCGACTGCGGTTGGACCGGCGAGAGCCACGACTCGGGCATCGTCGAGGGCGGCGGCTACGTGACGGACCTGTGGGACTGCGACGGTCCGCTCGGCCCCGACACGGTGTGCCAAGTCGGCCCGACTTGCGCGCTCCCGCCGCACCAAGCGTGCAACCCGGCCCGTGACTCCGTGAGCGGCTCCGCGCAGAATGCGGACAGCATCTGCACGGGCGCCGGCAACTTCTGCCGCAAGACCGCCGGTGGCGCCACGGGTCCGTATTGCTCGAACGACGTCAAGAAGCGCTGCAAGAACGCCGGCCATTGCGGTGGCGCGCCATGCATCATCACCCCGCACGGGGCTCCTCTGCCCCTGTTGTCCGGCGGCGTTTCGGTTTGCGTCGTGAACACCTTCACGGAAGACGTGACGGGCACGACCGATCTCGCGACCGGCGCCGGGGAGATCCGGTTGCGCCAGAACTCGTCCACCCTCGCTGGTGGCGACACCCAGCAGCCCTGTCCGGTCTGTGGCGGCTTCTGCTCGGGCCCGGGTGGAGTAAGCGGCCCAGGCGTCCGCACTCTCTGTGATTCGGACGACGATTGCGGGCCGGGATCGCACTGCGTACTCGAGCCGATCTGCAGCTACGGGCTCGACATCGATCAACCCTGCCACCCGAACGCTCCCTTCGGCGGTTCGACCGAGTTCTTCGGCAACCCGAGCGTCGATTGCCGGCCGGCGGGCTCTTTATTGGGCACTATCGACATCCTCTTCGATCCGCTGACGACGGGCTTGGCGGAGTTCACCGCGAACGAGCCCTGCAACAACAACTCGACGTTCAACGCCAAGGAATGTACCGCGGGCCCGAATATGCACCACACCTGCACGGTCGACTCGGAATGCCCCGGTGGCGGTACCTGCAACTTCCAGTGCTGGTGCCCGGCCACCGGCAGCACTTACCAGCAGCCGAACGCATGCGGTGATGCGTGCCTGGGAGGCCCGGACGACGCCAACCCGTGCAGCAGCGACAACGACTGCACGCCTCCGGGCTTCTGTCACGTCGCCGACTGCCGCGCGAATCCGTCGGACACCGACTCCTTCGAAGAGGGAGTCTGCACCTTCGGACCATTCGACAAGAAGTGCTCCGGGAACACGTGGAAGCCGTGCGCATCCGATCTCGAGTGCCAGGACCCCGACCTGGTCCCGGGCGGTTCGTGTCCATTCTGCGCTCCGGGCGAGACCTGCGAGCTTGTCCAGCGCAACTGTTTCGTCTGGCCGACGATCCGTCGCCAAGGTACTCCCGGCGTTCCCAGCCGGGTATCCGCAGCGACCTTCTGCATCGCGGAGACCAGCGCGCCTGCGGTGAACACCGTCGGGGGTCTGCCGGGTCCGGGTGCCATCACTCAACCGGCCGACGCGATCGAGTCGGGATTCTGACGGTCTCGCTGCGCATGACGATCGCGGGGCTCCACACGGGGGCGCCGAGATGAAGGCGTTGCACGAACGATTCATAAAGGTGTCGCGCTTGCCGCCATGCTCGTGTGCTGGCCACGATAGTCCATGAGCAAGCCGAAACCGGCACCTGCAACGACCTGAAACTCCAAATGCCGGAGGTCGGACTTGAACCGACACGAGGTTGCCCCCACGGGATTTTGAGTCCCGCGCGTCTGCCATTTCGCCACTCCGGCCCGTGAACGGTGCGAGGCGCTAGTTACCGTGCGGCAGCGGACCGCACAAGGTCGCTAGGCCCGCCGACCATCGCGAGCCGCATGCGCATCGGGTGGAGCTGCGCCGGAGAGGAACCGCGTTGTAGTCCGGCCGGCGGGTCGATGACGCCGAGGTCGGCGTGCGCGATTCCCGGGCGGACGTTCTGCCGCCTCGCTCCGCGGAGCTGCGAGGCTACGTTGACTCCAATGGCGTCGGGCGGGGCGATGCGCTCGGCTGAAGCGCAGGACAGCCCTGCGTGAACCGCGGGTGCCGAGGCGACTCCGCATCGCTCCCGCGCAGCCCGTCCCCAGCCAATCGGCAGAGCACCCCGGCGGCGTACGACGCCTGCTACCGCCGCGCCGACGGTTTGTCGGGGTCCTCGAGCGCGGGCACCTGCACCGCCACCGTCGACGGCGACATGCGGCGGTTGATCTTGGCGACGGCTTCGCCGGCGAGGCGCTGCATGTGCGCGTCGTTCGCGGCGTCGGTCTGGATGCTCTGGAGCTTCGCGATCGAGGCGTGGTCGCCGATCTCGCCGAGCGCGAAGATCGCGGTGCCCTTGGTCGCCGGATCGATGTCGCGATCGAGGTATTCCCCGATCGGCGCCGCGGCGCGGACGTCGCCCATGCGACCGAGCGAGACGAGGATGCGCTGCTGCACGGGAACGGGGACGTCCTTCATGAAGAGCTTCTGGACGAGGATCTGCGTGGCGGCGGTGGCGCGGAGCTTCCCGAGGTAGTCGATGGCCTTGATCATCACGCCCTGATCGGGGTCGCCGGTGGCCTGGATGAGATACTCGATGGCGTCGTTCGAGCCCGACTCCCCGAGATTCTTCACGGCCTCGAGCCGCGTCGCCGGATCGGGGTCGTTCAGACGCTTGGTGTAGTCGTCGATGCTCTTGCCTTGGCTGGCTTCCTTGTAGCGTTGCTGCACGCGAAACGGATTGACCTGTGCCACGGCAGATCCGACGCTCGCGATGACGAGCAGCGTGACGACCACACCAGCGAGTTTGCGACACGCCACGCGGGGACTCCTCCTCGCGCGTTGTCATGCCGGATGGTACCCGCGTTTGCAACCGAGCGCGCACGTGCGTGATCCGCCGCGCACGTGGCGCTCGCTGCGTTCGTGACGTTCATGTGCTTGCGCATCGGCGTGGACGGGAAACGTCACCCGTGCGGCGACGATGCCGATTCGTGCTCATCCTTCGATGGCTCCTGGCATGCAGGTTGCTGACTCGCGTGGGGAGCGAGCGATGATCCCGAACAAACGCCAGAGCATTCGATCGACGCGCGGCGCACCTTCCGGGAGCGCGCCGCCCGACGTCTCGCGCACGAGCGTCGGTCCGCGGCCCGTCACCTACGAGCTCATCGAGCGCATCACGAGCCTGCAGTTGAAGATGACGCCGCTCGAGCAACTCGCCGAGGAGGTGATCCCGGCGTTGCTCGATGCGTTCGCGGCGCCGGCCGGAGGCCTCCTTCTCTATCACGGGGAGGACGGCTCGCTCCGGCTCGTCGCGTCGCGGGGCCTCTCGGCGCAGGGGCGCGAGCATCTCGCGGCGCTCCGCGGCGGCGCCGCGGGCGGGTGGGAGATCCCGCTGCACGGCTTGCTCAACCGCAAGGCCTACATCATCGAGCGCCCGCACGAGCATCCGTTCGTGCCGGAGCTCGCCGCGCGCGACGAGTCGCGCTCGCCCCTGAACCTGGCGTGCATTCCGCTCTATCGCGGCCAGCTTCCGGTCGGCTCGCTGCTGGTCATCGCCGATCGCCGGCCGGTGACCAACACCGAGATCATGACCCACGTCCTCGTCTACGACGTGCTGGCCCTGGCGCTCGACGCCGGTGTCCGGGCGCGCGGCGAGACGCCGGTTCCGCTGCCCGAGGACTTTGCCGCGGCGCTCACCTGCGACGAGTGGACGGATCCGCAGGACGCCGCGCGCTCGCTCGAGCGCGAGCTCGCGCTCGTGAGCAGCGAGCGCGCCGAGCTCGCGGAGCGGGTCGGAGCGATGGAGGCGGCGCACGCCGAGGTCCGCGGCCTGCTCGCGGCGCAGAAGACGCTGCATCGCGAGCTTCTCGAGTCGGAGCGCGCCGAGGCGGGCCGGCGCGTCGCGGAGCTCGAGCAGTCGATGGCGGACGAGGTCGCGCGTGCGCGGCACATCGCCGAGCAGGCGCGGGCCAACGAGCGCGCGAGCATGGACGCGCAGCTCGCGGTCGAGCGCAACGCCGCGGCCACGACGATCCGCGAGCTCGAATCGACGCTCGCCGATCGCGAGGCCGCCTTCGCGGCCGCCCTCCAGAAGCTGCAAGGGGCGCTCCACGAGCGGGAGGCGGCCCTCGAGGAGCGCGACGGCCGGCTCACGGATCTCGGGGGCGAGCGCGACCGCGCCCGGCAGGCGGCGGGCGAGGCCGGCGACGTGGTGCGGCGGCTGCACGCCGAGATCGAGCGGCTCGACGAGGCCCACGCGAGCGCCGCGGCGGAGCACGAGCGCGCGCGCGCCGATGCCGAGGCCGCGTTCGAGCGCCAGTTGCGCGACGTCACGGCCGAGCACCGGCGCGCGCTCGAACGGGCGGAGACCGCGTACGGGGCGGTGACCGGGGAGATGCGGGCGGCCGAGGGGCGCGCACGGGACCTCGCGGCCGAGCTCGCGGCGCTCCGCGAGGAGGCGGCGAGCCTCCGCGCGGAGCGCCTGCAGGTGCTGACGGCGCTCGACGCGCCCGGCGTCGAGCCGGCGGCCGCGATCGGCGCGTTGCGCGAGCGGATGGCGGCCGGCGACGGCGCGCTCGCGGCGCTCCGCGCCGAGCGCGCCGAGCTCGAGCGCCGATCCGCGAGCGAGGCGGAGGAGGCCGAAGCCCGCCTCAGCGCGCAGCGACGTCATCTCCACGAGCTGCACGCCGAGCACGAGCGCGAGATCGACGATCTCGCGGCGAGCCACCGGAACGCCCTCGAGGAGGCGCGGGCGTCGGCGCGCCGCGAGATCGAAGCGCTCGAGGCGGCGCAGCGCGCCCAGATCGCGGATATCCAGACCGACGCCCAGGGCAAGATCGAGCTCGAGCGCTTCGACGCCCAGCAGCGGCTCGACGCGCTCCGCATGGAGTCGCGCGAGCATCTCGACGCGGCGCGCGAGGCCGGCGCCGTGCTGCAGGCTCGCGCCGTCGCGGCGGAGAGCCGCGCCGAGGTCCTCGTCGCGGAGCTCGCGGAGGTGCGGGCCGAGGCGACGCGGCTCGCGGAAGAGCGTGCGCGCGTGCTGGCGGCGGTCGACGACCCGAACGCCGAGCCGGCGACGGTGATCCGGGCGCTGCGCGATCAGGTCGCCGCGCTCGAGGGGCAGCTCGGGGTCGCGACCGCTGATCGGACCGCGCTCGAGCGGCAGAACGCGGCCGCCGCGCAGGCCGCGGAGCTGCGGCTCGCCGATCTCGCGGCGAGCGCCGACGCCCGCCTCGCGGAGATGCGCGCGGCGGCGCAGGCGAGCTTCGACGAGACGCGGCGCGCCGCCGAGACGACGCTCGCCGAGATGCGCGCGGCCGTCGCCGAGCGCGACGGGATGTTGGCGGCGCGCGAGCAGGCGCTGCGCGAGATCGGCGAGGAGCGCGATCGTATGCGGCGGGCCGCAGTCGAGGCGAGCGATGCGCTCCGGCGGATGCAGGCCGAGGCCGACCGGCTGCGGGTGGACGTCGTGAATCACGAGGACGCCGGGCGCGAGGCGCGCGCACAGGCGGCGGTGAGCGCGGATCGGCTGCACGAGCTCGAGCGCGAGCTGGCCTGGGCGCGGGGCGAGCTCACCCGGCTGCACGACGAGCGCGCGCGCGTGGTCGCCGCCGTCGACGAGGACGGCAAGGAGCCGGTCGCGGTGATCCGGGCGCTGCGTGAGCAGGCGGCGGCGCTCGAGGCGCGGGTGCGAGGGCTGACCGAGGAGCGCGCGCAGGCCGGCGACCGCGTGAGCGCGGAGCGGGCCGCGTTCGAGACCAGGCTTGCGACGCTCGAGCGCGCGCGCGCCGACATGGAGGCGCAGCGCGCGCAGCAGGCATCGCGGATCGCGGCGCTCGAGCGCGATCTCGTCCGCAGCGAGGAGATGCTCGTCTCGGCGCGCCGGCAGCTCGACGCCGCCGTCGAGCGGGCGCGGCGGCAGGCGGTGACGGATCCGCCTCCGCTCGAGGCGTCGCCGCCGTCCGCGGTCGCGCCCGTGCTGCCGCGGGTGGAAGTCCTCGCGCCTCCGCCGGCGCCGATCGTCGAGTCGGGCGGGCATCGCGTGCTCGAGGCCGATCCGCTCGTGCGCGAGCGCGTCGCCGCGGCGCTCGCGGCGGAGCTCCCCGCCGGCGCGACGCCGGTGTTCGCCGCGAACCTCCTGAGCGCGCTGCCCGACCGCCTCGCCGAGTTGCAGGCGGTGGTCGACGACGGCGGGGTGGTGGTCGCCTACGCCGCGGACGCCGGGCGGAGCCGCATCCTCGGCGCCATGCGCTGCTTCACGGCGCCGCCGGGACCCGAGGTCATGGCCGCCGCGATCGCGAAGCTCGGGACCCAGCGGCGTCTGATCTCGCTCTGGGAGGACGTCGACGGTCTCATCCCGCTCAAGGCCGCGCTCGGCAAGGGCGGACACTCGATCTCGATGGCGTGCGACCCGAAGCAGGCGATCGACCTTCTCGGCATGCTCACGCCGGATGCCGTGCTCGTCGACGTCCGGAGCGCGTCCGAGTCCGCCGCCGCGTTCCTCGAAGCCCTGGCGCTCGAGAGCGGCCGCACCCCGACCTTCGTCGTCTGCGGCGATGACCCGGCGGCCACGCTGCGCCGCGCCCTCGATCCGCTCCTTCGTCCGACCCCGCTCGACGCCGGACAGCTCGCCAAGGTCTGCCAGACGATCCTCTCCCCCCCGGCCCCGGACGCCGCCACCCGTACATCGACCCCGCGCGTGGTTCGCCCGCTCGGCAAGGCCACCCCAACGACCTCCACGCGCAAGACCCTCACCCGCCGGGTGCTCACCAAGCGGCGGTGAAACGGAGGCGCGGGCGACGCACGCGCACCCTTCGTCTTTCGTCTTCGCCAGACACCGGCCACGGGGCGCTCGAACGCGGGCAGCAACGATGCGGATGCCCGTGTTTCAGCGCGCCGTCACTCGAGGTAGCCGAGGGCGCGCATCTTCTCGATCAGATTCGGATCGACCGGCCGCTCCGCCGTCGCGCGCCCCACCGGCACCGCCGCCTTCCGGTGCAGCTCGACGAGCTCCGCGAGCTCCGGGCACGCGCGCTCCGGCCTCAGTTCGTTCCGGTCGTCGGGGCCGTAGCAGCGCGTGATGCCGTTCGCGAGGTCGACGATCGCGCTGGCGCCGCCGCGCCGCACCGATACCTGGTGGAACCGCACGCGCTCGGTGCGGTCGACCTCGCCGAAGATCGGCCGCGACAGCTCGTTCGCGTCGGCCGCGGTCCCGGCGGCGGCGGCGCGGGCGCGCGCGACGAGGCTCGCGCCACGCTGCCCCGGCGTCGGCGCGAGCCCGAGGAGGTCGAGGATCGTCGGCGCGACGTCGAGGAGGCTCGCCGGGGTCGCGACCTCGACCGGCGCGAGCAGCCCGGGCGCGGCGATCACGAGCGGGACCCGCAGGACCTCGTGGTAGAGCGTGCGGCCGTGGCCGAAGCCGCCGTGCTCGCCGAATTCCTCGCCGTGGTCGGAGGTGACGACGACGATGGTGTGCTCGGCGACTCCGATGCGGGCGAGATGGGCGAGGAAAGGGCCGATCACGTCGTCGGCGTACCGCGCCTCCTGGTCGTACTGGAGCGCGAATTCCTGGAGCCCCGCCGGCTCGCGCGGCGGGACGTCCTTGAAGAGCCCGCGGTAGTCCTCGGGCGGGGAGTACGGACTGTGCACCTGGTACGTATGGAGGAAGAGGAAGAAGGTGCGGTCGCGGTGCGCATCGACCCAGCGCGTGGCGTCGGCGAAGACCTTGTCGACCTCGCCCCGGTAGACGAAGTCGGCGCTCCGGCGCTCGGCGTACGCCGAAAAGCCGCGCGCGAATCCCGCGTGCGCCCAGACTCCGCCGTCCTCGGTGAAGGCGCGTGTCAGGTAGCCCTCGCGCCGGAGACGCTCGGCGAGCAGCTCGAGCGTCGGCGGCGGCGCGCTGATGAAGGTCGTCACGCCGTGCTCGCTCGGATAGCGCGAGGTGAAGAGCGACATGTGCGAGCCGCTCGTCTCGGGCCACACCGACCAGGCGTTCGTGAACGTGACGGCGGCGCGCGCGAAGGCGTCGATCCGCGGCATCGGGCGCCGATAGGCGCCCCCCGCGGCGAGGCGATCGGCGCGCAGCGTGTCGATCGAGACGAGGATGACGTTCCGGCGGCGGGGCGCGCCGGCCGGCGCCGGCGCGACGACGATCGGGTCGGCCCAGAGCGGCAGCAGCACCGCTTGGCCGACGCCGCCGGCGCGCGCGCGGAAGTGGAAGCGGACGCTCGCGCCCTCGAGCGCCGCGAGCGGAATCGCGGCTTCGATCCAGCGTGGGGCGTCGGCGTGACCCGCCGCGAGCGTCGCGCTCCAGAGCGGCGTCGTACCGCCGCCCTCCGCTTCGGCCGCGACCTCGAACGCGACCGGCGCGGCCCCGGCGATGCCTGCCGCCGGGCTGAGGCCGTAGGCGAGCTCGAGGCGCGCGCCGCCGGAGATCGCGACCGGTTCGCTGACGGTCTCGACCTCCGCGGTTTCGGGCGGTGTCGTGAGCATCAGCGTCAGCGTCGCGGCGGGCCCCTCGCCGAGGGCGGCGGCGGGGAGCGTGAGCGTCGCGCGCGGGGAGCCGTCGGGGTCGCGGCCGCGCGCGAGGAGCTGCGCCGGCAGGGGATGGGTGTGCTTGGCGCGCTGCAGGGAGCCGGTCGCGATGACGTCGCCGGGCACGTCCTCCGGGAGCGTGAAGGTGTAGGCCGCCGCGGCCCCGGCCGGGACGGGAAGGTCGAGGCGGCGCTCGGTGGGAGCGGCAAGTACCGGCCGCGTCTCGTCGGCGAGCGTGTAGGTGGGCGGGAGCGCGCCCGGCGTCGCCGCGATCAGCCGCACCGCCTCGACGGACGCCGGTGTACCGCGCGAGCACGCGCTCGCCGCCGCGGCGAGCGCCGCGAGCGCGAGCGCGCGGACGCGCCCGCGCGGCACGCGGCTCAGCGCGCCCACGGGGGCGCTCCGCTCGGGGCGATCCCGAAGACGGGAAGCCCGATCACGTAGAAGACGATCGCGATCACGAGGATGCCGATCAGGTCGATGCCGATCCCCGCGCGCACCATCTGCGCGACCGTGATGTTGCCGCTCGCGAACACCATCGCGTTCGGCGCTGTGCCGCCCGGCATCATGAACCCGAACGAGGCGCCGAGCGTCGCCGGGATCATCAGGAGCCGCGGATCGACCTTCAAGCCGACGGCCGTCGCCGCGAGCACCGGCATCATGAGGGCCGTGATCGCGGAGTTGACGGTGAACTCGGTGAGCAGCACGAGGAGCGTCGTGATCGTGAGGACGAGCGCGAAGGGCGGCATCGTGCCGAGCCGTCCGAGCCGCTCCGCGAGCCAGGCGGCGAGCCCCGACGACTCGACCGCCGCCGCGAGCGCGAAGCCGCTGCCGAGCAGGACGAGCACGCCCCACGGCACGCGCTTCGGCCAATCGTCGCCGAGCAGGCGCACGCCCGGCTCGCCCGACGGCAGGAGGAACAGCAGTGTCGCCATTGCGACCGCGATCACCGTGTCGTCGACCGCCTTCGGGTGGGGCAGGATCCGTGTCCATCCCGGGAGCGTGGCGAAGCCGACGTCGAGGTCGGCGCGGAAGACCCAGAGGAGGGCGGTCGTGGCGAAGACCAGCATGACGCGCCGCTCGGGGATCGACATGGGCCCGAGGTCGGCGAGCGCCTCGCGGACGACGCGGCCGTCGCTGCCGGGCGCCGTCGCCGGCACGCGGAACGCGACGCGCGTGAGGAAGAGCCACGCGAGCGGCGTCATGACGACGGCGATCGGCACGCCGACCATCATCCAGGCCGCGAAGCCGACGGGCGGCGCGCCGGGGAAGAGGCGCGCGAACGATCCGGCGAAGATGACGTTCGGCGGAGTGCCGACGAGCGTTCCGACCCCGCCGATCGACGCCGCGTACGCGACCGAGATCATGAGGGCCGGCGCGAAGCCGGCGCGCGTGTCGACGTGGGCGTGCTCGAAGTGCTCGATCACGGCGAGGCCGATCGGCAGCATCATCATCGTGGTCGCCGCGTTCGAGGTCCACATGGAGATCAGCCCGGTCGCCGTCATGAAGCCGAGCACGAGCCGCCGCGGCGAGCCGCCGAGCCGGCGCATGACGTGGAGCGCGAGCCGGCGGTGCAGGCCCCAGCGCTCGACGGCGGCCGCGATCGTCAGGCCGCCGAGGAAGAAGAGGTTCACCGGGTCGGCGTAGGGCGCGCAGGCCTCGCGCGTCGAGCTGATGCCGAGGAGCGGGAAGGCGAAGATCGGCACGAGCGCGGTCGTGGCGATCGGCAGGGCCTCGCTGATCCACCAGATCGCCATGAGCGTCGCGACCGCGGCCGTGCGGCGTCCCGTCTCGGGCATCCCCGCCGGAAGCGGCGCCGCCATGATGGCCGCGGCCGTCAGGACGCCGAGCGTGAGCCCGATGACGAAGCGAGGAGAGGTCGTCGACGTGACCAAGGCAGGGCCCCGTACCACGCCGCTCCGCACCTGACCACGGGAGCCGCCGCCCGTATGGCCCCGCGCGGCGCCGTGCTATGGCGAGGCGACATCGTCGCGGCGGCGGGGAGGGGCCATGAGTCGGATCGTCAACTGCGCGGAGTACGCGGACGGGCACCGGGTGGGCGACGTGCACCTGACGGACGTCAGCGAGGTGCTCGGGGCCGATCGCAGCCGCTTCGTCTGGATGGGGCTGCACGAGCCGGACGAGGCGCTCCTGCGCGAGGTGCAGCACGAGTTCCGCCTCCACGACCTCGCCGTCGAGGATGCGCACCGCGCCCATCAGCGGCCGAAGCTCGAGGAGTACGGCGACGCGCTCTTCGTCGTGCTGCGCACGGCGCAGCGCGACCCGGAGGGCAAGATCGCCTTCGGCGAGACGCACCTCTTCGTCGGTCCGGGCTACGTCGTGTCGGTGCGGCACGGGGCGTCGGTGCCCTACGTCGATGTCCGCCAGCGCTGCGAGAGCGCGCCGCACCTCCTGAAGAAGGGCCCGGGCTTCGTGCTCTACGCGCTCATGGACTTCGTCGTCGACAACTACTTTCCGATCGTCGACGAGCTCGAGGAGGAGCTGGAGAAGCTCGAGGAGAACATCTTCGGCGGCAACTACCGGCGCGAGACGACCGAGAACATCTACGACCTGAAGCGCGTGCTGTTGCGCCTGAAGCGCGCGGTGTCGCCGCTGATCGACATCTGCAACCGGCTCACGCGCTTCGACTCCTCGCTCATCGACGCCGACAGCCGCCCGTACTTCCGCGACGTCTACGATCACGTCATCCGCATCAACGAGACCGTCGACAACCTGCGCGAGCTCCTGAACGGCGCGCTCGAGGCCAATCTTTCGCTCATTTCCGTGCAGCAGAACGAGGTGACCAAGAAGCTCGCGAGCTGGGCCGCGATCATCGCGGTGCCGACCATGGTCGCCGGCATCTACGGCATGAACTTCGAGCACATGCCGGAGCTCGGCTGGGGGCTGGGCTATCCGATGGCGCTCGCCATCATGGTCGTCGCGTGCGCGATGCTGTACTGGCAGTTCAGGAGGGCGGGCTGGCTGTAGTCGCGCGGGCGGGCGGCGGAATCCCGAGCCCGAGCGCGAGCCCGGCGACGAGGCCGCCGAGGTGCGCCATCGTGTCGACGCCGGGTCCGGCGCCGACTCCGATCGCCAGGTAGGCGAGGACCGCCGCGACCACCTGCCAGCCGCGATACCGCGCGCTCGCCGCGAAGCGCAGGCGCTGCCCGCCGAGCGCGCCGAGTACGCCGAGGATCGCGCCCGAGGCGCCTGCGCTCACCGTGTCGGGCGGCGTCACCGCGCAGCTGAGCGCGTTTCCGGCGATGCCGGCCGCGAGGTAGACGAAGAGGAAGCGCCAGGGGCCGAGCGCCGCGACCAGCGCCGGTCCGAGCACGAGGAGCGCCGCCATGTTGCCGAGGAGGTGGCGCGGGCCGATGTGGACGAAGAGCGCCGTCGCGAAGCGCCACCACTCGCCGCCGCGGACGTGCGCCGGGCGCGACGCCCCGAAGCGCAGCAGCACCTCGCGAAGCTCGGAGCCGCCGGCGCGCTCCTCGGCGAGGAAGACGCCGATGCAGACCGCCGTCAGCAGGAAGATCACCCACGAGCCCGGCCCGAACCATTCGGTCTGCGCGGGGGCCGCGATGCGGGCGCGGGCGGCGGCCTGCGCGGCGGCGCGCGCCGCGAAGGCGTGGTGCACGCCCGTGGGGTACTCGTCGGCGAGGATCGTCTCGGCGCGGCGCGCCTCGGCCTCGTCGATCACGATCGCGAGACCCCCGGCGGTGGGTTCCAGCGTCGCCGCGATGCCCTCGGCTGCGAGCACCAGCACGATCTCGTCTGCGACCGGCGCGGGATACGGTCCGGCGGACGCGCGCGGCGGCATGGCCCGATCCTGACGGGGAGGAACGGCCGAGGGAAGCTGCGCCCGCCGGCCCGAACCGTCCGCCCGGCAACCGGCAGGCGCGTCCCCGGAGGCTTCGCGATCGGATCGGAGGCGGGGTGTCGCCGCGCTCCGATCCGTCCGGGGGCTCCTAACTGAGCGGACCGCCGATCGTCTTGAACTTGAGGGTGAAGCCCTCGCCGATGGCATTGCTCACGAAGTGCACGACGCCGCTGATCTTCGTGGGGTTGAAGGTGCCCTTCGCGAACTTCACCTTGCCCTTCGCGAACGCGTCGGCGAGGGGTCCGATCAGCGGGAGATCGTACTTGCCGGCGATCCAGAACTCGCCGTCCTGCGTGATCGCGCCGGTGAGCGCCGTTGTCATCGAGCCGCTCGGGTTCGTCGCGATCCGCATGGTCACGCTGCCGTCGACGGCGCGGCCGTCGAAGTAGAGATAGAAGCGACCGGAGCCGTCGTGGCCGAGAATGTCGAGGAATTGCACGGAGTAGTCCGACGCGTTCTCGCCGCGCAGGATCGCCGCGACGATCTTGTCGTTGACTTTGCCGCGCGTCGGCTTGAACCCGGGTCCGACCGCGATGTCGGTCTGGACGGCTTTGCCGCTGACCGATAGCGGGAACACGAACGCCGGTCCGACGCTCTCGGCAGGTTCGGGTCGGAGCCAGACCGAGTAGAGCAGGACAGCGAGCAGGGAAACGACGATCTTGTGCATGACGCCTCCAGGCGGAGCCAGAGAAGGATGACGTCGAACCTAGCAAACGCCCCGGCCGTCCGCCAAGCGCGATCTGCGCGAGCGCGACTGCTTCGCGACCTCGCGGCGCACGACTGGGCGGTCGGCGGCTTCCTCGTGGGGCTCCTGGCGGCGGCGCTCGTCGCCGACCCCCACCCGCTGAAGACGCGCGCGGTGATCCGCATGACCGCGCTCGCCCTCGCGTCCCTCGGCGCCATCCTCGCCGCGCGGGGCGGGCTCGTCGCTGCCCGGCCGTTCGCGCCGCTGCTCTATCGCATCGGGGTGCTCGGCGGCGTGCTCGGCGCCTATTTCGTGCTGCGGGACCTGGCGCCCGTCGTCAACCCGCACGCGCTCGACGGGGTCCTGTACGCGGCCGACGTGGCGATCTTCGGGGGCGAGCCCGCCGTCTGGATCCAGCGCTTCGTCACGCCCGACACGACCGAGTGGTTCGCGTTCTTCTACGTGAGCTACTTCTGGTTGCTCGCGCTCTATACGCTGCCGTTCGCGCTCTACGTCGACCGCGAGCCGCTGGTCGCCGAGTTCGCGACCGGAATGATCGTCGTCTACGGCATCGGCCAGGCGCTCTACCTGCTGGTGCCGGGCTTCGGGCCGTGGGCGGCGTTTCCGGAGCTGTTCGACGGTCCGTTGCCGCGGGGCCCGTGGCACGACGCGCTGCTGCGAACGGTGGCCGTCGGGGGCTCCCAGAAGGACATCTTCCCGTCGCTTCACACGGCGGGGCCGCTCTTCCTGACCCTCTTCGCGTTCCGGCACCGTGGCGAACGGTGGCTCGCCGTCGCGTGGGCACCCACCGCCTTCTTCGCCGCCAACATCGTGGCCGCGACGCTGCTCCTGCGCTGGCACTACGCGATCGATGTCGTGGCCGGCGCCGTCCTCGGCGTCGTCGCCTTCGTCGCCGCGCGCCGGCTGCCGGCGGCCGAGGCGGCGCGGCGCCGGGCGCGCGCCGCCGCCCCGCTCTGGCCCCGGCTCACCGAGCCGACGCACCCGACATCGCGTAGAGGCGCCAGGTGCGATCCCGCCTCCCGCCCATCGTTTCGATCGCCCGGTTGATGAGCACGTTGTCCTCGAGCGTCCAGCTCACCTCGCCGCCGGCGAAGCCGAGCCGCCGGGCGCGGAGCGCGGTCTCGATGCAGAGCAGCGACTCGATGCCGCGCTTGCGGAAGGTGGGCAGCACGCCGAGCAGCACGAGGCGCGCGTGCCGGATTCGCCGGAGGCCCCGCGTGAGCGACATCCACCCGAAGGGGAGGAGGCGGCCGCTCCGCGGCGCCACCTCGTTCAGGTCGGGGAGCGTGAGCGCGAAGCCGACGGGACGGCCCGCCGTCTCGACGATGAGGACGAGCTCCTCGCGGAGGATCGGCAGCGCGCTCTCGGCCGCCGCGCCGAACTCCGCGCGCGTGATCGGACTGTAGCCCCAGTTGTCCCGCCACGCCTCGCGATAGAGCTCGAACAGGACCGGCCACTCCTCGCGGAAGCGGCGCTTCTCGGCGTGGCGGATCACGAGGCCGGCGCGCGCCTTCAGGCGCTCGGCGACGGCCGCGATGCGGAGGCGACCGGCTTCTTCGAAGCCGGTCGTGACGTCCACCCACCATCCATGGAGGTCCTTCACGCCCCGGAAGCCGAAGCTCGTCAGGAGCGCCTCGTAGTACGGGTGGTTGTAGGTCGTGCCGAGCGTAGGCCGCCGCGAGAAGTTCTCGACGAGGAGCCCGCACTCCTGATTGGTGGTGAAGCTCATCGGGCCCGTCACCTCGGTCGCGCCGCGCGCCGCGGTCCAGTCGACGGCGGCCGCGAGGAGCCCATGCGCTACCACCGGATCGTCGACGCTCTCGAAGAAGCCGAACCAGCCGGCGCGTACGCCGTGGCGGCGATCGTACGCGCGGTCGACGTGGGCCGTGATGCGGCCGACGTCGCGGCCGGCGCGGCGCGCGACGAGCGCCAGGATCTCGAGGTCGGCGAGGCCGGGATTGCCCTCGGGATCGAGGAACGCCATCCGGTCGCGGCGCAGGGGTTCCAGGTAGTGCGGGTCGTGGCGATAGAGCGGCGCCGCGACGTCGAGGAAACGCCGCCGGTCGCGGCGGCGGCGCAAATCGACGACGTCGATCGCGACGGCGGCGCTCCTACCCTCCGATGCCGGCGGTACGCCGACGCCATTCCGAGTCGTCGCCGGCCGTCGCCTCGACGTGCGCTTGGCGGGAGCCGCGCTCCGGGTCACGCACCGCATCGATGCCGGCATCCTCGAGGACGAGCATGCGGGTGTCAACGCGGTCCTTGCGGGTGGGGCGGCGTCAGTGCCGGATCAGGCTCTCGGCAGTCACTGCCGGTGGGATCGGCAGGCCGAGCAGCTCGAGCACCGTCGGTCCGATGTCGGCGAGGACGCCGTGCGGCCGGAGCGCCGTCGTCGTCCGGCGCGCGTCGCTCACCAGCACGCACTCGACGTCGTTGGTGGTGTGCGCCGTCTGCACGGCGCCCGTGTCGGGGTCGAGCATCTGCTCGGCGTTGCCGTGGTCGGCGGTGACGATGACGGTGCCGTTCCGCACGCGGACCGCCTCGATCACCGCGCCGATGCACTCGTCGGTGACGCGCACGGCCCGCACCGCCGCGTCGAGGACGCCGGTGTGTCCGACCATGTCGCAGTTGGCGTAGTTGAGGACGATGAGATCGTAGGTGTCGCGGCCGCGCTCGGCGGGGAGCGCGCGGCTCGACTCGGTCTCGAGTTCGCACCCGGGCGACGCCGCGACGCGCGCCCGCACCGCCGCGATGCCGTCGCGGATCGCGGCCACCGCGAGTTCGGTGACCTCGCGCGCGCTCATCTCGGGCTTCTGGTCCTCGGTGAGCGTGGTGCTCGGCACCAGGATGCGGTCTTCACCGGGGTAGGGCGCGACGCGCTTGCCGTTGAAGAAACTCGTGACGTGCCGGTACTTCTGGTACTCGGCGATGCGCAGCTGCCAGAGCCCCGCCTTGCTCACGACCTCGCCGACGAGATCGTCCATGTTCATCGGCGGCAGGACCGCGTACGCGAACTCGTCGTAGTAGCGGGTCAGCCCGCGATACACGACGTCGGGGCGCGGGCCGCGCGCGAAGTCCGTGAAGGCGTCCTCGACGAAGGCGCGCGTGAGCTGGATGGCGCGGTCCTGCCGGTAGTTGAAGTGCACGAGGCCGTCGCCGGGCCGGATCGTCGCGAGCGGGCGGCCGTCGGCGCCCGCGATCAGGGTCGGCTGCACGAACTCGTCGCTCTCGACGAGCGCGCCGTCGGACGCGCCGCCCGCGGCGCGGGCGGCGAGCGTCGCGTCGGCGCGCGCGTAGGCCCGCTCGATCGCCGCTTTGGCCGACGGCGCGAGGAGTCCCTTGCCGTGCACTATGCAGTCGTAGGCGCGCTGGGTGCGGTCCCAGTTGAGAGCGCGGTCCATGGCGTAGTAGCGGCCCATGACGGAAGCGATCGCGCCGACGCCGAGCGCCCGCATCTTGCGCTCCAGGCGGTCGATGTAGGTGAGGGCGCTTCGCGGCGGCGTGTCGCGTCCGTCGGAGAAGACGTGCACGAACACCTTCGAGAGACCCTCGCGCCGCGCCAGCTCGAGGAGCGCGTAGAGGTGCTCCTCGGTCGCGTGGACGCCCTGGTCCTGGAGGAGGCCCATGAAATGGAGGGCCGCGCCGCGCCGCTTGCAGTGCTCGGTCACCGCGAGCAGCGCGGGGTGGCGGAACATCTCGCCGCTCTCGATGAGCTTGTCGACCCGCACGATCTCCTGCTCGACGATGCGTCCGGCGCCCATGTTGAGGTGCCCGACTTCCGACGAGCCCTGGAAGCCGGGCCGGAGGCCGACGGCTCGGCCGGCGGCGCCGAGGACGGCGTGCGGGTAGGTGGCGAGGATGTGGGCGAGGACCTCGGGATGCGCGAGCGTGACCGCGTTGCCGGGGTAGTCGCGTCCGATGCCCCAGCCGTCGCGGATGATCAAGACGATGGGAGCGCGCATGGGTCCGCAGGTTTAGCGGGCACCACCCGAACTGTCCACGCGCGGTTTGCCGCCGTCCGCGTGCGCGCCTCTCGTGACTCGACGCCCGGGGGGATGCTAGAGCATCCCCTATGTTGACGCGGCGTGAGGTGGAGTGGGAGCTCCGGAGCCTCGGCTTCCGGGCGCGGGCGCGGGCGCGGCGCGAGGAGCGCGAACGGGCGCTCAGGTTCGCGCGCGGGCTGCTCGGCGTGGTGTTCGGCGTCACGCTGCTCGCGCTGCTCGGCGTCGTGAACTTCCTCCGCACGCCGCCCTCCGACCTCGCCTACGGCCACTCGCCCTCGCGCGCCGCGGAGTGGGTCGGCGGCGGCACGCTGGGCTCGTCGCACCGCGCGACGTCGCTCTTCTTCACGAGCCGGCGCACCTGGCACCCGAACGACCCGCGGGGTCGCAACCGCCACCGCGGCGGCGAGGAGTAGCCGCAGCCCCACGACGCGCGCCTTCTTGAAGTCGCGCGTTTTGCGCGTCGCGACAAGCCAGCAGCCACTCGACCAGACCCTCGTTCGGCGGGGGCTCCAGGCGAACCAGCCGATACTCGTCGCGCTTGATACGTTCGCTCTCGAACCGCTGCCCCGGCTCGATACCATCCCGACCGCGAATATCGGCCGGAAAAACGATCTGCCCTTTCGTAGAAACGCTGGAGCTCGCGTTCGCCGGCGACGCCGATCTCAGGCGTCGAGCCAGGCGACGATGCGCTCGGCGACCTCCTCGCCCTTGTCCTCCTGGAGGAAGTGGCTGGCGTTCTCGACGACGACGAGCTCGCCGGCGGTCGGGATGCGCTTCGTGAACCGCGTGCCCGCCGGGATGCCGAGCACGATGTCCCGGTCGCCCGCCATCACGAGGCAGGGCTTGCTCCAGCGCTCGAGCGTCTTCCAGGCCTCGCGGTTCTCGGCGGCGCCGGGGTCGTCTGGCGTGATCGGGACGAGGCTCGGAAACGCCTGCGCGCCCTCCTTGTAGGAGCGGTCGGGGTACGGGGCGTCGTAGGCGGCGAGGATCTCGGGCGTACGGCGGTCCTCCGGGACGATGGCGCGGCCGAAGAGCGGTCCGATCGCCAGATCGGGCGTGTTGGCGACGTACTCGCGCCAGGCGAGAAAGCCGGGGCCGACCTCCTCCTCGCCCGTCGGCAAGGCCGTGTTCATGACGACGAGGCGCGCGAACCGTTCGGGGTGCTGGCCGGCGATCTGGAGCCCGATCAGCCCACCCCAGTCCTGACAAACGAGCGTGATGTCGCGGAGGTCGAGCGCCTCGATGAATCCGAGGACTGCGTCGTGGTGCATCGCGTACGAGTAGTCGGCGCGCTCGGTGAACTTGTCGGACTTGCCGAAGCCGAAGAGGTCGGGCGCCAGCACGCGCCCGCGGCGCGCGAGAATCGGGAGCATGCGGCGGTAGAGAAACGACCAGCTCGGCTCGCCGTGGAGGCAGAGGATCGGGTTTCCCCGACCTTCGTCGAGGTAGTGCATGCGCGCCTCCCCGGGGCGTCCGATGGCCGCCGCGAGCTCGAGATAGTGGGGCGCGAACGGATAGTCGGGCAGGTTCGCGAAACGGGACTCCGGAGTGCGCAGCACGGCCATGGCACGTTCCTCCTCGGCGAGTGACGGTCGGGACGTCTCTCGCCCGCGCCCCCGGGCGAGTCAACGCGGGCGCGGCGGGCCGGTACGGGGAGGCGATCAGCCGGCGCCGTGCAGGCGGCGGTACGCCTCGTCGCCGACCTCGGCGCGCATCGCGAGGCCGAGGTCGTGCGCGCCGAGCAGGCCCGCGCGCAGACTCGCCGCGTCGACCGGCGTCGGCATGTTGCCGATGAACGGGAAGAACGCGGCGCCGGCGGCGATGGTGTCGAGCGCTTCCCTGTCGCTCGCGTCGACGCCGAGCTGTCCGAGGTGCACGGGGAGGCCGACGTCGGCGAAGAAGCGCGCGACCCGCCGCGCCTCGTCGGGCCGCGATTCCAGGACGAGCTGCGCGAGCGTCCCCATCGCGACCATCTCGCCGTGCAGGAAGCGCGCGTTGGTCGCGGGGAGCTGCGTGAAGCTCTGCGCGAAGGCGTGGGCGGCGGCGAGCCCGCCGCTTTCGAAGCCGAGACCGCTCAGGAGCGTGTTGGCTTCGACCACCGCTTCGAGCGTCGGATGCACGACCCGGCGCGCGACGGCGGCGGCCGCCGCCCGACCCTCGGCGAAGAGCGTCGCGGCGCACGCCTCGCCGATCGCGGCCGAGGCAATGGTGGGCCGCGCGCCGAGCGTCGTCATCCCGCCCGGATTCCCCAGGCAGACGGCGGCCTCGTACCAGGTCGCCATCGCGTCTCCCATGCCCGAGACGAGGAAGCGCTCGGGCGCGGCGGCGACGATCGCGGTGTCGACGACGACGAGCGCCGGGTTGCTCGGGTACTGCTCGACCCCCGCCGACACTCCCTCGGCCGAGTAGAGCACCGAGACGGCGGAGCAGGGGGCGTCGTTCGACGCGAGCGTCGGCACGATCGCCACCGGCACGTCGATACGGAACGCGACGGCTTTGCCTGCGTCGACGCATTTGCCGCCGCCGACCGCGACCAGGCAGTCGACACCCGCGCTCGCGAGCGCGCGGGCGTGATCCTCGATCTCCGGGAGCGAGCATTCGCCGCCGAAGGTGCGGAAGGTCGCGGCGACGGCGGCGGCGTCGAGCGACGCGGTGAGCGTCGGCCCGAAGCGGCGCGCGCCGCCGGCCGAGACCAGGATCGCGGCGTGGCGCGCGCGCAGGAGCGAAAGATACCGGCCGACCTGCGCCAACACGCCCGGTCCCTGGACGTAGCGCGCGGGCGCGGTGAAGACGCGCGGCGCGGCGGCGGCGCCTTCGGGCGCGAAGACCAGGCTCGGGAAGAAGGGTTCTGTTGGCGGCATCGTCGTCCGGATCGGCGGGCGTTCGCGAACGCCGCCGCCTGATCGCACGTTGGCTGCGACCTGGTCAACGGCGCGGGCGTTCGCTGCGCGAGCGTTCGCGTGGCCGTGCGGGTAGGTATTCCCCACGCGGCACGGCAATCGGAACCGAAGGGGTGGCAGCAGGCGGGCGGGTCGCGGACGAGTGAGCCCGCACCCACCCGCCGGCGACACCGATCGGAACGCCCGCTCGCGGCGGACCGACAGGCCGGCGCGGTGCTTCGACCGGTGACCCGGCGTCGTGCGTGCCCCGCTCCCTTGACAGGCGGCGCCATGGCACGATGCTGCCACTTCCTATGGAGACGACCCTGGCCGCCGCCCCCGCGCGGCGACGTGCGTGGATGTGGGTGATCGGGGCGGCGATCGCGGCGGTCGCGGCGTATCGGCTGGCGGCCTCGACGGGGGACGGCGCTCCCGAGGCGCCGCCGGGAGCCGCGAAGCCCGCCGCCCCGCCGGTGCCGGTGGTCGCGGTCGCCGCCCGCCGGGGCGACATGCCGGTCTACCTTTCTGCCCTCGGCACCGTCACCGCCTACAACACCGTGACGGTGAAGAGCCGGGTCGACGGCCAGATCGTGCGCGTCGCCTTCGAGGAGGGGCAGGCCGTGCGCGAGGGCGATCTCCTCGTCGAGATCGATCCGCGGCCCTTCCAGGTGCAGCTCGCCCAGGCCGAAGGGCAGATGGCGCGCGACCGCGCGCTGCTCGCGGTGGCGAAGCGAACGCTGCAACGGAACCGCGAGCTCCTCGACCAGGGCATCATCGCGCGCCAGATGTACGACGACCAGCAGGCGACGGTCGGCCAGTACGAAGGCGCCGTCCAGGTCGACCAGGCCCTCATCGACCAGGCGAAGCTCCAGCTCACCTACAGCCGCGTGACGGCGCCGATCGGCGGCCGCGTCGGTCTGCGCCGCGTCGACGTCGGGAACGTCGTGCGCGCGAGCGACGAGCAGGGGCTCTGCGTCATCACGCAGGTGCAGCCGATCACCGTGCTCTTCAGCGTGCCGGAGGACGATCTCCGCGCCGTGCTCGACAAGGCCGGCGACGGCCGCGCGCTCGTCGTCGAGGCCTACGACCGCGCCGGGCAGAAGGAGCTCGCGGCCGGGACGCTGCAATCGACCGACAACCAGATCGACCCGGCGACCGGGACGGCCCGCCTGAAGGCCGTCTTCGACAACGCCGATCGGGCGCTCTTCCCGAACCAGTTCGTGAACGTCCGCTTGCGCCTCGACGTGCGGGAAAACGTCGTGATCGTGCCCGGGGCCGCCGTTCAGCGCGGCGCCGCCGGCACCTTCGTCTACGTCGTGACGCCCGACGCGACGGTCGAGGTGCGGCCGGTCGTTGCCGGTCCCGAGGCGGACGGCGAGACGGCGATCGCGAGCGGGCTCGCCGCCGCCGAGCGGGTCGTGGTCGACGGCGTCGACAAACTCCGCGCCGGCAGCGCCGTGAAGCTTCGCGGCGCCGAGGCCGCCGGTCCGGCGCGGACCCCCGCATCGGCGCAAGCGCCGCCCGCGTGAACGTCTCGCGCGCCTTCATCCTGCGGCCGGTCGCGACCTCGCTCTTCATGGTCGCGCTCCTGCTGTCGGGGATCGTGGCGTACCGTCAGCTTCCGGTCTCGGCGCTCCCGCAGGTGGACTACCCGACCATCCAGGTCGTCACGTTCTATCCCGGGGCGAGCCCGGACGTGATGGCGTCGTCGGTCACGGCGCCGCTCGAACGGCAGTTCGGGCAGGTGCCGGGGCTGAAGCAGATGACGTCCACGAGCTCCTTCGGGAGCTCGGTGATCGTGCTGCAGTTCGCGCTCGAGCTCGAGATCGACGTCGCGGAGCAGGACGTGCAGGCCGCGATCAACGCGGCCGGGACGTTCCTGCCGAAGGATCTTCCGAACCCGCCCGTCTACAGCAAGATCAATCCCGCCGACGCGCCCGTCCTGACCCTCGCGCTCACGTCGAAGACGCTGCCGCTCGGCAGGGTCCAGGATCTGGCGGACACGAGGCTCGCGCAGAAGATCTCGCAGCTCCCGGGCGTCGGCCTGGTGAGCCTCGGGGGCGGGCAGAAGCCGGCGGTGCGCGTGCGCGCCAACCCGACGGCGCTCGCCGCCTACGATCTCGCGCTCGAGGACCTGCGGCGGACCATCGCCGCCGCCAACGTCAACCAGGCGAAGGGCAGCTTCGACGGCCCCAAGCGCGCCTGGATGATCGGCGCCAACGACCAGCTGATGTCCGCCGAGGACTATCGCGGCCTCGTGATCGCGTACCGCGACGATCGGCCGGTGCGCGTCATGGACGTCGCCGAGGTCGTCGACGGCGCCGAAAACGCGAAGCAGGCCGCGTGGATGAACGCCGAGCCGGCGGTGCTCGTCAACATCCAGCGCCAGCCCGGGGCCAACATCATCGGCGTGGTCGATCGCATCACGCGCCTGCTGCCGCAGCTCACCGCCGCGCTGCCGGCGGGCGTCGAGGTGCGCGTCCTCACCGATCGCACGAACACCATCCGCGCCTCGGTCCGCGCCGTGCAGTTCGAGCTCATGCTCACCGTCGCGCTCGTGGTGATGGTGATGTTCCTGTTCCTGGGGGAGCTCTCGGCGACCGTGATTCCGAGCGTCGCGGTGCCGCTCTCGATCGTCGGCACGTTCGGCGCGATGTACCTGCTCGGGTACAGCCTGGACAATCTGTCGCTCATGGCGCTCACCATCTCGACGGGCTTCGTCGTCGACGACGCGATCGTGATGATCGAGAACATCACGCGCCACCTCGAGGAGGGGAAGACGCCCCGCGAGGCGGCGCTCGCGGGCTCGCAGGAGATCGGTTTCACGATCATCTCGCTGACGGTCTCGCTCGTGGCGGTGCTGATTCCGCTGCTGTTCATGGGCGACATCGTGGGCCGGCTCTTCCGCGAGTTCGCGGTGACGCTGGCGGTGACGATCCTGGTGTCGGCGGTCGTGTCGCTGACGCTCACGCCGATGATGTGCGCGCGGCTGTTGCGCAACGTGCCGGCGGGCGGGTCGGGCCGGTTCGCGCGCGGTTCGGCGTCGGCCTTCGCCTGGCTGATCGCCCGCTACGGCGCCTCGCTGCGGTGGGTGCTGCGCCGCCAGACGGCCACGCTGATCGGGTTCGTCGTGACGCTCGCGGCGACCGTGCTCCTCTACGTTCTCGTGCCGAAGGGCTTCTTCCCGGTGCAGGACACGGGCGTGATCCTCGGCGTGTCGGAGGCGCCGGAGTCGGTGTCGTTCGCGGCGATGGCGGAGCGGCAGCAGCGGCTCGCGGCGGTCGTGCTGCGCGATCCGGCGGTCGAGAGCCTGTCGTCCTTCATCGGCGTCGACGGCGTCAATACGACGGCGAACGCCGGCCGCATCCAGATCAACCTGAAGGCGCTCGGCGAACGCGATGCGAGCGCCGTCGAGGTCATCCGACGGCTCCAGCCGGTGCTCGCCGAGGTCGAGGGCGCGACGCTCTACATGCAGCCGGTGCAGGACCTGACCGTCGAGGACCGGGTGAGCCGCACCCAGTTCCAGTACAGCCTCGCCTCACCCGACGCCGACGCGCTGCGCGAGTTCGCGCCCCGCATGCTCGAGCGCCTGCGCCACCTGCCGCAGATCCGCGACGTCGCGAGCGACCAGCAGACCGGCGGCCTGGAGCTCACGCTCGCGATCGACCGCGACACGGCGTCGCGGCTCGGCATCACGCCGCAGATGATCGACGATACGCTCTACGACGCGTTCGGGCAGCGGCAGGTGTCGACGATCTTCACCCAGCTCAACCAGTACCGGGTCGTCCTCGAGGTGGATCCGAGCTTTCAGCAGGGTCCCGAGGCGCTCGATCACCTCTACGTCCGCTCGGCGGGCGGCGCCGCCGTGCCGCTCGCTTCGTTCACGACGGCGGAGGTCGGCACGGCCGCGCTCGCGGTGACCCACCAGGGGCAGTTCCCGGCCGTGACGCTGTCGTTCAACCTGGCGCCGGGGGCGTCGCTCGGCGAGGCCGTCGACGCGATCGACCGCACGGCGGACGACGTCGGCCTCCCCGCGAGCATCCGCGCCGGCTTCCAGGGCACCGCGCAGGCGTTCCAGGCGTCGCTCGCGAACCAGCCGTTCCTGATCCTGGCGGCGCTCGTGACCGTCTACATCGTGCTCGGCGTGCTCTACGAGAGCTACATCCATCCGCTGACGATCCTCTCGACGCTGCCGTCCGCCGGCGTCGGCGCGATCCTCGCGCTGATGCTCACCGGCGGCGAGCTCAACGTGATCGCGCTGATCGGCATCATCCTGCTGATCGGCATCGTCAAGAAGAACGCCATCATGATGATCGACTTCGCGCTCGAGGCGGAGCGCCACGGAGGCAAGACGCCGGAGGAGGCGATCCACGAGGCCTGTCTCCTGCGCTTCCGGCCGATCATGATGACGACGATGGCGGCGCTCCTCGGCGGGCTGCCGCTCGCGCTCGGCACGGGCATGGGCTCCGAGCTCCGTCATCCGCTCGGCGTGGCCATCGTCGGCGGGCTCCTCGTGAGCCAGGTGCTCACGCTCTACTCGACGCCGGTGATCTACCTGGCGTTCGACCGCCTGGCGCACCGCTTCGCCCGGCGGTCCGGCCGCGCGGAGGAGCTCCGGAACGCCGGGGCCGGCGCGATGCTGGAGTCCGAGTGACCCTCTCCGCGGCGTTCATCCGCCGGCCGGTCGCGACCTCGCTGCTGACCCTGGCGGTCGCGCTCGCGGGCGCGATCGCCTTCCAGCACCTGCCCGTGGCGCCGTTGCCGCAAGTCGAGTTTCCGACGATCCAGGTGTCGGCGAGTCTGCCCGGAGCGAGCCCGGAGACGATGGCGTCGGCGGTCGCGATGCCGCTCGAGCGTATGTTCGGGCGCATCGCCGGCGTGACCGAGATGACGTCGACGAGCGGCCTCGGCGCGACGCAGGTGACGCTGCAGTTCGACCTCGGCCGCAGCATCGACTCCGCGGCGCGCGACGTCCAGGCGGCGATCAACGCCGCGCGCGGTCAGCTACCGGCGGCGCTCCCGAACAACCCGTACTATCGCAAGGTGAACCCGGCCGACGCGCCGATCGCGGTCATGAGCCTCACCTCCGACACGCTGCCGCCGAGCCGCCTCTACGACGCGGCCGCGTCGGTCCTCCAGCAGGAGCTCGCGCAGGTGGAGGGCGTCGGGCAGGTGTTCATCGGGGGCAGCGCGCTGCCGGCGGTGCGCGTCGAGCTGAACCCGACGGCGCTCACCAGCTACGGCATCGGGTTCGACGAGGTGCGTGCCGTGCTCGGCGCGGCCAACAGCAACCGGCCGGTCGGCGAGATCGCGACCACCGCGCGCGCCTGGAACCTCGACACCGACGGCCAACTGATGACGGCGGCCGAGTACCGTCCGCTCGTCGTGCGCTACCGCGACGGTGCCGTGGTCCGCATCCGCGACGTCGCCGAGGTCCGCGACGCGGTCGAGGACGTGCGGACGGTCGGATTCGCCAACGGCAAGCCGGCCGTCATGGCGGTCATCTTCCGCAAGCCCGGCGCCAACATCATCGCGACGATGGACCGCATCCGCGCCCGGCTGCCGTATCTCCGCGCCGTGGTCCCGCGCGCGGTCGACCTCGACGTCGTCATCGACCGCAGCGCCTCGATTCGCGCCTCGGTGCACGACGTCGAGATAGCGATGGCTATCGCGATCGCGCTCGTGATCCTGGTGGTCTTCCTCTTCCTGCGGGACCTCCGCGCGACCGCGATTCCGAGCGTCGTCGTGCCGCTCTCGCTGATCGGCACGTTCGGCGCGATGTACCTCCTCGACTACTCGATCGACAACCTGTCACTCATGGCGCTCACGATCTCGACCGGGTTCGTGGTCGACGACGCGATCGTCGTGCTGGAGAACGTCATGCGGCACCTCGAGCGCGGCGCGTCCCCGCGCGAGGCGGCGCTCGGCGGCGCGCGCGAGATCGCCTTCACCGTGCTGTCGATGAGCGTGTCGCTGGTCGCGGTGTTCATCCCGATCCTCCTGATGGGCGGCATCGTGGGGCGGCTCTTCCGCGAGTTCGCGGTCGTGCTGTCGCTGGCGGTGCTGATCTCCCTGGTCGTGTCGCTCACCACGACCCCCATGATGTGTGCGCAGATCCTGCGGCGCGGGCACGGCGCGCGGCCGGCCGGCCGGCCGGCGCGCGCCGCGGAGCGCGTCTTCGGCGGGCTGCACCGCGCCTACGAGCGGAGCCTCGCCTGGACGCTCGCGCACCCGCGCTTCACGCTGCTCGTCGCCGGCCTCATGGTCGCGCTCAATGTCCACCTCTACGGCATCGTGCCGAAGGGGTTCTTCCCGCAGCAGGACACGGGGCGGCTCGTCGGCAACGTCCAGGCCGACCAGGCGGCGTCGTTCCAGGCGATGCAGGGGAAGCTCGGCGAGCTCGTCGACATCGTGCGGAGCGATCCGGCGGTCGAGACCGTCGTCGCCTTCACCGGCGGCTCGCAGGGGTCGAGCACGGGGCGCATGTTCGTGGCCCTGAAGCCGCTCGCGGAGCGCAAGGCCTCGGGCGACGTCATCGCGGCGCGTTTGCGGCCGAAGCTCGCGAGCGTTGCCGGGGCGAGCCTCTTCCTGCAGCCCGTCCAGGACATCCGCATCGGCGGCCGTCCGAGCGGCGCGCTGTACCAGTTCACGCTCCAGGGCGACGACCTCGACGACCTCGAGGACGCCGCGCCCAAGGTGCTCGCCGAGCTCCGCACCATGCCGATCCTCACCGACGTGAACAGCGACCAGATGAGCGGCGGCCTCCAGACCACCCTCGCGATCGATCGCGCGACCGCGGCGCGGCTCGGTGTCACGACGCAAATGATCGACGACGCGCTCTACGACGCGTTCGGGCAGCGCCAGGTGTCGACGATCTACACCGCGCTGAACCAGTACCACGTCGTCATGGGGGTGGCTCCGAGCTTCTGGCAGCGGCCGGAGACGCTGCGCGACGTCTATGTCCGAGCGGCGAACGGCACGCCGGTGCCCCTCGCCGCCTTCGCGCGCATCGAGCCCGGCACGGCGGCGCTCGCCGTCACCCACCAGGGGCAGTTCCCGGCGACGACCGTCTCCTTCAACCTGGCGCCGGGCGTGGCGCTCGGCGAGGCCGTCGACGCGATCACCGCCGCCGTGCGCGAGCTCGATATCCCGCCGGGCGTGCGCGCGACCTTCGCGGGTACGGCGCAGGCGTTCCAGGCGTCGCTCGCGAATCAGCCGCTCCTGATCCTGGCCGCGCTCGTCGCGGTCTACATCGTGCTCGGCATCCTCTACGAGAGCTACATCCACCCGCTCACGATCCTCTCGACGCTGCCGTCGGCGGGGGTCGGGGCGATCCTCGCCCTGCTCGTGACCGGAGGCGAGCTCAACGTGATCGCGCTCATCGGCATCATCCTGCTGATCGGCATCGTCAAGAAGAACGCCATCTTGATGATCGACTTCGCGCTCGAGGCCGAGCGACGCGACGGCAAGGCGCCGGAGGAGGCGATCTACGAGGCCTGCCTCCTGCGCTTCCGGCCGATCATGATGACGACGATGGCGGCGCTGCTCGGCGGGCTGCCGCTCGCGCTCGGCGCCGGCATGGGCTCGGAGCTCCGCCGCCCGCTCGGCATCACCATCGTCGGCGGCCTCCTGGTGAGCCAGATCCTGACGCTCTACACGACGCCCGTCGTCTACCTGTACCTCGACCGCCTGAGCCTCTGGTGGAAGGGCGTTCGCTCCCACGGTGTCGCGTTGGCAGTCGGGCGGCTGAACCGCTAACCAGGGGGCGCATGGCGCCCCGCGAGAGGCCCTCGTCGTCGCGAACGCTGCCGCTGGTGCTGGCGGTCGCCATCGGTATCGCCGCGGGCATCGGCGGCTACACGTTCCGGTACGCCCGCGGGCTCTCGTACCTCAGCACCGACCCGAAGGCCTGCGTCAACTGCCACATCATGCGCCCGCAGTACGACGCGTGGCAGAAGGCGAGTCACCACCAGGTCGCCGTCTGCGTCGACTGCCACCTGCCGCACGCCTTCGTGCCGAAGTATCTCGCGAAGATGGAGAACGGATGGCGGCACGGCGAGAAGTTCACCACGCAGCGGTTCGTGGAGCCGATCGTGGTCCAGGCCAGAGGGCGCGCCATCCTGCAGGAGAACTGCCTCCGGTGTCACGGCGAGCTCGTCCACGGGATCGCCGGGGCGTCGAGCCGGCCGGGGGACGTGCCGTGCACGCACTGCCACGGAGGCGTCGGCCACGGGGAGAAGACCGGAATCGGCGGACCGTTGACGCCCGCCGATCTCGCCGCCGCCTCATGAGCGGCGCTCGAAACGGGAGAACGCGATGAATCGAGGCCTCTATCTGGTGCTGATCGCCGTGGTCGCCGCGGCCGCCGCGGGCGTGACCGCGCTCCTCACCACCATCTTCGAGCGGAAGTCCGAGCAGCGCGTGCCGTTCGTGCGCGTCGTCGACGTCGGCGAGGACGACACCGACCCCGAGAAGTGGGGCAAGAACTGGCCCGCCGAGTACGACGGCTACCGGCGCACGTCGCTCCTCACCAAGACGCGCTTCGGTGGCCACCAGGGCAGCGAGGCTCTGCCCGAGGAGAAGATCGAGCGCGACCCGTGGTTGAAGCGCATGTTCGCCGGCTACGCTTTCTCGATCGACTACCGCGACCGCCGCGGCCACGCCTACATGCTGTACGACCAGGAAGCGACGAAGCGCCTCACCAAGCCGCAGTCCGGGTCGTGCCTGCACTGCCACGCGTCGATCATGCCGCTCTATCGCGAGCTTGGCGGCGGCGACGCCATGCGCGGCTTCGAGGAGTCGTTCAAGCTCACCTACCAGGACCTGAACACGAAGCTGCACGCGTCGGGGCACGCGCATCCCGTGAGCTGCGTCGACTGCCACGATCCCGGCGACATGTCGCTCCGGGTCACGCGTCCCGGCTTCATCCGCGGCATCCAGGCGCTCGCCGCCTCGGACGCGCCCGTTCCCGCCTTGCACAGCATCGAGGTCTGGCGCGACGGCACCCGCACCGTCCCCTACGACCCGAACCGCGACGCCTCCCGCAACGAGATGCGCTCGTACGTCTGCGGCCAGTGCCACGTCGAGTACTACTGCGCGACCAAGATGCCGCTCACGTTTCCATGGGGCGAGGGCCTGACCGCCGAGGCCGTCGAAGCCTTCTGGGACGGCACCAAGTTTCCCGACGGCCAGCCGTTCGCCGACTACACCCACACCGAGACCGGCGCCCAGATCCTGAAGGCCCAGCACCCCGAGTTCGAGCTCTGGAGCCAGGGCGTCCACGCCCGGAGCGGCGTCTCGTGCGCCGACTGCCACATGCCCTACGTCCGCGAAGGCGCCACCAAGATCAGCGACCACTGGGTCCGCAGCCCCCTCCTGAACGTCACCCGCGCCTGCCAGACCTGCCACCGCACGTCCGAGGAGGAGCTGAAGCAGCGCGCCGACCTCATCCAGCAGCGCAACTACGAGCTCATGCAGCGAGGCGGCGCCGCGGTCGTCGATCTGATCGACGCCGTCGTCGCCGCCAAGGCGCACGGCGTGGCGGCCGAGTCGCTCCAGGAGGCGTTGAAGCTCCAGCGCCGCGCCCAGTGGCGCCTCGACTTCATCGCCGCCGAGAACAGCATGGGCTTCCACGCTCCGCAGGAGGCGGCGCGGGTGCTCGGCGAGGCGATTGATTACGCGCGGCAGGGGCAGGTAGCGGCGCTGCGGGCGCAATGAGGGCCCCTCCTCTGACCGAGTCGTCCCGCACAACGAATCAACATGAAAGCGGTTCAGAGCTAGAGACAGAGCCACCCAAGGGAATCGAACCCTCGACCTACCGATTACGAATCGGTTGCTCTGCCAGCTGAGCTAGGGTGGCGTGGTGGGTGGAACGGCGGGTGAGGGCGAGACCATAGAGGCTCGCACGCGGATG
>JADYZW010000022.1 GCA_020852955.1 Deltaproteobacteria bacterium | reverse complement strand
GATTGATAGCCAAAACAATCTGTTATCGAATCTCAGGCACGTAGCTCAGTGGGAGAGCGCTTCCTTGACACGGAAGAGGCCGGCGGTTCAATCCCGCCCGTGCCTACCAAGACATCTTCGCCCGCGACGCGCATGAGCGCGGGCACCGTCCGCATCGCCAAGCCGACCGGGGAATTCGTGGACGTGGAGGTCGGGACTACCGTTGCGGACGCCTTGCGTGCTCTTGGCGAGCGGCGCGTCGGAGAGGTGATCGCCGCCGCGGTGGACGAGCACCTGGTGGACCTGTCCTCTTCGATCGGAGGCGGCGCGGTCGTCCGACCGGTCTTCTCGGACTCTCGCGAGGGCCTCGAGATCATCCGACATTCGACGGCCCACCTGATGGCGCATGCGGTGAAGCGGCTGTTCCCGGAGACCCAGGTGACGATCGGGCCGGTCATCGAGTCGGGGTTCTACTACGACTTCAAGCGCGAACGTCCGTTCACACCCGACGATCTCGAGCGCATCGAGCAGGTGATGCAGGAGATCGCGAGCGCCAACCTCGCGGTGGAGCGCCGCGAAGTGTCGAAGCTCGAGGCGATCGAGTTCTTCCGCTCCGTGGGCGAGGCCTACAAGGTCGAGATCATCGAGGGCATCCCCGATGATCGCGTGTCGCTTTATGCGCAGGGCGATTTCACCGACCTGTGTCGAGGCCCGCACGTTCCGTCGACGGGGCGCTTGAAGGCGTTCAAGTTGACGAGCGTGGCCGGAGCGTACTGGCGCGGGAGCGAAAAGAACGAGATGCTTCAGCGCATCTACGGAACCGCCTTCGCATCGCCGAAGGAGCTCAAGGCGCACCTCGCGATGCTCGAGGAGGCGAAGCGCCGCGATCATCGCCGCCTCGGGCGTGATCTGAACCTGTTCAGCTTCCATCCGGAAGCGCCGGCGAGCCCATTCTTCCACCCGAAGGGCGCGCTCGTCTACAACGAGCTCGTCGCCTACATCCGTCGTCTGTACGATCAGTTCGGTTATCAAGAGGTGCTGACGCCGCAGGTGCTCGACGTGGATCTGTGGAAGCGCTCGGGCCACTACGACAACTATCGCGACAACATGTACTTCACCGAGGCGGACGAGCGGGCGATGGCGGTGAAGCCGATGAACTGTCCCAGCCACTGCCTCCTGTACGGCATGGCGACGCGGTCGTACCGCGACCTGCCGATGCGGCTGGCGGATTTCGGACGCCTCCATCGGTACGAGCGATCCGGGGTGACGGCGGGACTCACGCGGGTGCGATCGTTCTCCCAGGACGACGCGCACATATTCTGCACGCCCGACCAGATCGAAGGCGAGGTCGGCCGGGTGATCGACATGCTGTTCCGCACGTACGATCTGTTCGGCTTCACCGAGCGTCGCATCTACCTCGGAACGCGTCCGGAGAAATCGACGGGAAGCGACGCGATGTGGGCGCGCGCGGAATCGACGTTGACGCAGGTGTTGCAGAATCGGGGCATCACGCACGAGCTGCACGCCGGCGACGGGGCCTTCTACGGGCCGAAGATCGATTTCTGCATCCTCGATGCGATGCGACGCGAATGGCAGCTCGGCACCATCCAGCTCGATTTCTCGATGCCGGAGCGGTTCGATCTCCACTACGTGAACTCCGCCGGCGAGGAGGAGCGACCCGTAATGATCCACCGAGCGCTGCTCGGCTCGATCGAGCGGTTCATGGCCATCCTCATCGAGCATTGCGCCGGGGATTTCCCTCTCTGGCTGGCGCCCGTGCAGATGCGGCTGGTGACGGTCACCGAAGACCAGCATGCGTATGCCGAGGACGTGCTCGCGACTCTGCGGGCAGCGGGTCTGCGGGCGGAAGCCGATCTCAGGAAAGAGAAGCTCGGGTTCAAGATCCGCGAGGCCGAGTTGCAGAAGATTCCGTTCGTCCTGGTCATGGGCGACAAGGAGGTCGCGACGCGTACGGTTGCGCCACGGCGTCGCGGCGCCGGAACGCTGGCGCCCGTCGGCGTCGCGGAGCTGATCGAGACGGCCATGACCGAGATACGCCCTGTCATGGGAGGAGGTGTCCCATAAGCAGCAAAGAGGTCCAGACCCGAATCAACTATCAGATCCACGCGCGCGAGGTCCGCGTCATCGACGCCGATGGAGGGCAACTCGGGGTGCTCGAGACCCCCGAGGCGCTTCGCCTCGCCGAGAGCAAGGAGCTCGATCTCGTCGAGATCGCTCCGACGGCGAGTCCGCCGGTCTGCCGTATCATGGACTACGGCAAGTTCCGGTACGAGAAGAAGAAGAAGTCCCAGGAATCCAAGAAGAAGCAGGTGTTCGTCACGGTCAAGGAAGTGAAGATGGGCTCGCGGACCGACGGCCACGACATCGACTTCAAGGTCGCGCACATCCGGAAGTTCCTGGAGCGGGGCCAGCGCGTGAAGGTCTCGGTTTTCTTCCGCGGCCGCGAGATCACGCACCCGGAGATCGGGCGCGACAAGCTCTTGGGTGTATTTGAAAAAGTGAAGGATCTGAGCAATATGGAGCTCAACCCGCGGCTCGAAGGCCGCAACATGTCGATGATGCTCCAACCGCGCTGAGCGACGGATCCGGGGCGAGGGGTACGATGCCGAAGATCAAGACTTGCCGCGGTGCGGCGAAGCGTTTCAAGACCACCGGGAGCGGGCGCATCAAGCGCGCCAAAGCCTACCGGCGCCACATCCTCTCCCACAAGGGAAGGAAGCGGAAGCGCCAGTTGCGGAGCGATGGCCTGGTCGCGATGGTCGATCACGAGAACATCAAGAAGCTCATCCCCTATCTCTAGGGCGCGAGCGAAGGGGTAGACGTTCATGCCACGGGTGAAACGAGGCACGAAGGGGCGGCAGCGTCACAAGAAGCTGCTGAAGCTCGCGAAGGGCAATGTCGGTGGTCGTCGCAAGGGGTACCGGCAGGCGCGGTCGACGGTCGAAAAGGGTCTCACGTACGCCTACCGGGATCGGAAGGTTCGCAAGCGCGAGTTCCGGGGGCTCTGGATCATCCGAATCAATGCCGCCGCGCGAACCCACGGCGTCACGTACAGCCGGCTCATCGCCGGTCTCAAGAAGGCGGGCGTCGATCTCGATCGGAAGGTGTTGGCGGATCTCGCGGTGCGTGATCCCGCCGCCTTCGGCGATCTGGCCAAGCTGGCCGTTGCCTGACGCCGTGACGGCCGATGCCGCGCAGCGTCGGCCCCTGTTTTCCGCCGACGCGCCCGGGTGCCGTCGCGTATGAAGGCGACACTCGAGGCGCTGGGTGCCGAGATCCAGGCGGCGCTCGATACGTGTCGGACAGATGACGATCTCGAGCGGATTCGCGTCGGTTACCTCGGGCGCAAGGGGCGGCTGACGGAGCTGATGCGCGGGGTCGGTGCGCTTCCCGCGGACGATCGGCCTGTCATCGGAGATCTCGCCAACCAGCTGAAGCGGCGGGTCGACGAACGGATCGAGTCGCTCCGGCGGGGGTGGGAGGCCGAACGGCGGGCGCAAGCTCTGGCGAACGAGCGCATCGACGTGACGCTTCCGGGGCGGGTCGGCGTGCATGGACACGTCCATCCGCTGACCGTCGTCCTCGACGAGGCGATCGGCATCCTCGTCGGTCTCGGATTCTCGGTCTACGAGGGGCCGCACATCGAGGACGATCACCACAATTTCACGGCGCTCAACATCCCCGCCGATCATCCCGCGCGCGACATGCACGACACGTTCTTCGTGGACGAATCGCACGTGCTCCGGACCCACACGTCGCCCGTGCAGATCCGTGTCATGGAGAACCAGGAGCCGCCGATCGCCGCTCTCGTTCCGGGGCCCGTCTACCGGCACGAGGTCGAGACCGTGAAGAACTCGGCGATGTTTCACCAGATCGAAGGATTCCTGGTGGATCGCCGCGTCACGTTCGGAGATCTGAAGGGCGTGCTGGCGCTCTTCGTGCAACGAATGTTCGGCGACGATACGCGCGTGCGGTTCCGGCCGAGCTTCTTTCCGTTCACTGAGCCCAGCGCCGAGGTCGACATCAGCTGCGTGATCTGCCGGGGCGCGCGCCGACTCCCGACGGGCGACCCCTGTCGCGTATGCAAGGCGAGCGGATGGCTCGAGATTCTCGGTTCCGGGCTCATCCATCCGGAGGTGTTTCTCTCGGTCGGGTACGATCCCGAGGTCGTGTCGGGCTTCGCGTTCGGGATGGGGGTGGAGCGCATGGCGATGCTGAAATACGGCATCACGGATATCCGGCTGTTCTACCAGAACGACCTGCGGTTCCTGCGGCAGTTCTGATCCGAGCGCGATCGTGAAGATCACGTTGAACTGGCTGCGCGAGCTCGTTGACGTCGTGCTGGCTTCCGACGAACTGGCCGAGACGCTGGTGATGGCCGGCCTCGAGGTCGAATCCGTCGAGGAGCGGCGTCCGAGCTGGACCGCGGTCGAGATCGCCGCCATCGAGGACGTGGCGCCGCATCCCAACGCGGATCGTCTCCGGCTGTGCCGGGTGCGCCGCGCCGCGGAGACGGTGGTCGTGGTGTGCGGCGCGAGCAACATGCAGGTGGGGGACCGTGTCGCGCTGGCGGTGCCGGGGACGGTCTTGCCGGACGGGAAACGCATCGAGCAGGCGGCCATCCGCGGCGAGCGATCGCACGGCATGTTGTGCTCGCTTCGCGAGCTCGGGCTCTCGGAGGACGATGCGGGGGGCATCATGATTCTCCCCGCCGATGCGCCGGTCGGCGCGCCGCTGGTCGGGTACCTCGGAGCCGAGGACACGATTCTCGAGCTGTCGGTGACGCCGAATCGGGGCGATTGTCTGAGTGTATTGGGGATCGCGCGCGAGGTTGCGGCGCTCACGGGAGCCTCGCTCCACGTGCGGAAGTCGTCGATCTCCGAGGGGGGAGCGCCGGCCTCGCGGTTCGTGCGCGTCGACGTGCAGGCCTCGGATCTCTGCCCACGCTACGCCGCACGCGTCGTTCGCGGCGTCCGCGTGGCGCCGTCTCCGCTCTGGATGCAGACGCGGCTCGCGATGGTCGGAATGCGGCCGATCAGCAACGTCGTCGACGCCACGAACTACGTGATGCTCGAGCGGGGGCAACCGCTGCATGCCTTCGACCTGCGCCGGTTGCGGGGCGCGTGCGTTGCGGTCCGGCGCGCGGGAAGCCGGCAGCGGTATGAAACGCTCGATGGACAGACACGCGAGCTCGCCGCCGACGATCTGGTGATTGCGGATGCGGAGGGGCCCGTCGCCATCGCCGGAGTGATGGGGGGCGCGGATTCCGAGATCAAGCCCGACACCGTGGACCTCATCCTGGAGAGCGCCTTCTTCGTGCCGGAGACGGTCCGACGGTCGGCGCGGCGCCTCGGATTGATCACGGAGTCGTCGTATCGCTTCGAGCGCGGCGTCGATCCCGGCGGCACGCGGTTCGCGCTCGATCGCGTCACGGAACTGATCGTCGGCAACGCGGGTGGGCAGGTCGCGAAGGGCGTCCTCGAGGCGCGCGGCTCCGGCGGCCGCCCGCGCGCCGCGATCCGATTGCGGCCCGCCCGCGTCAACGCGTTGCTCGGAACGACGTTGAAGATCCCGGAGATGGAACGCCCCCTTCGTGCCCTCGGGGCCACGGTGTCCGGCCGCGGTCCGCTGGTGCGCCGGGTCGTTCCGCCGACCCACCGTTTCGATCTGCAGAACGAGGTCGACCTGATCGAGGAAATCGCCCGATTGATCGGCTACGACGCGGTCCCGACCTCGACGCCGGCCATCGGCGCGGGCGGACCGGGCCGTGGTCCGATCCACGACATCGAGCAGCGGCTGCGCGCGCGATTGGCCGGTGCGGGGTTCGACGAAGCGATCACGCTCGCGATGGTTTCGGCCGACGACAACCGGGACTTCGCGGGTCTTCCCGAGCTCACGGGTCCGTCGGTCGAGCTGACGAACCCGCTGTCGGCGGAGACGGCGGAGCTGCGGAGGAGCCTCTTGCCGGGCCTGCTGCGGGTCTACGCCGAGAATCGGCGTCATGGTGCGGCCCACGTGGCCGCATACGCGCTCGGCCGCGTGTTCTCGCGCGAGGCGGATCGGTACCACGAGGTGCAGACGCTGGCGCTGCTCCTCGCCGGCGCTCGGCCTCCGGAGTGGGTCGGCGGAACGTCCCGGCCGTGGGACTTCTTCGACCTGAAGGGGGCGTGCGAGGCGGTCTTCGCGGAGTTCCACATCGACGCGGTTCGGTGGGAAGCCTTGGGATCCGGCGCCAGGCATCTGCATCCCGGAAAGGGCGCGCAGATCGAGATCGGCGGAGTGTCGTGTGGGTGCGCCGGGGCGCTTCACCCGAATCTGCGCGCGGCGCGCGGGTTCGACGACGAGCTGTGGTTGGCCGAACTTGACTTGATGAGGGTCGTTCAGTACTGTCCCGGCCGCGTTATTTTTCGCCCACTTCCGCGATTTCCCGCCGTGTCGCGGGACGTCGCGGTCCTCGTTGACGAACAGTTCCCGGCGCGGCGAATCCTCGACGCCGTCACGGAGGCAACGGAGCCCTTGGTTGAAGAGGTGAGAGTGTTCGATCACTACACCGGATCACCCATTCCGAAGGGGAAGAAGAGCCTCGCGTACACCATCGCGTACCGCGCTTCGGATCGAACGCTCACGGACGACGAGGTCAATGCCACGCACGACCGACTGGTCGCACGGCTGGTCGCGCAACTACCTGTGGAGGTACGCCGGTGAACGACGGGATGCCAGCGGCGACGAAGAACGCGACGATGACCAAGGCGGACATCGTCGAGCGCATCTACGAGAAGGTGGGGTTCTCGAAGAAGGAGGCCTCCGAGGTGGTCGAGTCGATCTTCGAGATCATCAAGAGCCGCTTGGAGCACGGTGACAAGGTGAAGATCTCCGGTTTCGGAAACTTCGTCGTCAACCAGAAACGTCCGCGCAAGGGTCGGAATCCGCAAACCGGCGAGGAGATCATCATCACCGGCCGCAAGGTGCTCACCTTCAAAGCCAGCCAGGTCCTGAAGAAGACCATCAATCCTAGCTGAGCGCTCGTCGGCTCGGCGCGCGGGCGCGATCCGAGCAGGTCAGCGCTTGCCGCCCTTGGCGCGAGCGTTCAGACGAACGATCCGCGCCGGCCTCGTGTAGGTCCGCGGTCGTTCCTGCGTCATGAGATGCTCGTACTTCATGCGGAGCAAGGCATCTCGCATGCAGTCCGAGTCGATGCCGAGCGCCTCGCACACGTTGTTGAAGGAGAAGGGCCAGTTCCAATCGCGTGTCCGGATCCAGCGCTCCGCCTGTCTCGACAGCATCCGGGGCCGTGCGCGCGTAGTCCGGAAGTATTCCTGGAAGCAACGGATCGCGTCTTCGAGGATCGCGAGCATCAACGCCTTCTCGGGGGAGAAGTCGCTGTCGCCCCGCGGTCCGTCGAAGAACTGTTGCGGAAGGATGACGTCGGGCCCGAGCAGGTCGCTCAAGCTGTCGCGTACCGGAAGGCGACGCGGTTCGGCTTCGGTCATCATTTCGAGCGATGCGTGCTCGCCGGCCTGGCTCTCCATCATGGCGCGTCTCCTTTGGTCTCGTTCCCTCGCTTCGACGAGCAGGGAGACAGCAAACGACAGGCCAGTAGCGTGATCGCTTGCGCGTCCGCGTCGAGGCGCGGATTCGTGCGCCCGTTCGCACTACACAGCACTCTGCAACGCTACAAAGTTGACACCTGAGGCCGTGTCGATGCGGTCAAATGTGACGCGCGCGCGCATTCTGACCCTTGCCAACGATGACGCGTCGTGCTCCCCGGCGCGGGTCAGAATCGTGACGGCGTCATTTCTTGCGTGCCCGGAGGCCGCGTGGTACGCCCTCCGGGTTCGCGTGTCCCGCGGACACTCGGGGCGTGGCGCAGCCTGGTAGCGCACACGCTTGGGGTGCGTGTGGTCGCCGGTTCAAATCCGGCCGCCCCGACTCGATGAAGCGCCGCGGCGGGTCGTTGCCGGGAACCTCGCGCTCCCGGTCACGTCGCTGCGGCCGCCTTCAGGCCTCGCCTGGCTCGCATGTGTCGGATGACGTAGGTAGGGCTCGTGAGCGGGTGCGGGCAGGGGAGTGGCATGGTCATTCTGGTCTGCAACGACGATGGCATCCGGTCGGACGGCATCCAAGCCCTCGCGCGCGCGGTTGCGCCCCTCGGCGAGGTCTACGTCGTCGCGCCCGATCGCGAGCAAAGCGCGGCCGGGCATTCTCTCACGCTCCACCGGCCGCTGCGCGTCGAGGAGATCGCACCGCGCCAGATCGCCATCGACGGGACGCCGACCGATTGCGTGAACCTGGCGGTCTCGGGCATCCTGCCGGCGCGTCCGGGTCTCGTCGTGTCCGGCATCAACAAGGGCGCCAACCTCGGCGACGATCTCACGTACTCCGGCACGGTCTCCGCGGCGATGGAGGGGACCTTGCTCGGGATTCCGTCCGTCGCGATCTCGCTCGTCGGGCGCACGCACTTCGACTTCGGCCCTGCAGCCGAGTTCGCGGCCCGGCTCGTCGCGAAGGTGCTTGAACGCGGCCTGCCTCCCGACACCCTGCTCAACGTCAACGTTCCCGATCGCGCGCGTTGCGAGATGACCGGATGCCGTATCACGCGTCAGGGTAAGCGCCGCTTCGGCGAAGCGCTCGTCGAGAAGACGGACCCACGCGGTAAGAAGTACTATTGGATCGGCGGCGACGAGCTCGGATTCGTTCACGCGCCGGGGACCGACTACGCGGCGATCCTTGAGGGCGCCGTGTCGATCACGCCGATTCACCTCGATCTCACCCACTACCCGTCGTTCGAGGCGATGGAGCGGCTCGGACTGGATTGGCCATGAACTTCGCGCGGGCGCGGGCGCGCATGGTGGAGGAGCAGCTCGTGGATCGGGGTGTCTCCGATCTCCGCGTGCTCGCGGTGATGTCCGAGGTGGAGCGCCACCGGTTCGTCGCCGAGGCGCTGCAGCAACGCGCCTACGACGACAAGGCCCTTCCCATCGGCGAGCGGCAGACGATCTCCCAGCCGTACATGGTGGGGCTGATGACGCAGATCCTCGAGCTGCGCGGCGGCGAGCGTGTGCTGGAGATCGGGACGGGGTGTGGGTACCAGACGGCCGTCCTGGCGGAGCTCGCCGCCACGGTCTACACGATCGAGCGGCTCGCTCCCCTGGCGGCCGCGGCCCGTGCGACGCTCGCCGCCTGCGGCTACGCGAACGTCGTGACGCGGGTCGGCGACGGCACCATCGGATGGGCCGAGGAGGCTCCGTTCGACCGCATCTTGATCACGGCGGGGACCCCCCAGGTTCCACGTCCCCTGGTCACGCAGCTGCGCGAGGGTGGTTCGTTGGTCTTCCCGGTAGGGGAGGAACAATTGCAAACCCTCGTCCGAATTCGTAAAGAAGCCGAGGGGCTGCGCGAAGAGTATTTCGGCGACTGCCGTTTCGTGAAGCTGGTGGGACGGTACGGGTGGCGGGAGTAGCGAGAGCTGCGTAGGGCTCGGGGAGCCCGGGAGGCTCGTGTGGTGGAGTGGCGGGAGCGGTTGTGGGCGGGTCTCGGTCTCGGCCTCGTCCTGGTGGCGCTTGCGGGGTGCAGCCTCGGTCACGGCCGACCGCGCCCGGGAGCGAAGGGCGACGGGGTCTATCACGTCGTTCGCCGCGGCGAGAACCTCTATCGGATCGGGAAGGCGTATGGCGTCTCGCACACGGAGCTCGCGCGCGCCAACGCGATCGAGGATGCGAGCCGCCTCGAGATCGGGCAACGCATCTTCGTGCCGGGGGGAAAGCGCTCGCTTCCCGTGAACCTCATCACGCCCGAGCATGCCGCGACCGATCCGCCGCCGGCAGGCGACTTCCTGCAGGGTGCCGGCGTGTTCATCTGGCCGCTTGCGAGCGGCACCTTGACGTCGACGTTCGGCCCGCGTGGGCGGAGCTTCCACGACGGCATCGACATTGGCGCACCCCCGGGAACGGTGGTTCGTGCGTCTCGCGATGGCGAGGTCATCTACAGCGACGCGTTGCGCGGGTACGGCAACGTCGTCATCGTGCAGCACGCCGGAGGGTACGCGACCGTCTATGCGCACAACGAAGAGAACCTCGTGGACGCGGGCTCGAAAGTCCGACAAGGTCAGCCGGTCGCCAGGGTGGGACGCAGCGGGCGGACGTCCGGTCCGAACTTGCACTTCGAGATCCGAAAGGACAACGTCGCGCGCAATCCAATCTACTTCCTACCCAGCCAGACCGTGCAGCGCGCAAAGGACAGCCCGACATGACGGATGCAGAGCTCAAGACCTACGTTCGCGACATTCGTGATTTCCCGAAGCCGGGCATCGTCTTCAAGGACATCACGCCGCTGCTCGCGTCCGGAGGCGCGTTCCGGGCGGTCGTGGAGCGCATCGGCGACCGATATCGCGGCTCGATCGACATCGTTCTGGGAATCGAATCCCGGGGCTTCATCATCGGTGCGGCGGTGGCCTATCACCTGGGGCTCGGTCTGGCGCTGGTGCGGAAGCCTGGGAAGCTGCCGCACCAGACGTACGCGGCGCGCTACGAGCTCGAGTACGGGAGCGATACGCTCGAGATCCACCGCGACGCGTTCGGCAACAAGAGCCGCGTTCTCATCGTCGACGATCTGTTGGCCACCGGCGGGACCGCATCGGCGGCCATCGAGCTCGTACGGCGGCTCGACGGCGAGGTGGCAGGCTGCGCGTTCATCATCGAGCTGGCGTTCCTGGGCGGCCGCAGACGCCTCGAGGGGTCCGAGGTGTTCTCGTTGCTCACCTACACCGGGGAGTAGGCGCGGCTCGAATCCCGCATTGAGCCCTCGGCCGACGATTCGGTAGGGTGATCGTGATGCATCGCCATGGTCCCGCGGACGCCTCGCACGCGCGCGACGGTTCGTCGGCGTCCCGGGCTTCCCTGGCGCGGCGGACCGGTCGGCGCGCCCTGTCGGTGGCGCTGACGTTGACCCTCGGATTCATGGCGGTCGAGGTGGCGGGCGGCTGGATGACGAACAGCCTCGCGCTCGTCAGTGACGCCGCGCACATGTTTACCGACGCGATCGCCCTCGGCCTGGGCCTCTTCGGTCTCTGGATCGCCGATCAACCTCCGACCGAGCACAAGACCTACGGATATCATCGGGCCGAGATCCTGGTGGCGCTCGTGAACGGGCTCGTCCTCTGGCTGGTCGTCCTCGGGGTGTTCTGGGAGGCGTGGCAACGGGCGATGCACCCGCCCGAGGTGCACGGAGGCGGCGTACTGGGCGTCGCGACGATCGGTCTCGCGGTCAACCTCGTCGCCGCGTGGATGCTTTCGGGAGCGGCGAGCAGCAACGTCAGCGTGCGCGGGGCGATGCTCCACGTGCTCTCGGATCTGCTGGGGTCCATCGGAGTGATCGCCTCCGGGCTGGTGATCCTGACGACGGGGTGGAACGCCGCCGACGCCGTCGCCAGCATCATCATCGCGGTCCTGATCCTCGTGAGCTCGTTCGGCCTGATCCGGGAAGCCGTCGACGTGCTCATGGAGGCGGCGCCCCGGCACATCGATCTGGAGGATCTGCGCCGCACCTTGGAGGCGGTGCCGGGCGCCACCGAGGTCCACGACCTGCACGTCTGGAGCCTCACGACCGGTCACTGCGCGTTGTCGGCTCACGCGGTCGTGGACGGCACCACGACGAGTGACGTCGTCCTCGAGGAGATGAGCGAGCGTCTGGCGGCGCGTTTCGGAATCCATCACGTGACCATCCAGCTCGAAGTCAGAAGTCGTCGGCACGCCGAACCGGCGCACTGATGTTCCCCGCCGCAACCCTCTTCCTCGACGTGTGCGTCCAGCGCGAACTCTGGATCGGCGGCTCGTGGCCGCTCGTGGGCGCGGAGGCCGCGCAGAACGTGCTCCGACTCCTGGAGATCGCCGGCCCGTCGGCCGTTCGTCGGGGCCGCGTGCTCTGCCGGCACGGCCCGGACGGGTATGTCGCCGCAGCAGGGGCGCCCGTACACGGTCTCGACCAGGAAGCGGGGGTGCTTCCCGACGGCGCTCCTCCGATCGCGGTCGGCGGTGAGGTCGTCGAGAGTGGATGCGGGATGGCGCCCGATCAAGGCGCGCACGCCGGCAGCTTCCTCCGCATGACGTCCGGAATTCGCGATGCCGTGGTCTTCGGCGCCGGCATCGAGCACGGAATCGCGCACGTCGCGGCGGCGCTCTTGCGGCGGCGCATCCGGACCCACCTCGCGATCGACGCCTCCGGCACGGCGGACGAGGTCGCGGCGCAGGTCGTCGTCGGAGCGCTCAAGCGGCGTGGAGCGGACGTCGCGACGGTCGACGTGATCGCGCGTCTCCTGCGGCGACCGTGAGTCCAAGCGTTCACGCGTCCCGCGTCCCGCGTCCGACGACGGACAGCCGCACCCGTCGAAATTGACAGCGCGAGACGCGGCAACCTATTGTCCCGCGATGCCTCCGAACCCGAGCTTCAAGGCCATGATGAACGAAGTGGTCGCGTACGGCAGCTGCTGCGAATGCGGCTCGTGCGTTCTGGTGTGTCCCCACAACGTCATTGCCTACGTCGACGGGAAGCCGAAGCAGGTGGCCAAGGCGAGCGCAGCCTTCGACTACTGCGGCATCAGCGAGGGTATCGGTTGCGACGTGTGTGCGCAGGTCTGTCCGCGCTTGAACCCGAGGGAGTTCGAGCTGGCCGATCTGCTCTACGGGTCCGCGCAGCCATACCGGGGCGCGTTCGGGGTGTATCGCCGCATCGTGGCGGCGCGCGCCGTCGCGCCGGAGATCAGGGAGCGCGCGCAGGACGGGGGCGTCGTGACGGCGATGCTGCGATGGGCGTTCGAGCGCGGCGTCATCGACGGTGCGGCGGTGTCGGTGGCCGATCCGGCGCGCCCCGCGCAGCCGATGCCGAAGCTCGTGACCAGCGTCGACGAACTCATGACGAGCGCCGGATCCTGGTACACCTACTGTCCGAACAATCTCGCGCTCGCGGACGCCGACCGGCTCGGCGTCGAGAAGATCGCCTTCGTCGGGGTCCCCTGCCAGGTCACGCCGGTGCGGAAGATGCAGCTCGTGGACGCTTCGTATCTCGTCAACGGCCGCAAGAAGGAGAAGCACGTCGAGCGGCAGAGCAAGTTCCTGAAGGGATACGGGACGCGGGTGGCTCTCACCATCGGCCTGCTCTGCACGGAGGTCTTCACCTACGACGGCTTGATGGTCGAGAAGATCGAGAAGGATCTGGGGGTTCCGCTCGCGGAGATCAGGAAGTTCAACGTTAAGGGGAAAGTCCTGATCTACAAGAAGGACGGCGCCCTCGTGGAGATGAAGCTCAAGACCGCGCAGGAGTACGCACGGCCCGAATGCCACCACTGCGGCGACTTTTCGGCCGAGTTGGCAGACATCTCCTGCGGCGGCGTCGGAGCGATGGACTGGACGATCACCATCCTGCGCACCGCGCGCGGCGAGGAGATCTTCGACCGGATGGTGGCGGAAGGGATCTTCGAGGTCCGCCCCATGGACGAGTTCGAGAACTCGATGAAGGTGCTGCTGCGGCTGAGTAATCGGCAGCGCGCGCGCGTGCCGATTCCTCCCGGCTACGACGCGTCGCGCGTCCGCGCCGTCTGAGGGCGGCGTCGGCGGCGGCACGGTGGAGAGAGGCGGTGCCGCCGCCGAAGGCCAGGAGCCGGCGATCCGTAACGATCAGGGAGTCGGCGCGGGTGTCGGCACCGCCGCCGAGCATGCGCACGGCTCGAACTTGATCCCGCACTGGCCGGTCCGCGGGTTGCACTGATCGATCGTGCAGGTGTTGCCGTCGTCCGGGCAGGTCATGACCGGGCCGGGAACGCACGCTCCCGCCGCGCACTCGTCGTTCAGCGTGCAGGGATTGTCGTCCGAGCAGGGCGCGACGTTGGCGATGCCGCAGAGGCCCGTCGCCGGATCGCAGACGTCATCGGTGCATGGGTTGGCGTCGTCGAGGCACTGGCGTGGGGTTCCGCACTGGCCCGTCAGGAAGTTGCACGCGTCATCGGTGCAAGCGTTGCCGTCGTCGGGGCACGATTTGGCCGTGCCGGGCTGGCAGGTCGGTGGGTTCGAGAGGATGCACTGGGGGTTCGGGGTGACCACGTCCGGTGGGCAATCGGCCACCGTCGTACACGCGAGGCCGGCGCGCGTGCCGCCCACGCATGCGCGCGCCGTCGTGCCACCGGCACAGACGTCGTTCAGCGTGCACGGGTTGCCGTCGCTACAGGGCTGATCGTTGGTCTGACATTCGTTGACCGGCACCGGAAGGGTCAGATCGGCCTGACCTTCGGCGCTGTGCTCGCAGGTCCCGTCCTCCTTGGTGCACGTCTCGCCGAGGGGACAGTCGGCGTTCCCGTTGAAGGGATCGCAAATAAAGGTCGTGTGCACGGAGCAGGTGTGGATCGGATCGCATTCGAAGTCCGAGGTGCAGAGGCGATCGGGGGAGCCTCCGCCCACGCATCGCTGAGGCCCGGCCTCGGCGAAGATGAGCCGCGACGTGCCGCCGAAGGCGCCGGGATACGTGACGCAGACGTGAGCGACACCTGGGCGGTTCTGGATCGCCACGCCGGTCGCTTGCTCGAACGTGGTCAGGTCGCAGTCCGGATCCTGATTCGTCGCGCCGTTCCCGATCAGGATGCCGTTCGGCGGCGGCGCGACGCTGAAGGCCACGACGGTTCCATCGGGCACCGGATTGCCGAAGAAGTCCGAGACCGTCGCGGCGATCACCGTCGTGAGGGTGTTGTTGCCGTTGTTGATCGACTGGTTCGTCACTACCGCCATGCCGATGGCGCGCGGGATCCCGACGACCGGCGTGGCCGTCGGATGCGGCGTCGCAGTGGGTTTGGGCGTCGGTGTGCCCGCGTACGGAGGCGGCTGCCCGGGAGCGCGACGATACAGGTTCGCGACGAAGAACTGGGGCGTCGTGTTGGTGTTGCCGACGAAGTCGCCCGCGGACGAGAAGCCGGTGAAGACGTACGAGGACTGGGTAGGGAAATCCGTTCCGGCCGGTGTGGCGGTGACCTGCAACAGATTCTTGCGGTCGAACTTCGAGCCGCCGACCAGGGTGTAGACGTAGAGCTGGCGACCGAGTGCCTGGAAGTTGAGGAGGTCGGCGTCGGAGACGAACGCCACGCGCTTGCCCGCCGGGGCGAACGCCGGCCTGAAGCTGCTTGCCGGAGCGTTGGGCGTCAGCGACATCGTGAGCGGAGCGCGATTTTTGCGGATCTTCGACACCCAGACCTCGGTGACGACGCCGGGATTCGGTGCGCCGCGGACGGTATCGATCTCGTAGGCCACCTTCTTGCCACCCTGATCCAGGGACGGGTTGCGAGCGGGAGCCGGGTTGCCCGGCGGGATCTGTTGGAGCGCGGCGCTCTTGACCTCGAGCAGGTACACGTGGGGGACGCCGACCGCACCGGTGCCGAGCGGATCGCCGTCGGACTCGTAGGCGACGTACTTGCCGCCGGCGTTCTGGGACGCATTGCGGCCGCCGCCGATCGGCGTCAGGTTCCGCAGGCCGGGATTCGCCTGTCCGCTGGAGCACGGGAGGAACGGACAGGTCTGCCCGAGCGAGCGGAGGCTCCCCTGATAGACATTGGTCGTCGGGAGCGGCAGGCCGCCGTTCGTTCCGAGAACGTCCGCGTTCGACTCGAACAGGATCATCCGTCCGTTCTCGCTGACGTCCGGGTTGACGCAGTCGCCGTTGCAGCGCGTGACCTGCCGGATGCGTTGGGTGTCGGGGTAGTACACGAAGACCTGACGGTTCACGGAGCTCGCGTCGAAGGGCGGAAGGCAGTTGTGGCGCGGATCGCCGCACAACGTTCCGATCGCGTCGAAGGCGATGACGTTGCCGGACGAGGGAGTGGAGATCGACGGGTGGGCCGGGTCGAATCCGCCGCAGGTGATCTGCGAAAGCCCGAGGGCTCCACCGAGCACGCGCTCGATGTGCTCGTAGTAGAAGAGCTCGGGAGCGGCGTTGCCGGTGCCGAGGGAGTCGCCGCTCGCGACGAAGGTCCAGTTGTTCCCCCACACTGCGCTCTCGCCGACGGTGCCGCTGGTCTGCTGGGTGACCTGCGTGACGGGCGGGGACTGCGCGTGGAGCGCAAAGGAAAGCCGCGGTCCGGCCAATGCGGCGACGAGCGATGCCGCGGCGATGAGAGTCCACACTCGACGGCGATCCGTCATGTCCAAGACCTCCACGCTTCTGGATCCGTGATCACTGATTGGTGAGAATGACGCCGACTTCGGAGCCGCCGCGGCGACCGAACGCGATGTCGCTGCGATCGTCTCCATCGGAGTCGCGGCAGGAGACGGAGAGCGGCCCGTCTCCGACCGGGAACAGGCGTTCGTCGTTCCGCCAGGTTCCGTTCCCAGCACCGTAGAGCACCATGACGTCGTTGCTGCCGAGGCTCGCCACCGCGACGTCCCGCCGTCCGTCGTTGTCGAAGTCGCCGGCGCATACGGAGCGCGGGATCTCACGCCCGCGCACGTGTTTCAGGGTCGCAGCGGAGAAGCCGCCGGCGCCGTCGTTCATGAATGTGACGACGTTCCCGTAGTTGGTGGTCTGGGCGTCGATCATCTCGTTGGTGACGATGACGTCATCGAAGCCGTCCCCGCCGAGGTCGGCGACCGCGACGTCCGTCGCGCGCACGCCGCCGCTGTCGTAGTCGCTGCGGGTGTAGCCGCCCCCGGGCTGCGACAGAAGGACGCTGAAGGTGTTGTCGGAGCGGTTCGCCGTGACGATGTCGAGCACGCCGTCGTCGTTCAGGCGTCCGACGGCGACGCCCCAGGCGAGGTTGCCCACGGGGAAGCTGCCGAGTACGGCGAGGCCGACACCCTCGACGTTGATGAGCGGCGTCACGGTGCCTCCGGCCTGACCGCCAGCCTGGACGGCCACGAGGTCGTTGGTGCCGTCGCTGTCGATGTCGCCGGAAGCGAGCGCGATCAGGCCGAGGCCGCTGTTCGGGAGCGACGGCAGCCGAACCGGGGCCAGCGCCAGGAACTGGCGATTCGTCTGGTTGACGAAGATGCTGAGGTCGCGCGACGCTTCGTTGCCGATCACGAAATCGAGGAAGCCGTCGTTGTTGAGATCGAGGACCTCGACGTCGGAAGGACGCGAGCCGGTCGAGAGCACCAGGCGGCTGGTCGGCGAGGACGGGCCGCCGAACAGCACGACCGCGCGGTCGTCGTTGCGACTCACGCCGACGACGTCGGCGATGCCGTCCTGATCGAAGTCGGCCGTTCCGGCCGAGCGCGGCTCGCGTCCCACGGCCACGGACGAGGGCAGGGCCGCCGCGCCGAACTGACCCGCTCCGTCTCCGTAGAAGACCCGGCATGCCAGCCCGTTCTCCGACGAGCAGCTGACGATGTCCTGGTGGTCGTCCTGATCGAGATCGACGGCGAAGGGGTCGGTCAGCGGATCGCTCGCCGAACCGACGATCTCGCCTGCGGAGAACGACCCGGTCGCGCTGCCGCGAAAAAGGAGGGACGGAACCTTCTTCGATCCGAAGCTGGCGAAGAGGTCGAGCCAGCCGTCCTCGTCGAAGTCGGCGCCCGCCATCTGGGCGATGCGCTTGTAGGCTTTCGGAAGGGCGACCGCGCTCGGGCGAGTCGGCCCCGTCCCGTCGTTGTAGAGCACCGCCCAGCCGCCCCGGTATCCGGCCGCGAGATCCGGCAGTCCGTTGCGGTCGAAGTCTCCGGCGAGCAGGGGGCCAACGACGGGCAGCGTGACGGGCAGCGGCGTGGTCGTGAACGTCCCGTCTCCGAAGTTGCTGAGGAGCGTGACCGCGCCGCCGCGGGAAGCCTTCGAAACGAACGCCACGTCCGGGGTTCCATCGCCCGTGAAATCGCCGAGCGCGGCACCCGTCTTCTTGCGCGCCGTGCCGAGCAGTCGGATCTCACGGAACCGTCCCTGCCCGTCGGCCATGAGCCCGAGAACCTGTCCGCGGTCGTTGGCGAGGACGATGTCGTCCTTGGTGTCGCCGTCGAGGTCGGCGAACGCGAGCGACGGGACCAGCTTGCCGAGTTCGACGGCGCAGAGTTTGCTGCAGCCGTCGCGCGCCTTCAGGTTGCCGTCGTCGCACTGCTCGCCGGTCTCCAGAATGCCGTTGCCGCAGGTTCCCTGGCTCACCGGCGGTAGGGGGTCGTACTGACCCGCGACGGTCCCGAGCAGCATGGAGAGCTGGAGAGAGCGCCCGCGCGGCGCCTTCGTGAGGACCGCTGCGTCCGCGATGCCGTCGCCGGTCACGTCTCCGAGGGCGAGGGCCACGGGGACGTCGGAGATCGCGACCAGGGGACTCGTCGCGAGGGTCATCGGGTCACTCTGCTCGACGAGCCGGATCATCTTGCTGACACCGTCGGCCGCCATCAGCTGGGTGACGCTGGTGAGGGGATCCGTGGGATCGGTGAGCACCGTTCGGCTGACCACCGGGCCGAAGCCGTTGCTGACCGACTCGACGCTGACGATCGTGGGCAGATCGAACTGGCCCTGGCCGATCGCCAGGAACACCTGGGCGCTGTTGGTGTCGGAGGCGAGCAGCGCCAGGTCCACCAAGCCGTCGCCGTTCAGGTCGGGGAGCGCGATCGCTTCCGCGTCCGACGACACACTGAAGGCGTCGAAGAAGGCGAACTGGCCGGAGGGGCTCCCGAGGAACAGGGTGATGACGCCGTCACTCGAGAGGAGCGCGAGATCCGGGTAGCCATCCTGGTTCATGTCGGCGGCCGCGATGCCGCGACCACGGGTTGGGCGGCGCGTCTGGGTGAACGGGTTCGGGATCGTGTTGGTGCGCGTCGCAAAGCCGACGCCGTTTCCGTAGAGGATCACGACGTACGGGGCCGTGGCGCCGGCGACCGCGATGTCGGCATAGCCGTCCAGGTCGAAGTCGGCGACGGCCGCCGCCCGCGGGCTCTGGATGGGGGTCCGGACCCTCACGAACGGCGGCAGCGCGCTCGTGCCCGTGCCGAGCAGGATCGTGATGTCCTGGGAGGTCGAATCGACCGCGACGAGGTCGAGCCATCCGTCGTCGTTGAGGTCGGCGGAGATCAGCGAGGTGGGCGCGACACCGGCGGGGCGGGCACCACCCGGGGTGAACGTCCCGAGCCCGTCACCGAAGTAGAGCCCGATGTCTCCGAGACGGCTGACCGCCGCCAGGTCCACCAAGCCGTCCCCGTTGAAGTCGCCGCAGGTCGCCCCCGTCGGCTGCGAGACGTTGGTCTTCCCCCCTCCGAACTCGAGGTTTCCGTCGCCGGGGTTTCGCAGGATCACGACCTCGTTCGAGTTCTGTGCCGCGGTGACGAGGTCGGGGACACCGTCGCCGTCACAGTCTCCGACGGAGAGCCCTTTGGGATTGGCGCCTACGGGGTAGGCGCGCTGGCCATCGAACGAAAGCGTCTCCGCGAGGGCTCCCGGAGGAGAGGTCGCCATCGCGCAGAGGATCATCGCGAGAAAACATGATCCCACTCGGCCCCGGACGGCTCGCCGTCGCGACGGAGCCGCCGTGCGATGCTCGATAGCAGCTGCGATCGCCCCCGTGATCTCGGAGCAGGTGGACGCGATGTCGACTCCGATGGCGGATGGCGAGTGAGCGAATTCCGTCGGCACGAGGCGAACTTGAGCAAGACATGTGCCGGTGGATCTATTCGTTTGGAAACAGGAAAGCCTTCGCAGAAGTGCACGACTCTGCGCGCGTGCATGGGTAGGTCGCCGGACCTGTACACCTCCGATTGATCTCAAGAAATTACGCAGGAAGACTGCCATGTCGGACGGGGGCCTGGGGTGGGAGCGAGCCGGGCGCTCGCTCGGGGGATCGGCCGGAGGGTGGATCAAGAAAACGGGGCGGGACCCTCGTGGATCCCGCCCCGCTCACTCATGCGCCCTGGTGGCTCGGCTATTCCTGGACCTTCAGCTCCACGCGACGGTTCTGAGCGCGGCCGTCCTCCGTATCGTTGCTCGCGACCGGCTGCGACTCGCCGAGACCGCGCGTCGTCAACCTGCCTTCGGCGACGCCTTCCTTTACGAGGAAGGCTTTCACCGCCGCCGCCCGGCGCATCGACAGCCTCAGGTTGTAGTCGTCGCTGCCCTTGGCATCGGTGTGCCCCTCGACCGACACCTTGAGATGGCCGTTCTCCTTGAGGAGGTTGGCGGCTTCCCGAAGGATCGGTGCGGCGTCGGCCCGGATGGTGGCCTTGTCGAAGTCGAAGTTGACCCCGCGGAGTACGATCTTCTTCTGCACCACCGGCGCGGCGGCCGGCGCGGGCGGCGGCGGCGGCGGCGCGGCGGCGCTCTGGTCCCAGAGGCAGTGGCCGATGAGGGCGCCGAGCAGCGCCCCACCGACCGCGCCGGTCGCCACGGCCAGCGCCTTGTCCTCGTTGTCGTTGCCGATGTCGAAGGCGCCGGTGTTGTTGCTGGCGGCACCCGTGGCGATGCCGCCACCGACTGCGCCGACCACGCCGCCTCCGAGAGCTCCGTACCCCCACGGCTTCTGCATGCACGTGCAGCCGGCGGCGAACGCGACGAGCACGCCGCACGCGACCGTGAAACGCAGTCCGACTTTCATCAGCCACCTCCTGTATGGGTTCCGCGAACGGCCCCCGATACGTGAAGATCGGATTCAAAGTCAAGCAAACGCCGCGCCGGTGGATCGGGCCGGGTGGCCGCGCGGAATTTTGACCCACGAGGGTTTTTCGCTTGCCTTTGTGGAGCGTCGAGAGTATCACGCTCGGGTTTCGAACTGCCGGAACTCATTTCATAACAAAATAGTATCGATGATTTTAATCAGTGATCGTCGCGGCCGTCTCCGAAGTGAAGGCGCGGCGCCGGCGATCCCCGGGTCTTGTGCACGAGACTCTGAGCGGCGCGCGCAACTGCTTGAGCGCGCATGGCCGCGGGAAATATCCCCAGATGTGGACAGTGTCGGATGTGACGTTGGAGTGGGCGGCGCATGAGGCGGGGTGGAGAGAGGAGGCGGCGCGCGAGGACGTGTAGGCGATGGAGGCATCGGGGTGATGGAATCCCTGTGGAACCAGACGTTGGCGGAATTGCGTTCCTCGCTGCCGCTGCCGGAGTTCACGGCGTGGATCGCGTGTCTCCGGTCGGCCAGGGGCGCCGACGACGGGCTGACGGTCGAGGCGCCGAGCGTCTTTCATCTCAATTGGGTGCAGCAGCACTTTCTCGACAGGATCCGTTCGACCGCGACCCAGCTCGCCGGGCATCCCGTGGCCGTCTCGTTGTCCGTGGGCTCGGGCATCCCGGTGCGCGACCCGATCGTCGCCGCATCGTCACCGCCGGTCATCCGGAAGAGCGCGGCGCCGGGGCATCAGGGCTTCACGTTCGAGAGCTTCGTCGTCGGTCCATGTAACGAGTTGGCTCACGCCGGCGCGCGCGCCGTCGTGGAGCATCCGGGAGGAGTCTACAACCCGTTGTTCGTCCACGGTGGAGTTGGACTCGGGAAGACGCATCTCGTGTACGCGATCGCCAATGCCGTACGTCAGCGCTTTCGCAACTATCGCGTCCTTTCGATCGGCGCTGAGCTCTTCGTCAACGAGATGGTGAGCTCCGTGCGGCGTCAGGAAATGGAACGGTTCCACCAGCGCTTCCGGAAGGTCGATACGCTGATGGTCGATGACGTCCAGTTCATTGCCGGGAAGGAGCGGACGCAGGAAGAGTTCTTGCACACGTTCAACCTCCTGTGCGCGGCCGGGAAGCAGATCGTGCTGTCTTCGGACAAGCCGCCGCGCGACATCGCGAATCTGGAGGTCGGGCTGCGCAATCGTTTCGAGGGCGGGCTCACGGTCGAGGTGACGCGGCCCGATCGCGACACCCGCCGGCGCATCCTGACCCTGAAGGCGACGCAGCGGGGGATCGCGCTCTCCGGCGAGGTGCTCGACTATCTTGCCGACCGCGTCCGTGCTGCGAGCGTTCGCGAGCTCGAAGGCGCCCTCACGCGGCTGAAGGCGATGGCGACCTTGGTCGGTCGGGAGATCGACCTCGCGCTGGCAGAGGAGACCGTGGGTCGCCTCTATCCGGTGACGCGGGAGCGGGTGACGATGGAGAGGGTGGAATCGCTGGTGAGCGAGGTGCTCGGGGTTCCTCCGGCCGTCCTGGTCTCCGACCAGCGGAACGCCCGCCTCGTTTTCGCAAGGCAAGTGAGCATGTACCTGATGCGGAAACAGATCGGCCTGCCGCTTGCCGCCATCGGCGAGCGCTATGGGCGCGACCATACGACCGTCTTGCACGCCGTGCGGGTCATCGATGCGCGGCGTGCGGGCGACCCCGAGGTTCGGCGGCTGGTGACGACGCTGGAGGAACGGCTCTAGGAGCGGTGGCGTGGGGCGGCGACGAGCGTGAAGGGGAGGGGACCGGCCGCCGGTCCTCGGGGGGCGACGAATAGTCGTTGCGCCTCGAAGGCAAGGCTGGCAACATACCTTGAAATCTCCGCGGAGGTGACGTCGATGCGAGTCTTCGTCGGTTTGGTGGCGTTGGTGGTGGTGACGGGCGGTCCGGCGTACGCGGGAAGCATCGAGGACTTCGAGGCGCGGCCGCACGCGGCGACGGAGCAGGAGGCGGTCGAGCCCGGGCCGGTCGCCCGGGAGCACAGGGTGGTGCATCAACGCGCGCCGTTCGGGGACGTCGTCGTGGAGGAATCCCACAGCGCCGGCGCCGAATGGGGTATGGGGGTCGCCTCCACCGTGTTGAGCGTGTTCTATGCCCCGGTCCGTCTCGTGGTCGGCGTCGTGGGCGCCGGACTCGGCGGCGTCGAAGGCTGGCTGACGGGCGGAGACCTCCGGACGGCCCGCTCGATGTGGCGGCCGACCGTCGAGGGCGCGTATTACATCCGTCCGGATCACCTCGATCGCACCGAGCGCTATCAGTTCGGCAACTTCGATCCGATCGTCCGCGAGCAGCACACGTTGCGGGGGCGCGAAGTGGTCTTGCACGAGGAGGAAGAGCCCGTCGCCTTGATCGAGGCCGAGACGGTGCCCGCGGGTACGGTGGAAGTGGCGCCGGCCGAGCCGGCGCTCGAAGACGCCGCCGACGATCGCTGAGCGCGGTGATCAATCCCGAGGCGTCGGGGCGATCTCGAAAGGGATCGCCACGGCGTCGAGGTGTTCGCGGAGCGCTTCGAGATAGGCGGCGTAGGCGGAAGGGCGAACCTGCCACCAGTCGTCGCTGACCGTATCCGTCGCGCATACCGTAAAGGCGCTGCGGAGCTTCGGGGCGTACCAGAGCCAGACCTTGCGTTCGGTCAGTCGCCCCAGAGGCCCCGCCAGCGATCCGGAACCATAGGCGAGCGTGATCGGCCCTTCGGCGCCGTCGATCGTCTCCAGGAGGCGGATGGGGAGGATCGACGCGTCCCCTGCGAGGTCGGGGACGTCGGCCGGCGCGGGGAGGCCGTTTGCCGCGATCTCGCGGATCGCCTCCGCGCATTGTTCCGGGGGAATGAAATGGTCGGGCGCCAGTCTGGCGGTGAGCGGCATGGTCCAGTGCAGCGTTCGCGTCGGCAAGGCGAGGTCGACGTCGGTGAAGACCGTGGCGGCGAGCTCGGCGGCACGGACCGCGCTGCCGGTGCCGTAGGCACGGAGCATCTCGTGGTAGGGCGGGCTCTCGCGCACCCGGCGTACGCCATCCTCGCAGCGTCGGAGCAGCTCGCGCAGCTCGTCGACCGCGGCCGCGATCGGTCCGAAGCGGCCCTCGCGGGCGGCCCGACGGACGTCCGTGCCGATCGTCAGGACGCGATCGAAGACGGGATCGGCCACCGTGGCGGCGAGGGCGCGATAGCGCCGGGCGTCCTCGGCGCTGCGCCCTACCTCGCCGATCAACGTGGCGGCATCGTCGCGAACGTCGGTGGCTGGCGGCTTCGCCCGGCTCATGAGCTCGCGGGCTTGGCGGCGCCCTGCGGGTCCTTCAGGCCGGAATCCTCGAGCAGGATGTCGAGCGCGGCGGCGACGAGGAGGAGCTCCTGGCGCGAGGTTCGCAGGCGTTCGGTTCCCGTGGAGAGCGCGCCGTAATCCTTGCGTTGCATGGCGTCGATGATCGAGGTGAAGGCATCGCGAAGATCGTTCCAGGCTTTGCGATAGCGCGCGTGCACTTCGGTCACGGGAGCGGTCCGGGGCTGATAGCGGTCGATCTCGGTGAGGTGGAGCTGCATGTCGTCCATGACGGCGCCGAGCGTCGCGACCACGTACTCGTCGTCGACGAACTGGCTCGTCCGGACGTCCTTGATGGCCTTCAGGGTCTCCGCTTCGACCGGCTCCCACTTCTTGATCTTCTGAACGTATTCGAGGACGTCCTCGACGACCGCGGGATCACGGGCGGGCGGGCTCGTGCAGGCGCAGACAGCGACGAGCATGGACAGCAGGAATCGAACCATGAGGAGCTTCTACCGGGACTGGGGTCGCGACAGAAGCTCGGGCGGGAAGGTTCCGGCCACCCCGGCGAGGCGGGGCAGCGCGATGCGCGCGGAACGACTCGTCCCGGAGCGGCGGGCTCCGGGACGAGCACCTCAATTCACGGAGGCTGGGCGGGGCGGCAGGCCCTCGACCGCTTGCTCTTCGAGAAGGCTCTCGACCGCGACTCCGCGACGACCGGCGAATCGCGCCAATGATGCGCGGGCGAGCTTGCTCGGGACGGAATGCCCCTTCTCCCACCGGTTCACGGTGCTCACCGTGATGCCGAGCGCGTGTGCGAACTCCTCTTGCGTGAGGCCGAGGCGACCTCTCAAGTCACGAATGACGGGTGCGAGTCTATCCACGTGTCCATGCCCTCCGACCCGAGAGGGGAGCAAGACGAATGCCACGGCGACCGCCCGTGTGGACGCCGGATTGCGGGCGATGACGCCCCGGACGCCGCCGCAAAAGTAGCAACACGCTGCCTCAGCGTCGCACTAGGAGCGGAGCGACTGCGCGGATGATGCGGAGTGTATCTACGACCTTGCGGTAGTGGCTGCGCCGTTCGGCGACGGGCGGGTAGTAGACGTCGACCGCGACCGAACGAATCGGCACACGAGCGCGCGCGGCGAAGATGAGCGACGTTGATTCGTATTCGAAATGTTCGCCTTGCCGTGGCAAACCCAACGTCGCCGCGAGAGGGTAGACGCGGAATCCGGACTGTGTGTCGAGCAGCGGCACTCCTGCGGCGCTTCGGACGCAGAGATTCGCGAAGCGATTGCCAAAGAGGTTGATGCCCGCCACCTCCTGGGTGCCGCGCCGTCGGATGCCGATCACGATCGCCGAAGGATCCGCCGATGCCACATCGAGCAGTGTGGGAATCTCCCGTGAGAGATGCTGGCCGTCGCCGTCCATGGTGAGCGCGTGCGTGAACCCGCGCTCCGCGAGCGTCCGCATGCCGGTCACGAGCGCGGCGCCCTTCCCGCGATTGCACGGGTGGCGTACGACCGCGGCTCCGGCGGCGCGTGCGACGGCTGCCGTCGCGTCGCGGGAGCCGTCGTCGACGACGAGGATGGGCAATCCGTGAGCGCGCGCGTCCGCGACGACGGCGCCGACGGTGCTGGCGCAGTCGTACGCCGGAATCAGGATGGCCGCTCGCAGGTCGGACGGAGCGGGTGCGAAGGATCGTGACGACATCGCGCGACCGCTCTAGCTATCCGGCGGTCTCGTCGACGGCAAATCGGGAGGGCCCGCGACGGGGCTGCCTGGACACCTGGACGGCGAGCCGGTAACTCAGATCGCATCCGCCCCCGTAGCTCAGGTGGATAGAGCACAGGATTCCTAAACCTCCAGGCGTGCTCTGCACCAAGAAACACCGAGCAAGAGCGAGTCTCACGGAGCGGAATCAACAACGTTCGCTCCGTGAGATTCTCTCCTCGGTCGTTCTCAGTATCGCCGCTTGTCACCGCGCCTCAGCTACGTTTCGTGCCACAGCGCCAGGCGGGTCGGAGGGGTAGAGCACTCCTCGCATCGCGTTCGCTGGAAGTGCCCTCAGAACGCGCAGAATCGCCTCGTAGCGCGTCGGATCATTGGTCTTGAGCGTGGGTGGCTAGAACTTCCGCGCGCACCACGCAGGTCAGCTAGCGCGGTGTGGCCTCGATCGAAGGGAGTAGCGAAACCAAATTCGGTGTTGCAGCCGCAGAGTGTGCTCGCGTTCCGATCCGCGTCCTTGAAGAACGCTCGCCGATCGCGCTATGGGCGCGGCCATGAAAACGCCGCTCTTGTTTCGATACTTCCTTCTACTGGCTGCCCTCGCGCTTCCCACATCCGGGATGGCTCAGGTCTGTGGAGACGTCAACGGCGACGGTCGGGTTACCGTGACCGATGGAGTGAACGTGCTTCGCGCCGCAGCTGGATTGCCCGCGACACTGAACTGCAATCCCGTTCCGAATCCAACTGCGACGCCAGGCGAGAACGCCCAGTGCGCCGATGGTGCGGATTGTCTACAGGACGGGCGCTTCTTCTTCTGCCAGTGCCCTGGTGCGCCCTTCAATCCGGACTGCGGACAGGGCGGCGATCCGGAAGTCAGCAAGATAGGAAACGCCCTACGGGTGGGGCGATGCGAAACGGGGCAGTGTCGCCTCGATTGTTCAGACGCGGAGTGCGGGGGCATCTGCGACTCTCACAACTGCGGTGCTTCGGGCAACTGCATACCGCAATGACGTTGGCTGCGTTGATGGCACGTCGTAGAGTCACCGTGCTCATCGCGACCGGTGCAGTCCTCCTGTTCGCGGCGGTACTCGACGCACAGCCGCTGATCGGGGGTGATGACGGAGCGGGAGCGACGGCAGCTGCACTTCCGGACGAGGCGTCAGAGTGTCGTTACCTGCTGAGGTTGTGCGAGGACGCCGAAGCGGCTCGTTCGGAAGCAAGCCGTGCGATCGCGGACGCGGGAAGCGCGATTGAGGCGACTGAGCGGAGCCGTAGCCCAAGTGATCTGGAACGTGCGACCGATGCCCAACGCCTGGCTCGTATCGCGAGCAGCAGGCAGGGTCTGGCGCGCAGGAAGATCAAATCAGCCGCTGACGTGATCGCAGCGAAGCATCAGACCCCGCCAGCATGCCTCAAGCAGTGCAGCGAACTCGACGAGAACGGAAAACTGAAGCCGTAGGCTCATCCCCTCGATCCCGCGACGCAACAGACGTGGAAAGGGCTTCGATCATGAGGAAAGTGGCAGCCTTAGTCGTGGTGGTACTACCATCGATGGTTTGGGCCGGAGGCCCAGAGATTGCGGCGGCGCTACCCAACGAGGCTGCGGAGTGTCGCTATCTCGCACAGAAGTGCGACGCCATGTTCAATCCGTTGAACAGCGAAAACTTCAACGGTCGGAACATGGATGAGGCCGTCGCCATCGCAAAGGTGATTCTCGCAAAGCACGCGAAGCGGCCGAAGTGTATCGATACCGTGTCCTGCAAGACCAAGGCCGGAATGGTCGATTGGCCGTAAGACCATCGAACAGATTCACACGCGTCGGGTAGCTACTGCTATCGAAGGCGACGAAACGCAGCTGGGGTGGGGAGGACTTTGCTCTCTTCCCGCGACTCACGTCAGGCGACAATGCAGCTGGGACACACGCCTCGGGGCCATGCGTGACTCTTCGGAACCAGCGAGCCCGCGAATACGGACGCATACTCCGATTTACCCTCCCTTCCTAGTCTCCTTCGTTGGTTCACGATGGCACTCGTTGCTTCTCTTTCGCACCATCTTGAGCGGTCCGCGTCGCCAGTGTCGCAGCAACCGCGCGTACTGGTCGCGTTCGACTTGATGCTGCCGCTTCTGCTTCTCGCCTCGTCCCGCCGCCCCAGTGGTTACGGCAACCTCGTCCAAGGAAGCAGAGCCCCGCAGCCACTCCTTCTTTGTAAGAGCCTGAACCGCGATGCCGTTCTCGGCCAGTCTCTTCAAGACTCGCTTGGCCGTGGCGGTCGTGCAGTGACACCGCTGCGCAAGCTCACGCGGGGTCAGCGGACAGTCGATCGACAGGTGAGCCGTGATCATGCCTGCGGTCTTGCCAAACGCGCGGTACCGGAATAGATCGTGGTTGTGGAATCTTGAGATGTTTCCCCATATTGTTCTGTCGTTGTAAATAGTTCCCCTAGGAACCACACTATCATCTAGCCCATCTGTATCTCTAGGTGATAGTGTGGTCAGTTGGTCCTCCTTTCGCAGCACCAGCCGCCAGGTGGACCCCTTCGTCCCTCTTCCTTTCCGACGGACCTTGACGAGTTCCCGCCGGATCAGTTCACGAACCGCCTTGTAGGTGGAGCGGAGTCCAAGCCCCGCTGTCTCCGCGATCTCGCGGTAGCTCGCTGGGAAGACGGGCCCGCCCTTCTTCTCCGCAAGAGTCAGCATCGCGAAGTACGATGCCTCTAGTGCGCGACGTGCAACGCCGCCGCCGCGAGGCAACGTCATGGTCAAGGCTTGATCGCGAAGGGGAGCCAGGACAGCCAGAGCGTCGTTGCGATCGCGGAAGGCCGGATCAGTGCGTGCCCGATGGAGTGCGCGCCGATACGCCAGTCGCACGTATTGTCGCGCGCTCTTGTTGGTTCGCTCTTGGACCTTGTGGCCTGCGGGATTGCGCGGGTTCATCAGGGCCGCATACGCAGCCTCGACCGTCCACCCCGCGTTCACCATTTCGAGGAGCACTGCCGCGATCATGCGTGATTGGTCCACGGAGCCATCACGCTTTCGGTACGCATGATCCACGTCCCCACTCCGAAGCAGCCGCTGCATCCGAGGTGACAGCGCGCGAGCCACCGTGAACGACTCCGGGACGACGGGACGAGGGGGCTTTTTCCGGAAAAGCTCCACTAGCTCCGGAGGCATGTTCGAAAGCGGCTTAATCCCAAACATAGCGCCTTCCAGAGGGGTGGAGACTCGGGGGTGCGACGACGTACCCACCGTCGCCCCGAAGATCGATCCCAGGATAACCGCTGAGGCTACGGGTGCAGGGCACCTGACCGCCGGGGTGGTTGAAGTAGAGGTGCCGCCCGTCTCCAGTTTTCACGACGGGAGTGTCGAACCACCCGAAGCGGTCGATCAGTTCCGCAATGCTGACGTCGCCGCCGCTGCGAAAGTCGACGTCGAGCACGATGATCCCGCTCTTCTGCCCGGTCGCAATGCCTACGTTCGCGTCAGAACAGCAGTGAAACCATTCCCGCACGAGACCAGGGTCGATCGTGGCGTCATGGAATCCGTGCTCGGTTCGCGGGTGCTTCCCTGCATCCTTGCACGGCGCTTTCCCGCACGAGCATCCCGTGCCCCGAGGCGTGTGCAGCGGAAACACGTACAGGCCGTGCTGGATGTAGTGCAGTGCCCAGTCCAACGGGGACACCAGGGCGAGGTCAGGCTGCATCGTCACGCGCCCTCGCACGCTCGGTCTTCGTGCGGTGACCGGGTGCGAGCGATCCACCGTCCCGCAGCCACTGCTGAACCTCTGACAGGTTGAAACGGATCAGGCGGCCGATCGGGTGGCGGGGGATGTCCGTCAGCCGCGTGTACGCCCTGACCGTCGACAGCGCGATCTTGAGGTGAGCTGCAAGCTCGCGCGCCGTGTGTAGTGGTTTCTCCATCGAGTCTCGTCCTCCTTGTGGTGCGGGGACGATACGTGTTAGCTCCTGGAAAGGCTAGATGGTACGGGTTAACATTCTTCGACCATCAGGACTGATGGTTTTGGAAGAGCTAACGGAGGTCACATGGCGAGATGGTTTCGATACGCGAGTGAAGAGACGGTGGAGCTGCTAGCGGACCTGGCGTCGGTCGAATCTACGAAGCAGCTCAGCAACGAGGAGCGCGTACGGCTGGAGACCGCCTATCGCGCGTCGCTGCCATCCGGCTCGATCCGTCTACCACGCGGGTGGTTCGAGGCGGTCCACAAGATCGTAAGCGACGTCTTGAATGGCCTGCTGGACGGCGAAGCGGTGATCCTCGCGGCACCAGCCAACAGCGCGCAGCTTCGCCTCGATCGCGTTCGGGAAACTGTGCGGGTCGACTATCCGGATCGGTATGTCGCGGACCCGCAGTACGCGACGGTGTTGCTGCTGAACACGATCCGTGACGATCCATTTCCTTACCGGCGATGTCCGCACTGCCGCCGTGTATTCGCGGTGATCAGTACGCGAAGGCAACTGTACTGTTCGACCAATTGTCTCGCGAAAGAGCAACAGATTAAGCACAAGGATAAGAAACGCAAATACATGAAAGATTACATGAAGACCAAGTATCGACCGCGTCTCAAGAAGAAGGCGCTGCGCGAAAGGAGAGGCGAGAATGCCTAAGTATCGACGAGGAAGTGGATCAGTGTACCGCAGGGGTCGAATCTGGTGGATTGCGTACCCAGGTCCGACGAAACGAGAGCAGGAGTCCGCGCACACGAAAGACGTTACTGAAGCGCGTAGTCTCCTGAAGCTGAGGCTCGCTGCGGTGGAAGAGGGAAAACTTCTGCTCGGAGCGAATCGCGTGACGTTCGAAAGGTTGGAGAAGTTGCTGCTAGACGACTACCGCGTCAACGATCGCAGTTCGCTCGCTGATGCCCAGCGCCGTATCGACAAGCATCTGGACCCGCATTTTCGGGGACGAAGGGCACAGGAAATCACGAGCGCAGACGTGCAGGGTTACATTGCGAAGCGAAAGTCGGAAGGGGCTAGGAACTCGACGATCAATCGAGAGCTGGCTGCGCTTCGAAGGATGTACAACCTTGCGATCCGAATCGGTGTTCTTGCGAGGGCACCGCACGTTCCGACGTTGGAAGAGAACAACGTACGTACCGGGTTTTTCGAGCGCAGCCAGTTCGAGTCGGTGTTGGCAAAACTCCCAGAATGGCTAAGAGCGCCAGTAACGTTCGCTTACCACACGGGATGGCGCATGCGCGACGAAGTTCTACAGTTGAAGTGGAGCAACGTGGACTTGGACGCTGGAGTAGTCAGGCTGGAACCTGGCACCACGAAGAACAAGGACGGGCGAGTGATCTTCGCTACGGACGAACTGGCGGCGCTGCTGCAGGGCCAGCTGGACATCGCCAGCCGCTATCCGCAATGCGATCTCGTGTTTCACCGAGACGGAAAGGTTATCAAGACCTTCCACGGGCGGTTCCGTGAAGCGTGCGGTGACGCCGGGGTACCCGACCGAATTCCGCACGATTTCAGAAGGACGGCAGTCCGAAACATGATCCGGGCAGGCATCCCGGAACGAGTCGCGATGCAGATGTCAGGCCACAAGACGCGCTCGGTGTTCGATCGGTACCACATCGTCGCGGAGGGCGATCTGCGTGAGGCGGCTGCCAGGCTGAATGCGGCCTTCCGGTCCTCTGCTGCTACAGATTCCGCTACAGTCGATCCTGGACAAGCTCCTCAGCAATCGGTAACCGTCTGACTTCCTTATTCGCCCCCGTAGCTCAGGTGGATAGAGCACAGGATTCCTAATCCTGGGGCCGTGCGTTCGAATCGCGCCGGGGGCACTTCTCTCGGGAGGGATGGATTGGCGAGGCGATCGGCTCGACGGCGATCGCAGCAGGCGGGTAGGCCGTCGAGGAGGCGACGATGAGGATCGGCTTGGGAGGCTGGAGCGGGCCGCTGGCGGTCCTCGTCGTGATGACGGCGGCGGACCCGGCCGCGGCTCTCACGGCGTGCGATCTGACCTTCACGCTGGAGGGATGGTCCGTCTTCTACAAGGCGGCGGACGGCAGCGGCATCGTGCGGTGCGACAACGGGCAAGAGGTCCGCGTACGCCTCGAGACGCGGGGTGGGGGCCTCACGTTCGGGCGCTCCAAGATCGTCGGCGGAACGGGGGACTTCTCGCCGGTGGCCGACATCGGCGAGGTGTTCGGCGACTATGCGGCGGCGGAGGCGCACGCGGGAATGGGGATCTCCTCCGGGGCACAGATCGTGACGAGGGGATCGGTCTCGCTCGCCCTTTCGGGGACGGGGAACGGCATCGACCTCGGGTTCGCCTTCGGCCGCTTCACCATCATGCGCGCGACGCGGCGCGAGCCGATCGAGCGGCCGCGGCAGGAGCGCTTCCGGGACGAAGATCTGCCGCCGGCGTCCGGATCGACGGAGATCTATTGACGTTGGGGGGTGCGGCTTCCGACCGGGGGCCGCTCTCCCGCGCCGTCGGTCGCGACGCCTTCGCTCGTCGGGTCAAATCTGCTAGCACCCCACGCGGACGCGAAGCCCTTTGACCGTCGCCACGACTTCCCCATGGCTGTCGCTGCTCTTGCGGCGTGTGCCAGCGCTCGACTCGCTGCGCGCCTATGGCTGGGGCGATCTGCGCGTCGACGTGGTGGCGGGCCTGTCCGTGGCCGCGGTCGCCGTTCCGCAGGCCATGGCCTATGCGATGATCGCGGGCCTTCCCGCCGAGTACGGTCTCTACACGGCGGTGGTGATGACCGCGGTTGGCGCCGTTCTGGACTCGTCGCGCCAGCTCATCAACGGTCCGACCAACGCGATCTCGATCGCCTTGCTGAGCGCGATCGGTTCCATCGCGGGTCAGGACGAGCGGATCCAGGCCGCGGTCCTGGTGGCGTTCCTCGTGGGCTCGATCCAGCTGGTCATCAGCTTCCTGCGGCTCGGCGACCTCACCCGATACATCTCGCACTCCGTGATCGTCGGCTTCACCGCTGGGGCGAGCGTCCTCCTGGTGCTCGATCAGATGAAGAACCTGCTCGGCCTGCGGGTGGTCGGCGGCGTGCACGACCATTTCCTCGTGCGTTTTTTGCAGACGATGGCGGACGGCGGTCCGGTCCACGCGCTGACGTTTGCGCTCGGCGCCGCATCGATCGTGACGGTGCTCCTGCTCCGCTGGGCCAAGGCGAAGCTCGGCTGGACGCTGCTGCCAGAGTTCCTGATCGTGGTGATCGCAATGGCGGCGGTGACGGCGCGCTTCGATCTGGCCGCGCAGGGAGTGGCCGTGGTCGGCGACATCCCGGCCTCGCTGCCCTCGTTCGACGTTCCGCGGGTGTCGACGCCGTACCTTCGCGACCTCGCGGAGAGCGCGCTCGCGATCGCGCTCCTCGGGCTCCTCGAAGCGATCGCGATGGCCAAGGCCATCGCGGCGGTGACGGGCCAGCGGCTCGACCTCAACCAGCAGTGTCTCAGCGAGGGACTCGCCAATTTCACCGGCAGCTTCTTCCAGTGCATGCCGGGCTCGGGATCACTCACGCGTTCCGCGATCAACCAGCAAGCCGGCGCGCGGACGCAGTGGTCGGGGGTGGTGTCGGCCGGGGCCGTGGCGCTGATCATGGTGGCGTTCGCGCCGTACGCGCGCTTCATCCCGCGCTCGGCCCTGGCGGCCCTTCTGATGCTGACCGCGGCGCGCATGGTGAACCTCCACGACCTCCGCTACCATGTGCGAACCTCGCGCTTCGATGCGGCGATCGTCGCCGTGACCGCGATCTCCGCCTTCGCGATCTCGATCGAGTTCTGCGTGTTGATCGGCGTCTTCATGTCGTTCCTGCTGGCGGTTCCGCGAACCGGCAACATGCTGTTGACGGAGTTCGTGGTAGGGCCCGAGCGGACCGTCCACGAGCGTCAGCGGGGCGACGCCGCATGCAGTCGCATGCTCATCTTCGGGCTCGAAGGCGAGATGTTTTTCGGCGCGAGTTCGAGTCTCGAACGCCATCTCGACAGCATCGGCGATCGCGTGGACGCCGACACCCAGGCCGTCGTGCTGCGCCTGAAGCGGGCGCGCAACCCTGACGCCGTCGGCATGGCGCTCCTCGAGCGGGCCGTGGACGCTTGGCGGGCACGCGGGATCCTCGTCGTCCTGTGCGGCATCCGCCCCGGCATGCAGGCCTGCCTCGACAACTGCGGTCTGGCGGAAAAACTCGGACGCGAGAACCTCTTCCTCGAACAGCCGGTGCGGCAGACCAGCACCGTGCTCGCGATTCGCCACGCGTACGGGCACATCACCGATTTTTGCCCGACGTGTCCGAAGCGGCTCGGCGCTCCGCTGCCGCGGGCGGTGTACTACGAGATCTGACCGGGCCCGGACCGTGGGCTAGCGGGTCGCCTCTCCGCGCAGCATCGTGGTCGCGCTCGCGATGGCGCCACGGGTGCCGGCGACGGCGAGGACGTCGCCGGATGCGAGTCGCTCGCTCGCGGTCGGCACGACCGGGAGGCCGGCGCGCATGATGACCAGCACCGAGGCGCCGGTCCGGCCACGCAGGTTCAATTCCGCGAGGGTTCGGCCGACGCCGGGGCTCACGTCGTCGAGGCGCACGGCGACCGGCTCGCCGAGCCCGGCCAGCATGGCGTGGATGTTGGTGAGGGCGGGCGGAGCCGTCGTGGCACCGCCGCTGCGGCGGGCATAGCTCGTGAGCGCCTCGACGATCGCCTGCGCGCCGGCGCGGACGTGGCCCTGGAGGTTGGTGGCGCTCTGCCAGAGGGCGAGGCCGAAGGCGGCGAGCAGCGTGAGCAGCAGGATCGGACCCGGATAGCTCGGCAGGAAGGGCTGCGTGACCGTGATCACCACGACGGCCGCGCCGAGAAGGATGCCGAGCTGCAGGGTCACGATGAGCGCGCGTCGGGGCGCGGCGTCGAGATCGAGGGTGCTCTGGCCGCGCGGGAGCGCCGACTCCGCGAGCGATCCGGCGAGTCGCCGGGACAATCGGCCGATGCCGACCACGAATGGCAGGGAGGCGGCGATGGCCGCCCCGATCTCGACGCGGGCGGCGGCTGCGGCGTCGAGGCCGAGCCAGCGGCCCAGGAACTCGGCCCCGTCGTCGATCCAGAGCGCGGTCGCCACGATGAGCCCGCAGAGGAGCGCGGCGTCGACCGCGATCAGGCGCAGGAGCCCGCGCAGTTCGCTCCCCGACCGCCGGGCCGACGATTCGCGCATGCGCTCCAGCCAGGTGCCGTAGAAGGTGGTGAACGTCTGGAGCGGCGCGGGCAGCTTCCGATCGACCCAGTCGGCGGCCGGCTCGGCGGCGGTGATGAGCCAGGGGGTGGTGAGGGTCGTGATCGCGGATACGGCGACTGCGACCGGGTAGACGAACTCGCGGGTGGCGCCGAGCGTCAGTCCGAGCCCGGCGATGATGAAGGAAAACTCGCCGATCTGCGCCAGGCTCATTCCGGCCTGGATCGCGGTTCGCGTGCTGCTCCCCGTGAGGAACGCGCCGGTCGTGACCCCGACGATGTTGCCCACGATCACGACCGTGGTGAGCACGGCGACCGCGCTCGTGTTCGCGAGCACCATGGCCGGGTCGATCAGGATGCCGACCGACACGAAGAACACGGCGGCGAACATGTCCCTCACCGGGCGGACCAGGCGCTCGATCGGTTCGGCGTGGCCGGACTCCGCGACGAGCGATCCGGCGAGGAACGCGCCGAGCGCGACGGAATAGCCGAAGGCGTGCGCCACCCACGCGGTCAGGAAGCAGATACCGATGCTGGCGACGAGCGTCGTCTCGTCGCGTTCGAGTCCGATCACCAGGCGTACGAACCGCGGGATCGTCGCCATGCCGACGACCAGGAGCGCGAGGAGGAAGGCCGCGAGCTTGCCGACGGTGGCGACGAGGGCCGTCGCGGAGAGCCCCGCCCCCGTGGCGATCGCCGTCAGGGCGGCCATGAACACGATCGCGACCAGATCCTGGATCAGCAGGATGCCGACGACGAGCTCGCGTTGCCGCCCACCGATGCCGCGCTCGTCGAACACCTTGGCGATGATCGTCGTGCTGGAGATCGCGATCGCCGCGCCGATGAAGATGCTTTCGAGCACCGTCCAGCCGAAGAAGCGTCCGACGAGGAAGCCGAGCCACGCCATGAGTCCCGACTGGAGGACCGCGGTGACGCCCGCCGTCGGACCGACGCGCGCCAGCTTGCCGAGGCTGAACTCGAGTCCGAGCGAGAACATCAGCAGGATGACGCCGAGCTCGGAGAGCGCCTGCACGACGGCGCGGTCGGCCACGAGGGGGATGGAGACGTGTGGCCCGACGATGAGGCCTGCGACGATGTACCCGAGCACGACCGGCTGACGCAGGCGCTGGAAGACGACGGTCGTCACCGCGGCGACCCCCAGGACGACGGTCAGGGAGCGCAGGAACTCGTGGGCATCGTGCATGCGGGGATACTATCGGCCGCTGGGGCGCGCGTCGCCTGTCCGGGGGCCGCTCACGGGTGCGCCCGGAGGACGATCACGGCCCGGAGGGGTGCCGTCCCGGCCGTCAGGGCGCGCGCCGCGTGCGGGTGATCGACACGTGCTTGGCGAGCTCGAGGACCGGCACCTCGCCGAGCTCGGCGAGCGCCCGGCGATCGAGATGGTCGACGATCCAGACGACGTTCAGGAGAATCGCGTCCACCGGCGCCGCAAGCGGGCGATCGACGGGCGCATGGCGATCCTTCGGGCTACCGGACATGGCGGCTCTTCCTCCCTGGTGGCGCGCGCGTGGGCGGCGCCGGACGTGACGACGGCCGGGGGAGCGCCGGGGCTACAGCCGGTACACGCGCAGGAGCCTGTAGAGCGGCGGACCGCCGCGCGGCGGCGCGATCGCGGTCGCACGCCAGGGGGCATCGGCGCCGCAGGGAGGGGGCGCGGCCACGGCGGCGACCGTCGGGCTCGGCGGGCATATCCGAACGAGGCGCAGGAGGATGCCGGCGTCGCCGGCGATCCAGGTCGAGACGCCGTCGGTCCGGCTCGCGCCGCCGCTTTCGACGCGCGCGTGGTGCGCCGCGAGGTCGAGGGTCCAGACGCCGAGCAGCGAGGCGACGAGCCCCGCGACGACGATCGCACGTCGGGGTGACCGCACGCACCGAGGCTACGCGCCCTGTCCGACGAGTCAACCCGGCTTCCGCTTGCCGATCAGGATCCCGATGCTACACGTAGCGCACGGCATGCGACGACGCGGATCGTAGGCAGAGGAGCGAGGGAATGGCGACGAAGAAGGGTCCAGAGAAGAAGCGCGCGCGCGCCGCCGCGAAGAAGCCGAAGGCCAGGGCGGCGACCCGGGGAGCGCTCGCGCCGGGCGACAAGGCGCCGGCCTTTGCGCTGACCGATCAGACCGGCGTGCTGTACAATCTCGCCGACCACAGGGGGCGGAAGGTGCTCGTGTACTTCTACCCGAAGGCCGACACGCCCGGGTGTACGGTGCAGTCGTGCAGCGTCCGCGACGCACGCGCCGCGCTCGGGAAGCGAGCGGTCGACGCGATCGGGATCAGCCCGGACAAGCCGTCGGCCCAGCAGAAGTTCGACGCCAAGTACGGGCTCGGGTTTCCGCTGCTCGCCGACGAAGACCACGCCGTCGCCTCGGCGTTCGGCGTCTGGGGCGAGAAATCGATGTACGGGCGCAGGTACATGGGGATCGTGCGTTCCGCCTTCCTGATCGACGAGAAGGGGAGGATCGAGGGGGCGTGGTACGGCGTGAGCCCCAAGGACACGGTGCCGGAAGTCTTCGCGGTGCTGGCCGGCCGATGTCAGTAGCGCCGCGGAACGGGCGTCGGCGCCACGGTGCGCGTCGGGGTGGCGGTCGCGGGTAGGAGGAGCTCCCCCGGCGCCGGGATCGGTCCGGGCGTCGCGCGGATAAAGTCCGCGACTCCGGGGACGCTCGGCTGCACGTCGACGATGGTCTTCGTGCCGCTGCCGTCGAGGTGGTCGATCTGGATCTCGGTGCGCTCGCGCGCCGCTCCCGGGCCCGCGAGCGCGGCACACGCGAGCGCGAGGAGGAGGGCATGGGCGGGCCGGCTCACCGGAGGCACGGTCGTCGGTAACACAGGACGTCCGGCGTGTCAGGATCTTTCGCGCCGCCACGGCTCCCGGAACGTTCGTTGAACCCGCGCGGAGGGCTGGTGTAGGGTGGTCGCCTTCCGAGCCCTTCATGAATCTCGACAGTCTGCGCGACGAGCTGCGGCGCCGGGAGGGCGAAAGCCTCGCCTCGTACGCGACCCGCAGCAGCGACACCCGGGGGCGGGTGCATCCGGAACCGGAGCATCCGTTCCGCTTGCCGTTCCAGCGCGACCGCGACCGCATCATCCACAGCACGGCGTTTCGCCGCCTCGAGTACAAGACGCAGGTCTTCGTCAACCACGAGGGCGACTACTACCGGACGCGACTCACCCACTCGATCGAGGCGGGGCAGATCACCCGGACGCTCTGCCGCGTGCTCGGCTTGAACGAGGATCTCGGCGAGGCCGTCGCGCTCTCCCACGATCTCGGCCACACGCCCTTCGGCCATGCGGGGGAGCGCGTACTCGACAAGCTCATGGAGCCGTACGGTGGCTTCGAGCACAATGCGCAGAGCCTGCGGATCGTTGATCTTCTGGAGGAGCGCTATCCGGGATTTCCCGGCCTCAACCTCAGCTGGGAGGTGCGCGAGGGAATCGTGAAGCACTCGTCCGAGTATGATCGGCCGCTCGTGCAACGGTTCGCGCCCGGCGTACAGCCGGTCCTGGAGGCGCAGATCGTCGATTTCGCGGACGAGATCGCCTACAACTCGCACGACATCGACGACGGCCTGAAGTCGGGCATGCTCGAGGCGCGCGACCTCGCGCCCGTGGCCCTGTGGACCGAGGCTCGCGAGATCGTCCGCCGCGAGCACGGCGAGGCGAGCGAGAGCATCCAGCGCTACCAGACGGTGCGCCGCATCATCGACCGCTTGGTCACGGACATGATCGCCGCGATCTTCGGTCGCATCGCGGAGCACGGCATTCGCACGCTCGCCGACGTTCGCGCTTGTCCCGTGCGCCTCGCGGGATTGAGCGCCGGCATGGCCGAGCGCAACCTCGAGCTCAAGCGCGTGCTCTTCGACCGCCTCTACCGGCACCACCGCGTCACGCGCATGACCGTGAAGGCGCAACGGGTGATGACCGCGCTCTTTCAGACCTACATGGAGGAGCCGCAGCAGATGCCGCCCCACGTGTGCCGGCGCGTCGAGGTCGCCGATCCGAAGGCGCGCGTCGTCGCCGACTACATCGCCGGTATGACCGACCGTTTCGCATTCGACGAGTATCGTAAGCTCTTCGATCCGGACGAGCGGGTGTGAAGGGTCGCCGATGAAGAAGGTGCTCGACCTCCTGATTCACCTCGAAGACCACAAGCACGACGGCCTCGGTCGGCTGTTCCTGGATCCCGAGGACGAGCGCGAGTTGCGCCGCAGCCTCCGCGAGTATCTCGGGCCGAAGGTCACGGTGAAGGCCGCCGCCGTCGAAGGGCAGCGGCTGCGCGTGCGGGTGGAGCTCCCCGACTTCCAGGCCGAGAGCGACAACCTGGTCCGCCTCGCTCGCGATCTCTCCGGCCGCGCGCGGCCGGGCGCGGCGCTCGGCCAACTCGAGGAGGCGCTCAGGATCTTCCCACTGAACGGTGCGGCATTGAAGGGGCTCGGACGGGCGTGCTACCGGCGCGGCGACTTCGCGGGCGCGAGCGGATTCTTCGTGCGTGCCAACGAGGTGTTGCGGGAGGACGGGGAGGCGCTGAAGGCCCTCGGGATGATCGCGCTGAACGAAGGCCGCGAGCCGAGCGCGCTCGCGTACTACGAGCGCGCTGCGGCCGCGAATCCGAAGGACGATGCGGCGCGGGACGCCCTCGAGCAACTGCGCGAGCGCATGACCCGGAAGTTCCGTACGCCCGACGGGTCGCCGGAGCCGCCGCGGCGGCCACGCTGAGCGCCGGCCGGCGTCGGGGCGGCGGTGGCCGGCGGCGGCACGCCGCCGCGGAGCGACATTCGGGTCCGAAAACGGCCAGACCTTTGCCGCGCGCGAGTGGCATAGTTGCGCCCATGTCGATCGATCGCGCCGCCGCCTATCGGGCGCTCCAGACGCGCGACACGCGCTTCGACGGCCGCATCTTCGTCGCCGTCCACACCACCGGCATCTATTGTCGGCCGATCTGTCCGGCACGGACGCCGAAGCTCGAGAACATCGACTTCCTTCCGAGCGCCGCCGCGGCGCAGGCGGCGGGTTTCCGTCCGTGTCTGCGCTGCCGGCCCGAGTGCTCGCCGGACCTGGCGGCGTGGCACGGCACCTCGAGCACGGTGGCGCGCGCGCTCGGACTGATCGCCGAGGGTGCGCTGGACGGTGACGATGCCGACGTCGGAAGGCTCGCCGACCGGCTCGGGATCGGCCCGCGGCAACTGCGCCGGCTCTTCACCCGCCATCTCGGCGCCTCGCCGATCGTGGTCGGACAGACGCGGCGGATCCTATTCGCCAAGCAGCTGATCCACGAGACGCGGATGAGCATGACGGCGGTCGCCGAGGCGGCGGGATTCGGCAGCGTGCGGCGGTTCAACGCGACGTTCCGCGGTCTCTACGGGACCTCGCCCTCGGCGCTCCGCCGGCTCGCACCCGGAAGCGCCGCCGTGCGCGAGCCGGTCGCGCCGATCACCCTCAAGATCGGATACGCGGGACCCTACGATTGGGAGGCCATGATCGCCTTCTTCGCGGCGCGAGCGATCGCGGGAGTCGAGGTGGTCGAGCCGCGGCGCTACCGGCGGACGATCGCGCTCGATGGCGCCTGCGGCACGGTCGAGGTCGCGCCGCTCTCCGGTCGCGATGCGCTGGCGGTCACCGTGCGCTTTCCGAGCGTCCGGGTCCTGCCGGCGATCATTGCGCGCGTCCGCCGCATGTTCGACGTCGGCGCGGACGTCGCGGCGATCGACGCCGAACTCGCGCGCGATCCCGATCTCGCGCCGCTGGTGCGCGCGCGTCCCGGCCTCCGGGTGCCGGGAGCCTGGGACGCCTTCGAGCTCGTCGTCCGCGCCACGCTCGGGCAGCAGATCACGGTGTCGGGCGCGCGGCGCCTGGCGGGGAAGGTGGTGGCGGCGTACGGCGCGCGGCTACCGGACGTCGTAGCCGGGACGGCGGACGGTCTGACGAGCCTGTTCCCGTCGGCGGAGCGTCTCGCGCGCGCCGACCTCGCGGCGCTCGGAATGCCGCGGGCGCGCGCCGCCGCGCTCGGCAGGCTGGCCGCCACCGCCGCGGCCGATCCGCGGCTCTTCGAGCGGGCGCCGGATCTCGACGCGGCGATCGCGCGCTTGCGCGCGCTGCCCGGGGTCGGAGACTGGACCGCGCAGTACGTCGCGATGCGCGCCATGCGGGAGCCCGACGCGTTCCCGGCGTCGGACGTCGGGTTGCTCCGCGCCGTGGGGACGGCTGAACGGCGTCCGACCGCCCGGGCGTTGGCGGCGCGCGCGGAGGCGTGGCGACCGTGGCGCGCCTACGCGGCGCAGCATCTCTGGACGTCGGCGCCCGCCGCGGGGCCGGCCGTGACAGCGGAGGAGGCCGTCGCATGAGCAGCCGGTCGACGTCGTTTCGACGCGCGCGCCTCGCGTCGCCGATCGGCGCCCTCAGCCTGGTGTGGGACGACGACGACGTCTTGCGCGCGCTCGATTTCGAGGATCATGAGGCCCGTCTCCAGCGTTTGCTTGGGCGGCACTACGGGGAGACGGCGCTCGCGGAGGCCACCGCGCCGTGGGGGCTCGTCGAGCCGCTCGCCGCGTTCTTCGCGGGGGATCTCGGCGCGATCGAGGGGCTGCGGGTCGCAACCAACGGCACGAGCTTCCAACGACGCGTCTGGGAGGCCTTGCGGGAGATTCCGGCCGGGCGCACTCGCAGCTACGGCGAGCTCGCCGCGGCGATCGGAGCCCCGTCGGCGAGCCGGGCCGTAGGAGTCGCCAACGGCGCGAATCCGATCGCGATCGTCGTGCCGTGCCATCGCGTGATCGGCGCCGACGGAACGCTCACCGGATACGGCGGCGGGATCGCTCGCAAGCGATGGCTGCTCGATCACGAGAGGAGCGCAGGGACGTGAGCGGTCGTGCGGCCCTGACGGCGGCTCCGGGGGATCAGCGGCACGGATCGCCGAGGCAACATAATCCTGCTTATCGGACACAAAAGGCCGTGCTGGCGGCCCGGCGCTTTGCCGGAGACCACGACGCGTTCGACCCGGGTACCGTCGTCGACCACAAGCATCTCGACGGCGCGTTCGCCTGGATCGCCACCCAACAGCAGCGGGACGCCGAGCGCCTCGCCAATCCGAAGCTCACCGGAACGGGCTGCGCGGGCGTCAGGCCTACTCGGTACGGACGACGGTCGCGCCGCCCGGAGCGGCCGTCGGCGCCGGGACGGCGCCGCCGAGCGCGATCAGGTGCGCGCTCGCGACGTCGCGGTACTCGGACGTCGGGTGCTTCTCGAGGAGCTGCGTGTACAGATCCTTCGCCTTGTCGCCGTTGCCGGCGGCCTCGGCGTTCCGGGCCGCGCCGAAGAGCGCCTCGGCCACGAATGGTCCGGGCTCGGAGGCCGCGGTCGCGAATGCGCGCTCGGCGTCGGCCGGCTTTCCGAGCTTCTCATGGGCGTAGCCGAGCCGCGTGTTCGCCAGCTGGCGGAGGTAGTCGGTCGGCGGCGAGCTCCGGAGGAACTTCTCGTACGCGGCGGCGGCGTCGGCGGCCTGGTCGGCGAGCAAGAGCGCGTTGGCGCGTTCGAGGATCGCGAGCTGGCCGTAACTCGAGCGTCCGTAGCGACTCGCGACGGCCTCGAACTTGACCGCGGCGTCGCCGTACTTCTTGTCGGTCAGGAGCGCGCGGGCCTCGGTGTAGGCCGCCGAGGCGCTGGCATCACGGCTCTGGCTGATCATGCGGTACGCGACGATTGCGAGCAGCAGGACGATGAGGGCGCCGAGCGCCGCCATGACCGCCGTGCGGTTGGCCTCGACGAACTCGAGCGCCTGACGGCTGAGCGTCTGGAACTCGTCGGGTTGACGCAGATCCTTGCGGGTGAGTCGTTGTTCGGTGCGCGCCACGGGTCTCCGATCGGCGAAGCGCCGGAGCGTCTCTCGGGCGGACGCGCCGTGCGCTCGCGGTCACTACATTTTGTACTTGAAGTCTTCCGGGGCCATCTTCTCGAGGATCTCTGCCCATTTGTCGCGCGAGACGTTGGAGAGGTTCTGTTCCTTCCCCTCCTCCATCTGCTGCAGGACGCTGGAGGCCTCGAGCACCTTCTTCGCGACCCAGATCGGGCTCTTGGTTCGCAGCGCGAGCGAGATGGCGTCGCTCGGGCGCGAGTCGATGGTGACCTCACGGTCGCCGATGTGGAGGTAGATCAACGCGAAGTAGGTGTTGTCTTTGAGGTCGGTGACCTCGATGCGCTCGACGGTGGCGTCGAGGTCGCCGATGATCCGCTTCAGCAGATCGTGGGTCATCGGACGCGCCATCTTGATGCCTTCGAGCTCCGTGGCCATGGCGGTGGCCTCGAGCAGGCCGATCCAAATGGGCAGGTTCAGCTTGTTGTCGGGATCTTTGAGGATGACGATGGGCGTCTTGGTGACGGGATCGAGCGTGAGGCCGCCGACCGTCATCTGGATGAAGTTATCGCGGCTCATGCCTCGCTCGAACGAGGCATTGTTGCCAAAAGGGGTCTGGAACGTCAATCCCCGGACGCGCTCGCGGGCGCGCGCCGAGTGCTCATCCGACCACCATGCGGTCCACGACGCGGTAGAGCTGGCGCAAGTTGCGGCACTCCTCGACGACGTCGCAGTAGGGTTGGTACCGATCCATCTCGCTGTCGCCGAATCCCCACGTCATGCGGTTCTCGGGATTGAGCCAGATGAGGCGCTTCGCGCGCTGCTTGATCTCCTTGAGGACCCATTCGTGCGGCAGGTTGTAGTTGTTGCGCGCGTCGCCCAGGACGATCACCGTGGTGTGGCGCGTGATCGCCGCCAGATGCTCGCGGTGGAACATGCGGAAGGCGCGCCCGAAGTCCGAGTGCGCGTACACGTTGATGACGTTGCCGCGGATCGCCTGGTCGATCGCCTGGTGGATCTCGTTTTCCTCGAAGAGCTTCGTGATCTCGCCGACGTCGCTCACGAAGACGAACGAGCGCACCTTCGCATAGAGGTCCTGGAGCGAGTAGACGAACTGCAGCATGAAGCGCGAGACGTTGCGGACCGAGTCGGAGACGTCGCACAGCACGACGATTTGCGGCTTCACGCGCTTGCGCCGATCGAAGCGGATCTTGAAGGGTACGCCGCCGTACTGGAGGTTCTTGCGGAGCGTGTCCTTGACGTCGAACGCCCCCTTCCTGGCGCTGCGCCGCTTCACGGCCAGCGCGTTCTTGAGCCGCTGCGCGAGCTTGGTCACCGCGTCCTTCATGCGGCGGATCTCGTCCTCCGAGAGGTAGTAGAAGCTCTTCTCGGCGAGTTGCTGCATACGGGCGGCGTCGCGCTGGCCAACGTCGTGCTGCTCGAGCTCGCCCCGCACCATCCGGCGGATCATCTCCTGGAGGTCCTGGAGCCGGCGGTCGACGAGGCGACCCATCTGCCGGCGCCGGGGATCCGGATCCCCGGCGCCGAGCGCGTCGCTGATCCCCTGGAGCTCGCGCGCGACCTCGGCGACGCCGAGGGTCTGCTGCAGGCCCTGCGCGAACTGCCCTTCCTGGAAGGTGCGCTCGATGCGCTGGACGCCGGCGCGCTGCGACGCCTCGCGGAGCAGCCGCTCGAGGCGCGCGGTATCCTGACGGAGGAGCGCCCGCGTCAGCTCGGACGTCCCGATGCCCTGCGCCTCGAGGAACCGCGCGAGGTCCTCGAGGAGCCGCTGGTACTCGGCGGGATCGAGATCGAGCCCCTCCATCGCGCGCGATTCGGCGTCCTTCACGATCTCGCCGACCCCGGAGAAGTAGAGATCGAAGAGGTGGTCGTAGGTCGGGTGGTCGACCGCCCGCTTCACGAGCGTCGCGCGCAGCACGTCCTTCACGCCGGCCCGCGACCCGAGGCCGACCAGGTCGAGCGCGCGGAACGTGTCCATGCTCTCGGCGAACGAGACTCGGACGCCGTTGCGGCGCAGCAGGGCGACGAAGGCGATGATCGTGTCGTCCACGCGCGCCCTGCCCTCCCGCGGTCTAGTGGAGCACGTCCTTGTCGGCCGCGACGGCCGGCGCCGCCGACGCCTTGGCGCGAGCTTTCGCGACGTGCTCCCTCAGCTCGGCCTGCGCTTTCCGGATGTCGCCCTCGTACTTGAGGAGGGTGCTGAGCGTGTCGTCGACCAGCGCCGCGTCGAGCGTGGCGACGTTGAGGAGCGTGAGCGCGCGGGTCCAGTCGAGGGTCTCGCTGATGCTCGGGGTCTTCTTGAGGTCGAGCTTGCGGAGTGCTTGCACCGCGTCGACGACCTCCTGCGCGAGCCGCTCTGCGACGCCCGGCACTTTGAGGAGGATGATCGCGCGCTCCTGCTCCTTGTCGGGAAAGTCGATGTAGAGGTGCAGGCAGCGGCGCTTGAGCGCGTCGGACATCTCGCGGGCGTTGTTGCTGGTGAGGACGACCAGCGGCACGTGCTTCGCCTTGATCGTGCCGAGCTCGGGCACGCTCACCTGGAAGTCGGAGAGCACCTCGAGGAGGAAGGCTTCGAACTCGGTGTCGGCCTTGTCGATCTCGTCGATCAGCAGCACGACGGGGGTCGGCGAGGTAATGGCGCGCAGCAGCGGCCGCGGCACGATGAAGCGCTCGGAGAAGAAGACGTCGTCCTGGCGCGCGACCCGCTCCACCGCCTCCTTCAAGCCGGGCGCGCCTGCGATCACCTCGCCGATCTTGTCCTTCAGGATCTGGGTGTAGAGGAGCTGCTTCGCGTATTCCCACTCGTAGAGCGCCTTCGACTCGTCGAGGCCTTCGTAGCACTGGAGGCGGATGAGCTCGTGGTCGAGAGCGCCTGCGAGCACCTTGGCGAGTTCGGTCTTGCCGACGCCGGCGGGGCCTTCCACCAGGATCGGCTTCCGGAGGCGACTCGCCAGGTAGACGACGGTCGCGATGGTGCGATGGCAGATATAGTGCTGCGCCGCGAAGCGCCCGATGACGTCCTCGATCGAAGCGAACATGAATGCGAACGCTACCATGGGGTTTTTGCCCGGACAATTGTGTATACGGACCCGTCATGTGCACGCTCGCGATCTACGTGCGATCGCTCCCGGGCTTTCCACTCGTGATCGCCGCCAACCGCGACGAGTTCCTCGATCGCGAGGCGACGGGGCCGGCGCTGCTCGCGACCGCGCCGCGCGCGGTGGGGGGGCGGGATCTCCGCGCCGGTGGCACGTGGCTCGCCATCTCCGCCGACGGCGTCGTGGCGGGAATCCTCAATCGCCGCACCGGGGACTGGCCGGTCCCGACCAGGCGTTCGCGCGGCGAGCTGCCGCTCGCGGCGTTGGCGGCGGGGTCCGCCGGCGCGGCGCGCCCGGTGATCGGGGCGCTTCGCGCCGACGCGTACAACGCCTTCAACCTCCTGGTCGCGGATCGTGAGGAGGCCTGGGTTGCGCAGAACCACGGCGACGACATGCGGGTCACGCGGCTCGCGCCAGGCCTGCACCTCGTGAGCAACCTCGACGTCGACGATCCGACCTGTCCGAAGCTCGCGCGCTCGCACGTTCGCTTCGCCGCCGCCGGCGAAGCCTTCGTGCGGGTGCGGGACGTCGTGGCCTTGCGCACCGCGCTGCACGCGATCGTGGCCGACCACGCGCTGGCGCTCGATCCGCGCCTTCCGGACGCGCTCGGCGCGATCTGCGTCCATGCGGGTCCGTTCGGCACGCGCTCGTCGTCGCTGCTGCTGCTCGACGACGCCGGCCGCTGGGAGCATTGGTTCGCGGACGGGCCGCCCTGCGCGCGCCGCTACGAGCCGGCGCTCGTGCCCTGAGCTCCGGTCGGCTCGGGCGCCAGCCAGACGTCGGTGAAGCGCGACGGCAGGAGCGGGTGGATCGCGTAGCCGTGCACGCGGCGCTGCGTCATCACGTACGCGATCGGATGGTAGAGGAAGATCACGGGCGCATCGTCGACGAGAAGGCGCTCGGCCTCCGCATAGGCGAGCGTGCGCGCCGCCGGATCGCGGAGCCGCTCGGCGCGCGTCAGGAGCCCGTCGAACGTCGGGTTGGCGTAGAAGGTGTGGTTGTTCGCATCGACGCGGCTCGACCGGAAGAGCACGTCGAGGAAGTTGCTGGGATCGGGGAAATCGGCCGACCACGCGAGATCGAAGAGCGGCACGGTGTTCGGCCGACGGATCGCTTCGAGGAACGAGCTCCAGGCGACCTGCCTGATCTCCATCGTCACGCCGACGGCCGCGAGGTCGTGCTGGACTTTCTGGCTCATCTTGAGATCGAGGTCGCTGCTCTGCGTCCAGAGCTCGGTCGCGAAGCCCGCGCCCTGCCCGGCCTCCCGGAGCAGCGCACGGGCGCGTTCGCGATCGTACGGGTAGCCGGTCGCGGCGCTCGCGTATCCCGGCATGCCGGGCGGAACGATGCCCTGCGCGACGGTCCCGCGGCCGTTCAGGAGGGCGATGAGGCCCTCCTTGTTGACGGCGTAGTTCAGGGCCTGGCGTACCCGGCGATCCTCGAAGGGAGGCATCCGGCAGTTGAAGCCCAGATAGTTCGTGACGAGGGTGAGGCCGCTCACGAGCCGCCCGGGGCGCTCGACGTCGGTGGCCCGGCGGACCGAGGGAAAGTCCGCGGGCGGGATCCCGGACACGTCGATCTCGTCGTTCAGGAACTTCAGCCAGGCGAGCTCGCCGTTGACGCCGGACTGCTCGACGATGCCGTCGAGGAACGGACGGTCGGCGCGCCGGTAGCGGGGGTTGCGCGCGAGTACGAGGCGCTCGCCGCGCCGCCACTCGCGCAAGAGGAACGGCCCGCTGCCGATCGGACGGTCCGTGAAGTCGTCGCCGAGGCGGCGCGCGTACTCCGCGGGTACGACCGCGGCGAACAGGAGCGCCATCTTGTGGAGGAAGAGCGGATCCGGTTCCCGCAGGACGATCGCGAGCGTCGTCGCGTCCGGGGCCGTGAGGCCGGCGACGTGCGGTGCCCTGCCCTCCACATAGTCGGCGGCGCCGACGATCTCGCGGTAGTATTCGGCGCCCTGCGAGCGCGTCCGGGGATCGAGGACGCGCTCGAGGCTGCCGACCGCGTCGGCGGCGGTGAGCGGCGTTCCGTCGGAGAACGTCACGCCGGCGTGCAGGCGGAAGCGATAGGTCCGGCCGTCGTCCGCGATGCTCCAACCCTCGGCGAGCTCGGGGACGAGACGGCTCTGGTCGTCGTAGGTGACGAGCGTCTCGAAGAGGTGCTGCTCGTACGTCCACGAGCGCGAATCGTAGCCGAGCGCGGGATCGAGCGTCGGAACGTCGTCGGGCGCTGCGAGCCGCAGCACGCCGCCGCGTTGCGACCCGGGGGCGCGCGGCGGCCAGGCGAGGGGCGGATCGCGGAGGCACGCGGCGAGCGCGACGAGCCCGAGGAGCGGCGCGAGGGCACGCCGTGGGCTCATCGCCGCCGGCTCATCGCGCGGACGTCCCGCGATCCGCGAGCCCGTACGCGACCAGGTTGAACGCTAGCACCGCGTAGAGCACGGCGAGGCCTGGAAAGGCCATCAGCCAGGGTGCGACCCGGTAGTACGCCGAGGCTTCCTGGATCATGCGTCCCCAGGTCGGCGTCGGCGGCGGAACGCCGATGCCGAGGAAGCTCAGGCCGGCATCGAGGAGGATCGTTCCCGAAGTGCTGAGGGCCGCGATCGCGACGAGCGTGGGCGCGACGTTGGGCAGGACGTGGCGTGCGACGATGCGCGCGTGGCTCGCGCCGAGCGCGCGCGCCGCGAGCACGAAGTCGCGCTCGCGGAGCGACAAGGCTTCGCTCCGGACGACGCGCGCCACCCCGGTCCAGCTGACGAGCCCGATCACCACGAAGATCGTCCACACGCTCGGCCGCATAACGGCGACGAGCGCAACCGCGAGCAGCAGGCCGGGAAACGCCAGCATCACGTCCGTGAGCCGCATCAAGAGGACGTCGACGACACCTCCGAAGTAGCCCGCGGTGAGCCCGATGGCGGTGCCGATCGTCATCGTCACGACCATCGCGACGAGGCCGACCAGGAGCGAGATGCGCGCCCCATGAAGGAGGCGCGAGAGCACGTCGCGGCCGAGATCGTCGGTGCCGAGCCAGAAGGGCGCGCCCGGCGGCGAGGGCTCCGCGAGCCGGGGCGCGACGGGCGCCGTCGGATCGTAGGGGGCGAGCGCCGGCCCCATGATCGCGATCGCGACGAGCAGCGCGCCCATCGCGAGTCCGACTCCGAGGAGCCCGTGTCGTGTCCCGGGGATCATCCGAGACGGATGCGCGGATCGACGATCCGGTAGAGGAGATCGACGACGAGATTCGTGACGACCACGAATGCGGCGCCGAGCAGCACCGTGCCCATGATGATCGGGACGTCGAGGGCGAGCACGGCGTCGAAGGCCAGCCGGCCGAGCCCGGGCCAGTGGAAGACGGTCTCGGTGAGGACGACGCCGTTCATGAGCGCCGCGAAGTCGAGGCCGACGATGGTGAGGAGGGGCAAGGCGGCGTTCCGGAGCGCGTGCACGGCCAGCAGGCGCACCGGACCGACGCCGCGGGCGCGCGCGGCGCGCATGTAGTCGAGCGTGAGCACGTCCCGCAGGCTCGTGTGGAGGAGGCGCGCATAGTACACGCCGGTGCCGACGCCGAGGACGAGCGCCGGGAGCAGGAGGTGCCGGAGAGTTCCGGCGCCACCGAGCGGGACGAGCCGCCAGCGGAAGCCGAGCCAGTAGAGCGCGATCATGCCGAACCAGAAGACGGGGGCCGACAGGATCGCGAGCGAGCAGACGAGCGCCGCCCGGTCGACGAAACGTCCGGCGAACGGCGCAGTCGCGAGGCCGCCCGCGAGCCCCACGACGAGCGCGATCGCGAGGCTGGCGGCGGCGAGCGTCGCGGTCGCCGGCAGGCAGCGGGCGAGCGTGGCCGCGACCGGCTGTCGATTGGCGTAGGAGCGGCCGAGGTCGCCGCGCGCGAGCCGCCAGAGGTAGCGGCCGTACTGCGCCGGCAACGAGCGGTCGAGCCCGAGCTCATGACGGATGGCCGCGAGCGTCGCGGCGTCGGCGCGCGGTCCGGCGACGACGCGTGCGGGATCGCCGGGGACGAGAAAGACGATCCCGAAGGTGATCCAGGTGGCGCAGAGGAGGATGACGAGCGCCCAGGCGAGGCGGCCGATCAGATAACGCACGCGCGGTCGGAGGCGCTCAGGCGAGCGCCCGGCCCCCGTCGACGACGACCGTCGTGCCGGTCACGAAGTCGCTTCCGGTCACGAGGAAGCGCACCGCCGCGGCGACGTCGCGCGCGTCGCCGAGCCGGCCGAGCGGCGTGCCCCGCACGAGCGCGGCGGTCGACGCGGGCGTGGCGTCGATCGGCGCGAGGATCGGACCGGGCGCGACGCAGTTCACCTGCACCGCTGGAGCGAGCTCGAGCGCGAGTCCGCGCGTGAGGGCCACGATCCCCGCTTTCGAGATGCCGTACGGCAGATAGCCGGGGTGCGGGCGCTCGGCGGCGATGTCGGCGAGGTTCACGATCTTGCCGGCCCCCCGGGCGCGCATGGCGCGTCCGAGCAGGAGCGCGAGCAGGAAGGGCGCCGTGAGGTTCACCGCCATCACCGCGTCCCACGCCTCGACGTCGAGGGTGTCGAGCGGCGTCGGGTAGAATACCGAGGCGTTGTTGACGAGCACGTCGACCGGCCCCATGCGGTCGGTCACGTCGGCGGCGAGGCGCTCGACCGCGCCCGGGTCGGCGAGGTCCGCCGTGAAGGCCTCAGCGACCCCGCCGCGCGCGCGGATGCCGGCGATCACCGCCTGGGCCTCGGCCGTCGACGTGCGGTGACAGACGGCGACGCGCGCCCCCGCGGCGGCCAGGTCCTCGGCGATGGCGCGGCCGAGGCGGCGCGCGGCGCCGGTCACGAGGGCCGTTCGCCCGGAGGGATTCATGGCGTCGGACCGACCAGCGTCAGGATCTCGTCGATCATCCCGGGCGCCGCGGCGACCAGCTGATCCGGCGCCCGCTCGCCGCCGAGGAGCGCGCGGAGGTCGGCGGCCGCTCCCGAGCGGTACCGCAGCTCGCCGCCGATCGCGCGCAACATCGCGGCGCCCGCCGCGACGTCCCAGAGTCTGGGTCGGCCGAGGATCGCGGCGACCGCGGCGCCGCGTGCCACCAGCGCCATGTGGTAGGCCGTCGAGCCGAGCGAGCGGATTTTGCCGGGAAATCGTCGCGCCTCGCCGCGATGGTACTCCGAGTGCGTCAGCATGAAGAGGTCGCCCTCTCCCGCGGCGCCGGCCGGCCGCGCGAGCGAGCGGCCGTTCCACTGCGCGACGTCCTCGTCCGCGAGGTAGGTCTCCCCCGTCATCGGGAGATAGGTGACGCCGCCGACCGGCACCCCGCGGCGCAGGAGCCCGAGCGCGATGCACCAGGTCGGCAGCCCGGAGACGAAGGCGGCGGTGCCGTCGATCGGATCGAGCGTGAGGGTGTACTCGGCGTCGGTGGCGCCCGTCGCGCCGAACTCCTCGCCGAGGATCCGTGCGCCGGGCAGGAGCGCCGACAGCCGCGGCGTCAGGAAGGCTTCGACGGCGCGGTCGGCGGCCGTCACCAGCGTCTGGTCGGTCTTGCGCTCGGCGGCGACGTTGCGGAAGAAGCTCCGCGCGAGCTCGCCGGCCTCGATGACGGTCGGCAGCAACGTCTGCATCGCGGGACGAGGCACACGGAAACCATACCTGAGCCTCGGCGCGGCGCGAAGTGCGATCAGGTCCCGCCGTCGCGGACGCTCAGCCAGCGTAGGCCGCGCGCCATGTACTGGAGGCCCGAGAGCGCGGTGAACGTCGCGGCGCCGGCGAAGAGCGTGAGCCGAACGGGCGGAGGGATCGCGTCGGGCCAGGAGACGCTCACGAGCACGAGCGTGACCGAGGCCAGCTGGAAGAACGTCGTCACCTTGCCGATGACGCTCGGCCGCACCTCGATCCACTCGCCGGTGAACACGAAGAGGAAGAAGTAGCCGACGAGGAGGAGAGTGTCCCGGAAGAGCACGAGCACGGTCAGCCAGTTCGGCACGAGGTCCATGAGGGCGAGCACGCAGAACGAGCTCAGCAGGAGGAGCTTGTCGGCGAGCGGGTCGAGGATGGCGCCGAGCTCGGTCTTGGTGTCGGTGAGGCGCGCGATCGCGCCGTCGAGCGCGTCGGTGACGCCGCCCGCGACGAAGATCGCGAGCGCGATTCCGGGCCGTCCGCTCGTGAGCAGGATGAGGAACGCGGGGATCGTGAGGATGCGGATGAGGGTCAGGACGTTGGGAACGTTGAGCACGCCGTCACCTCGAGCCGCTTCCGGAGCTGTCCCGCGAGCTTCGGGCTCGCAAGCGCCGTCACCCGCGCCACGCCGTCCTCGTACCGTTCGTCCACCACCTTGGCGGCGCGATGCACCCACGCGAGCAGATCGCCGCGGCTCGCGGGGATCGTCACCTCGATCCGCACCCGCTCGCGATCGAGCCAGCGTTCGATCGTGCCGAGAAGCTCGTGAAGGCCCCGCCCGGTCGCGGCCGAGATGGCGGCGACGTCGACGATCCGAGGATGCGTTGTCACATCCCGCGGCGGCGCTTCGCTCTCCCCCGTGCGGTCGATCTTGTTCCAGGCGAGGATCGTCGGCGTCGCGCCGGCGCCGATCTCCTCGAGGACCCGTTCGACGATCGCGATCTGCTGCGCGGCTTCCGGGTTCGTCGCGTCGACGACGTGTAGCAGGAGGTCGGCGCGCCGGACCTCTTCGAGGGTGCTTTTGAAGGCCTCGATCAGCTGGTGCGGCAGGCGGTGGATGAAGCCCACCGTGTCGACCAGGAGGGCGCGCGCACCGCCCGGAAGGTCGAGCCGCCGTATCGTCGGATCGAGGGTCGCGAAGAGCTTGTCCTCGACCAGTACGCCGGCGTCCGTGAGCGCGTTCATGAGCGTCGACTTTCCTGCGTTGGTGTAGCCGACGAGTGCGATCGTCACGTAGGGCACGTCGGCACGCTCCTTGCGGTGGAGCTCGCGGGTTCGCTCTACCTCCGCGATCCGCCGCTTCAAGCGCACGATCTTCTCGCGCACGCGCCGCCGATCGACCTCGAGCTGCGTCTCGCCGGGGCCGCGCGTGCCGACGCCGCCGCCGCCGAGGCGGGAGAGGTGTGTCCAGGCGCGCGTCAGCCGCGGCAGCATGTACTCGAGCTGCGCGAGCTCCACCTGCAGCTTGCCTTCGAGACTGCGCGCACGGGCCGCGAAGATGTCGAGGATGAGCTGGCTGCGGTCGAGAACCTTCACGCCGATGCGCTCGGTGAGTGTCCGCTGTTGGCCGGGAGACAGGTTTTCGTCGATCAGGACGGCCGACGCGCCGAGCGCTTTGGCGCGTTCGGTCAGCTCCTCGACCTTGCCCTTGCCGATGTAGGTCGCCGGGCTGATCTGGCGGATGCTCTGGTGCAGGGTCGCGACCGGCTCGACGCCGGCCGTCCGGGCGAGCCGCTCGAGCTCGCGCAGGGACTCCTCCGCGCCGATGCTCGCGCCGTCCTGACGCGGGCCGCCGGTGTCGATTCCGACGAGCACCGCGCGCTCGATCGGCTGTCCGACGTCCCGCATGCCACCCTTCATCGGGGCCATCCTGACACAGGGTCCGCGCGAAACGAAGCCCGCGCGTCCATGACCTCGCGTGGGCGGCCGCCGCGATCGGAGGCGGCGTTCGTCGGTGCTTCGTCCGCGCCGCGGCGAATGCCCGCCGCAGAGGCGCTCTCTCAGGAATCTCCCGACACGCCGTCGAGGCGGTCGGCGAGCTCGGCGAGGGAGCGTACGCGCTCGCACTCGAAGCCGCCGTAGAGATCGGCCATGTCGAGGAGGACGGCCCGGAGCCCGGCGGCGCGCGCGCCGACGACGTCGGTATGGAACAGGTCGCCGACGTGCAGCGTCGTCGTCGGGCGCGCCCCGATGCGTTCAAGGGCGCGCGCGAAGATCTGCGGATTCGGCTTCTCGACGCCCTCCTCGAACGAGTCGACCACGAGGTCGATGTGCGGTCCGAGGCCGACCCGATCGAGCGCCGCCCGCATGCGGCCGTTGGCGTTGGAGACGACGACGAGCTTCCTACCGGCGCCGCGCAGCCGGCGGAGCGCGGGGATGACGTCGGGCGGCACGCGCTCCCAGAGGTTGTGGTCCGCGTGGTAGCGCTGCAGGTCGCCGATCGCCCGATCGACGGCGTCGGCGGTTGCGGAGTCGTCCGGGTGCCGGGCCGCGGCACGGCGCGTGGGCGGGCGGCCGGCCGCGTCGCTCCCGGTCACGCCCGCACGCGCGAACACGCGGCCGAACACGAGCCAGCCGCGCACGAGGTCGGACTGCCCCGCCGCGCCGGTGTCGACCTCGTGCTTGGCGCGCCACTCGACCGCGGCCAAGGCCTCGGCGGTCGTCGTGAGGCCGTGACGCGCGAGCGCCGCGGCGACGCGATGCCAGTTCGGGAAGACCAGGACGCCGCCGGCGTCGAGGAAGACGGTGTCGATCGCCACCGGCGGGAGCGCCTACTGGATGTAGTTGATGCGGGCTCCGAGCCGCTCGACCGCGTCGGCGAGCTTCTCGTTCGGCGAGACCTTGAACTTCGGCAGGCGCACATTGGCGACGATGCTCTGGTCGTCGTCCGTGACCTGGAGCGAGACGGCGCGGGTGCCCGGGTGCGCCTGGAGCGCTCGCGACAACGCCTGAGCGCGCTCGGGCGTGAGGCCCTCCTGGAAGACCAGGCACACCTCCTTCGCGTGCTTGAAGCGCATGTCGGCGAGCATGCCGATCTCGTCGGCGATGATCTGGCAGCGGTCCTCTCCGACCTCGAGCTTGCCGGCGACGTAGATCGGCTCGTCGGAGACGATGCGGGGCTCGTACTTGCGGAAGGCCTCGGGCCACACGATGACCTCGATCGTGCCGCTCTTGTCCTCGAGGTTGAAGGTCGCGTAGCGGTCGCCCTTCTTGTTGTTCTTGAGCTTGAGCGTGTGGACGACACCGCCCGCCTTGATCTGCTCGCCGTTCTGCCGGCCCCCGAGGTCCGTGATGGCCGCGCTGACGAGGCGGCGCAGGTCGTGGTCGTAGCGGTCGAGCGGATGGCCCGTGATGTAGAAGCCGACGGTCTCCTTCTCGGCCGAGAGCCGCTGCTTGTCGCTCCACTCCGCCACGTTGACGGGCGGCTTCGGCGGCGCGACGCTCTCGAGCTTGAAGAGCGTGATCTGCCCCGCCGACTCGCCGGCGGTCGCGGCCCACTGCAGGACGCGGTCGAGATGGGCGGTCGCACCCATCTCGCCCTCCGAGAGCAGCATCGCGCGCGACGGATGCAGGGAGTCGAAGGCACCGCATTTGATCAGCGACTCGAGCACGCGGCGGTTGATCTGCTGGCCGCGAACCCGGTGGCAGAAGTCCGAGAGATCCCTGTACGGACCGCCCTCGTCACGCGCCCGCTGGATGATCTCGATCGCTTTCGAGCCGACGCCTTTCACTGCGCCGAGCCCGAAGCGGATTCCCTTGCTCGTGGCGCCTTGCGCCGCGGCCACGGTGAATCGCTCGCCGCTCTCGTTGATGTCCGGCGGCAGAATCGCGATCCCGTGGGCGCGGCATTCGGCGATGTTCTTGTAGGTGCTGTCGGTGTCGCCCATCTCCAGCGAGAGCAGCGCCGCCATGAACTCCGTCGGATAGTGCGCCTTGAGGTACGCGGTCTGGAAGGAGATCAGCGCGTAAGCGGCGCTGTGGGACTTGTTGAAGCCGTACGACGCGAACTTCTCCATCTGCTCGAAGATGCGTGTCGCGAGCTCGGCCTTGATGCCTTGCCCGACTGCGCCCTTCTGGAAGCGGTCGCGCTCCTTGTCCATCTCCTCCGGTCGCTTCTTTCCCATCGCCTTGCGAAGGTTATCGGCGTCCTCGAGCGAGTAGCCCGCGAGCGTCTGGGCGATCTGCATGACTTGTTCTTGGTAGATCATCGTGCCGTAGGTCTCGTTCAGCACGCCCTCGAGCAGCGGGTGGTCGTAGACGATCTTCTCCTTGCCGTGCTTCCGCTTGATGAAATCCTGGTCCATGCCGCTGTCGAGCGGACCAGGTCGGAAGAGCGCCAGCGCGGCGATCAGGTCCTCGAAGCGGCTCGGGCGGAGCTGCGTGATCATCTTCCGCATGCCGCCCGATTCCATCTGGAAGATGCCGACGGTGTCGCCCTTCGCGAGAAGCTTGTAGGTCTTGGCGTCGTCGAGCGGGAGCTTCGCGAGGTCGAGGTCCCGCGCCTCGGGGCGGCGGGCGCGGATGATCGCCACGGCGTCGGCGAGGAAGGTCAGGGTCTTGAGGCCGAGAAAGTCGAACTTGATGAGCCCGATCCACTCGACGTCGTTCATCGAGTATTGCGTGAGGACGGCCCCTTCCTTGTCGACGAAGAGCGGCAGATACTCGGAGAGCGGACGGTTCGCGATGACGATGCCCGCCGCGTGGCGCGACGCGTGCCGCATCAGCCCTTCGAGGCGGAACGCGTAGTCGAAGAGTTCGCGCTCGCGATCGGTGCCGCGGTCGCGCATCTCGCGGAGCTTCGGCTCGATCTCGAGCGCCTTCTCGAGCGGGTGGTCCTTGCCTTGCGCCGGCGCCGGGTAGAGCTTCGCCATCTTATCGGTCTCGCCGTACGAGAACTCGAGGACTCGCCCGACGTCCTTGATGGCGGCCTTTCCCTTGAGGGTTCCGAACGTGATGATGCCGGCGACGCGGTCCTCGCCGTACTTCTCGCGCACGTAGCGGATGACTTCCTCGCGGCGCTCGTAGCAGAAGTCGACGTCGATGTCGGGCATCGACTTGCGGCCCGGATTCAGGAAGCGCTCGAAGATCAGCTTGTAGGGGAGCGGATCGAGGTCCGTGATCCGGAGCGCATACGCGACGAGCGAGCCCGCCGCGGATCCTCGACCGGGCCCCACCGGGATGCCCTGGCCCTTCGCCCACGTGATGAAGTCGGAGACGATCAGGAAATAGCCTGCGAACTGCAGCTTGTTGATGCTCGCGAGCTCGAACTCGAGCCGATCCCAATAGGGCTGCGCCGCCTCCCCCGTGATCGGGTTCTGGCTCGTTCCGCAGCCGGCGGCGAGCCGCTCCTCCAGCCCCGCGCGCGCCGCTCTGTCGAGCCGCTGCTCGAGCGACTCGCCCGGATCCGTCCGGTAGGCCGGGAATTCGTAGTCGTGACTCTTGAGTTCGAGATCACAGCGCTTCGCGACCGCGAGGGTGTTCGCGATGGCCTCCGGGACGTCCGCGAACGCCTCGCGCAGATCGTCGAGTCCCTTCACGTAGAGCTGGTCGGTGTCGAACCTCCAGCGCGCCGGGTCGTTCAGCGTTTTCCCGGTCTGGATGCAGAGCAGCACCTCGTGGGCGCGGGCGTCCTCCTTGGTGAGGTAGTGACAGTCGTTGGTGGCGAGCAGCGGAATGCCGAGATCCTTTCCGAGCTCCTTCAGCATCTGGTTGCACGTGTTCTGGACGGGGATGTGGTTGTCCTGGATCTCGAGGTAGTAGCGGTCGCCGAAGATTCGCAGATACTCGGTCGCGATCTCGCGACCCCTGGCGTAGTTGTCGGCCGCGAAGGCGCGATTGATCTCGCCCGAGAGGCAGCCGCTCGTCGCGATCAGTCCGCCGTTCAGCTCGCGCAGGAGATCCTTGTCGATGCGCGGCTTGAAGTAGAAGCCCTCCTGGTAGGAGAGGCTCACCATCTTGCAGAGGTTCTTGTAGCCCTGCATGTTCATGGCGAGCAGGATCATGTGGAAGTTGCCGCCGGCCTCGTAGTCGTCGGAGCGTTGCTGCTGGGCGCGCTCGGTGCGGCCGCGCGGGGCGAGATAGACCTCGCAGCCGATGATCGGCTGCACCGCGTTCGCGACGCACGTCTTGTAGAACTCGATGGCGCCGAACATGTTGCCGTGATCGGTCATGGCGACCGCGGGCATCCCGAGCGCCTTCACCTGCGGGATCAGCTTCGCGATCTTGTTGGCACCGTCGAGGAGACTGTACTGGGTGTGCAAGTGGAGATGAACGAAGCTCATGAACCGCCCTACCCTCCTTGGTCACGCCGCACCGGGCTTCGCGATGGGAGGGGGAGCATGCGCCTCGTCGAGGCGACGCGCAAGCGCAAACTGCGGCGCGGCGAATGTCGCCGCGCCGCAGTCGAGCGCGTGGCTCAGCCGAGGAAGAACGCGTTCAGCTTGTTGCCGTCGAGGTCGCGGAAGTAGCCAGCGTAGAAGGCCGGGCCGCGCGGGCCGGGGGCGCCTTCGTCCGTGCCGCCGAGCGCGAGCGCCTTGGCGTGGAGGGCGTGCACCTTGTCCTTCGCGTCCACCATGATGGCGACCATGACGCCGTTCCCGACGGTCGCCGGCTTCTTGTCGAAGGGCTTGATGACCGCGATCATCGGCGTGTTCGGGGCGGTCGCCCACGCGATGAAGCTCTCCATCTCCATGGCGCGCTTCGCGCCGAGCTCGCCGAGGAGCGCGTCGTAGAACATGGCGGCGCGCTGGAGGTCGTTGGTGCCGAGGGTGACGTATCCGATCATGATGTTCTCCTTTCGATGAGAGGAACGAGGAGTGGAGGCGCCTCCTCGAGGGACGTGAGGACGCGATACGCCGCCGCGCGCGCCTCCGGCGACGGCGGTTTCATGTCGGGAACCTGGAAGGTCGTCATGCCGGCGCGGCTCGCTGACAACGTGCCCGCGTCGGAGTCCTCGAAAGCGGCGCAGCGCTCGGGCGCGACGCCGAGCCGGCGCGCGGCTTCCAGGTAGATGTCGGGCGCCGGCTTCCCGTGCGCGATCTCGTCGCCCGTCACGATGACGCGGAAGGGATCCGTCGTGAGGCCGCCGTACCCGAGCGTGCGCGCGGCGAGGCTGCGCTCGGTCGAGGTCGCGAGCCCGAGCGGCAGCCGGTGCTCCGCGGCGAGGTCGAGGAGCGTCCGCAGGCCGCGCTTCACCCTGAGGCCGGAGGCGGCGATCTCGTGCCAGAGGACGGGCCAGCGGTCATGGAAGCGGTCGATCGGGAACCTCGGGCCGAAGATGCGGACGAGCTCCGCCTCGGCGTCTTCCGTGCGCCGTCCGAGAAAGGCCTCGTACCCCTCGTCCGTGATCTCCCAGCCGAGCTCCGCCGCGGTGCGTTGCCACGACGCGCGGTAGATGGGCTCGGTGTCGAGCATGAGCCCGTCCATGTCGAGGACGAGGGCGGTGAGGGACGGCGTCGCGGTCACGGAAGCGACGCGTGTAGCAGAGCCGCACCCGCGAGTTGAGCCCCTCGGTTCGTCCGCGGTCGCCGTCGCGGTCGAACTCGCCGAGACCCGGCCGGCGCCCTCTCCTCGTCGCGGTGGTCGCTGAGGGCGCCGCGTGCTACATGGACGGGCCCTCCATGTCGTCCGAGTCCGTCGACGTCCTCATCATCGGTGCCGGCGCCGCCGGCGCGGCGTTCGCCTGGAGCATGGCGGAGACCAGGATGAACATCCTCTGCCTGGAGCAGGGCGGCTGGGTGAAGACCGACGACTATCCGGGCCTCCGCGCCGACTGGGAGGCGCGCCAGTTCGGGGATTTCGCGTTCTCGCCGAACGTCCGTGGCCGGCGCGAGGACTACCCGATCAACGACGGCGGCTCGCCGATCCAGATCTCGAACTTCAACGCGGTCGGCGGCAGCACCATCCTCTACGCGGCGCACTTTCCGCGCTTCCATCCGTCGGACTTCCGCGTGCGGACGCTCGACGGCGTCGGCGACGACTGGCCGATCGACTACGCGACCCTCGCCCCCTGGTACGACCTCAACGCGCGCATGATGGGCGTCTCGGGGCTGACCGGCGACCCGATGTATCCGCCCGACAAGCGCGTGCCGCTGCCGCCCGTGCCGCTCGGCAAGCTCGGCGAGATGCTGGCGCGCGGCTTCAACGCGCTCGGCTGGCACTGGTGGCCCTCCGACAGCGCGATCACGACCGCCGAATACGAGGGACGGGCCGCCTGCATCAATGCCGGCACCTGCCTCCTCGGCTGCCCGCAGGGCGCCAAGGCCTCGAGCGACGTGACCTACTGGCCGCTCGCGATCCGCAAGGGCGTGCGCGTCGAGGCGCACTGCCGGGTGCGCGAGATCACCGTCGACGAGCGCGGCATGGCGGACGGCGTGATCTACTACGACGCGGTCGGCACGGAGCGCCGGCAGCGCGCGCACGTGGTCGTGGTCGCGTGCAACGGCGTCGGGACGCCGCGGCTCCTGCTCAACTCGCGGTCGAAACACTTTCCGGACGGCCTCGCCAACCGGAGCGGCCTCGTGGGGAAGCGCCTCATGTTCCACCCCTACGCGCTGGTGACCGGCATCTTCCCCGAGCGCCTGGAAGGCTACAAGGGTCCTTCCGGCTGCTGCATCATAAGCCAGGAGTTCTACGAGACCGACCGGGCGCGCGGCTTCTTGCGTGGATACTCGTTCGAGATGCTGCGCGGCTTCGGCCCCGTCTCGACCGCGATGATCGGACTCTCGGCGGGCCGTATGCCGCACGGCGCCGACCACCATCGCGCGTTCGACCAGCTCTGGGATCGGAACGCGGGCATGGTGGCGATCTGCGAAGACCTGCCGGACGAGCGGAATACCGTCACCCTCGATCCGGAGCTCGGGGATTCCGACGGCGTCCCGGCGCCGAGGATCACGTATCGGCTCTCGGAGAACAGCCGCGCGATGCTCGACCATGCCGTCGCGCGCGGTGCGGAGGTGCTGGCGGCCTCGGGCGCGACCGACACCATGGTGCAGGCGCCCCTCCCCTTCGCTGGCTGGCACCTCATGGGCACGGCCCGCATGGGCATCGATCCAGCGACCTCGGTCGTGAACGAATGGGGCCGCGCCCACGATGTGAAGAACCTCTTCGTCATCGACGGCAGCGTCTTCCCGACGTCGGCCGGTGTGAATCCGACCAACACCATCCAGGCGGTCGCGCTCCACGTCGCCGACACGATGAAGAAGAACCTGGCGAACCTGTTCGACTGAGGGCACGCCCCATGACCGACATCCCCGCCGCCGCCGATCTGAGCGCGGACCAGCGTCGCGCCCTCGCGTGCGTGCTCGACGCGCTCGTCCCGCCGAGCCCGGACGGCCGCCTGCCCGGCGCCGGCGCGGCCGGCGTCGCCACCCATGTGGAGCGCACGCTCCGCACTCTGCCCGACCTGCGCGCGATGGTCGTTGACGGCCTGCGCGACCTGGACGTCCAGGCCCGTGCCCAGCACGGCCGGCCGTTCGTCGCGTGCGGCGAGGGCGAGCGCGCGGCCCTCGTCGCGGCGCAGGGTTTCGGGTACGCGCTCGTTCCGCACACGTATGTCGGCTACTACCAGCAGGACGCCGTGCTGGAGGCGATCGGCATGGAGCCGCGGCCGCCGCATCCGAAGGGATACACCGTCGCGGAGAACGATCTCTCGCTGCTGGCGCCGGTGAAAGCGCGGAGCAAGCGCTACCGGGAGTGCTGAGCGGTCATGCTCGCAGGAGGATCGCTCTGACGACGAGCGGGTCGCGGAGCGCGAGGCCGAGCCACGCGAGGGCGCCGACGGCGATCGGGAAGGCGGTCTCCAAGGGGCCGCTGCCGCCGCGGACGTGGGTCGCGACGGCGCCGCCGAGGTAGCCGGTCAGGAGGATCGCGCCGAGGACGCGCGTCCCCGGCGCGGCGTAGAGCGCCGTGCACGCGAGCAGCAGTGCCCCGATCGCCACGACCCGGTCGGGCGCGAGGCCCAAGCGCGCGCACGCCTCGAGGACCGGCTGGACCTTCAGCACCTTCGTCCCGCCGTCGAAGACCAGGAACGCGATGACCAGACCGCTCAAGATCCAGCCCGAGCGGACGAGCCCGCGCGAAGCACCTTCCATCGCCATGCCGACTCCTTTCGAACGCGGCAGGCTCTACCGGGTCAGTCGTCCGGTGTCTTGTACAAAAGCGACAGCTGCTCGCGGTCGGCGGCGACTTGCGCGGGGGGCAGGCCGATGAAGCGCCGCAACGCACGCGCGAGGTGCGGCTGGTCGTAGTAGCCGGCGTCGTAGACGACGTCGGCGATCGGGACGCCGCGCCGGAGCAAGATGGCGGCACGCCGGGCGCGCCGGATCTGGCGGATGGTCGCGTGGGTCATGCCGGTGGCGCAGCGCACGCGGCGTTGATCGGTGCGGCGGGAGCGACTGCCGTCGCCGCGCAGGACGTCCGCGACGTGCGGATCGGTCGCGACGAGCCCGGCCCGCACGAGCCGCGCGACGAAGGCTTCCGCGTTCTCGAAGGTCGGGTATTCCCATGTCGCGCCGTCGAGCACGAACGCCCTGGGCGATGCCGCCGGCAACGTCACGTCGTGGCGATCGCGGAGCGTCGCCGGCGGCAGCATGGGCAGCGACGTGCCGAGCCCGAAGTTGATGCCGACCCAGTCGCCGTGCGGGGGACACTCGGCGGAACTGGCTCGGGTCTCGGGACCGCGTACGGTCATGAAGGTTCGACCGGCGAGGCGCGTGACCACCATCGCCCAGTTGCACGAGGCCATCGAGTGGAAGGCGCCCGCGTGGTCGCTCCGGCTACGCCACACGCGCTCGACGACGGGCGAGTCGGAGGGGCGATCATCGAAGGTGATCAGCACGGGATCAGCGTGGGTCCAGCCGGACGACGTCGCGCGGCGGGAACCCGGTGACGATGCGGAACCAGACGCTGTGCGGGTGCTCGCGCTCCACGCGTTCGGCTTCCGCGCCCGCGACGGCGACGACGCGGTAGGTTCCTTTCCGCCCGTCCATCGTCGCCTGCACCTCCGGGTGCGCGAGCGCGCGCCGGTACCAGGCTCGCGGCCAGTGGTTCGCGGAGACGTACACCTTTCCGTCGGTGTCGAGGCGCGCGAGCACGCGGTCGTGTGCGGTGCCGTCGGGGTCGAAGGTCGTGAGGACGAGCGTCGCGCCGCCGGCCGGCTGGACGACGCCAATCAGGGACTCGAAGGCGGCGACGACCGCGACGTAGGCGAGCACCAGGACGAGAAGTGCCTTCACGAGCGCCGAACCCCCGTGTCACCCCGCGCGTCCGCTATCCGTCGCGCCCGCTCCGCCGTCGTGGAGCTCATGTCGCGACCTCCGTCGCGCGGACCGATGACCATGGACAAGCTCCGCGAGGCGTTGCACGGTCCGTCATCTCTGGCGGACGTTCGGGGCGATGGACGCGGTGGTCGGTCATGGACGGAACCCGTGTCGGCGCAGCGGTTACTCCCACTCGATCGTCGCCGGCGGCTTCGAGGAGACGTCGTAGACGACGCGGTTCACTCCCGCCACCTCGTTGATGATGCGGTTCGAGAGCCGCGCGAGCAGGTCGTACGGCAGCCGCGCCCAGTCGGCGGTCATACCGTCGACGCTCTCGACCGCGCGGACAGCGATGACGTTCTCGTAGGTGCGCTCGTCGCCCATGACGCCGACGGTCTTGATCGGCAGCAGCACGGCGAAGGACTGCCAGATCTTGCGATAGAGGCCGGCGGCCTTGATCTCGGCGACGACGATGGTGTCGACGGCGCGCAGGATGAACAGACGCTCCTCGGTGACCGCGCCGAGGATGCGGATCGCGAGGCCGGGACCTGGGAATGGCTGGCGCTGGAGGATCTCGTCGGGGACGTCGACCAGCCTCCCGAGCTCGCGGACCTCGTCCTTGAAGAGCTCGCGGAGCGGTTCGACGAGCTTCAGCTGCATGCGCTCGGGGAGGCCGCCGACGTTGTGGTGGCTCTTGATGGTGGCGGACGGACCCTTGAAGGACACCGATTCGATGACGTCCGGGTACAACGTGCCCTGCGCGAGGAAGGCGACGCCGGGGATCCTCCTGGCCTCGGCCTCGAAGACCTCGATGAAGACGCGGCCGATCGTCTTGCGCTTGAGCTCCGGATCCTCGACGCCCGCGAGGGCCTCGAGGAACGGCGCGCGCGCGTCCACGACCTTCAGACGATCGCCGAACCGCGTCCGGAACGCCGCGGCGACCCGTTCGGCCTCCCCGGCCCGGAGCACTCCGTTGTCGACGAACACGCACGTGAGCGCGTCGCCGACGGCGCGGTCGATGAGGGCGGCGGCGACGGCCGAGTCGACGCCGCCCGAGAGCGCGCAGATGACCTTCGCGCCGCCGACCCGCTGCCGGATCCTCTCGACCTCCTGAGCGACGAAGTTCTCCATGGTCCAGGTGGGTTTCGCCCCGCAAATAGCGAAGAGGAAGTTGCGCAGCACGACGACGCCCTGCTCGCTGTGGTGCACCTCGGGATGGAACTGGATCCCCCAGCGCCGGTTCGCGACGTCGCTGCAGGCGGCGATCGGCGAGTTGGCGCTGTGGGCGATGATCTTCCACCCGGGCGCGAGACGCTCCATGCGGTCGCCGTGGCTCATCCAGACGGTCGAGTTGTCGACGAGCTCGGCGATGTCGGCGAAGAGGTCGCTCGCGTCGTCGATGGTGATGCGCGCGGCGCCGTACTCGCGGCGGGTCGCGCGCGCGACCGTGCCGCCGGTGAGATGGTTGAGGACGTTCATTCCGTAGCAGATGCCGAGGATGGGGACGCCGAGGTCGAGGATGCCCGCGTCGGGAAGGGGCGCACCCTCGGCGTACACGCTCGACGGACCGCCGGACAAGATGACGCCCTCGGGCCCGAGCTTCCGGACGGTTGCGAGCGAGACGTTGTAGGGATGGATCTCGCAGTAGACGTGCTGCTCGCGGACGCGCCGCGCGATGAGCTGCGTGTACTGGCTGCCGAAATCGAGGACCAGGATCATGAACCCCTCATCGAGCCGACGCGTCCGCGTCGCCTCGCCGCCGGAAATGCCGTTGGCGCGGCGCCGCGCCGTCAGGGCGCTGCGCGCGCGCCGCCTACTCCAAGCGATAGTTCGGTGCTTCCTTGGTGATGACCACGTCGTGCGCGTGGCTCTCGCGCATGCCCGCGGCGCTGATCTTCATGAACCGCGTCTTGGTGCGGAGCTCGTCGAGCGTGCGGCAGCCGCAGTAGCCCATGCCGGCCTTCAGGCCGCCGACCAGCTGGTGAATGTTGAAGGCGAGGCTGCCCTTGTAGGAGACGCGGCCCTCGATGCCCTCCGGGACGAGCTTCATGTCGGGCTCGTCGCCCTGGAAGTAGCGGTCGCGACTGCCATCCTTCATCGCCTCGATCGAGCCCATGCCGCGGTAGAGCTTGTAGGTGCGGCCCTGGAAGAGGATCGTCTCGCCGGGGCTCTCCTCGGTGCCGGCGAAGAGGCTCCCGATCATGATCGTGTGGGCGCCGGCGGCGATCGCCTTGGTGATGTCGCCGGAGAAGCGGACGCCGCCGTCGGCGATGAGCGGGACGTCGGTGCCCGTGACGGCGCGGGCGGCCCCGAGGACGGCGGTGAGCTGCGGCATGCCGACGCCGGAGATGATGCGCGTGGTGCAGATCGAGCCGACGCCCATGCCGACCTTGACGCCGTCGGCGCCCGCTTTCAGGAGGGCGCGCGCGCCTTCTTCCGTGCCGACGTTGCCGGCGACGACGTCCACGTCCGGCCATTGGCGCTTGACCTCGCGGACCGTGTCGAGGACGTTCCTCGAGTGTCCGTGCGCGGTGTCGACCGCCAGCACGTCGACCCCGGCCCGGATGAGGGCCTCGACGCGCGCCTCGCGATCCGGCCCGACCCCGACCGCGCCGCCGACCCGCAGGCGCCCACGGCCGTCCTTGCACGCGTTCGGGTAGTCGGTCGTCTTCTGGATGTCCTTCACGGTGATGAGGCCGCGGAGCCGCAGCTCGTCGTCGACGACCAACAGCTTCTCGATGCGGTTCGCGTGCAGGATGTCCTTGGCCTGCTCGAGGCTGATGCCAGGCTTGGCGGTGACGAGATTGTCCTTGGTCATCACCTCCGAGACGGGACGGTCGAGCCGCTTCTCGAAGCGGAGGTCGCGGTGCGTGAGGATGCCGACCAGGCGGCCATCGCGCGTGACCGGGAGGCCCGAGATCGAGAACTGCTTCATCACCTCGAGGGCATCCGAGATCCGCTGATCGGGGTGGACGGTGACCGGATCGGCGATCATGCCGCTCTCCGACTTCTTCACCTTCTCGACCTCGCGCGCCTGCGCCTCGACCGGCATGTTGCGGTGGACGAACCCGATGCCGCCCTCCTGCGCCATGCTGATCGCCATCCGCGACTCGGTGACCGTGTCCATCGCGGCCGACGCGAGCGGGATGTTGAGCGTGATGCGACGCGAGAGCTTGGTCGTGACGACCGCGTCGCGCGGGATGGTCTCGCTCTCGGCGGGGACCAGGAGCACGTCGTCGAAGGTGAGGCCTTCCTCGAGCTCACGCCAATCCATGGCGGCCTCCGTGGGCGGCGGGGACGGCGGCGGAGCCGCGGCCCGAGGCGCGCGAAAGCCCCGGGCGCGGACGGGCGCGTACGGGGCTTCGCGGCGGCGGGAGAACGATGGAGAGGACTTCCATGTCCCTTCCTAACAAGGGCCCTCCGCGCAGACAAGCGCGGCGGCCGCGCCGCGCGCCGATCCGCGGCGATTGGGACGGCGCGCCTCCCGTGCTACGGAGCGGCGTAGCATGATCGCCCCGTTTCGCGGCGCGGCGCCGCGCATCGAGCCGACGGCCTTCGTCGCCGCGAGCGCGGTCGTGATCGGCGACGTCGGCGTCGGGCCGGAATCGAGCCTCTGGTTCCACACGGTGGTGCGCGGCGACGTCGGGCCGATCCGCATCGGTGCGCGGACGAACGTCCAGGACCACGTGACGGTGCACGTCGTCGGCGGCGCGTACGGCGCGACGATCGGCGACGACGTGACGATCGGTCACGGCGCGATCGTCCACGGCTGCACGCTCGGCCACCGCGTGCTCGTCGGCCTGGGGGCGATCGTGCTCGACGGCGTCGAGATCGGGGCCGACTGCCTGGTCGCCGCCGGGGCGCTCGTGACGCCGGGAACGAAGGTGCCGCCGGGACGGCTCGTGGTCGGAAACCCGGCGCGCGTCGTGCGCGAGCTCCGCGCGGACGAGCGCGCGTCGCTCCTGGCGTCAGCGGCGAACTACGTCGGCTACGCCGCCGAGTACCGCGCCGCCGGCATCACCTGAACCGCGCGCGGTTCGCGAGTCAGACGCGGGGCGCGCGCTCCGCGCGTTGCAGCGCGACCACGACCTCGGCCGCGTAGAGGAAGATCGTCGCGGACATGTAGATCCACACCATCACGGCCACGAGCGCACCGAGCGAGCCGTAGACGACGTAGAACTGCGCCAGGTTCGCCAGGTACCAGAGGAAGATGCGCCGTCCCACCTCCCAGAGCCCGGCGCCGACGCAGCCGCCGGTGAAGGCCTCGCGCCAGCCGACGTGAGCGTGCGGAAAGACGCGCAGGGAGAGCGTGAAGGCCCCTACGACGAGCGCGACCGACGTGAGGTACTGGACCCGGAGCCCCTTCGCGAGCGGCACGAAGAGATCGTGACCGAGCGGCGCGAGGGTCGGGTCGGCGCGGAGCGCGTGGATCAGGATGCCGACGTAGAACGAGAAGAGCATGGCGATCCCCATCCCGACGACGACGCCCAGCGAGAGGAAGCGCGACCGCCAGAAGCCGCGCCGGCGGTCGACGGTGAAGACGCGGTCGAGCGCGAACTCGATCGCCTGGAAGACGAGGCTCGCGGCGATGATCAGCGCGCCGAGGCCGAGCCAGGAGAGGCGGCCGCGGTTCTGCACCACCGATTCGAGGTTGCGGGTGAAGTCGTCGCTCAGGTGCGGGATGAACTCGCGGACCCATCGGAGGACGGCGCCATAGGTGTCCTGCGACGACCCGATCACGTACCCGGCGACCGCGATCACGAGGAACAGGACCGGGATCAGCGACAGGAGCGCGTAGAACGAGATCGCGGCGGCGAGCGTCGGGCATCCGTCGGCGTAGAAGCGTTGCGCTGCGTTGCGGAGCGCGAGCGCGAGGGTCGCGAACGAGCGCGCGGCGGACGAGGTGTTCTCGGACGGGTCGGTATCGCTGAGGGTCTCGCGGGGCGGCATGGGTGACGAAGTCAGTGGCGCGCCCGGAAGCTCACGCGGAGCGGCGTGCCCTTCAAGCGGAAGGCGTTCGCGATCTGGTTCGAAAGGTAGCGGTGGTAGCTCGGGTGGATGCCTCCGGGGATGCTGGAGAAGACGACGATCGTGGGAGGCCGCCGCCCCACCTGGGCCGCGTAATAGAGGCGTGGGCGGCGTCCTTGCACCGCCGGCGGCTCCTTCGCCCGGAACGCGTCCATCACCACCTGGTTGAGACGCGCGGTCCGGAGTTCGGCCGCGTGCGCCGCGGCGACGCGTTGCACCGTCGGCAGCACGGTCTCGACGCCGGCCCCGGTCCTCGCGGAGATCGTGAGCATGGGGAAGCCCGCGAGCGCCGGCATGAGGTGCGCGAGATTCGCGAGGTAGGTCGCGGGCTTCTCGTCGCGGCGGAGGTCCCATTTGTTGACGACGAGCACGAGCCCCCGTCCCTCGTTCCACGCGAGCGCGGCGAGCTTCTGGTCCTGGGTGGTGAGCCCTTCGACGGCGTCGATCACCAGGAGGGCGACGTCGGCGCGGCCGAGCGCCTCGAGGGCGCTTGCGACCGACGAGCGCTCGAGCGGATCGTGGACCCGGCTCCGGCGGCGGATGCCGGCGGTGTCGACGAGTACGTAGCGCCCGCCGTCCGCCTCGAGCATCGTGTCGAGCGCGTCGCGCGTGGTCCCGGCGGTAGCGTCGACGATCGCGCGCTCGTAGCCGAGGAGGCGGTTCACGAGCGACGACTTGCCCGCGTTCGGGCGGCCGACGATCGCGACCCGGACGGCGTCGGCGTCGGCGGCCGCCCCTCCTTCCAGGGCGGCGCCGGGGGTCGCGGCGAGGATGCGATCGACGAGCTCCGGGATGCCGTGGCCGTGGGCAGCCGACACCGGGATGAGCTCGTCGGCGCCGAGCCGGTAGAACTCCGAGCCCTGCGCGAGCCGCCCCGGCGAATCGAGCTTGTTGACGACGAAGAGCACGGGGACGTTCCGGCGGCGGAGCGCGGCGGCGGCAGCTTCGTCGGCGGCCGAGAGCCCCGCCTTGCCGTCGAGCACATAGACGACGAGGACCGCGCGCTCGACCGCGGAGAGGCTGGTGTCGCGGACGGCGCGGTCGAGGCGGTCCGTGTTCGGCTCGGCGGCGGCGTCCGTGCGCTGGTCGCCCTCGAAGCCGCCGGTGTCGACGAGCAGTACGGCGCGGTCGCCGAAGGTGGCGACGGCCTCGACGACGTCGCGCGTGACCCCGGGCGTCGGATCGACGACGGCCTTCCGACGGCGGAGGAGGCGATTGAAGAGCGAGGACTTTCCGGCGTTCGGCCGGCCCGCGAGAACGACTCGCGGGAGCGCCCGGGCCGCGACGCCGCCGGGGGCGATCTCGGGGCGCGGGACCCGCTCGGGCCGCGGCGCGCGCCGCGGCCGTTCCGCTCCCGGTGCGCTCGGCGCCGCGCCGTCGACCACGCGCCGCGGTCGCCCCGCGGAGACAGACCGCGGCGCCTTCGGCGGCCGCGGCTTCGCGGCCGGCGGCTTTCCGCCACGGCGCCGCTCGCGCTTCCGCTCGGTCGCGCGCTTCGCGGATCCGAGATGCGCCCGTCCCCTCATCGCGGATCCGCCGCGCGCGCGTCAGATCCCGAGCTCACCCAGCATCCTCGGGTTGCGGCTCCACTCCGGCACGACCTTCACGTGCAGCTCGAGATAGATCCGGCAGCCGAAGCGCCGTTCCAGCGAGAGGCGTGCGGCCTTCCCGATGTCGCGGATCCGCTGCCCGCGCTCGCCGATGACGATGCCCTTCTGGCTGTCGCGCTCGACGATCACGCTGGCGGTGATGACGACGAGGTGGCGCGCGGGCTCCTCGCGGAACGCCTCGACGACGACCGCCGTCGTGTAGGGAACCTCGTCGCGTGTCTGGGCGATGACCTTCTCGCGGACGATCTCGGCGGCGAGGAAGCGCTCGCTCTGCTCGGTCACCTGATCCGGCGGGTAGAGCGGCGGCCCCGTGGGGAGCTTCGCCGTCAGCACCTCGAGCAGGCGCTCCACGTTGTCGCCGGTCTTGCCGCTGACCGGGACGAGCTCGGCGTCCGGCAGGAGGGCCTGGGCCGCGGCGCACGCGGGGATGAGCGCGTTCCGCGAGACGAGGTCGGCCTTGGTGAGCGCGATCACCGTCCGGGGCCGCCCCCGGACGTCGGCCGCGACGTGGCGATCGGCTGCGGTGACGCCGGCCGCGGCATCGAGGACGAGGACGACCACGTCGGCGTCTCCGAGCGCCTGGCGCGCGGTGCTGACGAGGCGGGCGTTCATCGGCGTCTTGGGATGGTGGATGCCGGGCGTGTCGACGAAGACGAGCTGCGCCCGCTCCCGGTGCAGGATGCCGACGATGCGGTTGCGGGTCGTCTGCGGCTTGTTGGCGACGGCGGCGAGCGTCGTTCCGACGACCTGGTTCAGCAAGGTGGACTTCCCGACGTTCGGGCGTCCGACGAGCGCGATGAAGCCCGCCCGCCGGTTCTGTGTCGCGGGATCGCTCAACGCCGCAGGGCTCCCCGTAGCTCGCGCGCGAGCTGATCGACGGTGCTGCTCGTACCGCCGGCGAGCTTCTGGCGCCACTCCCCTTCGGTCTCGAAGCGCGCGTCGCCGATCGTCTCGCCCCAGGGTGCGATGACCTCGCGGATCGCGTTGGCGTCCGCCGGGTCGTGGCGATTCGCCTTCGCGGCTGCGATCACGTCCGGGACGACGCGCAGGAAGGCGCGCAGCGCCATGCCGGTCTTGATGGAATACTTCCGCCCGTTCCACGCCGCCGCGAAGACGTGCGAGATCTGCTTGAAGTAGTTGAGGAAGAAGCGCTTCGCCTGGTCGAGGAAGCGCTCGGCGTCGCGGCCGCCGAGGGCCTGCACCGAGGTGAAGATGTTCTTGAGCTCCTCGGCGAGGGGTGCCTGCGCGACCCGGCCCTTGCCGACGCCGAAGAGCTTGATCTCGCCGTGCAGCGGCGAACCCGCGTCCTCGGAGAGCGCGCGGATGATGTCGTGGCTGGTCGCGAGGGTCTTGTCGGGGTAGAGCCGCCGTCCCGCCAGGCTGATGAGGTGCGACGGGTTCAGCTTCGTGTGCTTGGCGTTGATCGTGACGAACATCTCGACGGCCTGGTCGGGCGCTAGCCGGTCGAAGATGACGGCGGGCACCTGCACGTCGCCGATCGGGCGCGTTTCGGCGAGCTGGTGCAGCGCGAGCAGGCGGTGCTGGCCGTCGAGGGCGCGCAACATGCCCGCCTCGGTGGGCACGTGGAGGATGCCGAGGGCGCGGTTTCCACCGAGTGCGTTGAAGTCGAGGCGCTTCTCCGAGACGAGGAGCACGGCGCCGGGGATCGCGGGCAGGTTTCCCGCCTCCGCGCACTGGTTGTAGTACTCGATCAGCTCGACGATCTTCTTCCGGATGACGGGGCGCTGGTACGCCTCGGCGCTGCGCGCGATGCGCTTCTCGAGCAGCTCCCAATTGATGGCGGCGACCTTCTTCTTTTTGCCTTTGCCCTGCGCCACCCCGGCGTCGACGACGCCGGCGTCGTAGGAGAGCACCTCGAAGCGGACGAGCTTCTGTACGTCGGTGCCGGTGAGGACGGCCTGGTAGAAGTCGACGCCGAACTGTCGGACACGAATCGCGGGAACAGGAATCATCGCTGACCTCTCGTTCCGGAGGACGATGCCGCTCGTGACGTGCCGGCGCCGTCATCGCCCGCGCGTCCTCCCGTCTCGCTCACGTTCGCCCGCCGGGGCACCACCGCCTGCGCTTCCACGCGCAGCGCTTCGAGGGCCTCCATGGCCGCCGCCTGCTCCGCGCTCTTCTTGCTCCGACCCTCGCCGCGCCCGAAGGTGCGGGCGCCGACCGAGATCTGGCTGACGAAGTGCTTCGCGTGGTCCGGCCCGGTCTCCATGACGAGCGTGTACGTCGGCGTCGTCTTGAAGAGCTTCTGGGTGATCTCCTGGAGCCTGGTCTTGCAGTCCTCGACGGCGCTCGGGCTGCGCGACCGGATGTCGGTCGCGAACTGGCGCGCGAGGATGCGTCGCGCGGTGACGAACCCGCGGTCGAGGTAGATGGCGCCGATCAAGGCCTCGAAGGCCGCGGCGAGGATCGACTCCTTGCTGCGGCCGCCGGATTTCTCTTCGCCCTTGCCGAGCTTGACGAGATCGCCGAGTCCGAGGGCGACGGCCTTCTGTGCGAGGACGCGTGCGTTCACCAGCGAGGCGCGGAGCTTCGAGAGCTCACCCTCGTGGTGCTGGGGCGAGTGCTTCATCAGGAGGTCGCTGACGGCGAGCTCCAGCACCGCGTCGCCGAGGAACTCGAGCTTCTCGTTGTTGCGCGCTCCGCGGGTCGCGGAGAAGGAGCGGTGGGTGAGCGCGGTGTCGAGGAGATCCCGGCTGCGGAACGCGTAGCCGAGCCGCTCCTCGATCGGGTGGGTGTGGGGCGGCGTGCTCACAGGGCCTCCGCGATCCAGCCGCCGCCGAGCACTTCCTCGCCGCGGTAGAAGACCGCCGCCTGTCCCGGCGTCACGGCGGTCGCCGGTTCGTCGAACCAGGCCTCGACGCGGTCGTCGGCCGTATGGCGGAGGCGCGCCGCGACGGGCGCGTGGCGATGGCGGATGCGCACCCGGACGTCGCCGTCCGTGACCGGCGCGCCCGCCGTCCATCGCACCTGCTCGGCGACGAGGCCGCGGTTCGCGAGCGCGTCCCGGCCGCCGACGTGCACCGTGCCGGTCGCGCCGTCGATGCGCGTCACCCAGCGCGCGACGCCGTCGCCGATGCCGAGACGGCGGCGCTGGCCGACCGTGAAGCGGTGCACGCCGCCGTGCACGGCGAGGGTGCGGCCGTCGGCGTCCTTGATCGCGCCGGGCTTGAGGTCGCCGGCGAGCGCGTGGCGCTCGACCCAACCCGCGTAGTCGCGGTCGGGGACGAAGCAGATCTCCTGGCTCTCCGGCTTCTCGGCGACCGGCAGGCCGAGCGCTCGCGCGTGGCGACGCACCTCCTCCTTGGTGAGGTCGCCGAGCGGGAAGCGCGTCCGCGCCAACTCCTCCTGGGCGAGGCTGAACAGAAAGTACGACTGGTCCTTGCGCTCGTCGCGGGCGCGCAGCAGCCGGAAGCGCCCGTCGTCCTCCCGGAGGATGCGCGCGTAGTGGCCGGTCGCGACCAGGGCGGCGCCGAGCGCGCCCGCGCGCGTGCGGAGCTCGTCAAACTTGAGGTCGCGGTTGCAGAGGACGCACGGATTCGGCGTCCGGCCGCGGACGTACTCGGAGGCGAAGACGTCGGTCACGCGGGCGCGGAAGGTATCGGTGAGGTTCCAGACGTAGTACGGGATGGCGAGACGCTCGGCGACGCGGCGGGCGTCGCGGAAGTCCTCGAGCGAGCAGCAGCCCTGCCCCGCCCGCACCGTGGCCGCAGGGGTGGCGGAGAGCTGCATCGAGACGCCGATGACGTCGAAGCCCTGGGCTTTCAGGAGCGCCGCGGCGACGGAGCTGTCCACGCCGCCGCTCATGGCGACTACGATCCGAGGGCCGGCCATGCCGCCTCCTCGGATCGTCGGGCGACGCGGGCGCGGAGCCGGCCGAGGGCTGCGACGATGGCGTCGACGTCGTGGGCGGTGCTGGCCCAACCGAGGCTCAAACGCAGCGCGCCGCGCGCTTCTTCGGCCGTGCGGCCCATGGCGACGAGGACGTGCGACGGCTCGGCGGCGCCGGCCGCGCAGGCGGCGCCCGTCGACGCCGCGATGCCTTCGAGGTCGAGCGCGGCGACGACGTCCTCGCCGACGATCCCCGGGAGCACGACGCTCACGACGTGGGGCGTCGACGGGACGTCGGGCGCGAGCGTGAAGCGCGCGCCAGGCCAGGCCGCCGCGATGCCGGCCCTGAGCCGCGTTCGGAGGGTGCCGAGCCGCGCGACCTCGCGTTCGCGTTCGGCGACGGCCAATGCCAGCGCCGTGGCGAAGCCGGTGACCGCGACCACGTTCTCGCCGCCGGCGCGGAGCCGCTGCTCCTGCGGGCCGCCGTGCGCCAGGGGCACGACGGCCGTGCCGCGCCGGATCCAGAGTGCGCCGGCGCCGGCCGGCCCGCCGAGCTTCACGCTCGAGAGGGTGACGAGGTCGGCGCCGAGCGCTGCGACCGTGACCGGCACGAAGGCCGGCGCCTGCGCGGCATCGACGTGGACGACGGCGCCGTGCGCCCGGGCCGCGGCCGCGAAGGCGGCGACGTCCTGGACGACGCCTGTCTCCGCGTTCACCAGCGCGGCCGAAACCAGATCCGGACGGGCCGTCGCGACCGCCGCCGGCGCGGTGCGGCCGGTTGCGTCCACGGGGAGCGCGATCAGCACGTGGTCGCGGGCCGCGAGCGCGCGGGCGGGCGCCAGGACGGACGCGTGCTCGGTCGCCGGGACGGCGATGCGGATCGGTAGCGCGCGCGCCGCCGCGACCCCGGCGAGCGCGAGGTTGTTCGCTTCGGTCGCGCCGCTCGTGAATACGATCTCGAGCGGGTGGGCGCCGAGCGCCGCCGCGACCTCCTCGCGCGCGGCTTCGAGCCGCGCGCGCGCCCGGCGCCCGGCGTCGTGCGCGCTCGACGGATTGCCGAGCCCGGCGTCGAGGGCTTCGAGCACGGCGGCGTGCGCTTCCGGACGGAGGGGCGCGGCCGCGGCGTAGTCCGCGTAGACGGCCGTCATCCTTCGCTCAAGAACGCCTTTACGCGTTCGAGGTCCTCGTCGTCGGGGCTCGGGCGCTGATCGGCGGCGCCCTGGGTGCGCGCCAGGTGCTCCTCGAGCGTGCGCTCGAGCTTCTCGACGTGGCTCACGAGGATCGAGATGGCGCGCGCGACCGGATCGGGAAGGTCGCCGTGGTCGAGGTCGACGAGCTCGAGGCCAGGGGTGCGCGCGAACCCGTCGCGACGGACGACGCGCCCCGGGATGCCGACGACGGTCGCGTCGGGCGGCACGGCGTGGATCACGACCGAGCCCGCGCCGATGCGGCTGCGCGAACCGATCGTCACCGGACCGAGGACGGTGGCGCCGGTCGTGATGACGACGTGATCCTCGATCGTGGGGTGCCGCTTCCCCTTGTTGAGGCTCGTGCCGCCGAGGGTGACGCCCTGGTAGAGCGTGACGTCATCGGCGATGTCGGTGGTCTCGCCGATGACGGTGCCCATGCCGTGGTCGATGAAGAGGCGGCGGCCGATGGTGGCGCCGGGATGGATGTCGATGCCGGTGAAGAAGCGCCCGACGTTGGAAAGGAAGCGGGCGAGGAGCTTCGCGTCGCGCCGCCAGAGCCAGTGCGCGACACGGTAGAAGAAGAGCGCGTGCACGCCCGGGTAGGTCAGCAGGATCTCGAGGGTCGAGCGTGCGGCGGGATCGCGGTCGAAGACGACCCGCACGTCCTCCTTGATGCGCTCCCAGGTGGTGCTCGGCATCAGGCCTCGGCCCGGGCGGCGCGCCGGGGCTCGGGTGCTCCCGCCCGGTCGGAGGCCGTCGTCTGCTTGCAGTCCTTGTAGAGCTTGTAGTCGAGCGCATCGACGAGGGCCTGCCAGCTCGCTTCGATGAGGTTGTGGGACACACCGACCGTGCCCCAACGGTCGTGCGCGTCGCCCGACTCGATCAGCACGCGGACGATCGCCCCGACGCCGCCGTCGCTGCCGAGCACGCGCACCTTGAAGTCGTGGAGCGCGACCTCCTGGATCTCCGGGAAGAACTGGATCAGAGCTTTGCGGAGCGCGCCGTCGAGCGCCTGGACCGGACCGTTGCCGGTCGCGGCCGTGTGCTCCATCTTCCCGTCGGGGCCGGCGAGCATGATGGTCGCTTCGGAGAGCGGCGGCTCGTTCTCGAGGCGCTTCTCGTCGATCACGCGGAAGCCGATCAGGCGGAAGCGGCGCTCGTAGCCGTGCAGCGCCCGTTGCATGAGGAGCTCGAAGCTCGCCTCGGCGCCCTCGTATTGATAGCCGCGGCTCTCGAGATCTTTGAGGTCGGCGAGCAGCTGCACGATCGCGGGATCGCGGCTGTCGAGGTCGATGCCGAACTCGCGCGCCTTGTAGACGATGTTGCTGCGGCCCGAGAGATCGGAGAGCAGCACGCGCTGGTGGTTCCCGACGAGCGCGGGATCGATGTGCTCGTAGATGTCGCGCCGGCGCTGCACGGCCGCGACGTGCAGGCCGCCCTTGTGCGCGAAGGCCGAGAGGCCGACGTACGCCTGGCGCTTATCGGGCTCGCGGTTCGCGAGCTCGTCGATGAAGTGCGAGAGCTGTTGGAGCGTCGCGAGCGATCCGGCGGGAACGCACGTATGCCCGAGTTTCAGCTGGAGGTTGGCGATGATGGAGCAGAGATTGGCGTTTCCGCAACGCTCCCCGAAGCCGTTGATCACGCCCTGGACCTGCACGGCGCCCGCCTCCACCGCGGCCAGCGAGTTCGCGACCGCGAGCTCGGCGTCGTTGTGGCAGTGAATGCCGAGCGGGGCGGCGACGGCGGACCGCGCGGCGCGCGTCGCCGCGCCGACGAAGGTCGGTACGCTGCCCCCGCGTGTGTCGCATAGACAGAGCAGCGTCGCGCCCGCCTCGGCCGCTGTCCGCAGGCACGCGAGCGCGTACCCGGGGTTGGAGCGGTAGCCGTCGAAGAAGTGCTCGGCGTCGAAGATCACTTCGTCGACGCGCGCGCGCAGGTGGCGAACGGTGTCGTCGATGATCTCGAGGTTCGCGTCCAGGGGCACGCGGAGATCGTGCTCGACCGGCACGTCCCAGGTGCGGCCGACGATCGTCACGACCGGCGTCTCGGCGGCGAGGAGCATGCGGACGTTCGGGTCGACGTCGCAGGTGACGCCGTAGCGCCGCGTCGATCCGAACGCCGCGATCCTGGCGTGCGTCAGGCGGAGCTTCTTTGCCTCCGCGAAGAACGCGGCGTCGCGCGGATTCGACCCCGGCCACCCGCCCTCGACGTAGTGGATCCCGAAGGCGTCGAGGCGCTCCGCGATCCGCAGCTTGTCGTCGAGGGTGAAGGTGATGTCCTCGGCCTGGCAGCCGTCGCGGAGGGTGGTGTCGTAGACCTGGATCGCCGTCATGCCGCCGGCTCCTTCGGCGCGATGAAGGCGTCGTGCAACACGCGCACGGCGAGCTCGACGTACTTGGCGTCGACGACGACCGAGGTCTTGATCTCCGAGGTCGCGATCATCTGGATATTGATACCGACGTCGGCGAGGGTGCGGAACATCTTGGCGGCGACGCCGGCGTGGCTCCGCATACCGAGTCCGACGATGGAAACCTTGGCGACGTCCTCGGCGGTGCGAACGCCCGCCGCGCCGACCTCCCTCGCCAGCGTCTCGACGAGGTCCATCGCCTGACGGAAATCGGCCTTCGGGACGGTGAAGGTGAGGTCCGTGGCGCCGGAGGCGCTCGCGTTCTGGATGATCATGTCGACGACGATGTTCGCGTCGGCGATCGGGCCGAAGACGCGGGCGGCGAGGCCGGGCTGATCGGGCACTCCCACCAGCGTGATCTTCGCCTCGTCGCGATCGGAGGTCACTCCGGACACCAGGACGTTTTCCATGCTCGCCTCCTCTGCGACGACCCACGTGCCTTCCGTGTCGGTGAAGCTCGACCGCACGTGCACGGGGACGGCATAGCGCTTCGCGAACTCGACGGAGCGGATCTGCAGTACCTTGGCGCCGAGGCTCGCGAGCTCGAGCATCTCGTCGTAGGAGACGCGATGGAGCTTGCGCGCGTCCGGGACGATGCGCGGGTCGCTCGTGTAGACGCCGTCGACGTCGGTGTAGATCTCGCAACTGTCGGCGTTCAACGCCGCTGCGAGCGCGACGGCGCTCGTGTCGGAGCCGCCGCGGCCGAGGGTCGTGATGTTGTCCTCTCCGTCGACGCCCTGGAAGCCAGCGATAACGACGACGCGCCCGGCCGCGAGCTCGGTCCGGATGCGACCGTCGTCGATGCTCCGGATACGCGCCTTGCCGTAGGCTCGGTCGGTCAGGATGCGGATCTGGTGGCCCTGGAGCGAGACGGCGGGTGCGCCGCCGTGGTTGAGACACATGGCGAGGAGCGCCGTCGTCACCTGTTCGCCGGTCGAGACCAGCACGTCGGACTCGCGGCGGTCGGGGTCGGTGCACATGGCCTTGGCCAGGGCGAGGAGCCGGTTGGTCTCGCCGGCCATCGCCGAGACCACCACCACGACGTCGTTCCCGCCCTGTCTGGTCGCCGCCACGCGGCGCCCAACATTGCGAATTCGCTCGACATCGGCGACGGAAGTGCCGCCGTATTTCTGGACGATCAGGCTCATGAGTCAGGTCCCGGAGGCGAGCGCGGCGACCAGCGTTGCGGCGCGGATTCCCTGCCCATCGAAGGTCAGCCGGCGCCCCGGATCGACGTACTCTATCCGAACCGAGAGCCCGGCATCCAGCGCGCCGGGCGGCAGCCGGTCGGCCCACTCGATCGCCGTGACTCCGGCGCCGTGGACGTACTCCTCGAGGACCGGCAGGTCGGGAGCCCCAGGCTCGAGGCGGTACAGATCGATGTGGAAGAGCGGCAGCCGGCCGCCCTGGTACTCCGCGATCATGGTGAAGGTCGGGCTCGCGACCATGTGGGGCGGCACGTCGAGCCCGGCGGCGAGACCGCGGACGAAGGCCGTCTTGCCGGCGCCGAGGTCTCCGACGAGGGCCACGGCATCTCCGGGCGCGACGAGGCGACCGAGGCGGCGGCCGATCGCCTCCGTCGCCTCGACCGTGTCGGCCGTGAGCGCGAGGGTGGCGATCCCGGTCACGCGTCCGCCGCCAGACGCAGCAGGTCGCGCATCGTGGCCGGGAGCTCCGCGGGAAGGTCGGAGGCGACGAGGCCGATCATGCCCTGCCGCCCGGCGATGCGGTCGGCGGCATGGCCGTGCAGGAAGACGCCGAGGGGCCCCGCCTCGTCCGGCGGGTAGCCCTGGGCGAGGAGGCTGGCGACGATCCCGGCGAGCACGTCGCCCGTTCCGCCCGCCGCGAGCCCGGGATTGCCGGAGAGGTTGATCCAGGCCCGGCCGCCGGGCATGGCGACGATCGTGCGTGCGCCCTTCAGCACGACCGTCGCGTCGTAGGCGGCGGCGGCCTTGCGGGCAGCGGCCAGCCGATCGGCCTGGATGGCCACGGTCTCGTCGCCGAGGAGGCGGCTCATCTCGCCGGGGTGCGGCGTCAGCACGAGCGGCGCCCCGTCCGTCGGCCGGTCGTGACCGGCCCCGATACGTCCGAGGCACGTGAGGGCGTCGGCGTCGAGCACGAGCGGCAGCGGCCGCGTCGTCACGAGCCGGCGCACGAGATCGTTGGACGCCGCGTTCGTGCCGATGCCGGGGCCGACGACCGCGGCGTGCTTCTCGGCGAGGAGCTGGGCGAAGGCGCGGTCGTCACCTGACGCCAGTCTGCCCGTTCCATCGTCGGGGAGCGGCCACGTCATCGCCTCGACGATGCCGCCGGCGACGATCGGCAGGACGCCGCTCGGGCAGCCGATCGTGACGAGCCCGGCCCCCGCGCGGGTCGCCGCCCGTGCGGCGAGGATCGCGGCCCCCGTCTTCCCGAGCCCGCCGGCGATCACCGCGAGATGTCCGTGCGTGCCCTTGTGCGCCTCGGGGTTGCGCGGGCGGAGCAGGCGGGCGGCGTCGAGCGCGCTCACGGCCTCCGTCCTCGGTGCGACCTCGGCCACGGCTTCGGCGGGCAGGCCGATGTCGACGATGGCGATCTCGCCCGCGTAGCGTGCGCCCGGTAGGATCACCGTGCCGATCTTCGGCGCGGCGAACGCGATCGTGAGCTCGGCTTCGATGGCGATGCCGAGCGGGACGCCGCGGTCGGAGTCGAGGCCGGACGGGACGTCGAGCGCGACCGTGGGGAGCCCGGCGGCGTTCATCATCGCGATGACCTCGGCCGGAAGGCCGGTGATCTCGCCGCCGAGCCCCGTCCCGAAGAGCGCATCGACGACGCAGCAGGCGCGGCCGAGCGCGCGCGCGAGCGGCTCGAGCCGGTCGGCCGCGACGGTCCGTACCGTGCCGCCGGCGCGCCGCCACGCGTGCAGCTTGGCCTTCGCGTCGCCGCGGACGTCGCCCGCGGCGGCGACGAGGATCACGTCGACCCGCACGCGCTTCTTCTTGAGCGCGCGCGCGACGACGAACCCGTCGCCGCCGTTGTTGCCCTTTCCCGCCACCACCACGACGCCGCCGTGGGTGCGGACGTGCGGGAAGCGGTCGAGGAGGATCGTGGCCGCCCCGACGCCGGCCCGCTCCATCAATACCGCGCCGGGCACGCCGTGCTTCTCGATCGTGAGGGCGTCCATGCGGCGCATCTCCGCGGCGGTCGTGACGATCATGGCGCGACGACCAGGGCCCGCATCTCGCGCACGGCCTCGGTCATGCCGACGAAGACGGCGCGGGCGACGATGCTGTGGCCGATGTTCAGGATGTCGACGTGCGGGCGCTCGGCGATCGGCCGGACGTTGTCGAGGCGCCGGCCGTGCCCGGCATTGACGATCATGCCGAGGGCGCGGGCCGGCTCCGCAGCGTCGCGGAGGGCGGCGAGCCCGGCGGCGATCGCGTCGGCGGGGAGCGGCGCGCAGGAGCGGCCCGTGTGCAGCTCCACGGCAGCGGCTCGCATCGTGGCGGCGGCGTCGAGTTGCGCCGGGTCGGGGTCGACGAAGAGGCTCGCCCGGATGCCGCCATCGCGGAGGCGGGCGAGCACGTCGGCGAGGACTCGCTGCTGCCCGGCGACGTCGAGGCCGCCTTCGGTCGTGATCTCGGCGCGGCGCTCCGGGACGAGGCAGACGTGGGCGGGGCGGATCCTGAGGGCGATCGCGACCATCGCGTCGGTCGCGGCCATCTCGAGATTCATGCCGACCCGGAGCGCGGCGCGGAGGCGCAGCACGTCGTCGTCCCGAAGGTGTCGGCGGTCCTCCCGTAGGTGGACGGTGATGCCGTCGGCGCCGCCCTCCGCCGCCGCGCGCGCGGCGGCGATGGGATCCGGATACGCGACGCCCCGCGCCTGGCGAAGGGGCGCGACGTGGTCGATGTTGACCCCGAGCTCGGCCATCCGGGCACCTGTAGCGCATTTCCGGCCCAGACGCTCGCGTCGGGAGACTGCGGAGAGGCGCGGGGGGGCGACCGGATGCGAGCTCGAGCGCGCTACGCGCGGCCGTGGGCCGGCTCGTCCCCGGCGGGCCCGGGCTTCTCGGGCGCGGACGCGCCGGCCCCGAGCGCGGCGCGCACGGCGTCCGCGATGTCGCTCGCGTGGCGCTCGACCTGCGCCAGATCCTGTCCCTCCACCATCACGCGTGCGAGCGCCTCGGTGCCCGAGAAGCGGATGTAGACGCGTCCGCGGCCGGCCAGCGCCTGCTCGACCTGCGCCACGACCGTCCGCACGGACACCACCTCGGCCAGATCGCGCTTCTCCCGGACCGGGATGTTGATGAGGACCTGCGGGAACTTCTGCATCACGCGCGCCAGCGCCGAAAGCGGCTGATTGCGGGCCCGCATGACGGCGAGGATCGCGAGCGCGCTGATGAGGCCGTCGCCCGTGGTCGTGTGATCGAGGAAGAGGACGTGGCCGGATTGTTCGCCGCCGAGGTTGTAGCCGCCGCGCTGCATCTCCTCGAGCACGTACCGATCGCCGACCGCCGTCTTCACGAGCCGGATGCCGAGCTCGCGCATGGCGAGTTCGAGGCCGAAATTGCTCATGTGGGTCGTGACGAGCGTACGGTGCTGGAGGCGCCCCCGCTCCGCGAGCTCGCGGGCGGCGATCGCGAGAACCGCATCGCCGTCGACGATCTCGCCGCATTCGTCGACGAGGAGACAACGGTCGCCGTCACCGTCGAGCGCGACCCCGACGTGGGCGCGCTGCTCGATCACCGCACGCTGGAGGGCTTCCGGCGCGGTGGCGCCGCAGTCGCGGTTGATGTTCTCGCCGTCGGGATCGCAGCCGATGCAGCTCACCGTCGCACCGAGCTCGGCCAGTACCTCGGGCGCGATGCGATAGGCGGCGCCGTTCGCGGCGTCCACGACCACCCGCAGCCCGTCGAGCGTGAACTCTCGCGGAAACGTGCTCTTGACGAAGACGTTGTAGCGTCCGAGCGCGTCGTCGATGCGATAGGCCTTGCCGATGTGCTCGGCGGTCGGCCGGAGATGGTCGATCCCGTTGTCGAGCACGAGGCGTTCGATCTCGAGCTCGACCTCGTCGGGGAGCTTGTAGCCCTCGCTCGAGAAGAACTTGATGCCGTTGTCCTGGAAGGGGTTGTGGGAGGCCGAGATGACGGCGCCGGCGTCGGCGCGGAGACTCCGCGTGAGAAACGCGATTCCGGGCGTCGGCATGGGTCCGACCAGCAGCACGTCGACTCCCATCGAACAGATGCCCGACGCCATCGCGGTCTCGAGCATATAGCCGGAGACGCGCGTGTCCTTGCCGATGACGACGCGCGAGCGGTGGCCGGGACGCGCCGTCCGGCGGAAGACGTGCGCGACGGCGCGGCCGAGGCGGAGCGCGGTCTCCGAGGTCATGGGCTCGGCGTTGGCGATGCCGCGGACGCCGTCGGTGCCGAACAGCTGGCGCGTGCGTCCGGATCCGGTCGTGGGGGTGCTCTGGCTCATCGCGTTCTCGCTCCGTTCTTCCGTCCGAGGGTCGTCGTCGGCGTGGGCTTCGGGTCGAGGATCTCGAGACGGAAGACCCGCGGGTCCCATTTGACGACCTCGACTCCGGCCGGGAGGGTGATCTCGGCTTCCACCATGTGCTCCCCCGGCTCGTAGCTGCCGCCGTCGACGTACACCGCGCTCTCGTCGAGCGACAGGTTCTGCACGATGCGCTGCGGCCCCGTGACCGTCAGATTGGCACGCGGCGGGCGGAGCTGAAAGGGCCGATCGACGTTGCGCACCTCGACCGGCAACCGCTTGAATTCCCGCGTCGTCGTCGCCACCGCGACGGTGATCTCGACGACCACCGTTTCGGGCTTGACGCTGAGCTGGTCGGCGCGCACGAGCCCCACGGTCTTCTGCGTGGAGGCCGTGAGATCGGTGAGATCGAAGGGCTCGGTCTCGAGCGCGGTGAGGCGGTCGATCAGACTCGCAGGACCCGAGACCTGGACCTTGGCGGGCGAGGCCTTGAGGGACTGGATCGTGTAGCCGTGGCGCGGCTCGCCGACGGGCGTCAGGGTCACGGAGACGCTGGTCCGCTTGACGCGCTCGAGGCGGATCGGGACGCGCGACGGCTCGACGTCGAGGACGCGGACTCCGCGCGGAACGCGGATCATTTCGTCGCGGATCTTCAGCCGGAGATCGGCGCCGATCTCGGCCTGCGACAGGTCGAGGACGATGGGCGCGCGTTTGGGGTCGAGCGAGGTCAGCAGCGGACCGGGGCCGTTCAACCGCACCGCCACGGTGTCGACCTTGTCGGGATTGGTCTGGACGGATCGCGCCGGGAGGTTGCGCAGCTCGACGGGGAACGGCATCACCTGCGTCTCGCGCTCGCCGGCGTTCACGAAAAACCACAGGACGAAGGCGCAGGCGGTCGCGAAGATCTTGGCGCCGAGCCGGCGGCGAAACGGCATCGTGATCCGCTCGAGCATTCCGCGCCACGTCGCCATCAGGCCACCAGCTGCTGCAGCGTGCTGCGGAGCACGCCGGCGTCGACGTCGCGCGTGATGCGGCCCTCGCGCACGAGGGAGATCTTCCCTTCTTCCTCGGAGACGACGACTGCGATGGCGTCGGTCTCCTCGGTGAGTCCGATGGCGGCGCGATGCCGCGTGCCGAGCGCCTTGCTGACGTTCGGGTTGGTCGTGAGCGGGAGGAGGCAGCCGGCGGCCACCACGCGCCCCTGGTGCAGGACGACCGCGCCGTCGTGCAGCGGCGACGCCGGGAGGAAGATGCTGAGCAAGAGCTCCTTGGTGATCTGCGCGTCGAGGCGGGTTCCGCCCTCCACGTACTCGTTCAGGCCGACCTCGCGTTGCAGCACGAAGATGGCGCCGATCCTCCGTCCGGCCAGGAGCACGCTCGCGCGGGTGATCTCCTCGATCGCCTGCCCCTGGACGAGCCGGTGCATGCGGCCGAAGAACGGGCCCGTGCCCACCCGGGTCAGCATGCGGCGAATGTCGTGCTGGAACACGACGACGACGAGGATCAGGATCACGTTGCCGATCGAATCGAGCACCCAGTTGACCGTATAGAGCTCGAAATAGCGCGCCCCCTGGTACGTGGCGGCGAGCACGATCAGGCCGATCAACATCGAGACGGCGCGCGTGCCCTGGATCAAGAGCAGGAGCCGGTAGACGACGAACCCGACGATCAGAATGTCGAGCACGTCCTGCCAGCGGAAGTCGTTGAAGAGATACATGCTCAGTCGGTGCGCTCGGCGGTCTTCAGGGCATCCGCGACCGCGACGGCGCGGCGGGTGGCCGCGACGTCGTGGACCCGGACGACGGACGCGCCCGCGGCGGCGGCGAACGTCGCGGCCGCGAGCGACGCCGCGAGCCGGTCGTCGGGAGCCTCGTCGCCCGCGGCGGCGAGGAAGCGCTTGCGCGACGCGCCTACCACGACGGGCATCCCGAGATTGCGCAAGCACGGAAGGTGCGCGAGCAGCGTGAGGTTGTGCTCGCGGCGCTTTCCGAATCCGATCCCGGGATCGATCCAGATCCGTCTGGGGTGGATTCCCGCCGCGACGGCCGCGCGTGCCCGCTCGGCGAGAAAGGCTTCGACCTCGGCGAGGACGTCGGCGTACCACGGCGCCCGCTGCATCGTCGCCGGCGTCCCCTGCATGTGCATGAGGATGATCGTGGCGCCCCGGGCAGCGACCAGCGGCAGCATGCGCTCGTCGAAGCGGCCGGCGCTGATGTCGTTCACGACGTCCGCGCCGGCCGCGAGGGCGGCGGCGGCGACGTCGGCCTTGGTCGTGTCCACCGAAATCCCGACGTCGGTTGCCGCGCGGAGCGCCGCCACGACCGGGACGACGCGCTCGCGCTCCTCGTCGGTCGGGACGGGCCGCGCCCCGGGTCGTGACGACTCCCCTCCGACGTCGATCAGGTCGGCGCCCTCGGCGGCGAGCCGCCGCCCGTGGTCGAGCGCCGCCTCCAGTCCGGCGTGACGGCCGCCGTCGTAGAACGAGTCGGGGGTGACGTTCAGGATTCCCATGACCGCGGTTCGCCCCGCCGGGAGCAACACGCGGCCATCGCCAGCGACGCGCGCCGGGGCCGACTCAGGCCGACGCGGTGGCGGCACCCACGTTCAGACCATTTCCGCCGCCGCAGGCGCGGATGATGTGGTCGATATCGGCGCCGTCGAGACTCTCGCGCTCGAGCAACGCTTCGGCCATCTTGTGGAGGATCTCGAGGTTGTGCTTGAGGAGGCCCTTCGCGCGGTTGTACGCCTCCAGCAGGAAGCGGCGGAGTTCGTTGTCGATCTCGATCGCGGTGCTCTCCGAGTAGTCGGCGGCCTGGGTGAAGTCGCGGCCGAGGAAGATCTGCTCTTCCTTCTTGCCGAACGTCATGGGGCCGAGCTTCTCGCTCATGCCCCACTCGCACACCATCTTCCGGGCGAGCTCGGTCGCCTTCTCGATGTCGTTCCCGGCCCCCGTCGTCATGTGTCCGAGGATGATCTCTTCCGCAGCACGGCCGCCGAAGAGGATCGTCAGGTTGTTTTCGAGGAATTGGCGATCGTAGGTGTGCCGGTCGTCGAGCGGAACCTGCATGGTGAGGCCGAGGGCCATGCCGCGCGGAATGATCGTGACCTTGTGGACGGGGTCCGCGCCGGGGAGAAGCTTCGCGACGAGCGCGTGACCCGACTCGTGGTAGGCGGTGTTCCGACGCTCTTCGAGACTGATGATCATGCTCCGGCGCTCGGAGCCCATCATCACCTTGTCCTTGGCGATCTCGAAGTCGAGCATCATGACCTTCTCGTGGTTGTGGCGAGCCGCGAGCAGTGCCGCTTCGTTCACGAGATTCTCGAGATCGGCCCCGGCAAAACCGGGGGTGCCGCGGGCGAGGAGGTCGATGTCGACGTCGTCGCTGAGCGGGACCCGCCGCGAGTGGACCTTGAGGATGCCTTCGCGGCCCTTGACGTCGGGCCGCGGGACGACGACGCGGCGGTCGAAACGACCGGCGCGCAGCAGCGCCGGGTCGAGTACGTCGGGCCGGTTGGTGGCCGCGATCATGATCACGCCTTCGTTGGTCTCGAAGCCGTCCATTTCGACGAGGAGCTGGTTGAGTGTTTGCTCGCGCTCGTCGTGGCCGCCGCCGAGGCCCGCGCCGCGATGGCGCCCGACCGCGTCGATTTCGTCGATGAAGATGATGCAGGGCGCGTTCTTCTTGCCTTGGACGAAGAGGTCGCGGACGCGCGAGGCCCCGACGCCGACGAACATCTCGACGAAATCGGAGCCGCTGATCGAAAAGAACGGAACGCCCGCCTCGCCGGCGACGCCGCGCGCGAGGAGCGTCTTGCCGGTGCCCGGGGGGCCGACGAGCAGCACGCCCTTCGGAATCCGGCCGCCGAGCTTGGTGAACTTCTTCGGGTCCTTCAGGAACGCGATGATCTCCTCGAGCTCTTCCTTGGCCTCGTCGACGCCGGCAACGTCATCGAAGGTGATCTTGTGCTGATTCTCGGTGAGCAGCTTCGCGCGGCTCTTGCCGAACGACATCGCCTTCCCGCCTCCGACCTGCATCTGGCGCATGAAGAACACCCAGAGACCGATCAGGAGGATCATCGGGAACCAGTTGATGAGGAGCACGTACCAGAACGGCTCGGGGTCCTCTCGCCGCGCGTCGATGCGGACGCCCTTGCCGCGCAGGTCGCCGATGAGCTCCGGGTACTGCGGCGCGAAGGTGCGGAACGCTTCGCCCGAGCTCTTCTTGCCGTGCAGCTCCTGTCCCTGGATGGTGACTTCGGTGACCTCTCCTTTGTCGACGGCGGTGAGGAAGTCACTGAAGATCATCTCCTGGTCTCGCGGCGGCTGCTTCGTGAAGACGTTGACGAGCAGCAGGACCATGAGAATGAGCAGGAGCCAGAGCGCGAGATTCCGCGAGAGTTGATTCACCGTTCTGTCACCTTTACGCGTCGGCACGATGGACCGGGCGAAGCTACCACAGGGGGTGTGCACCGGCAATCATGCGGATTCCCTCGGGCCGCCGCTCGCGCGGATGACCCAGCGACGCGTCGTCGCGGGCCCCACGAGGGCCACCTCGCTCCTGCCGCAGTCAGGTACCCAGAGCACGACATCTCCGCAGACGACCACCGGGTGGTCGGCGCGGAGGCGTCTCGGGATGCGGCGGGAGGCGAAGAGCCGCTTGAGCGACGTGTGGCCGCCGAGGCCGTGGAGCCGGATGGCGTCGCCGGCCCGTCGGTTGCGGACCGCGAGCCCCCCGGCGAGCGCGTCGGCGTCGACGACGCAGACACGGTGGCCCGGCATGATCGGCTCCCTCGGAGCCGCCTCGCCGAGCGTGAGGCGCCAGCCGCCGGGCGTATCGACGGTGCCGCCCCGGGGGAGGTCGCGCCGCCACGGCTCGATGCCCCGCTCGCTCCGGTCCGCCGGGAAGAACGTGAGCCGGCTGCGTTCGCGGGCGATCGCGCCGCCCGGCACGGCGATCGCTCCGTCGTCCGACGGGCGGGCGGCCAGGCGGCGGACGGCCTCGACGTGGGCCCGTCCGAGACGCGCGCCGCTGCCGTGCCGACGCCACCACAGGCGGATCGCGCGGCGCGCGAGGGGGGCGTCGATCGCGTGCAGGATCGGCGCTGCGAGCGTCTGCCCGCGTGCGGCCGCCGAGGCGAGCCGATCGAGGAGCGCGTCCTCCTCGCGCATCAAGTCGGCGAGGTCGGCGAGGGTCCGGGCGAGGCGCGGATTCAGCTCGCGGCTCAGCGCCGGGAGGAAGCCGTGCCGGAGGCGCGTCCGCTCGAGGTCGAAATCGAAGTTGCCGTAGTCACGGCGCCAGTCCTGTCCGCGCTCGACGAGGAAGGCGCGCACCTGCGTGCGGTCGCAATCGAGCAGCGGACGGACGATTCGTCCGTGGCGGGGTCGGATCCCGCCCAGGCCGCGCCGTCCCGCTCCGCGGACCACACGCCAGAGGACCGTCTCCGCCTGGTCGTCGCGCGTGTGGCCGGTCGCGATCTTGGTCGCGCCGAGCGCGTCCGCGGCGCGCTCGAGAAACGCGTAGCGTACGCTGCGGGCCTCGGCCTCGAAGTTTCCGGCGGGGATCGTCGCCTCTTCGCCGACGTACGGGAGGCCGTGGCGCTTCGCGATCCCCTCGACGAAGGCTCGGTCGCGGGCGCTCTCGCCGCCGCGGACGCGGTGATCGAGATGGGCGACGGCGATCCGGATGTCGAGGGTGTCGCGGAGCGCGAGGAGGGCGCGCAGCAAGGCGAGCGAGTCGGCGCCGCCCGAGACGGCGGCCACGACCACGTCGCCGGCGACCAGGAGCTCGTGCCGGCGGACGCATGCGCGGACGGTGTCGAGGAGCGGACGCGCCATGGCGCGGTGAAATCACGACGCGGGGCGATCGCTCAAGCCCGGGTCACGTCCGTCGGGGCGCGCCGCTCCGAGCTCGGCTCCGCGCGCTCGAATTGCGTCACCGCCTGCCGCGTGCGACCATCCCGGCCGCATGCGACGTGTTCTGCTCGTCGGCGCGCTCGCCGCGATCCTCTGCTCGCCGATCCCGGCGCCGGCCTCGGACCCCACGCCCGCGCCGCCGCCGGCGCTCGACGACCTGCCGAGCGCGAAGCCGAAGGACGTCGCCCGGCTCCTGCGCAAGGTGCGACAGCGGCACGGGGAGGATGCCGTCGTGGTGCAGACCCACCTCCTGCTGAACGCCATGCAGAAGGGGGCGGTGCTGGCGACCGGCGTGCGGGTGGAGCGTGTCGAGGAGACGCTCGGGAAGCGCTGGCTACGTATCGTCCTCGAGACCGGATTCGTGTTCGACGATTCGACGCGCGACCGGGTCCGGCGGGCGCAGATCCTCTGGGCGACGATCATGGAGCCGACGCTCGCGCGCTTGGAGGACGGGCTCCAGGTCGAACAGGCCGACGGCATGCTCGTCGAGATGCAGTCGTATCATCGTCCCTACCGGTCGGCGGACGAGCTGCGCGCGTCCATCCATGCGCCCGGCGCTGCGGAGGCGACGCACTTCTACGTGGCGAGCGTCGATCTCGACGAGGTGGTGCGTGGCCACCGGACGCTCCGCGCTCTCCTCGCCGATGCGCACACGACCATCGACGGACAGGTGCTCTCCGTCAGGCCCCCGCGGGACGACGAGGTGCTGCCGCCGGGCCCCGAATGAGTGGCGGCGCGTGGAATCGAACCACGGACCTAGGGATTATGAGCGAGGTC
>JADYZW010000021.1 GCA_020852955.1 Deltaproteobacteria bacterium | reverse complement strand
TCGTCAACTAGCTTTTGGGATCCTTCTGTCATGTGTGGGACGTACCTGGACCCCTCGCGTCGTGGCTCCGCGCTGAAAGTGGCGGGTGGAGGGGGCGCGCACTGCTAACGTGCTGCCGAAGCAGCCACGCGCAGTTACGAGCGGGGGCGCCGACATGACTCCGATCGACGGGATGGCGACGGGTATCATCATGAACGCCTTGCATCTCATCTCATGAGTCTATATCGTCTGTACTCATGACCAGGCCCCTGCAAGTCTATCTCGACGACGCCGACCACGATCGGCTGGAACGGTGGTCGCGCGCCCGCGGGTGGACGAAGTCGCAGACGATCCGAGCGGCCGTGCGAGCGCTCGTCCGGGCCGATGATACCGACGATCCGCTGCTCGCGGTCAGCGGCATGATCGACGGACTCCCTCCGGATGCGAGCACGCGTTTCGACCAGCATCTCGACGCGACCTTCGTCGCCGAACGACCACCGGCCTATCGTGGCACGCGCCCGCGCCCGACCAACAAACCCACGCAGCGTCCTCGTCGATAGTGGCGCGTGGATCGCGTTGCTGAGCGCACGCGACCAGCACCACGAGAGGGCCGACGCCCTGTTTCGTCGGGCGGTTCGCGACCGCGTCTCGATGCTGACGACGACCCTCGTATTGGCCGAGGTGCATCGATTGCTCCTGTTCCGCGCCGGTCCGCGTGCCGCGGCGACGGCGCTCGAACGTATCGAGGCGAGCCCGATCGTGCGGCTCGTCTTTCCGACCGCCGCCCATCACGCCTCCGCGCGTGCCTGGCTCGCTCGGCTGCCGGACCAGCGCATCACCTACACCGACGCGGTGAGCTTCGCGGTCATGGAGCAGGCGAAGTGCCCCGTGGCCCTCGGGTTCGATCACGATTTTCTCGTGGCCGGCTTCGAGCTCTGGGATCCGAGCGACTGAGGCCTGAGATTTTGGCGGCGCGGGACGTGTTGCCTTGGGCTCCTCCAAGACTTGGCGGAGGTGTCGAATCCCGAGATCGCGTAGGCGTCTCGTAGCCACTATTTGGCCGGTGCTGCCGGCGTGCTCTGCTCGCGGCGCCGGGAGATCGTGCACCTCGATGGATGGGCCATTGGCGCTCGTGGCGGAGGCGGCGACGGTCTCGAGCTCGTCGAGGTTTCCAGGCCAGGGATACGAGAGCAGGGCGTACTCGACGGTTTTCGCGACCCCGCGGTCACGGCCGGTGCCGGCAGCGAGCTCGCGCGCGACGAGCACGGCGTCGCCGCGACGCTTCGGATGCGGATACCCGACGACGATACGCAACGGCCGCGCTCCCGTAGCTCCGCTCGTCTCCTCGAGCACGACGGCCGGAGCCGCGCTCACGTCGGCGGCAAGCGCGGTGACGTCGTCGATGAAGAGCATCCCCCGGTCGCCTCTTCCGGGCCGACCTTGCGATGCGCCGCGGCGTCAGGAACAGTGCCGCGCCATGGCGACGAGCGTGCCCGCGGATCCGGGCGTGAACTTTCGGCTATCGCGCGACGTCTGGCCGCGCCGGTACGACGTGCGGCTGGCGCTCGACCTCGAGCGCTGGCGGCAGCAGGGCTCGGTCGGGATCGAGCTCGACCTTCGGGCGGCGACGTCGGTCGTGACCCTCCACGCGCTCGACCTCGACGTGACGTCGGCCCGCCTCGAAGGCACGGGGCCCGGTCTCCCGACCGAAGCGACGGTGGTCGTGCACCCGCAGGCCGAGGCGGTCAGCCTCTGCTTTGCGGCCCCCGTCGGTCCCGGCGCGGCGACGCTCCGCCTCGCGTTCACGGGCGAGATCGTCGAGAAGCTCCGCGGGCTCTACCGCTCGGTGAAAGACGGCGAACGCTACGCGGCGACGCAGTTCGAGGCCGCCGACGCGCGCCGCGCGTTCCCCTGTTTCGACGAGCCCGAGTACAAGGCGCGCTTCGCGCTCGCGCTCGACGTCCCCACCGACGCGACCGCGATCGCCAACGGCGCCGTCATGGCCGAGGAGCCACTCGCGCACGGCCGGAAGCTCGTGCGCTTCGCCGAAACGCCGCCGATCTCGTCGTACCTGGTCGCGTTCCTGGTCGGACCGTTCGAGGCGACACCGTCCGTGGACACCAGCCAGGGCTGGCCCGTGCGCGTCTGGCTGCCGCGCGGCCTCGCCGCCAAGGGGCTCTACGCGCGCGACGCGCACCGGCAAGCCGTCGAGTGGCTCGCCGACTACACCGGCATCCCCTACCCCTACGGCAAGATCGACGCGATCGGCCTGGCCGACTTCGAGGCCGGCGCCATGGAGAACCCGGGCGCCATCACCTACCGCCTGACCGCGATCGCGGCGGATCCGGCCGAGGCCTCGACCGACACGCTGAAGGACATCTTCTACACCGCCGCCCACGAGCTCACGCACATGTGGTGGGGCGACCTCGTCACGATGGCCTGGTGGAACGACCTCTGGCTGAACGAGTCGTTCGCCACCTTCGTCGGCTGGAAGGCGACCGCCGAGCTGAATCCCGAATGGGGCATGTGGCGGGACTTCGTCGCCACGCTGGCGCGTCCGTTCCTCCTCGACGCGCTCGTGTCGACGCACCCGATCTCCTTCGACGTGGAGAACGCGCGCCAGGCCGCGGAGCGCTTCGACGTCATCACCTACTGGAAGGGCGCCGGCGTCGTCCGCATGCTCGAGCGCTTCCTCGGCGCCGACGCGTTCCGGGCGGGCGTGCGGAGCTACCTCGGCCGGTACGCCGAGCAGAACGCGACCGCCGACGACTTCTGGCGCGAGCTCGACCGGGCGTCGGGCCGCGACGTGACCGCGATCGCGAACGCCTGGATCCGCGAGCCGGGCCACCCGGTCGTCGAGATCGCGAGCCGCTTCGACGCGGCGGGCGCGACGCTTCGCCTCCGGCAGCGCCGCTTCTTCTCCGACCCCGAGCTGCGCGGCGCCGCGCCGGCGCAGCGCTGGCCGGTGCCGCTCGTGCTCAAGGTCGGCGGCGCGACCGGCATCCGCGAGGAGCGCGTGCTCCTCGCCGGCGACGAGGCCGAGGTGACGCTCGCCGGCGCGCGCTGGGTCTTCCCGAACGGCGGCGGCGCCGGCTTCTACCGCTTCGCCCTCGACGACGCCGCGATCGACCGCCTCGCCGGCGCGATCGCGACCGGCCTCGCGCCCGAGGAGCGCCTGAACCTCGTCGGCAACCAGTGGACGTTGGTGAAGGCCGGCATCGGCAGCGTCGCGGGGTTCGTCACGCTCGTGCGCGGCTTCGCCGGCGAGCCCGACCGCGCGGTGCTGGAAGCCATCGCCCAGCGACTCGCCTGGCTCGACACCCACGTGCTCGCCGACGCCGGACGAGCGCGCTTCACGGCGCTCGTCCGGACGATCTTCGACGCCGAGCTCGCCGCGCTCGGCTGGCACTCCCGGCCCGGCGAGCCCGTCGACCTGCGCGTCAAGCGCGCGGTCGTGATCGGCGCGCTCGGCGGCCTGGCGCGCGACCCGGCGGTCCTCGCCGAGGCGCGGACGCGGCTCGAGCGCTACCTCGCCGACCGCGCCGCGCTCGAGCCGAATCTCGTGCCGGTCGTCGCCAACCTCGCCGCCCGCGACGGCGACGCCGCGCTCTACGAGCGCTTCCTCGACCGCAAGCGCACGAGCGCCGCCCACGATCCCGAGGAGGAGGAGCGCTTCCTGCACGCGCTCGCGGCCTTCGAGGATCCGGCGCTCGTCGAGCGCACGCTCGCGCTCACCTTCACCGACGAGGTGCGTCCGCAGGACCGCGCCTTCGTGCTGTCGCGCCTGCTCGGCGGCCGGACCTCGCGCCTCGCCGCCTGGCGGTTCGTCCGCGACGGCTGGGACGCGCGCATCCTCGCGATGGACCCCATGCTGCGCCAGTACGTGATCCGCGGCCTGGCGATGCTGACGGCGCCGGAGATCGCGGAAGCGGTCGGCGCGTTCCTCGCCGCGCACGTCACCGACGACACCCGCGAGACCACGGCGCAGGCCCGCGAGCAGCTCCGCATCGACGCCGCCGCCGTGCTCCGCCTCGGTCCGGAGCTCACGGCCGCGCTCGGCGCCGGCTGAGCGTCCGTGCTGGCGCCCTCCTCCCGCCGCCTGGCGCTGGCGTTCGTCGTCGGAATCGCGATGCGCCTCGCGCTCGTCGCGATCGCGCCGCGCTGGGGGTACGCGTGGGATCATTTCGACGTCCTCGGCATGGGCGCGGTGGCGGCGCAGCGAGGGTTCACGCACGTCTACTCGGCGCCGACGGACCTGCTGCCGACGATCCGCGGCTGGGTCGTCCAAAACGGCACGCCGGTCGTGATCTCGCGCCGCGAGGTCTACCCGCCGAACTACCCGCCGCTCGCGACGACGATCTTCTGGGCGCAGAGCCGCTGGCTCGGCGTCGAGGCCCCGGACTTCGTCGCGAACACCCGCGCCACACGCCTCGTGACGTCGCTCGCCCCCTGGCTCTTCGAGGTCGCGACCGCGGTCGGCGTCGGCCTGCTCGCCCACGCCCTCACGGGACGGACGACGACGGCGGCCGGCGCCGCCGCGCTCACCTGGCTGGCGCCTCCCCTCATGATGAACACCGCCGTCTTCGGGCAGTACGACGCGCTCGCGCTGGCGCCCGCCGTCCTCGCCGTCGCCGCCATGGCGGGTGGACGCTGGGCCGCCGCGGGCATCGCGCTCGGCGTCGCCCTGCTCGCGAAGCCGCAGGGGCTGCTGATCGCGCCGATCGCCGGGTTCGCGGCGCTCGTCGCGGCGCCGGCGGGGCTCCTGCCGTGCCTCGGGCGGCTCGCCCGTCTCGGCGGCGTCGCCCTCGCGACGGTCACGCTCGGCAGCGCGCCCTGGCTGCTCGCCGACGGCGCCGCGTGGCTCCGGCGCTGCTACCGGATGAACCTCTTCGAGGTGCTCCCCTACACGACGCTCGAGGCCTACAACGTCTGGTACCTGGCGGCCCTGCTCGCCGAGCGCCACCCCGTCTACGATGTGCTGACGTCGACGGCGACCGTCGCGGGCCTCACGCGCGACGCCTGGGGACGCGTCCTGCTCGGCCTCGCGCTCGCGGCAGCCGCGGCGCTCGCGTGGACGCGCCACCGCCGGCGGCCCGCGCTCGCGATCGTCGTCTTCGCGAGCCTCTGGCTCTGGAGCGTGTTCCTCTGGCCGACGCGGGTCCACGAGCGCTACCTGCTCTACTGCATGCCGTTCGCGATCGCCGCAGCCGCCACAGTGCCGCGCCTGCGCCCCGTCGTCGCCGCCCTCCTGGTGCTCGCGACGATGGAACACGCCTGGCCCCTCTGGCGCACCGGGCCCGCGGTCGGGAGCTTCGATCGCCGCGCGGTCGAGAGCTTCCACCAGCAACGCTTCGAGGCCTACTGGCGGGACCGCGCCGTCACCGTCGAGCACGCGAAGGCCGGCCCGAAGCCCGAGGAGTCGCTGCGGCTGGCGTTCGCGCGCCATCGCGCCGAGCGCGCCGGAACCCTCTGGCTCGAATGGGCCCTCACGCTCCTCTCGCTCGCGTCCTACGGCGCGGCGTTCGTCGCCGCCGCGCAACGTCCACGCGCTGACGCTGCCGCGGATGATGTGCTAGCGTCCGCCTGACCGTCGCCCATGTCCGCATCCGATCGCCGCGATCTCGCGCTCTGTCTCGCCGTCTGCGCCCTCCTCCTGCTGCTCCCGTGGGCCGAGCCGCGGCCGGCGGACGATCTCTTCATCGCGCTCGCGGGCGGTCGGGACACGCTCGCGGGCAAGCTCGGCGCGCCCGACGACTGGTCGTACACCACCGAGGGACGCGTCTGGCTGAATCAGAACTGGGGGAGCGACGTCCTCCTCTACGCGACCCACGCCACGACCGGCCCGAACGGCCTCCTCGCGCTGAAGGCCGCGCTCCTCGCCGCCGCGGCGGCGCTCCTCGCCGCGACGGCGCGCGCGCGCGGCGCCGGCGCGCCCGAGGCGTGGCTCGTGGCCGGCGTCGCGCTCGCGGCGGGCCGGAGCTACATCGACCTCCGCCCGGCGCTCCTCGGGCTCGTGCTCGCGTGCGCCTGCCTCGCGGCCCTCGCCCGCGCGGCGACGCGCCCGATCCGGCTCGCCGCGGTGGTCGCGATCCTCGCCCTCTGGGCGAACGCCCACGGGAGCTTCGTCTTCGGCCTCGGACTCCTCGGCGCCTGGACCGTCGTGATCGGCGTCCTCGCGCCGCGCGTGCTGCCCGCCGCCCTCGCGGCGTGCGCCGCTTCCGTCGCGCTCGCGGCCTTCGCCAATCCCTTCGGCGTCGCGAACCTGACGCACGCGCTCGTCGTCGGCGCGAGCCCGGCCTGGCGGACGGTCGCCGAGTGGGCGCCGCTCTTCGCGACCGACGTCACCACCTTCGGGAGCCGCTGGGAGATCTGCGCGCTCGCGGGAGCCTTCGTCGCGCTCCTGGCGGCGCGAGTCGCCGTCGGTCGCGGCGCTCCGTCGAACGGCGGCGACGACGCGCGCTTCGGCCGCGCCCGCGCGATCTTCGACGCCGTCGTCCTGCTCGCGGTCGCCGTCATGACGGTGCGCGCCCGGCGCTTCGTGCCGCTCGCGCTCGTCGTCCTCGCCGGGCCGCTCGCGGCCGAACTCGCCTGGTGGCGGCGGCGGCTCGCCAGCGCCTGGCCGCTGCGCACGCTCGCCGTCGGACTCGCGATCGCGGCCGCGGTCGCGCTGCCGCCGGTCGCGCGCCGCTATGCGGCCGCCAATCCCGTGTTCGCCGGGCTCTCGCCCTTCGAACGCATGGTGGACGCCCCGACGTTCCCGCGCGACGCCGCGGAGTTCGTCCGCGCCAACGGGCTCCACGGCCGCGTCTACGCGGCGTGGGAGGCCGAAGGGTTCCTACGCTGGACCGACACTCCGGTCACGGTGCTGATCGGCGGCCGCGCGCAGCAGGTCTACGACGAGACGACGCTGCAGCTGCACAAGGACCTCCGGACCGGCGCCGCCCCCGCGCGCGACGCGCTCGGGAGCTACGACGTCGGCCTCGCGATCCTGCCGATGACGGCGCCCTACGCCATCCCGCTCGGCGGGCTCGTGTACGCGGAAGGCTCCCCGTGGGCGTTCATCTACTCGGACGGCCGCCACGTGGTGCTCGCCGACACGAGTCGCGCCGAGCTCGCTCCGACCATCGCGGCGCTCGAGGCCGGCACGCTCCGCTACCCGACGCCGGCGATCGCCGCCACGAGCCGCATGATGTACCTCGCCTCGCCACACACGAACGCCGATGTCGAAACGCTGCGCGCGGCGGCGAAGGCGGCCATCGCGGCGGGGCCGGTCGCGCTCGCCTACGCCGTGCTCGGCGACGTCGCGATGGCGGACACGTCGTCGAAGGCGACGCGCGAGTACCTCGCGGCCGAACGCGTGCGCCTCGCCGCGCTCGCGGCGCCGGGCGGCGAGTCGCTCGCTCTCGCGCAGGCCCGGCTCGCGGTCGCGCGCACCGAGGCCGCGCTGGTCGCGCGCACCGTCGATCCGGAGGGCGTGCGGCGCACCAAGGACGAACTCGCGCTCCGGCTCGCCGACATGCGCCGGATGCTCACGACCTGGGCCTACGGCTGGGATCCGAACGTCTTCTAGCGCGCTTCGCTTTCCGCGAGGCAGAGCGCGCTCGCGAGGTTCGACACGCACCCGTAGGCGCGCACGAGCTTCCGCTTCTTCACGCTGAACACGCACCGCGACGACTCGAAGACGAAGACGTTCGGGTTGGTGGCGCCGGGAGCCAGCGTGAACTCGTTGACCTGCACCGCCGCCACGCCGAACACGTTCACCGTTTCGATCTTCTCGACGACCACGTCCTTCGTGCCGATGTTGCTGATGACGCACCGGACATACTGGTTATTGTCCATCGGCAGGTACCCCGTCGTGAGCGGAGCGCCGGCACCGCTGCTGCCGGCGCTCGCAAGCACCAAGGTCGCGGCGAGCGCCATGCGCCAACCCGTCATTCGCCTCATTCCGGCCTCCCTTCCAGCATCGCGGTCCATTCCGCGTGCACGCCTGCACCTGCTCGCACGAATTCGGGCGCGCTGTCCAGGATGGACAGGGTCGGGGGGCTCGGGCAGGACGGGCGCATGCGCGGGGCGCCCGTGAGCGGCAGACGCCGCGCCGGCTGGATCGCGGCGATCCTCATCCCGGCGGCGGCGTTCGGCGCCGTCACGCTCGCCGCACTCGAGGGACAAGAGGTCGTCGTGCTCCGCACCCGCGCCGCCGACGGCGGCGAGCGGACGACCCGCGCGTGGATCGCCGACGCCGATGGCGCCGCGTGGGTGGAGGCCGCCAACCCCGAGCGGCCGTTCCTCCACGACCTCGCGCGCGCCCCCGACGTGGTGCTCGAGCGCCGCGCCCGGCCGCGCCGCTGCCGGGCGCGCGTCGCCGCCAATCCGGAGGGCCACGACCGCATCCGCCGTCTCCTCGCCGCGAAGTACGGCTGGGCCGACCGCTGGGTCGCGCTCTTCGCCGACACGGGGCGCTCGGTTGCGGTGCGGCTCGACTGCACGGCCGACGGCGCGCCGCCCGCGGACGGCGCCGCGCTCCGGCCCGGCCGCGACGGGACCCGGACCGGATGAGCGACCGCGTCTGGTATTTCGCCTACGGATCCAACATGCAGCCGGCGACCTTCGCCGGACGGCGCGGCATCGCGCCGTCGCGCGCCCTCGCGGCACGGGCGTCGGGGTGGCGGCTCGTCCTCGACAAGCCGCCGCTCGTGCCGATCGGCGAGTCGTTCGCGAACCTCGTCGCCACCATCGGCGCCGAAGTCTACGGCGTCGCCTACGAGATCACCATGGAGGATCTCGCCCAGCTCGACCTCACCGAGGGCGTGTTGATCGGCAACTATGCGCGGGTCGAGATCGCCGTGGCGCCGCTCGCGTGCGCGGCGCCGCGCACCGGCGCCGATGCGCCGCCGGCGGGTGCCGGGCCGTCGCGGGCCTTCACGCTCGTCTCCGAGCAGCGCGCGCCCGCGCTCCGGCCGTCCGACCGCTACATGGCCCTCCTCGTCGAGGGAGCCCAGCACCACGGGCTCCCCGACGATTGGATCGCGATGCTGCGCGGAGTACCGACGCGGGCCGCGGGCGCGGAGGTCGCGGACGCCCGCGCCATCATCGATGCGGGGCTCGCGGCCGCGCGGCGGAGGCGGCCCTGAGGAGCATTCGATGACCTCTGCCGCCCGCCGCCTGCTCCCGGAGCTGGCGGTCAGCGCCGGGACCTTCGTCCTCCTGGTGGTGCGCGCCCCGACGCTGGAGCACTTCCTCGTCAACTCCGATCACGGCTATCAACTCGCGGCCGGCGCACAGCTCCTCGACGGGCGCATTCCGGCGATCGACTCGCTCCACATCTACGGACCGCTCGTCGCCGTCCTCGCCGTCGCGACCGGCGGCGCGTCCGGCGAGCTGGTCGGCGAAGTCCTCGCCTGCGCCGCGGCCTGGGCGCTGACGATCGGGCTCGCCTTCCGCCTCGCCCGCCGTCGCTTCGGCGCGATCGCCGCGTGGTCGAGCGCGATCCTGGCGCTGCTCTTCCTCGCGCGCTTCCACAAATGGTACGTGTGGCTCATCCCGATCGCCGCCCTCACGTGCCTCGACCGGGCGACGGAGGACTCCCGCTGGTGGTGGCGCGGAGGGTGGGTCTGCGGCATCGGCGCTCTCCTCCGACCCGAGCTCGGCGCCGCGAGCGCCCTGGTCCTCTTCGCCTTCGCGGTCGTCGACGGCGCGCGGCGCGACGCGCGGAGCCCCCTGCGCGCCCGCGTGCTGCCGCTGCTCGTCGGCTTCGGGCTCCCGCTCGTCGTCTGGATGACCGCCCTCGTCGTACTCGCGGGAGCGCGGGCGCCGCTGCGGGCGCTCGCCGTCACCGTGGAGAGCGTCGTCGGCTCGGCGCGCCACCTGACGATCCCGCCCCCGCCGTTTCGACCGTCGGCGCCGTTCGGCAAGGACTCGTCGCATGCGCTCGCGCTCGTGCTGCTGCCGATCGTGGACGTCGCCGCGCTCGCGGCGGGCGGCCGGGCATGGCGTCGCCGCGCGCCGGGCCTCGAGGATGCGGGACGGTGCCTCGCGGCGATCGGCGTCCTCGGCCTCGCCGTCTATCCCCATACGATCCACCGCGCCGACCTCAATCACTTCTGGCAGGGCGCCTGGCCGCTCGCGCTCGCCCTGCCGGGACTCTGCGCGCTCGCCGCGCGCGCCGCGCGGCGGGAGAGCGACGCGCGCCGCGCGGCGTCCGGCCGCGACCTCGCGCTCGCGGCAGGCGTGCTCGTGGCCGTGTGCGCGGTGCCCCTCACGCGCCTGGCCGTCGAGCCGCATCGCGATCTGGCGCCGCTGCCGCGGGCGCCGCTCGCCGGATTGACCGACCTCGTCCGCGGGCTCGAGGCCCTCCCGAACGATCCCAACGCCGAGCTCGTCCGCACGCTGGCGCGCCTCTCCGGGCCCGACGACGAGATCCTGGTCGCGGCCGCCGCGCCCCAGCTTCCGGTCTTCGCGCAGCGGCCCGCCAACGGCCTCTGCGTCATGTACCAGCCCGGTCTGTTCGACTCCCCCGCGTGGCGGCGCGAGCACGTCGCGTGGCTCGAGCGCCACCCGCCGGCGCTCGTCGTCGGCTCCGAGGGCCTCGCGGATTCGCGGTTCCGACGCTCACAACCGGAGATGTGGGAGACGCTGCGCGCCCGCTACACCACGGTCGTCGCCCGCATAGGCGGCCTCGTCGTGCTGGCGCCCGCCGCCGATCCGCCGCGCGCCGCCGAGTGAGCGCCGGCGGCGCGGCCGCGCGCCACCGGCGCCGCCCCGACGGGCGGCGCGCCGTCAGCCCGGGCGATCGAGCGCGAGCGCCGCCCCGTCCCCGGCGCTGTCGTCCTCCGCCCAGAGGAGATCGACGCCCGCGCGCGCGAAACGCCGGGCCGCCGCCGCGGGTCGCGCATCGCGCGCCTCGGCGAGCGCCCACGCCGCGTGATCGACGAGGAGCGCCAGCGCGAAGGTGCGGCCGAGCGTCAGGGCGAAGCGGCGCGCGCCGGCTTCCACCTGCTCCCCGCCGCGGCGGCTCGCGGCCGCGAGCCACTCTTCGGCGTGTTCGAGCGCCGCGCACGCGGCGGTGGACGGCGCTCGCAGGGTCGGCTCGCCCGCCGCCGCCCCGATCCGCCGCCGCACCTCGCGCCCGAAGACCGGCAGGGCTTCGGCGCGCGCGACCGCGCGCAGCGCGTCGAGCGCCAGCACGTTGGTCGTGCCTTCCCAGATCGAGAGCACCTGCGCGTCGCGCAGGATCTCCGGGAGGCCCGTATCCTCGATGTAGCCCGCGCCGCCGAACGCCTCGAGCGTCTCGCTCGCACCGGCGACCGCCTGGCGTCCCGTCGTCAGCTTGGCGAGGGGCTGCAGGAGCCGCAGGAGCGCCGCCTCCTCCTCGGTGATCACGCCGGTCTCTTCGCGGCCGAGGAGCGCGACGCCGTGGAACGCGAGGTGGAACGCCGCCTCGTATTCCGCCTGCATGCCGGCGAGCGTGTCGACGTGGAGCGGCTTCCGGTCGAGCGTCGCGCCGAACGCGAAGCGGCGTCCGGCGAAGTCGCGCGCAAGCGCCAGCCCGCGCCGCAGGCTCGCGACCGAGCAGACCGCGTTCCAGGTGCGGGTGATGTTGAGCATCGGCGTGATGTTGCGCACGCCGTCGGTCAGGCCCGCGACCGGAATCGCGAGCGTGCCGTTCAACGTCAGCTCGGCCGTCGGCACCATCCTCGTCCCGAGCTTGTCCTTGAGTCGATGCACCTCGATGTTGTTCAGCCGACCCTGCGCGTCGCGCGTCTCCACCAGGAAGAGCGCCAGGCCGCGGCCGCCCGGACCCGCGCCTTCCGGCCGTCCGAGCGTAAGCGCGACGTCGGCCGTGATCGCCGACGTGAACCACTTGGTGCCCCAGAGCCGCCACCCCTCCGCCGTCTCGCGCGCCACGGTCTCCGAGAGTCCGACGTCCGACCCGCCGATCCGCTCCGTCATCCACTGTCCCGACGTCCACGCGCGCGCCGGATCGCGCGACGCGAGCCGGGACAACACGCGCTCGCGCAGCCCCGCTTCGGCCGCCACCTCGAGCGTCTTGGCGCAGCCGTCGGTCATGGCGAGCGGACACGTGTACACCTTCGACGACGGGGCGAAGAGATAGACGAGCGCGAACTGATGGAGGCGCGAGTACTCGCCGGACGCGCGTTCGTACGCGGTCCCGATCAACCCTTCCTCGACCGCCGTCCGTGCGAAGAGCTTCCACGCCTCGGGGACGACGATCTCGTCGACGCGGTTCCCCCACGGATCCCACTGCACCAGCACGGGGTCCTCGCCGCGCGCCGCGGCGGCCGCCGCTCCGAGGTCGCCGACGGCGCGCCCCCCCATGCGCGCGAGCGACGGGACCATCGCCGCGAGCGCGTCCTTCGGCACCCGGCGCCGCAGGAAGCTCTGCAGCACCCGGTCGTCCTCGAACTGGTTGCCGAGCACGGGGGGCGTCTGAACGAAGTCCATCGCGGGATCCTCCACCCGCCACCCTATGCCTCCCCGCGGGATCTTCCTAGCGACGCTCCGCCGCGGCGGCCCGCGGCGCCCGCCAGCGCGCGCCCCGGCCGCTCACCCGGCGGGCGCCGGAGCGCCCTTGTAGCTGTTCAGGCGGTTGTAGAGCGTCTTCAGGCTGATGCCGAGGATCTTCGCCGCCTGGTCCTTGCTGCCGCCGCAGGCGTCGAGGGTCGCGAGGATCAGCCGGCGCTCGGCCTCGGCGATCGAGCTGCCGACCTTCACCTGCAGGATCGCGTCGCCGTCGGCCGCGATCCCGGCCGTGGCGGCCCCGACCGGCCCCCAGTCGGGGAGCTGCTGCGGTCCGATCTCGTCGTCGGCGAGGATGAAGGCGCGATGCATGACGTTCTTGAGCTCGCGCACGTTGCCGGGCCAGCGAGCGCTTCTCAGGCGCTCGAGCGCGGCGCGGCTCAAGCGCTTGCGCGTCCCCTCGTCCTTGTTGAGCTCCGCGAGACAGGCCTCCGCAAGGAGGTCGATGTCGCCGGCGCGCTCGCGGAGCGGCGGCAGGGCGATCGGAAACACCCGCAGGCGGTACAGGAGGTCCTCACGGAGCTTCTGGTCGGCCACCGCCTGGTGCGGATCGCGATTGGTCGCCGCGATGATCCGGACGTCGACCGGCAGCTCCTGCTCGCCGCCGACGCGCGAGAAACGCCCGGTCTCGAGGACGCGCAGGAGCTTCACCTGCAGCTCGAGCGGCATCTCCGTGATCTCGTCGAGGAAGAGCGTGCCGCCGTGCGCGCGCTCGAGGTACCCGCGGTGCAGCCGGTCGGCGCCCGTGAAGCTGCCGCGCTCGTGGCCGAAGAGCTCGCTCTCGATGAGGTTCGGCGCGACGGCGCCGCAGTTGATGGCGACGAAGGGGCGCCTGCGGCGCCGCGAGAGCCTGTGGACGCTCTCGGCGACGAGCTCCTTGCCGGTGCCGCTCTCGCCCTGGATGAACACCGTGGCATTGCTCGGCGCGACCCGCTGGATCTGCTCGTACACCTGCTGCATCATCGGCGAGCCGCCGATGAGCGCGCCGAAGCGGCCGAGGCCGCGCAGCTCGGCGCGCAGGCCCTCGATCTCCTCGGTCATGTCGCGCCGCCGCGCGACGTTCACCAGGATCGCCCGCAAGCGCGCCAGATCGACCGGCTTCGTGAGGTAGTCGGACGCGCCCTGGCGCAGCGCCTCGATCGCGTTGTCGAGCGTCGCGTGCCCGGAGATGACGATCATCTCCGGCGCGCCGGGGCCTTCGACGGCGGAGAGCAGATCGAGGCCGCTGCCGTCGGGGAGCGTCAGGTCCACGAGGACGACGTCGGGAATGCGGATCTTGACGGCCGCGTGCGCCTCGACGAGCGACCCCGCGGTCTCGACGGTGAAGCCTTCACCGCGGACCAGCTCCGCCATGGCGGCCTGGAAATCCGGATCGTCGTCGACGATGAGAGCGGTCGGCATCGGCGCGTCTTCCCGCCGACCTTCTAACCCATCCCGCGAGGCAGGCGCGACCCCACGCCCCGACGCGATGCCGTCGAGCGAACGCCCCGTCAGGCGCGCAGACAGGCGCCGTCGAGCGTTCCCTTCAGCACGCTCAGGCGGATGGGCTTCACCAGGTACGCGTACGCGCCCGCAGCGCGCGCCCGCCGGCCGAGGTCGTCCTCGTCGATGCCCGTCATCAGGATGACCGGGGTGCGCGGCCGCAGCTGCCGCACCCGCGCGAGCAGGGTGTATCCGTCGCCCGGGATGCCCACGTCCGACAGCACGACGTCGACGCGGGCGGCGGCGATCTCCTCGAGCGCGCCGTCGAGGTCGCCGGCCTCCCTCGCGCAATATCCCTGCGCCGCCAGCGCGGCGATCAGAGCCTGGCGCAGCGGCGCATCGTCTTCGACGACGAGGACGGTCGGCATCGTCGGCAGATCCCTTCGATCCTCCGTGAGCAAGCCGCGCGCCATCCCTCGCACCGGACCGTCCTCCGAGCGGCGCGGCCCGGCGTTGCAAGACTTGCACGCGTTGTAGGTCTTGCCCTCGCTTGCCTCCTCCGGCTCCGTCTGCTTACCGGGACTCGTCATGGCGTCACGAATCGCGCGCTCGGTCCCGTACGCGGCCGGGGCGGCCTGCTTCCTGGCGACCGTCCTCTTCTGGCAGTCGCTCGTGGCGCACCAGCGCGCCGAGCTGCAGCGGGTCATGGAGATGACCGCCGTCGGCTCGGTCGCCGAGATCGGCGCCTTCGTGGGCAGCGTGACGCGGGCCCTCGAGCACCTCGCGGCGGAATGGAACACCGCCGGACGTCTGCCCGCGGCGCAGTGGCGCGATCAGTGCCGGCTCGTGATCGAGCGCCTCGGCGGGCCGCGTGCGGTCGAATGGATCGACGACGACGACGACCTCGTCTACGTCGTCCCGGCCGGACGCGCACGCCGCGTAGAGGCGCGCGAGCCGTCGCCGCCGGTCGGTCCCGCCACGCGCGCGACGCTCGCCGCCGCACGCGCCGACCGGGCGGCGGCGGCGACGCCCGCCTTCGATCTCGAGCCGGGTCGGTCCGCCTTCCGGCTCGTCGTTCCGCTCTTCCGCCACGGGCGCCCGGACGGATTCGTCTCCGCGCTCTTCGCCGTCGATCGCGTGCTCGACGCCCTGCTCGCGACGCGCCTCCACGACTACGTCATCACCATCCGCGAGGACGATCGCGTGCTCTACGGCCCGCGCGACCACGGCGAGCTCGCGCCGTGCGCCTCCTGCCGGCCGTACGCGCTCGACCTGCCCGGCGGCCGCCGCTGGGAGCTCGCGGTGCGCCCCTCGCCCGCGTTGCGCGCCCGGATCGAGACCACCGCTCCGGAGATGGCCCTCGCCGCCGGCGCGCTGATCTCGCTGCTGCTGACGGCGACGTGGCACGCGCTCCTCCGTCAGCGCCGCGGCGCGCGCGAGCTGGCGAGGGCGAATCGCTCGCTGCACAACGAGGTGCGTTCGCGCCGCGCGGCCGAGCAGGAGATCCGCACCCTCGCGACCGGGCTCGAACAGCGGGTCCGCGAACGGACGGCGGAGCTCGCGAGCTCGAACGCCGCGCTGCGCGACGAGAACGCGCTCCGTCAGCGGACGCAGGCCACGCTGGAGGCGGCGAACGGCCACCTCCGTCGCTTCGCCTCGTTCGTGTCCCACGAACTGCGCCAACCGCTCGCGACGATGGCGCTCTGGGCGGAGCTCCTCGAGACCAATCCCGACGTCGCCCTCAACGAACGCGGGCGTGGGTACCTGCAACAGCTGCGCGCGGCGATGGACCGGCTGGCGGCCTTCTTCGAGGCGCAGCTGCGCCTCGCCCGCGTCACGTACACCCCGCCGACGATCGAGGAGGACGTCGACCTCGCGACGCTCGTCCGCGAGATCGTTCGCGACGGCGCGCCCGGCCTCCGTCACGCCGGCGCGACGGTGGAGGTCGCCGACCTCCCGCCCGTCCACGCCGACCGCGCCCAGATGCGCCAGCTCTTCCGCAACCTCCTCGAGAACGCCGCCAAGTACCGGCGCGGCGCGCGACCGCTCGTCGTCCGCGTCGAGGGTCGCGTCACGGAGCGCGACGGCGCACGCTCCTGCGAGATCCGCGTCGCCGACAACGGCCAGGGCTTCGGGGCGTGCGACGCCGAGCGGATCTTCGACCTCTTCGAGCAGCTGCCCGGGCGGACGAGCGCGGGCGACGGGTCCGGCGTCGGTCTCGCCATCTGTCGGCGCATCGTCGAGCACCACGGGGGCGCGATCCGCGCCGAAGGCCGCCCCGGCGAGGGGGCGACGTTCATCATCGAGCTTCCGCTCGACCGCCGCGGCGTGCCCGGCGAGGGCGCGGCGCCCGGCAAGGGCGGCGTGCCCGGCAAGGGCGGCGTGCCCGGCGTCGCGCACGCATGAGCCGAGCCGTCGCGGCCGCGACGATGGTCGGAACGCCCGGCTCGTGGGCCCGGGAGGATCCCGGATCGCGCCGTCACGCGTGCGACGTCGTCCACGAGGGCGGATCGCTTGCCGGAAACGAATCGTCGACGAACTCGTCGATCTCTTCTTCCGTCGGCCGACGGGGCGCGATCCGATCCGGCGCGGCGACGGGCGCCGCGGGCTCTGCCTTCGTCGGGGATCCGGCCATCTCGACGCCTCCTCGCGCGCCTCTCGTCATCCCGTCGCGGCCACCTGCCGCTGGCCGGAACGGGGAAGCGTCACGCGCAGCCGCGAGGTCCGCGGGTGCCTGAGCGGCGCCCGCCGGGAGATCGGCGACCCCTTCGCGAGCAGCCGGCGCGCGAGCGCACGGGGCTCGAACCCGAGCACGCCGCAGACGTTGACGAAGGAGAAGATCCGCGCGTCGTCCTCGTCGCAGATCCATTGCTCGGCCTCGATCCCGCGTGTACTCCGCCGCTGCCGGAGCCGGCTGATCGCGTCGAGCAGGACGGCGAACATGAGCCGCTTCTCCGGACTGTCGGGAAGCCCGAGCGCGCGTCCGGCGAAGAACTGGTCCGGCACCACGATGTCGGGAATGGAAACGTCGGCCCGCCCGCGACCTCTTCCGGGAGCGGAGCGCTGCCCTCTGCTGTCGTCGATCATGCCCACGAGCGGGTGCGAATGCGATGCCAGAGCGTTCGCGCACGCGGGGTGCCGCGATTCCTCAAGTTTCGTCGCGCCGAGGCGAGCGGCATCCGCTCGACCGATGTAAGTCCTACACGCGGTGTAGAAAGCGCGATGGAGCGGCGCCGGCCGTCGTTTTCGGATCTGACCGGGCGGCTCGGCTTCGAGTACAACGGGATGGTGCGCCCCCGGCACGGCTTCGAGAGCCCGGCGAGCGGCCGCGAGCGCGCCGGCGCCCGGCGCCGGGCCCGGAGCGCCAGGACGCGTCGCCGCGCTCGCGCCGCACTCGCCGTCGCCGTCGCCCTCGCGGCGTTCGTGCGGACGACGCCGACCGCGCACGCGACGCCCGAGAACGACCTCGATCCCGAGAACCTCGTCTCCGACTCGCTGCCGTCGCGTCCGGCGGTCGACGAGGATGTGGGACGACGGCTGCCCTTCGCGATCCTGCCCCAGGCCGGCTACGGCCCGGCGACCGGCCCGAAGGCCGGCGTCAAGTTCGAGGGCCGCGACCTCTTCGGCGACGCCCTGGTCGGCGACGTGAACCTGCTGGTCGCACTGAAGCGCCAGCAGAAGGCGACCGTCAACCTCGGGCACACGGCCCTCGGTCCGTTCATGCTGTTCGGCACCTGGGCGTGGTACACCGATCCCGCCGTCGAGTTCTTCGGACTCGGCAACAACGCGCTCGGTCCCGACCCCGTCGCCAACTACGAGATGCGCCGGGCTCGTGTCGGATTCACGGTCGGCTACCGTGCGCTGCGGAAGCTCGCGCTCGTGCTCGCCGGGTTCTACCGCGACACCAACGTCAAGAACGGCGCCGACGACGATACGCCGTCCATCCAGCGCTTCGCCCCCGGGCTCTACGGCGTGCACGGAGCGCCGTCGAACTACCTGTCGGCGGCGCTCGTCTACAACTCGCGCGACGACCTCGTGCGGCCGACCGAGGGCTGGGAAGTGATCCTGAAGTACCTGAACGCCGATCACGCGCTCTTCAACCGCGACACCGACTACCAGAAGGTGATCTTCGACGTGAGCTTCATCCAGCCGCTCGTCTGGCGGCGGCAGGTGATCGCACTGCACGCCAACACCGAGGCCGTGTTCGGCGACGACGACGAGATCCCCTTCTTCGAGCTCAGCTCGCTCGGCGGCGACGACACCATGCGCGGCTACTTCCCGCAGCGCTTCCTCGGGAAGGGCAGCATGCTCTTGAACGCCGAGTACCGCCTCAAGCTCGTCGACTTCAATTTCCGCAGGCTCTGGGACGTGAGCGTCGACGGGGTCGCGTTCGGTGACCTCGGGCGCGTCTTCGCGGACGACTACGACTTCACCCATCACCCCTTCGACCACGTCCGCCACAGCTACGGCGGCGGCCTCCGCATCGGGCTCTCGTCGGGGCTGGTGGCGCGAATCGACGCCGGTTTCAGCCCCGAGCACACGGGGCTCGTCTACCTGACGTTCGGCCACACGTTTTGAGATGCGCGACGAGGGGAGCGACGATATGACCGGATGGCGAAGCATGGCGCTCGGGGCGGCAGTCGCGGTCGCGCTCGCCGCCGCGCTCTCGGCCTGCGGCGGCGGCAGCCACGACCGCGATGCCAGGGTCTGCCGGAGCTGCGACGCGGGCGTCGACCGCGAGTGCTACGACGCGTGCCGTACCTTTTGCCGCGCCGGCGATCCCGATTGCGACACGCGCTGCGCCGCGCAGTGCGACGCGTGCCGTCGCGACCTCGTCTGCGGCGCCTGCGTCGGCGGGTGCACGGGTGCGCTGCTGCGCTGCGCGCCGAGCGACCGGACGGTCGCGTGCGAGGACGGCACGTTCGGCGGGACACCCGCGATCCCGCCCGAGTAGGCGGCGCGTCCGCCGCGCGAGGACGCGTCCGGCGCGCCGCCACGCGCGACAGGCCGCGTCCGGCCCGGCGGGACGAACGCGGCGCGACGTGGAACGGCGGGGCTGGCGCCGCGCGGCGCGCAGCGCGGCGCGGAACGACGGGGCTGGCGCCGCGCGGCGCGCGGCGCGACGTGGAACGGCGGGGCTAGCGCAGCGCGGCGCGCAGCGCGGCGCGGAACGACGGGTCGGCGAGCTCGACCAGGGCGCGCGGGCGCTCGACGTCGTCGAGCACGGAGAGATCGACGGCGCCGTGCTCCGTCACGACCCACTGGACGTGGTGCCGCGGCGTCGTGACGCGCGTCCCGGGCGGGAACGCCGCGACGATCGTCGAGATCGGCGCGCCATCCACCGTCGCCGTCGCGCGCGTGCAGAGAAAGCTCCGGCCGCCGGGCGCGCTCCCCGCCCCGCTCACGAACGCCTCGTGGCCGCCCGTTCCCGAGTATTGCCGATCGCCGATCGTATCGGCCGCGACCTGCCCCGCGAGGTCGATCGCGATCGCCCCGTTCACGCTGGTGAGGTCCGGGAGCTGCGCCAGCACGGCGGGGCCGTTCACCGCGGTGACGGGGAGGATGCGGACGTCGGGGTTGCCGTCGAGCCAGTCGTAGAGCGCACGGCTCCCGAGGGCGAAGGTCGCGACCGTAACGCCGTCGTAGAGCGGTTTTCGGTTCGCCACCGCGCCCGCCCGGTGGAGGCGCATGATGCCGTCCGAGATCATCTCGGTGTGGACGGCGAAGCCGCCCTGCCCCTCCGCGGCGAGGATGCCGGCGATCGCGTTCGGGATGGCGCCGATCCCGAACTGGAGGACGGCGCCCGGCGGGATGCGCTCGCACACCCGGCGGGCGATCGCGAGATCCGCCGCGGACGGCGGCGCGTCGGCGATCGTCACGAGATCGGCGTCGTGTTCGACGAGCACGTCGACCTCGGAGACGTGGATGCGGTTGCCGCCGAGCTCCGGAAGCCCGGGGACGCGCGGCATCCGCCGGTTGACCTCGGCGATCGCGAGGCGCGCCGGATCGCGCGCGGCGGCGTGGAACGGACGGAAGGTCGCGCCGGCGTGGACCCCGAAGCTCAGATAGCCGTCGGCGTCGGGCGGGCTCGTGACGGCGAGCATCACGCGCGGCGCCACGTCCATCGCCAGGCGCTCGAGACCGTTGAAGTCGCGCGGAATGTAGGTCACCCGTCCGCCCATCGCGCGCGCCATCCGCTCGATCGGCCCGAAGAAGCCGCTCACGATGCGGACGCCCGGCGTTTGGAGGAGCGCGTAGGGCTGGAGCAGAAGGCCGGTGTAGAGGACGACGTCCTCGAGGTCGCGGCGCGCGCCGAGGGCGTCGAGAAAGCCCGCAGGCTGACCGGCGACGAGGCCGCAGGCGAGCGTGTCGCGCGGACGGACGAGCGCGGCGGCGTCGGTGAGCGCGAGACGACGTCCCTTCGTCACGCGTTCTCTCTAACCCGCATTTCTCACCAGGTCCACGTCGCGAGTGCGCCGGTCGCGTCTCGGTCACACCGAGACACGACCGCCACGCCACGCGGGCGCCGCGACGGCCACCGCCGCGGCATATCCGCTCCCCGCCGCGACGTCGGCGAGCTCGAAGGCGCGCGGCGCTCCGCCGCCCACCGTCGCCGCCCACGCGCCTGGACGCACGCCGACGCCCACCACGACCTCCGCGAGCGGCGCGCGGAGCCCGACGCCCGCGGCCTTCACGCACGCCTCCTTGCGCACCCAGCAGCGATGAAACGCCGCCGCGTGCTCCGCGGCCGGAAGACGCCCGAGCGCCTCGACCTCCGAGCGCGCGAAGAAGCGCGCGGCAACGTCGCGGAGATCGGGACGCTCGCGCACCGCCTCGACGTCGACGCCCACGTCGCGACCGTCGGCGAACGCGACCAGCGCCACCGCGCCGGAGTGTGCGACGTTGAAGCGGAGCGGCGCCGAGTGCGGGATCTCCGGCTTGCCGTTCCCGTCGGCGACGATCGTGAGCGCCTCCGGTGGGCCGAGCCCCGCCTCCGCGAGCAGCAGGCGCAGCACGGCGCGCGTGACGACGAAGCGGAGGCGATCGTCGGTCCGGCGAAAGAGCGCGGCGCGTGCGCGCTCCGGCGCCGTCAGCACCGCCGCGAGGCGCACGGAGTCCCCGCGCGCGGCCGCGAGATCGAGGCGATGGACGCGCACGTCGGCGAACGGCGTCGGCATGATCTCGCACCAGGAGGACGCGCGGTCGGGCATCCGATCACTCCTGCTTCGGCATCGCGAGCAGCGGCAAGCTGAAGACGTCGTCGGAGAACCCGGCGTCGACCTCGGCTTCCACGAGCTCGAAGAGCGAGCGCGTGCCGGCGCGCGGGTTCTCGACCTCGACGCGCCCCGGCATCGGCACCCGGCCGACGAACCGCACCTCGCTCTGCCGGATGCGCTTCACCGCCGCCGACTCCGTGCCGTAGAGCTCGAGCTGGCGGAGGACGAGATCACCGGCGCCGATCCACAGCCGCACCCGCTCGTACCCGCCGACCCGCGCGACATCGAGGGCATACGCCTCGACGTCGCCGAGGCGCTCGGCGCCGTGCAGGGTCGGACGCAGCGCCGCGCCGCTCCACCCGAGCGAGTCGCGCAGGAGGTCGAGCTCGGCCGCGGTGAGATCGGTGCCGAGCATGCCCTCGTCCCGCATCTGGCCGGCGAAGCGCCGCGCCCGCCGCTGGCGCGGCAGGTAGAGCCAGCGCTCCGGCGCCCCGCCGGCGCGCTCCTGCGAGAGCACGGCCATCCCCTTCACCTCGTCCGGCGCGAGGAAGCCGAGCCGCACCTTGCGCGCGCCGTCGCCGTAGCGGCGCTCGAAGATCTCGATGGTCCGCTGGTGGCTTCGCGCCGCCGCGTCCCAGGTGGTGACCCGCAGGACCTGGCGCTGGTCGGTCCAGGCGTACGTGCTGGCGTAGAGCCGGCGGCGCGCGTCGAGGAGCGCGCCGGGATCGATCGGCGTCCGCCCGTCGAGCGCCGCCCACGCGTCGATCGCCAGCGCCACCGCCGCGGCCGCCCCTCCCATCGCTCGCACCCATCGTCTCATCGTCCGCGCGCCTCCCTCATCGTGGAATGTTCTGCAGATCGGGCATCGCCGGCATGGCGATCGCGGGCGCGGCGAGGCCCGTCCGGATCGCGCGCCGCAAGGGCTCGACCAGAAACGGCGCGTCGTACCACGGATGCGCCGCGAGATACGCGTCGGCCGCGCGATACCACCGTAGCGCGTCCGCGCGCGCGCCGCGCCGGTCGGCGACGAGTCCGCGCGCGACCCGCGCGTACGCCCGCACCTCGAACGGGGCGCCGTCGGCGTCGGCCGCCGCGAGGAGCGTGTCCGCCTCGGTGAGCCGGCCCGTCGACCAGCGGACGCGCGCCCGCGCCCACGCGAGGCGATGCGGCTCGAGGCCCGTCGCCGGCATGCCGGCGAGGCGGTCCCAGATCGCGCCCGCATCGCCGGCGCGCCCGCCCTCGAACACCCGGATGGCCTGCCGCATCGCCGCCACCACCTCGCGCTCGCGCGTCAGGGCCGGACCGCCGAGCTGCGGGTCCGCGGCGATCGGCGCCGCCGCCACGGGCGCCTCGTCGTCGACCGCGAGCGGCACGAGCGCGCCGAACGGCGCCAGCGGCTGCTGGGTCGTGCCGTGCCAGAAGAGCCGAGCCCGCGGATCGACGACGACGGCGTTCAGCACGCGCAGATTGGCGACCGCGGCGTCGTTGATGAACGCCGTGTTCGCCCGGTCGCGGAGGATCGCCGCCGCCGCGCCGGGGTCGATCCTCCCGAGGCGCTCCCGCACCGCCGCCTCCATCGCGGCGAGCCGCCGGTCGGAATCCGCCGTCCGCCCCTCGTCGTGCGGGCGCATCTCGGGCGTGCGCGCGTGGTTGCTGTGGGCGAGCCAGTCGGCACTCGGCCGCAGCACGGCGCAACGCATCGCCGTGCACTCCGCGAGCGCCAGCGTCCCGTCAGCGTCGGCGAGCACCAGCATGCCGGCGCCGCCGCGATTGCCGCCATCGGCGAGGAGCGCCAGCGCCTCCTCCACGGTGTGCGCGCGCTGCAGCACCCGCCGATAGAGGAAGCGCGGGAACCCGAGCCCCATCATGACGTCGGCGTCGAAGAAGTTGATGGAAATCGCGAGCCCCGCCGCGTTGACCCCGACGATCGGCACGATCACGAGCGGCCACGATGCGGTGAGGTGCGGCAGGTCGCCGTTCGCGGGGTGATAGCGGGTGACGACGGGGCGGCGCCGGCCGCCGTCGTCGGACCAGTCGACGTTCCGACCGATGAGGGCGCGGCCGTCGACGGTCGCGCTGCGCGTCGCCGCAAACACCGTCGAGCCGCCGCCGAAGACCCCGCCGTAGAGGAGCCGCATGCCGTCCGTCGCGCCGCCGACGTCGAGGGCGCGCGCGATCCCCGCCGCCTCGGCGAAGAACCCGCTGTCCTCGCGCCATCCTCCGAGCCCGCTCCAGATCGGGAAGACGACGGCGTCGACGAAGCGGCCGACCGCGCCTTGCGCGCGTACGAGCCCGCGCCACCGGTCGGCGTAGAGGTCGCGCACGGCGCCCGCCTCGTCGCCGAGGAGCGCGGCTTGCTGGCGCCCCATCTCCTCGTAGGTGCCGTAGACGTCGAGCACGACGAGCGCGCCGTGGTCCGCGCGGCGCGGCCGCCGCGCGCCGGCGTCCTCCGCGCCGGCCGTCGCCACCGTCCCCGTCGCCACGATCATCCACAGCATCGCGCCGACCGCCGCGGCGGTCGGCGCCGGCACCCTGCGCGACATGCACCCTCCGTCAAGCGGCGCGCTCATGCGGGGGTCGCGAAGGGAAGGCGCGTTCCCTTGCCGCACGCCGCTGCGCGCTCCCATACGAAATTCGCGAGGGCGATGTCGAGGATGCCGAGCCCGAACGGACTGAATATGGTGCATGGATCCCGGGGGCGCTTCGGCGCGGCGCGTCCCGCGAGCACCTCGGCGAGCGTACAGCGGATGAAGGCGCGCCCCCGGGTCGCGCGCTCGGCGAGGTGCAGGGACGTCTCCTCGCGGCACACGTGATCCGCATCGTCGACGACGTTGTCGGCGCCCAGGACGACCTCCGGCGCAAGATCGCGAAGCGAGAGGTGCAGCACGGTGCGCACGGTGTCCGTCGGCAGCGCGTCGACGTAGGGCGTCGTCGCGGTGGTCGCGATCGAGACGAGCGGACACTCGGCGAGCAGCGTGCGCCAGTCCCTCGCGATCGCGCACGCGACCCGCGGGAACCGGGCGCGCGCCCGCGCCGCGAACGCCGCCGCGCGGGCCGCGCTCAGGTCCGCCAACCGCACCTGCCCGATGTCCGGCCACACCGCCAGGAGGAAGCGTAGCGTCTCGAAGTTGACCGCGCCGCACCCGAGAAACCCGACCCGCGCGGGCGGCGCATCCGCGTGGAGAGCGCGCGCGGCCAGCGCCGCGCTCGCCGCCGTGCGCCGCGCGCTGACGAGCGCGCCCTCGACCACCGCATACGGCCGGCCGGTGGCGGGCGAGTTGAGCACCACGAGCCCCGAGGCACGCGCCAGCCCGTGCTCGACATTCTCCGGAAACGACGCGATCCACTTGAGCCCCGCGACTCCGGCCGGGCCGCCGAGATACGCGGGCAGCGCGATCGCGCGATTCCTTCCGCCGGGGAACCGCAGGAAGCTCGAGTGCGGCACGACGCTCTCCCCGCCACCGTGCATCGCATACGCTGCCGCGACGATCGCCATGACGGCCGCCTCCTCCCCCTCGAGGATTCCGGCAACGTCAGCGGCCGGCACGATCAGGAGGTCGCCCGTCGCGCTCACGCCTTCCCCCGGACCGCCCGCGCTCCGGCCGCGGTGCGCTCGGGCGGGCGCAGGGCCAGGGGCCGTCGGCGCGCGCGGGGCGGCGTCCGGCGCGCCGCGCCGGACGACTCGCGCTCCTCCGCGTCGCAGGCCGGCAACGCGCCGAAGTGCCGTCGGACCCACGCGTCACAATAGATGGTGTCGAGATAGCGCTCGCCGCGATCCGGGAGAATCGCGACGACCGTCGCGCCGTCCGCGATGCGGTCGCGCAGGCGCTCGATCGCGGTCACCGCGGCCCCGGAGGAGCCGCCCGCGAGGATGCCCTCCCGCGCGACGAGCCGGCGGCAGCCCGCGACGCACTCGAGGTCGGAGACGTGCACGCACGCGGCGGCGACGTCGTCGCGGAAGAGCGCCGGACGCACGGCCGCTCCATGCCCCGGGATCAGGCGCACGGGCGCCGCCGCGCCGGGGTCCGCGCCCGCCGGGCCGAAGATGACGCTGCCGACCGCGTCAACCGCGACGATGGTCGTGGCGAGGCCGCGCGCCCGCACGTACTCCGCGCAGCCGCGGATCGTCCCGCACGTGCTGGTCGGACAGAAGAGCACGTCGATCCGACCGTCGAGCGCGGTCGCGATCTCGTGCATCGTCCGCCGGTGGGCGCGCGCGTTGTCCGGGTTGCCGTACTGATCGGGCCAGAACGCGTCGGGCAGCCGCTCGACGAGCGCCCGGACCCGCGCGATCCGGGCGCGCAGGAACCCGCCGCCGTTCGGATCGGCCGCGTCCACGACGTCGATCTCCGCGCCGTAGGCGCGCAGGATCGCGATGTTCTGCGCCGTGGTGCGCACGTCGACGACGCAGACGAAGCGGAGCCCGAGCACCGCGCAGGCCTGCGCGAGACCGATCCCCATGTTGCCGGAACTCGACTCGACGACGACCGTGCCCGGGCGGATGCGCCCGGCGCGCCGCGCCCCCTCCAGCAGCCCGAGCGCCGCGCGATCCTTGATGCTCCCGCCGGGGTTGCAGGCCTCGAGCTTCGCGAAGATCCGGAACGGCGCATCGGGAACGAGCCGGCGCAGCGCGACGAGCGGGGTGCGGCCGATCGCCGCCAGAATGCCCTCCGTCATGACGACCTCCCCGGAGCCTCGTCGGCCGCGGTCGCGCCGGCCGCGAGGCCGCGCAGCTCGTCGAGCGTTCGCGCCGCGAGCGCCGTGATCGCGGCGCGTTCGTACGCCACCGCGTCGTAGTGCCACGCGACATGGAGCCGTTCCGCCGCGACGTGCGCAACCACGTCGAGCAGGGTTGGACGCGTCCCCTCCGCGGCGACCTCCCTGCCGGCCGACTCGGGGGCGAGCCGCCAGCCGAGGCCCGGCGGTGGATCGATGCGCCCGAGGTAGTTGCAGCTGATCTCGGGACGCGCGCCGACGAGGCCGCCGTCCGCGCCGCCGGTCGCCTCAGGTCCGAAGGCGGCAAGCCCCCAGCCGAGGCCCCCCGAGGGCACGGCGCGGATCTGGCGGTCGACCGCCGCGAGCGTGTCGCTCGGCCGCCGGCTCGCGGCGACGCGGACGCAGAGCGGAAAGACCGCGGTGAACCATCCGACGGTCCGCGACACGTCGATCTCGGCGCTCGCCGCCTCCCGTCCGTGCCGTTCCAGATAGAGCAGCACGCGGTCGTCCGCGCCGACCGCGGCGACCGCCGTCGCGACGGCGCTGACGAGCGCCGTCTCCATGGTGGCACCGCGCCGAGCGAGCACGGCGGAGAGCGCGGCGGTCGCAACGGCGTCGAGCGCGGCGGCGTGCACCGCGACCTCGGCGACGGCCGGGCGCGCGACCGGCCGCGCCGGCCGCAGACGCGCACCCGCGACGGCGCCCTGCTCCGCCCAGAACGCCGCCTCGTCGCGCCGGACTTCGCATCGCGCGCGCGCCGCGAGATGCGCCGCCCACGCGCGGTAGGACGTCGTTTTGGCCGGGAGGACGATCGGCGCGCCGGCCTCGACCTGCGCATACACCGCGGCGAGGTCCTCGAGCAGGATCGGCCACGAGGCCGCGTCGCAGGCGAGGTGATGCACGACGACCAGCAGCCGGCTCGATCGTCCCGCCCCGAGGTCGAACGACCGCACGCGCACGATCGGCCCGCGCTCGAGGTCCAGGCTCGCCTGCTCCGCCGCGGCCGCGGCTTCGATCGCGGCGGCCGCCTCACTTCGGTCGCACCCGGCGAGATCGACGTGCGTATACGGCACCGGCCCTTCGAGGCCGGCGATCGAGAGTCGCGGCCGCCCCCCGTCGCGGCGAAGACGCGAGCGGAGCGCATCGTGATGGCGCACGAGGTGCTCGACGGCGACCGCCAGCGACGTCGGCTCGAGGCGGCAGTCGACCTCGAGCAGCATCGCCATGTTGTAGTGCTCCGGGCGCGGAAGATCGGCCGCGAGGAACATGCGCTGGATCGGCGTCGGTTCGACGTCGCCCACGACGACGCCCTGCTCCGCCGGCGGCGGCGCGGCGGACGCGACGCGCGCGAGCGCGGCGAGCGTCGGGGTCTCGAAGATCTGCTGCGCCGTCAGGACGATCCCGTAGCGCCGCGCCGTCGCAACCAACCGGAGAGCGGCGAGCGAGTCGCCGCCGAGCGCGAAGAACCCGTCACTCGCGGCTCGCACCTCGACGCCGAGGATCTCCGTCCAGAGCGTCGCGAGCCGGCGCTCGATCGGCGTCTCCGGCACGGCGGACGGCGCGGTCGGCCGCGGAGGGCTCGCGTTCGACGCCTCGAGCGCGAGCGTCCGCCGATCGACCTTGCCGTGGGCCGTCAGCGGGAGCGCCGCCCGCACGACGACGACGGCGGGCACCATGGCGGCCGGCAGGCGTTCGGCCGCCCAGGCGCGGAGCCGCGCCGCGAGATCCGCTGCCGCCTCCGCGTCCGCGAGGGCGGCTGCGACGTACGCCACGAGACGCGACGGGGCGTCGAGCGGCGTCGCCACGACGGCGGCGCACCGCACGGCCGGGTGCATGGCGAGCACGGCTTCCACCTCCTCGGGCTCGATCCGCACCCCGCCGAGCTTCACTTGGGTATCGACCCGACCGAGCCACTCGAACGTCCCGTCGGGGAGGCGCCGACCGAGGTCGCCGGTGCGGTAGAGCCTGGGCAACGCCGCGCCGCGCGACCTCGCCGGCTCGATGAAGACCGCCGCCGTGCGCGCGGGGTCGCCGTGATACCCCCGCCCCACGCCGATACCGCCGACGCAGATCTCGCCGACCTCCCCGGATGCGACCGGCGCGAGCCGCGCGTCGAGAAGAACCAAGGACATCCCGGGAATCGGCGTCCCGATCGGGACGCGCGCCGCGTCCTCCGGGGGCGCCGTCCGGACGACGTGGTGCGCGACGTCGTCGGCACACTCCGTCGGCCCGTACGCATTCACGAGCGGAATGGCTGGATGGCGGACGAGCCATCGACGGCACAGCGCCGGCGGCAACGCCTCCCCCGTGACGAGCAGCCAGCGGAGACCGGCGAGCGCCGCCTCCTCGTCCGCGGCCGCGTCGAGCACGAGTCGGAGGACGCTCGGCACGAGCTCGAGCACCGTGACCCCATCGCGCGCGACCGCCGCCGGCAAGCCGGCGGGGTCCGTCGCCGCGGCGTCGTCGAGCACCACGACCTCGGCCCCTACGAGCAGCGGGGCGAGGCCCTGCCACAACGACACGTCGAAGGTCGTCGGCGCGGTCTGCGCGATCCGGTCCCCGGCGCCGATCCCGAGGAGCGCGATCTTCGCGTCGAGGTGATTCGCGAGGCCGGCGTGCTCGATGAGCGCGCCCTTCGGCACGCCGGTGGAGCCGGAGGTATAGAGCAGGTAGGCGACGTCGTCCCGCGCGGGACCGGCCGGCGCCTCGGCCGACGCGTCCGGCGCGCCCACCATCGCCGCGTCGAGGCGCAGCGAACGTCGCGCGGGACCGTCCACGAGTGCCTCCGCGGCCGCATCGTCGCAGAGCGCCACCCGCGCGCCGCTCCGCTCGAGCACGTCGCGCACACGCGCCGCCGGCCATCGTGGATCGAGCGGCAGGTACACCCCGCCGGCGCCCCAGATGCCGAGCACCGCCGCGATCCATTGCGGGCCGCGCGCCGCCGCCAAGGCTACGACGTCGCCCCGACCGATGCCGGTGCGGCCGAGTCGCGCCGCGAGCGCGAGCGCCCGATCCCGCACGCCCTCGTAGGTGAGGACGCGCGCGGCCGCACGCACCGCGACGGCACGGGGGCTCTTCGCCGCTTGCGCGAGGAAGCGTCCCCAGACCGTCGCCGGATCCGCGACCGCCGTCGGGGGAAGCGCCCTCGGCGAGCGCAGGGTGGAGATCCGGCGCGTCGGATCCGCCACGAAGCCGCCGAGACAGGCCTCGAAGTCGGCGAGCAGCGCGGCGACCTCGTGCGCCTCGTAGAGCCCTCGGTCGTACTCGAGCCGCGCGCTCCACGCCGCCGGCGCCTCCCGCTCCACCACGATCAGCGCCAGGTCCGTCCGGCTCGTGCGGATCTCGAGCGGGATCGCGGCGAGCCGGACGCCGGGGAGGTCGATCGCGCCGTCGACGGGACGCTCCAGGGCGAACGCGAACGGGCTGAGCGGCGGCCGCGCCAGCGTGCGGTCGACGCCGAGCTCGCCGAGCACCAACTCGAAGGGCAGCGCCTGGTGGCGGAAGGCGTCGCGCACCACGCGCCCCACGCGCCGCACCAGCTCCGCGACCGGGGGATCGTCGTCGAGCCGCGTCCGGAGCGCGACCAGGTTCACGAAGAAGCCGACGACGGCCGCGAGCTCGGAGCGCTCGCGATTGGCGACCGGCGAGAGGACGGTGACGTCGTCGAGCGCCGTCGCCCGCGCCACGACCACCTTCCACGCCGCGAGCGCAACCGCGAACGCCGTGACGCCCTCGGCGCGCGCGAGCGCGCGGAGACCCTCGGTCACTCCTCGTCCGAGCTCGCCGCGCACCGCCCCGCCCCGAAAGGCGAGGCGGTTGCCCGCGGCGACGTCGGGATAGGGCGCGCCTTCGAGCTGCCGCCGCCAATAGGACGTCGCACCGTCCCACCCCGCTCCGGCGGCACGACGCTGCCACTCGGCGTAGTCCGCGTACTGGAGGACGGAGGCGTCGAGCGCGGCGGCTTCGCCCCGCACGGCGGCGCGATAGAGCGCCGAGAGCTCCCGGACCAGGATGCCGACCGACCACGCGTCGGCGATCAGGTGATGCATCGTGAGAACGACGACGTGTCGTCCGGCGCCGAGCGCGAGCACCCGCAGGCGCAGCAGCGGTCCGCGGCTCGGATCGAACGGACGCGCGACCTCGCGGTCGATCTCCGCCCGGAGCGCCGCCTCCGGCGCGCCCTCGTCGCGAAGATCGCGCATCGTCCACGCGACCGGCGCCACCGGGGACACGACCTGCATCGGCCGGCCGTCCATGCCCACGAAGGTCGTGCGGAAGCTCTCGTGGCGCGCGATCACCGCCGCGAAGCTCGTCCGCAACGCGCCGAGGTCGAGACGGCCGCAAGCCTCGAAGGCGCCGGCCACGGTGTAGGCGGCGTTCCCCGCCGCCACCTGCTCCAGGAACCAGAGCCGCTCCTGCGCAAACGACGCCCGGAAGACGTTGACTCCCGGCCGGCGAGGGACGGGCTCGAGGCCCGGCGCTCCGGCCGCGCGCGCGCCGAGCCGACGGACGAGGAGCGCCTGCTGCTCGGCGGAGAGCGCCTCGAGGCGCGCGATCCGATCACGCATCGACGTCCTCCCGGGCCGGGCCGTCGCCGTTGTGCGGCGCGGCCGCTCCGCCATCCGGATGCGCTTCGACCTCGGCGAGAAGCGCGTCGGCCTCGGCGGCGTCGAGTCCCGCGAAAGCGGCAGCCGCGATCGCCGCGGCGGCGCCGGCCACCGTGGGGCGCGCCAGGAAGCGCTCCGGGTCGAGCTCGACGCCGACCTCGGCGCGCAGCGCCCGGAGCACGCGATAGACCAGGAGGGAGTCGCCGCCGAGCGCGAAGAAGTCGTCGTCGCGTCCGACCTCGGAGACGCCGAGGAACCGACCCCAGATCGCGGCGACCGCCCGCTCGAGCGACGAGGCCGGCAGGGCGTCGCACGGCACCGGGATGCCGGCCTCCCCATGCGCCGCGAGCGCCGCGTGATCGACCTTGCCGTTCGGCGTGCGGGGCACCTCCGGCACCGCCACGAACGTCGCCGGCACCGACGCCTCGGGGAGCCGGGCGCGGACGAACGCGCGCAGCGCCTCGAGACGCGCCCCAATCGTCGCCGTCCCCCCGGGATCGTTGGCGTGCGCCGCGGCCTCGACGGACCCGGACAGCGGCGCGCCCGGGAAGCCGCGGCCCCGCGCCGCCCGATCAGCGCCGCCGCCGCGCGCGCCGCACCGGCGCGGTCGCAAGCGCGCGTCGTACCGGTCCAACCCCGCCCGCGACCATCCGATCACCAGGTCGCGATCGGCCCCGAGGGGCGACGTCCAGAGATCCTCGGGATCGAGGCCCGGCGCGAGGGGACGCGCCGCGATCTCGTCCCGCACGTCCTCGACGCGCGCGGCGTCGCGCGCCGCGGCGAGGAGCTCGACCGCGAGCACCTCGCGTTGCAGCCGGGGGTTCGGCACGTCGTGGAGGACGAGCGCGGCCGCGGGCGTCTCGACGAGGCGCCCGCGCACCTCGGCGAGCGTCGGATACGCGGCGAACCGGACCACCGCGTCCTCCGGTCCGGCCGCGTCTCCTCCCCGCCGCCACGTCACGTCGTAGCGGAAGCGGGTCAGCTCGTTGTGGACGCGCCCGCGCTTCAGCTCCACGTCGACGGTTCCCCCGTGGGTGCGGGCGAGCGCCGCGAAGAACGCCGGGTCGATCAGGAGCTCGTGCTCGCGCGCGAGGCCGTGCTCGATCCGCGCGCGCACCTCGCCGACCGCGCACCGGCCGGGGGCGCGCGCGAGCTCGACGCTCGTGTGCAACGTCCGGGCGAGCGGCAGCGAGCGCACGTCGCCGACGAAGATCGCGCCGGCCTCGTCGAGCATCGCCCACGCGTTCACGAGCACCGCGCGCAGGTACGCGAGGCTCGGAAAGTACTGCGCCACCGAGTTCAGCAGCACCAGATCGGGGTGGAACCCGGGAGGAAGCGCGAGCGCGTGCGCCGCGGCGCGCTCGACAGCGACGTGCGGCAGGCGGCCGTCCGCGAGATGGCGGCGGCGCACCCCGTCCACCGCCGCCGCCGAGCAATCGACCGCGAGCCAGCGCGCGCACGTCGGCGCCAGGCGCGCGAGCATCATGCCCGAGCCGCAGCCGATCTCGAGCACGATGCGCGGCGCGAGCGCGCGCACGCGGCCGACGGCGCCGTCGAGCCACTCGCGCATCTCGGCGGCGGGAATCGGACGCCGCGTGTAGCGGCTGCGCCATCCGGCCGTGTCGAACGCCGCGTCGGACGCCGCCGGCGACTCGCGCGCGTAGGTATCGTCCCAGAGCCGCTCCCACTCGCGGACGCGCGCCCGCTCCAGATCGCCGCCGGACGGCGCCTCCGCGCCGCGCGCATCCGCCCTCGCCAGGACCACGTAGGCCACGAGCCGTGGATCCGCGGCCGCGGATCCATGCGCGACGACCACCGCCTGCCGGACGTCCGGGTGCTCTCCGAGCGTCGCCTCCACCTCCGCGGGCTCGACGCGCATGCCGCGGATCTTCACCTGCGCGTCGAGCCTCCCGAGCCACACGAACGTCCCGTCGGGCAGACGGCGGCCGCGATCGCCGGTGCGATACACGCGCACGTCGTCCCCGACGGGACCGAGAGGCCGGGTCACGAACGCCGCCGCGCTCCGCTCCGGATCGCCGAGATAGCCGCGCGCGACGCCCACACCGGCCACGCAAAGCTCCCCCGGCTCGCCGTCGGGCGCCGGCCGCAGCGCCGCATCGAGGACGTACACCGTCATCCCCGGGATCGGGCGCCCGATCGGGACCACGACCACATCGGGCGGCGGCGCCGCGCGCAGCACGTGATGGGTGACGTCGTCGGCACACTCGGTGGGCCCGTAGGCGTTCACCAGCGGCACCGTCGGACGGCGCGCGAACCACCGGCGACAGAGCTCCGGCGGCAGCGCCTCGCCCGTCACGACGAGGAACCGCAGGGCCGCGAGCGGCGCGCCTCCCGCGCCGTCGCCGTCGGCTCCGTCCTCCTCCGCATCGAGGACGACCCGGAGCACGGTCGGCACGACCTCCAGGATGGTCACGCGCCGCTCCGTCGCGACCCGCGCGAGCGTTGCCGGCGCGCGCGCGACGTCATCGGGCAGGATGTCGACCTCCGCGCCCGCGAGCAGCGGCGCGAGGCATTGCCAGAGCGACACGTCGAACCCGGCGGTCGCGCTCTGCGCGACCCGATCGCCGGGGCCGAGCCCGAGGAGCGCCACCTTCGCGTCCAGGTGATTGCGGAGGCCGGCGTGCTCCACGAGCGCCCCCTTCGGCGCGCCCGTCGATCCCGAGGTGTAGAAGGCATAGGCGACGTCGCCGGCGTGCGGTCCGGGCGGCGGCGCCGCCGATGACGCGTCGACGACCGGCCCGTCGATCGCGATCACCCGCCAGGCGTCACCCGGCGACGCGACCCGCGACGCAAGGTCGGGTGGCGCCCCGTCGGCGACGAACAGCCGCGCGCCGCTCCGCCGCAGCACCTCGCCGACGCGCCGCAGCGGCCAGCTCGGATCGAGCGGCAAGTAGACGGCGCCGGCGGCGAGCACGCCGAGCAGCGCGCGGAGCCAGCGCGGTCCGCGCGCGCCCCAGACCCCGACCACCGTGTCGCGCCCGGCCCCGGCCGCCGAGAGGCGACTCGCCGCGTCCGTCGCCTGACGCAAGAGCTCCCCGTAGGTCACCGTCGCGTCGCCAGAGCGCACCGCGACCGCCTCGGGAGCCGCCTCCGCGCGCGCGACGAAACCCGACCACAGCGTCGCCTCCCGCGCCGCGGACGCGGCACCGCCCCCGGCCGGCGGCGCCGTCGCCGCGCCGGCCCGCTCCGCGCCGGCGAGCCGGCGGTCGCCGTCGACGAGCTGCTCGTCGACGAGCCGCAGGAGCGACGCCGCGAACGCCGCGCGGCTGCCCGCCGAGAACACGGCTTCGTTGAGATCGACCACGAGCGTGAGCTCGCCCGTCGCGCCGAAGTCGTGGACCGCCACCGCGGCGGCGCCGAAGCGGTGCGTCGGCGGGAGCCACTCGACGCGCATCGCGCACGCGCCGAAGCGCGCGGCAGCGACCGCCGGGCGGTGGACGTTCACCAGCACTTCATAGGCGTGCGGCACGCCGCCCCCGTGTCCCGTGAACGTCTGATGGCGCGCGGCCTCCCAGGTCGCGGCCGCGAGCCGCGTCCGCAGGTCGCGGAAGCGGTCGCGCGGCGAGACCTCCACGCGCACCGGACAGACGTTCATGAAGGTGCCGAGCGTCTCCTTGAACCGTGCCGACGGCCGGTTGGCGAACGGCGCGTCGAGGACGACGTCGTCGGTACCGAGCGTCCGATGGAGATGCGCCGCCACGACCGCGGCGAAGAACACGAAGAGCCCGACGTCGGCCGACCCGCGCTCCGCCGCGGCGCGCCGCACCGCGGCCGACCGCGGGGTGCCGAGCGGAACGACGATCCGCCGCACGCGTGTCCTCTCCCGCTCGCCCGCCGCCGGCGCGCCCGCCGGCCGTCCGCCTGCGCGCACCCGCTCCCAGTGTCGCCGCGCCTCGCCGACCGCGGGCGACCTCCGGTAGGCGCGCTCGAATGCCACGTACTCGGCGAACTGCGGCCAGCCCGTCGTCGTGTCGGCGTCCGGCACCGGACGCTCGTAGGCCTCCTCCAGACGGCGATGCAGGAGGGCGAACGACCAGGAGTCGGACACCAGCTGATGCTGCGCCAGCACGAGCACGTGGCGACCCCACGCCAGGCGCGCCAGGACCGGAACCACCAGCGCCTTGCCGACGGCGCAGGCGGCGATACTCTCCTGCGCGAGGTCGTCGAGGGCGCGGCGCGGCGCCGCGTGGCCGGCCAGGTCCACGATCTCGAGCACCGGCGCGCTCCCGGACGACGACCGGCTCGCGGGCCGGCCGTCGATCTCGACGACCGTCGTGCGCAAGGCATCCGCGCGCGCGGCCGTCACGGCGAAGGCGCGCGCCAGCCGCCCGGCGTCGAGCGCACCGTCGAGATGCCAGCGCGCGGCCTCGACGAAAACCGGCGCACCGCCGGCGACGCGGTCTCCCGCCCACACGAGCAGTTGGCGCCGCGTGAGCTCGGCGCGATCGGCGAGCGCGTCGTACCAGGCATCGGCGGCAGCGGTCATGCGCGTCCCTCCCCGAGCGCCGCCGCGACCGCGCCGAGCGTCGGCGCCTCGAGCAGCGCCGCGAGCGGAACGCGCCGGCCGAGTCGCGCCTCGAGCGCCGCCGCGACGTGGGCGGCCTCGGCGGAGTCGACGCCCAGGGCGGCGAGCGCGGTGTCGCGATGCACGGTCTCCGGCGGCACGCCGCGCACTTCGGCGACGAGCGCGCGCAGACACGCTTCGATCGCCGCAGCGTCGACCGGGGCCCCCGCTTCCGGGGGCGCCGGCGGCACGGCCGCGGGCGTGACGAGATCCGACGCCTCGTGGCGGACGGCGAGCCGCCCCGCCGCGAGCGCCGCGCGACACGCGCTTCGCCGTACCTTGCCGCTCGTCGTCTTCGGGAGCGTGCGCGGCGCGATCAACACCACGCGCGCCACGGCGAGGCCGTGGCGGCGCGCGATCGCGTCCCGGATCGCCGCTGCGGCGGCCTGCATCGTGGCGGCGTCCTCGGCATCGACCTCGTGCACGACCACGACCGCCTCGCCGTCGGCGGCGTCGCACGCGAACGCGGCGCCGCCGCCCGGACGGAGCGCGGGATGCGCCGCGACCGCCGCGTCCTCGAGATCGTGGGGGTGATGGTTGCGGCCGCGGACGACGATCAGGTCCTTGCACCGTCCGGTCACGAACAGCACGCCGTCGTGGACGAATCCGAGGTCGCCGGTGCGGAGACCGCCGCCGGGCGGGCCGCCGAACGCGCCGGCCGTCTCCGCCGGCCGGCGCCAGTAGCCGGCCGCCACCGTCGGACCCGCGACGCGGATTTCTCCGACCTCGCCATCCCGCGCCGGCGCGCCGCTCGCGGCATGGACGATCCGCACCGCGACGTCCGGCATCGCGCGGCCGGACCCCACCAGAACGCGGGCGCCGGCTTCCGCCGCGGGCACGACGACCACCCGCGCGTCGTCGAGCGCCTCGGCGTCGACGGCGAGACGCACGGGCCCTTCGCCCGCCGGTCCTCCGGCGACCATGAGCGTCGCCTCCGCGAGGCCGTAGCACGGCACGAACGCTTCGTGGCGGAACCCGCACGGCGCGAACGCCGCGACGAACCGCTCGACCGTTCCGACCCGGATCGGCTCGGCGCCATTCATGGCCGCCCGCCACGCGCCGAGGTCGAGGCCGCGACGCTCCTCCGGCGTGACCTTGCGGGCGGCCAGGTCGTACGCGAAGTTGGGCGCCGGGCTCAAGGTGCCGCGGTAGCGCGTGATCGCACGGAGCCACCGCCCGGGCCGTTCGAGGAACGCGAGCGGGGCCATCTGCACCGAGCGGAAGCCGATCTGCAGCGGAATCAGCAGCGTTCCGACGAGGCCCATGTCGTGGCAGACGGGGAGCCAGCTGACCGCGACGGCATCGGGGTCGAGTCCGAGCACGACGGCGACGCGCGCTCCATGCGCCATCAGGTTCGCGTGCGTCACCATCACGCCGCGCGGCGTGGCGGTCGATCCCGACGTGTACTGCAGGAAGGCGATGTCGGCGCCGCCGACCGCCGGAGGCCGCCAGGCCGCCTCCGTGCCGACCGGAAGCTCGTCCACGAGGATGCGGGAGCCCTCCTCGCCGAGCGCCGGCCGCATCGCCGGCGCGAGGGCGCGGACGAGCACGCCCGTCGTCAGCACGCGCCACGCCCCGGCGTCCGCCGCGATGCGCGCGATGCGCGCCGCCCCGCCCGCGGGATCGCGACCTTCCGGCGGATACACCGGCACCGCGACGACCCCCGCGTAGAGGCACCCGAAGAACGCCGCGACGAAGTCCAGCCCGGGCTCGAACACCAGCAGCGCGCGTCGCGGTGCGGCATCGTCGCGCATGAGCGCCGCCGCGACGCGACGCGCGCGGGCGTCGAGGCCGCCGTAGGTGATCGTCTCCTCCTCGATCTCCCCGTCGCGCAGGAACGTGTAGGCCGGCCGGTCGGCCTCGTCGGCGGCGCGCCGGCACAGCACGTCCACCAGCGTCGCATCCCGCGGACGCGCGCCCGGCGCGTCCTCTTTCCGCATGCTCGTCATGACCTCTCCTTTCGGGAGCTCGTCGTCATTCCCACCGCAGGGCTTCGGCAAGCGGGCGCCGGGCGGCGCGGCGCCCGAGCCACCAGCCGCCGAGGGCCGTCAGCGCGAGGACGGCGACGGCCGCGCTTCCCGCCACGCGGTGGGGGAACGCGTAGCGGACCGACATCCCGAGCATCCCGCGCAGCACCACCTCCACCTGGAAGCGGCCGAGTCCCCACCCGAGGATCGCGCCCGCGCCGACCGCGATCGCCCCGATCGTCGCGAGCTCGAGGCTCGTCGTGCGCGCCAGCTGGGAGCGGGTCAGCCCGACGGCGCGCAGCAGGGCGTGGGTCCGTCGACGGGCGAGCATCGCCGCCGCTCCCGCGCTCAGCACGCCGGCGATCGCGCTCGCGAGCGCCGCCGCGAGGAGCGGTCCGACCAACGCCGTCAGTCGATCCAGCATCCCCCGGTAGGCGGCGCGCAGCTGCTCGACCGTGAACACGATCGCCCCATACTCGTCACCCCAGCGGGCGCGGATCGCGGCCGCGACGCGCGTCCGGTCGCTCGGGCGCCGCACCGCGACCTCCACCAGCGTCACCGAGTCGTCGCGCCACCAGCGTCGGTAGAGGTTCCGATCGAGCTGCACGGCGCCGAGGTCTCCGGGCGCGAGCTCCAGGTGGATACCGGCGATCCGAAGGCGCAACCGGCCCTCGGGCGTCGCGAGCGCGATCTCGTCGCCCGGACGGCGCCCGAAGCGGCGCGCGAACACGCGGTTGACGACGACGCCGGTCCCGCTCGCGAGCGCGCGGGCGGCTTCGTCCGCGTCGCCCTCGACCATATAGAGCCGCCGGCGCCCGGCGACGTACGGCGCGGCGTCGCGCGCCACGATGGCGGCCCGCGAGCCCTCGAAGGCTACCGTGTCGACGCGGAGCGCATCGACGGCCGCCACCTCCGGCAGGCGCGCCAGGTCCTCCACGACGCGCCCCGGCATTCGGACCGCCGTCGGTGCGAACGGCTCCGCGCCGCCGCTGACCACGAGATCCACGCGCGCGAACACGGCATCGAACGCGTCGTGCAGGGTCGCATCGAGGCTCGCGATCCAGGTCGCGATCCCGATCGCGCCGCCGATGCCGACGAGCAGGGCCGTGCACGTGATCGCGACGCGCCTCCCCTCTTCCGTGACCAGCCGCACCGCGAGGATCGGCAGCCCGCGACCGGCGCGTCGCGCCGACGCGTCGGCCGCGTCCGCGAGCCGGCGTACGAGCGTCGGGAGCGCGCTCGCGAGACCCGCGAGCACGGCGAGGATCGCACTCATGCCCGCGGCCTCGACGCCAATCGGCAGGCGCTCCCGCGCCGTCCACACCGCGAGTCCCGCCGCGACGACCGCCACCCCGATCCACGCCCCGCTCCTGCGCGCGCGCGTCCGCCCGCGGGAGATTTCCGGGCGGAGCGCATCGAGCGGGCGCACGGCGCGCACCCGTCGGAGCGCGCCGACGACGGCCAGCAACGGCAGCGCCACGCCGAGCCCGGCGCTCGCGGCAGCGCCGGCCGCGTCGACGACGAGCGGCGCGCCCCCGACGTCGCCGTGGAGCGCCGCGGCTCCGGCGTCGTAACGCGCCTGCAACAGGCGCGCGAGCAGGAGGCCGAGCGGCGCGCCGATGCCGGTCGCGGCGAGCGCGACGACGAGCATCTCGGTGACGAGCAGGGCGCCGACCAGACGTCCGGAGGCGCCGAGCAGGCGCAGGAGCGCCATCTCGGCGCGTCGTTCCTCGCAGGCGACGGCGGCGACGTTGGCGACGAAGCACGCCGCGACCGCCACCGCGACGACGGCCGCGAGGGCGAGGCCGTTGCGATAGCTCGCGAGGAGACGCGCGAAGAGCGCGGCGCGCCCCCGCGGCCGCTCGACCACGCCGCGGGCTCCCACCTCGGCAGCGAGCCGGCGTGCGACGTCCCGCACGTCCGCTCCCTCGGCGACGTCGATCGCGAGCTGCGACACCCGGCCGTCGAGCCGCAGCAGCTCCTGCGCGACCGGGAGGTCGACGATCGCGAGACGACCGTCGAGGGCACTCGCGGGACCCGCCGGCGCGCCGAGGACCGCGCGCACGACGAGCGTGGCGGCACCCGACGGCGTCCGGACGGACAGGCGATCGTCCATCCCGAGGCCATGGGCGCGCAAGAAGGCGCGGGGGAGCGCCACCGAGTCCGGCGCGGCCAGAAAGGCCATCGGGTCGCGCACGACGGCGCCGGCGCCCGCGCCCGCGCCGTCGTCGCGGACCTGCTGGTCCGCGAGGAGGTCGACGCCGTAGAGGTACAGCCGCTCCCCGCCGTACTCGGGCGCCGCGACGAAGCCTCCGACCGAGGGGGCGACGGCGCGGACGCCTCGCACGGCGCGCAGCTCGTCTCCGAGCTCCTCGGGCACCCCGCTCTCGCCGTTGCTCACCAGGAGGGCGGCGCGCCCCGCGAAGCGGAGCGTCGTCGCTTCGTAGGCCCGGACGCTCGCGCCGTAGAGGATCTGCGTCGCGCTCGTCGAGGCGACGCCGCAGGCGAGGCCGGCGATCGTCACGGCCACGAGCCCGCGGTGTCGCGCCAGGTGCCGGAGCGCCAGCGGCGCGAGGACGGCGCTCACGACGCCGCCCGCGCGCACGCGTCCTCCCCGAGCTCGGCCGCGATCCTACCGTCGACGAGGCGGATCACGCGGTCCGCACGCGCCGCCGCGCGCGGGTCGTGGGTGACGAGCACGATCGCCGTACCGCCGGCGGTCGCGTCCCGGAGGAGCGTCAGCACCCCCTCGGCGCTCTTCGCATCGAGGCTGCCGGTCGGCTCGTCCGCGAGCACGAGCGGTGGGTCGGCCACGAGCGCGCGTGCGACCGCCACGCGTTGCGCCTCGCCGCCCGACAACCGGTCCGGCGTGCGGGCGGCGCGCTCCGCGAGGCCCACGGCCGCGAGCGCGGCGAGCGCGCGCGCGCGGGCACGCCGCGGAGGCTCCCCATCGAGCAAGAGCGGCAGCGCGACGTTCTCGAGTGCGGTCAGGAGCGGCACCAGGTTGCACGCTTGGAAGACGAGGCCGATCGTGCGCCGCCGGATCGCGGCGCGCGCGTCCTCCGACAGGGCGTGCAGCGCGGCCCCCGCGACGACGACACGCCCGGCGTCGGGCACGTCGACCCCGGCGAGCAGGTGCAGCAGCGTCGACTTCCCCGAGCCGCTCGGGCCGACCACGGCGACGAGCTCGCCGCCCGCGACGGTGAGCGACACGCCGCGGAGCGCGGGGACGACCACGTCGCCCTGGCGGTGCCGGCGGACGAGATCGACGGCTTCGACCGTCACCTTCCCGGCCTCCCTCACCGCCGGCCCCGCCTCCCCGCGCGTCCCGAGGCCGCCGGCAAGTCCCGCCGTGCGGCAATCCGCGCGCCCGTTCCGCGCGCGCGCATGCCTCGACCGAGCGCCCTCCGCGTCCGCATGCGGCGTCAGGAGAGCAAGGCGGAGACCAACCGGAGCGGACGCCGCGGCGCCGTGGGACCCGCGATCTCGCTTGCGCCCCCGGCGCCGCCGCCCGCGCGCGGCGGCAGAGCGTCGCTTGACGTCAGCGACACCGCGTCACGACGACCGCGATCGCTCCCCCGCGGCGGCTACGCGAGGACGTCGAGCAGCGTCTTCTCGATGTCGCGGCCGATCGCGAGGAGCCTCACGCCGCTCGCACCCGACGTGCGGCCGTAGACGACGCCGACGGCGGCCCCGACGAGATCGCCGCCGTCCGCGGACGCCGGGGCGCCGTCGGACGGCGCCGCGCCGGCGACCTCCGCGTCGGCGGCGCGCGCGAAGGCGCGCGCGCTCGCGCCGAGCCGCCGGTCGGCGCGCTCGATCAGCGCGAGACCCGAGGTCATGATCGCCGGCAGTATGCTCATGCCCCTCTATCGGCCTTCACCCACCGCGACTCGAGGTGGGGCGCGGACGCCGCATAACCCCCGACGGCGAGCGACGCGGCGTCCGCGCCGCTCCCTCGCGTGCCCGCCTCCGGACGGCCTATGCCGCGGCAAAGCGCACGCGACGCCGCACGCGGAGCGCGCCGAACACGCCGCACATCGTCCCGACGGCGGTGCCGGCGAGCCAGATCGCGATCACGCCCGAGGTGAACGGCGCCGACTGCAGGTAGATGACGGGCGTCGCGAGCAGGAACACCACGGCGACGGCGACGAGGCCGTTCGCGAGCGGGCGCTCGGCGAGCAGCCGGCCACCGAAGAGCGCGGCGAGGAATCCCGGAAAGAGGCCGTAGGCGAACCCGAAGACGAGAGAGCTGCCGCCGCGGCCGAGGTGGTCGGTGAAGAAGACGCCGAACGCGGAACGATCCCACCAGGCGAGCACGTGCAGCTCCGGGCACGCCGTCGACGCGGCGAGCGTGATCGCGAGCGCCAGGATGCCGACCCGCGCCGCGACGTCGAGGTGGACGCCGTGCACCGTGGTCGCGCTGTAGATCCACGAGAACGCTCCGACGAGGAGCCCGGTGTACATCGCCGCGCAGAAGAAGAGGTGCCCGCGCGGCAGCGCGGTCGCGAAGACGAGGCCGCTCAGGAGGAGGAGCGTCGCGGCGGTGACGAGCGCCGCCGACGTGACCGCGAGCGGCACCTGGAGCGTCGCGCCCCATCCAGCCTCCGTCGCGGCGCGGCCGGACGCGGACGCCGACGCCGCGCGGCGCGACGTCGTCGCCGGCGCGCGCTCCTCCGCGATCAGGCGGAGCACGGTCTCGCGCATCCGTGCGGCGAGCGCCGGCGGCGGCGCGATCGGCGCCACGTCCGCGAAGAGATCCCAGCCGGCCTTCGTGGCCTCGGTGCCGCGGCGACATGCGGCGCACGCGGCGGCGTGCTCGAGCGCGGCGGGGTCGAGAGGATCGGCGACGCGGGCGAGGACGTCCATCACCCACGCGCCGTACTCGGCGCATTCCATCGGCGGCGTCACGACTCCTCCGCGTGGCCGCGGGCCGCCATCGCGGCGCGCACCCGCTTCAGGGCGCGATACGCGAGCTGCTTGGTCGCCCCGGCCGAGCGGCCGAGCACGCCGCCGATCTCCTCGTAGTCGAGGCCCTCGACCCGCGCCAGGATGAGCGCGGTCGCCTCGTCCGGGGCGAGGCCCGCGAGCGCCTCCTGGAGATCCGCAACGGCCTCGCGGGCCGTGGCGACACGCTCCGGCGACGGCGCGGCGCCGGCGCGGTCGAGACCGTCGTCGGCGGCCATCTCCGGTGCGCGGCCGCGGCTGCGGAACGCGTCGGTCGCGAGGTTGTGGACGATGCCGAAGAGCCAGGCCCGGAAGGGACGCCGCGAATCGTACGTGGCACGGGCGCGGTGCAGCCGGAGGAACGCCTCCTGATAGAGGTCGTCGGCGCGCGCGCGATCGCCGACGCGCCGCACGAGGAAGCCGTAGACGCTCCCCGAGTAGCGCGCGAAGAGCTCGCCGAACGCCGCTTCGTTTCCGGCCTGGTATGCCGCCATCAGGATCTCGTCCGAGGTTTCCTCGCCGCTCACTCCTCGTCCCTTCCGTGTACGTCGGGTCGTCGCGAACGTAACGCGGGAGCTCGCCTCCCGCCCAGACCGGACGCCCATGTTACCGGACCGCGGGGCGCGCGTACTCCGGGGTGCATGCGGACATGGCACGGCGGGACCCGGGTCGCTCTGGTGGTGTGGACCTGTCTGGTGGTCGGCGGCGTGGCGGCCCGAGCCGCGGCCGCCGATCCTCCGCTCGCCCTCGACGCCATCCTCTCCGACGCGCGGGATCGCAATCCCGAGCTCGCGGCGGCCCGGGAGCGGGCGGCCGCCCTGCGGCAGACGCCACGCCAAGCCGCAGCCTGGGACGATCCGATGCTCAGCTGGGAGGCGTGGAACACCCCCAACTCCTTCCGCATCGACCGGGCCGACAACAACATCTTCAAGCTCTCGCAGAAGATCCCGTTCCCCGGCAAGCGCCGGCTCGCGGGCGAGGTCGCCGCCCACGACGCCGCGCGCGGGACGTCCGAGGCGGAGCGCGTCGAGCTCGCGCTCGTGGCCGCCGTGAAGACGGCCTACTACGCGCTCTGGGAAACCCACGCGAAGCTCGCGCTCCTCGAGCGCGACCGCGACCTCGTCACCCGCCTCACCCGCGCCGTCGAACGCAAATACGGCACCGGCGAGGCGAGTCAGGCCGACGCGCTCCGCCTGCAGGTCGAGCTCACGCACCTGGCGAACCAGATCGAGACCCAGCGCCTCGTGATCGAGCGCGCCCGCGCCGACCTCGCGGCCCTCCTGAGCCGGCCGTCGAGTGCGGTCCGCGGCGCGCCCGTCACACCGGCGCCGCCGCGCCTCGCCCTGTCGCTCGATGCGCTCGTCGCGACCGCGCTCGCCACCCGTCCCGACGTACGCGGCGAGGACGAAGCCATCGCGCGCGACGCCACCGCCGTCGAGCTCGCGCACAAGAACAGACTCCCCGACTTCGAAGTCTCCGTGAGCCGCTTCGTGAACGACGACATGCCGGACGGCTTCGGCGCCTCCGCCGCCGTCTCGCTACCGATCTTCAATCGCGCCAAGTACGCCGCGGCGCTCGACGAGGCGAACGCCCGGCTCGCCGCGTCCCGCGCCGAGAAGCGCCGCGTCGAAGACGCCGTCCGCCGCGAGGTCGAGCGCGCCTTCCTCGCGACCCGGACCGCGCTCCTCCAGCACGACCTCTTCTCCGCGACGCACGTGCCGCACGCCGAGCAGGCGCTGCGCGTGACCGAAGGCGCGTACGAGACCGGCGACGGCACCTTCGGTGAGCTGATCGACACCCTGCGCGGGGTCCAGTCCGTGCACCTCGAGCACCTGGCGGCGCAAGGGGAGTTCGAGCGGGCGTTCGCCGAGCTCGAGGAGGCGGTCGGGACCGCGCTGCCGCGGGGCGGCGCGGCGCCGACCCACGAGGGCCGCCATGAGTAAGCGCGCCCTCCTGACCGTCCTGGCGCTCGTCGCCGTCGCCGGCGGCGCCTACCGGCTCGGCGCGTTCCGCGACGCCCCCGACGCCCGCGACGCCGGCACGGAAGCGAAGGTCGTCTACCAGTGCTCGATGCACCCGCAGATCGTCCAGGACCATCCCGGCAACTGTCCGATCTGCGGCATGGCGCTCCAGCGCGTCGACCTGTCGGAGCACGAGCGCGCGGCGGCGCCGGACGCCCCGGCCGCGGCGCCGGAGCCCCGGATCAAGTTCTACCGCCATCCCATGCGCCCCGAGATCGTCTCCGACCATCCGGCGAAGGACGAGATGGGGATGGACTATCTCCCGGTCTACGAGGAGGCCGGCGCGGCCGCGGCCGACGCCGGCGTGCCCGGACACGCGCCGTTCACGCTCTCGCGCGAGCGCCAGCAGCTGATCGGCGTCACGCGCGGACGGATAACGGTCCGCCCGCTCGCGGTCGAGGTGCGCGCGGTCGGACGCATCGCCTACGACCCGGTGCTCTACCGCGCGATCGTCGAGTATCGCGAGGCCGTGCGCTCGCGGGCGTCGTTCGGTGCCAACGCGCGCTCGGAAGCCCGCACCGGCGGCGACGCGCTCGTCCGCGGCGCTTATCTGCGCCTCCTCCAGCAGGGCCTCTCGGAGGAGCAGATCCGCGCGCTCGCGCGCGCCGACCACGACCCGATCGAGCTGCTGCTGCCGAGCGACAGCGTCTGGGTCTACGCGCAGGTCTACGAGTACGAGGTGCCGCTCGTACGGCCCGGACAGGAGATGACGGTGACGGCGCCGTCGCAGCCCGGGCGCGAGTTCCACGCCACGATCGCCGCCGTCGACGCCATCCTCGACCCGGCGACGCGCACGGTGCGCGTGCGCGGCCGCGTGTCCACCCCCGCCAGGGAGCTCCGCCCCGAGAGCTTCGTGCAGGTGCGGATCGTCATCCCGCTCGGCGACCGGCTCGCCGTCCCGACCGAGGCCGTGCTCGACACCGGCGACCACCAGATCGTCTTCGTCGTGCGCGGCGAGGGGCAGTTCGAGCCGCGCTCGGTGACCCTCGGGCGCTCGGCCCAGGGCTACTACGAGGTCCTCGCAGGCCTCGCCGACGGCGACGAGGTCGTCACCTCGGCAAACTTCCTCATCGACTCCGAGTCGCGCTTCCGGGCGGCGCTGGCGGCCTTCAAGCCCGCGACCTCCGCGCACTGATCCGGACCCGCGCATGATCGAGCGCCTCATCGAGCTCAGCGCCCGCAACCGGGTGCTCGTCCTGATCCTGACCGGCGTCGCGGTGCTCGCCGCCCTCTGGGTGACGCGCCACATCCCGCTCGACGCCATCCCCGACCTCTCCGACACGCAGGTGATCGTCTACTCGCGCTGGGATCGGAGCCCCGACATCCTGGAGGACCAGGTCACCTACCCGATCGCGACCGCACTCCTCGGCGCGCCGAAGATCAAGGCCGTCCGCGGCTTCTCCGACTTCGGCTACTCGTACGTCTACGTCATCTTCGAGGACGGCACCGATCTCTACTGGGCGCGCTCGCGGGTCCTCGAGTATCTGAGCAAGATCCTGCCGCGCCTGCCCGAGGGGGTGCGCACCGAGATGGGCCCGGACGCGACGAGCGTCGGCTGGATCTACCAGTACGCCCTCGTCGACCGCGGTGGGACGCACTCGCTCGCCGAGCTCCGGAGCCTGCAGGACTGGTATCTCCGCTACCACCTGCAGGCGGTGCCCGGCGTCGCCGAGGTCGCCGCCGTCGGCGGCTTCGTGAAGCAGTACCAAGTGAACGCCGACCCGAACCTGCTCCTCGCCTACGGCATCCCGTTGACCAGGCTCGTCGACGCCGTCCGCAAGGGCAACAACGAGGTCGGCGGCCGCCTGCTGGAGTTCGCGGGCACCGAGTACATGGTGCGCGGCCGCGGCTACGTGCAGTCGATGAAGGACATCGAGGACATCGTGGTCTCGGTCGACGAGAAAACCGGCACGCCCGTCCTCGTGCGCCAGGTCGCGAAGGTGACGCTCGGACCCGACATCCGCCGCGGCGTCGCCGACCTCGACGGGCTCGGCGACACCGTCGGCGGCGTCATCGTCATGCGCCAGGGCGAGAACGCCCTGAACGTGATCCGGCGCGTCCAGGCGCGCCTCCAGGAGCTGGCCCCGAGCCTCCCGGCCGGCGTCGAGGTCGTCACGACCTACGACCGCTCGACCCTGATCGAGCGCGCGATCGACACCCTCCTCCACTCGCTCGGCGAGGAGATGCTGATCGTGAGCGCCGTCATCCTGATCTTCCTCTGGCACATCCCCTCGGCGGTGATCCCGATCGTCACGATCCCGGTGTCGGTGCTGCTGGCGTTCATCCCGATGTACGCGATGGGCCTCACCTCCAACATCATGTCGCTCGCCGGCATCGCGATCTCGATCGGCGTGCTCGTCGACGGCGCGATCGTCGAGGTGGAGAACGCCTACAAGCGGCTGGAGGAATGGGTCGCGGGCGGCCGGCGCGGCGACTACCACGCCGTTCGCCTGCGGGCGCTCCAGGAAGTCGGGCCGTCGGTCTTCTTCTCGCTGCTGGTCATCGCGGTCGCGTTCCTGCCGATCTTCACGCTCGTCGACCAGGAGGGCCGGCTCTTCAAGCCGCTCGCGTATTCGAAGAACCTGGCGATGGCGATCGCGGCGATCCTCGCCGTCACGCTCGACCCCGCCATGCGCATGCTCTTCACGCGCATGGAGCCGTGGGAGTTCCGCCCGCGCTTCGTCGCGCGGCTCGTGAACGCGGTGACGGTCGGCCGGTACTACCCCGAGGAGCGCCACCCGATCAGCCGCGTCCTCTTCGCCGTGTACGAACCGGTCTGCCTCTGGGTGCTGCGCCACAAGTTCGCCACCATCGCCGCCGCCGCGGTCCTCGTCGCGTCCACGATCCCGGTCTATCTGCGGCTCGGGTCGGAGTTCATGCCGCCGCTCAACGAGGGCGCCTACCTCTACATGCCGACCGCGCTCCCCGGCATGTCGGTGACCGAGGCGCAACGCATCCTCCAGATCCAGGACCGCATCCTGCGCGACACGCCCGAGGTCGAGCGCGTCTTCGGCAAGGCCGGCCGCGCCGACTCCCCGACCGACCCCGCGCCGTTCTCGATGGTGGAGACCACCGTCATGCTCAAGCCCGAGTCGGAGTGGCGTCCCGTCGAGCGCTGGTACTCCGGCTTTCCCGCGCCGGTGCGCTGGGCGCTCGGGCGCGTCCTCCCCGAGCGCATCACCTTCGAGGAGCTCCAGAGCGAGCTCGACGCCAAGCTCCGCTTTCCCGGCATCCCCAACATCTGGACCCAGCCGATCAAGAACCGCATCGACATGCTGTCGACCGGCGTGCGCACGCCGATCGGCATCAAGATCCTCGGACCCGACTTGAAGGTGATCCAGCGGCTCGGCGAGCGCCTCGAGGGCGTGCTGCGCGAGATCCCCGGCACGCGGAACGTGCTGGCCGAGCGCACGGCCGGCGGCTACTACGTCGACGTCGACCTCCGCCGGGAAGACCTGGCGCGCTACGGCCTCACGGTCGAGGACGCCCAGACGATCGTCATGTCGGCGATCGGCGGCGAGACCGTCACCACCACCGTCGAGGGACGCGCGCGCTAGCCGGGGAACCTCCGCCACGGCCGCGCGTACCGCGACGACACCCGGAGCCTCGAGCGCGTGCTCGTGCCGACGCCGTCGGGCGCGCAGATCCCGATGGCGCAGATCGCGACGCTCCGCCGCGTCGAGGGGCCGGCGATGATCCGCAACGAGAACGGCCAGCTCGCGGGCTACGTCTACGTGGACATGACCGGGCGCGACGTCGGCGGCTACGTCGACGAGGCGAAGGCCCGGGTGCAGGCGGCGGTGCCGCTGCCCCCCGGCTACACGTTCGTCTGGAGCGGCCAGTACGAGAACATGCTGCGCGTCCGCGAGCGGCTGACGATCGTGCTGCCGCTGACCCTCTTCCTGATCGCGCTCCTCCTCTACATGAACACGAAATCGGGCGTGAAGACGGCGATCGTGCTGCTCGCCGTGCCCTTCTCGCTGGTCGGCGCGGTGTGGCTCCTCTGGGGGCTCGGCTACAACACGTCGATCGCGGTCTGGGTCGGGATGATCGCCCTCATGGGGCTCGACGCCGAGACCGGCGTGTTCATGCTGCTCTTCCTCGACCTCGCCTACGAAGAACGCGTGCGCGCCGGCCGCATGCGGACGGAGGAGGATCTCGACGAGGCGATCATCCACGGCGCCGTCCGCCGCGTCCGCCCGAAGATGATGACCGTCGCCGCCGCGTTCATGGGCCTCCTGCCCATCATGTGGGCGACCGGCAGCGGCGCCGACGTCATGAAGCGCATCGCCGCGCCGATGGTCGGCGGCCTCGCCACGTCGTTCCTGCTGGAGCTGCTGGTCTACCCGGCGCTCTACGCCATCTGGAAGTGGAACTTCGTGATGCGTCGCGGGACGGTCGTACCGCAGCCGGCCGTGAGCCGCGGACGCGCCGACGTCGGCAACGCGGGGCTCCTTTGAAGGGCGCGTCTAGCGGCGCTTCGCCGCAGGCCTCCCCTTCTTCGCCGCGGGGAGCCCGCTCGCGGGCGCGTCCCAGCGCGCGATCTCGATCTCGTGGGCCGGGGTCGCCTCGAATTGCCAGTGGCGCGACGCGAGCGAGAAGCCCTGCTCGATCGCCGCGAGGCGGAGGCCCGCCTGCGCGAGGTTCTCGCCGCCGAGCCAGAGCGCGATGAGGAGCGGCAGCGCCGCGCCGAGTCCGAAAGCCATCGCGAGTCGTTTGGTCATGGCATCACCTCCTGGGTCGTCCGTGGTCGTTGTCTTCGAGGCGGCACCCTACACTTCATGCGGCGCGCCGAAGGGCCGCCCCCGTTCTTTCGTCAACCGCTGACCGGCCAGCCCGCGCCGCCCATCACCCCCGCGTGCGCAAGCTCCGGAAATCCCGAAGGTCGCTTCCCGGGGGCCACCGGCGGCTCGCGCCCTGCCGGTTTTCAAGTCGGCATCGGTCGTCCCCAGGTGTCCTCGCTGGATCCGCATGGTGTGCTTCCGCAAGGAGTTGAGATGCTCGCCCTCCCGTCGAGTCCCTGCTCTTCCTCTCCCGTCCTCAGGCGTTGATGGGGATTTGGATGGGGAAGATTTGCTCACCCAACTTGAATTACGACGTTGACAATCGAGCGTCGTCGACTATCGTGCGGCGGTGGAGTTCGAGTGGGACCGGAACAAGGCCCGCAATAACCTCGCCAAACACGGCGTCTCCTTCGAACTCGCGAAGCAAGTGTTCGATGATCCTCGAGTCGTGCTCGCCGAAGATGCCGCCCATAGTCGGTCCGAGCCTCGGTACTTCGCTTTTGGACGGGTGGGCGGCGGTATTCTGACGGTCCGCTTTGTGATCCGGGGCGACCGCATCCGTATCATCGGTGCGGGCTACTGGAGAAAGGGCAAGCTTTTCTATGAGCAAGCGAATCGTATACAGCGATGAACCGATCAAGATCGGTCGGCGTGTCGGGAAGGAAATCCTTCCTGGCCATGGGGGTTCGCGGGCGGGGGCCGGTCGGCCATCCACGGGCAACAAGCCGATCACGCTCCGACTGCCACCGAAGCTCCTCGAGAGTGTCCGCCGCGACGCCAAGCGGGCCGGGAAGACAATCTCCGAATTCGTGGCAGCACGGTTGCGCCCGCCACGGATGAGTTCTGATCGCTCACGATGACGACGCGGTAACCCGCGAGAGCTCCAGCGGGGCCGCGGTGCGCGTCGCTGCGTGGTTCGGTCTCCGAGAGGAGGATCGCAGGCAGCGGCGATAGTGCTCCACGTGCTCCCTCGCCGCGCGGCGCGTATCGTCGCCGCCCGCTGCCGATGCGGCATCGCGATCAAGAGCTTGCCGTCCGGCAGCGGCGCCATGTCGTAGGCTTCGATGGGAAGCACGACGGCGCCGTCGGTGCCGAAAGTGGGATCGGGCCGGCCGTCGGCGTCGTAGCGGACGAGGATCGCCTCTTCTTCCTGGAAGGTGTAGCCGCCCCCATAGATGCGGCCGTCGGCCGCGATCGCGAAGGGCGGCGGCAGCGTCCAATGGAGCCGCCAGTCGACCGTGATGCCGTCGGTGCCGAACGTCGGATCGAGCGTTCCGTCGGCACCGTAGCGCATGAGGAGCGCGCCGGGACCGATGCCGCCCGCGACGATGCGACCCTGACCGTCGCGCATGAGCTGCGTGACGAAGGTCCACGGGTACCACTCGTCGGCGGTCGTCAGCACCGTGCCGCCGGTGCCGAAGCTCGGGTCGAGGTCGCCGGGCCGGGCGTCCGCGCGCGTCGGCGATCCGTGCGCGATCAGCGCGGTTGCGAGCAGCACGCGCGCCCACCTTCGTGGGCGTCCCGCCTCCATCCCCATCGTCCCCTCCCGTTCACGTGCGCGGGAATGATGGTGTCAGCGGCCGGACGCAGCGTCGATCCGCTATTTTTCGCCGACGGTGCACGGCGCGGCGGCCCAGCATGAGAGCCTGGCGGCGCCAGGACTCCTGCGGAGGAAACATATCGTTCCAGAGTCGGACGTCTTGAACTGCTGTTCGCCTCAGCAAGGGACCGCGGTCGAGCAGCAGTCCAAAGCAGAACCCAAAGGCCTCGGAAGCGATTGGAATGTTTGGCGGAGGGGGTGGGATTCGAACCCACGAGGGCTCGCGCCCTGCCGGTTTTCAAGACCGGTGCCTTCAACCGCTCGGCCACCCCTCCGTGCGCGGACTCCGTTGAGTACGACCCGGTGCCGGCGCTCGCAAGGGGCGGCCGGCGCCGGCGGCCGCACCCCGGGACCGGTCCGCCCTACGCGGCGCTGACGCGCGCCGCGCCCTCGCGGCACGCCTCGCACGTCGCGCTCGGTACGGGCGGAACGGCCCGGCCGCGCGCGTCGCGAGGGATGAGCCAGTGCGCGAGGCGCGCCTTGAGCGCGCTGTAGTCGCTGATCGGCTTGGCGATGAACTCCTGGAAGCCGGCGCGCACGGCCTTGGCTTCCGCGCCCGGACTGGCGTCGACGCTGAGCGCGAGCACCGGCAGCGTCGCGCCGCCGGGAAGCCGCCGGATGGCGCCCGCGGCCTGCCAGCCGTCGAGCTTCGGCATGTGGAGGTCGAGCAGCACGAGGTGCGGCCGCTCGCGCTCGAACATCGCGACCGCCTGCTCGCCGTCGCACGCCTCGAGCACCTCGACGTTCGGGAACTCCTTGTCCACGAAGCGGTGCACGAGGAGCCGGTTCAGCGGCAGATCGTCGGCGAAGAGCAGGCGGCGCGGCGTATGGATCACGCACTCCGCGTGCGCCGGCGTGGCGTCCTCGGCGCCCGGCGCGGCCGGGGGCTCCGCCGCCGCTTCGTCCGGCCGCCCCGCGTCCGGCTCGGCGAGCGGGAGCACGACGGTGAAGATCGAGCCCTGGCCGAGCACGCTCTCCACCTGCACGTCGCCGCCGAGCTGGATGAGCAGGCTCTTCACGATGAAGAGCCCGAGACCTGCGCCGCCGTAGGCGCGCGTCTCGGAGCCGTCGCCCTGCCGGAACATCTCGAAGACGTGCGGCAGCGCGTCGCGCGCGATGCCGATGCCGGTGTCGCGGACGGTGAGGCGGCAGCGGTCGCCGACGGCTTCGCAACCGATCGCGACCCCGCCCGCAGCCGTGAACTTGAGTCCGTTGGCGATCAGGTTCTTGAGGACGATCTTGAGCTTCCGCCGATCGGTCGACACCTCGAGGGCGTCCGGCACGTCGAAGCGCAGGGCGAGGCCGCCCTCGGCGGCGCGAGCACCGAGCTCGGCCTCGAGCTCGCGGCAGAGCTCGGCGAGCGCGACCGGTCCGAAGCGCGCGACGTCGCCGCCCGCCGCGAGGCGGTTCAGGCTCAAGGTGCCGTCGATCAGCTCGAACAGCTCGCGGCTCGCCTGCCGCAGCTGCGCGAGCAGCGGCGCCTGCTCCGCGGACGACGCGGCGTCGGCGAGCATCTCGGTGTATCCGAGGATGATGTTGAGCGGCGTCCGCAGCTCGTGGGACATGGTCGACACGAACTCCGACTTGAGCTGGCTGGCGCGCTCGAGCTCCTCGACGACCCGCGCGTTGACGAGCGCCGTCGATCCGAGCTGCGCGATGCCGAGCGCCAGGCGCTCGTCCTGGAGCTCGACCTCGCCGCCGCGGCCGATCTGACCGCTCATCTGGAGCCCGACCACGCGCTCGCCGTTGCGGAGCGGGGCGAAGACCGCCGCGCGCACTCCGGCGTCGGCGAGGAGCGCCGCGATCTCGCGGTGGCGCTCGCAGGTCGCAACGACGCGCACGGCGTCGCGCCCGTCGAGCTCCTCGATCAGCGCGGCCGCGCCCGGCAGGACCCGGCCTCGGAGCTCCTCCCACCGCACGGCCGGCACGCCGTCGGCCGCGGCGGCCCGGAACGCGTCCTCGTCGGTCCGCCGCAGCCAGGTCACGCTCTGATCGCAGCGCAGCGCCTGGGCGCTCAGCTCACAGAGCCGATCGAGGAGCTCGTCGACGCGCGTGCACGCCATGAGCTCGCGTCCGACGTGCGAGAGCACCGTCGACATCTGCATCTCCTCGAAGAGCGCCCGTTCTCCGTACTCGCGGCCGAGCGCGATCGCGAGGATCCTGGCGACGCCGCGGAACCAGGCGACCTCGCGGGTGCGAAACCGCCGCCGCCGATCGGCGTACGCGGCGAGCACGCCCCACGGCCGTCCGCGCGGGACGAGCGCCATGCTGAGGCCGCTCCGGACGGCGTGCCCCTGGAGCAGCGGCACGGCGCGCATGGCGGGCGCGTCGTCGAGGCGCTCGAAGGCGCAGGGCGCGATGTCGGTCCAGTGCGCGGCGGTCTCGGGGTGCACGCCGGCGTCGATCCGCGTCCGACCCACGACGCCGAGCCGCCAGCCGACGCCCGCCTCGACCCGCAGCATGCGCCCGTCGGGCTCCCAGGCGAAGACCGCCGCGAACGGCACGTCGAGGATGCGCGCGAGGAGCGCGCTCGCGGCGCCGAGGAGCTCGTGGCGGGCGGCGCCCTCGAGGGCGCGCTCGCCGAGCGACGCGAGGGCGGCCTGACGGCACGCTTCGGCGGCAGTGTCGTTGCGGCGCCAGGAGTCACGGAAGTGCGCTCGCCACGTGCCGAGACGCCCGAGATGTTCCTTCGGGCCGCGCATGGACGACGGTCAGTCGGCCGCGAGGAGATCGTCCGCGAGCAAGGCGCGCAGGCGTCCGAGGGCCTGTGAGTGGAGCTGCGACACGCGTGACTCACTGAGGCCGAGCGCATCGGCCACCTCCCGCATCGAGCGATCGCTCTTGTAATAGAGCGTCACGGCGACGTGCTCCTTCTCGGGCAGGCGGTCGATCGCCGCGTTCACGAGCCGGGCTCGCTCGCGCCCGAGGATCGCGCGCAGCGGGTCGGCCTCGTGGTCCGGCATGTGCCGATCGACCTCGCGGCCGCGGTCGTCCGCCGCCCGCAGGTCCTCGACCGAGACCGTGCCGAACTCGGTCTCGCGGGTCATGCTGCGGAGCTTCGCGAGGTCGATCTTCAACGCCGCTGCGACCTCGGCCTCGCCGGGCGCGCGGCCGAGCGCCGCCTCGAGCTTGGCGCGCGTCCGCTCGAGCAGCACGGCCTTGCGGCGCGCCGTGCGCGATAGCAGGTCGCGCTCGCGGAGGTTATCCATGATGACGCCGCGCACGCGGAACCGCGCGTAGGTCCGAAACGAGGCGTGCTTGTCCGGGCGGAAGCGCCGATAGGCGTCGAGCAAGCCCTCCATGCCCCAGCTCATCAGCTCGTCGACGTCGACGTGGGGCGGCTTCCGGCACGCGACCCGATGCGCGACGTCACGGACGAGCGGCAGGTGGCGCCGCAGAACCGTGTCGGCGCTCGTCCCCGGGGCGAACGCGCGGTCGAACGCTTTCGCTTGCTGCGGCTCGACTCTCAGCGCGGCTTCCATGCATCGACCTTTCGCGTAGCGAGTGGGATGGCGACGCACTCGATCGCAAGATCCACGCCAGGCGCGGCGCGGCCCCGCCGCCTGCGTCGCCCGGCGCCACGCCCCCCGACATGCCGACCGCCGCGCGCGCCGCGCGCCCGGCGGTCGCGCAGGCACTCGACACGCCGAACATCGTGGAGTCAGGGAGCTTTCGCGGTGACGGCAGCGGCGACGGCGTACCGCCCGCGCGGGGTTGTCATGCGACCTGTCCTCGGCTCCGCGCACGCGACGAGCACAGCGCGCGCGCCGCCGCGGCGCTCACGCACCGACGGAGGACGAGCCGCGAACGCCGCGGCGGCGTCGATCGACGAGAGAATGACGCTCAGACGTCGTGCGGCAGGCCGAGAATGCGCTCCGCGATGACGTTCTTTTGGATGTTCGGAGTCCCGCCGCCGATCACGAACGGCGGCCAGGACAGCATGACCTTCTGCCACCGGCCCTTGTCGACCGCATGGGGCGACGTCTTGGCCAGGATGCCGAACGATCCTTCGATGTCGCGGGCGAGCCGGCCCGACTCGATCTCGATGCGGGCACGGATGAGCTTGTTGATGGACGTCTCCGCCCCGAGGGGCTCGCCGCGGAGCTGCTTGGTGACGAAGCGGAGCCCGTTCAGGCGCATGGCCTCGACCTGGGTCTCCATGCGCGCGATCCGCTGCCGGATGCCCGGGTCCTCGATCGCGGGCCGACCGCGCCGCGTGCGGCGCGCGGCGAGGTCGCGGATGGCCTCCAGCCGGTGCTTCAGGGCCCAGACGTCGGCGATCGAGCTCCGCTCGTTGGCGAGGGCGTCCTTGGTGACGTCCCAGCCCTGCCCTTCGGCGCCGAGCCGGTTCGCGACCGCCACCCGCACGTCTTCGAAGAAGACCTCGGCGAACATCGCGCCGCCGTTCATCTCCTTGATCGGCTTCACCGTGAGGCCGGGCGTGCTCATGGGCACGAGGAGGCACGTGATGCCGAGGTGCTTCGGCGCGCGCGGATCGGTGCGGACGAGCAGGATCATCCACTGCGCCCACATGGCGAGGCTCGTCCAGATCTTCTGCCCGTTCACGACGTAGTCGTCTCCGTCGCGGACGGCTCGGCACTGGAGAGCGGCGAGGTCGCTGCCGGCGCCGGGCTCGGAGTAGCCGGTGCACCACTGGACCTCGCCCCGCAAGATCGGACCGATGTGCCGGTCCTTCTGCTCCTGCGTGCCGTACTTGATGAGCGCGGGGCCGACCCAGGCGAGGCCCATGTACGAGAGGCCGAGCATCGGGGCCTTCACGCGCGCCATCTCCTCCTTGAGGATCATCTGCTCGCTGATGGTGCCCCCGCCGCCGCCGACCTCGCGCGGCCAGTGGAAGCCGACCCATCCCTTGGCGTGCAGATCCTGGTTCCACTTGTAGAGCGCGGGGAGGTCGCTCATGCCCTCCTCGACGTCCATCTGGTCCTGGCCGGAGCGCTTCGGCAGATGATCGCGGATGAAGGCGCGCACCTCGGCGCGAAAGGCCTCGTCCTCGGCGCTGAAGGTGAAATCCATGGCGGCCCCCTCACCCGTGCTGGAGCACGGTCATGACGCGCTCGTAGTGCTCGTCGGGGGCCCCGAGCCAGACGTGGCTCTGGCGCCCGCGCTTGTAGAAGAGGTGCGCGTGGCACTCCCAGGTGTAGCCGATGGCGCCGTGGATCTGGACGCACTCCTCGCCGGCCGTGTCGAGCGCCTCCGACGCGGCGGCCTTCGCCATGGAGGCATACGAAGGCACGTCGTCCGGCGCGTGATCGACGGCCCACGCGGCGTAGTAGACGAGCGAACGCGCCGACTCGACGTCGCAGAGCATCTCGGCGCAGCGGTGCTTCACGCCCTGGAAGCGTCCGATCGGCGAGCCGAACTGCCGTCGCACCTTGGCGTACTCGACCGCCAGGCGGAGCGCGGCGTCGGCCGAGCCGACCATCTCGGCCGCGTGCGTGATCGTCTGGCGGTCGACGAGGCGCGCGAGCGTCGGCCACGCGCCGCCGACGGCGCCCAGGCGGTTGCGCGCCGGCACGACGGCCCCCGCGAGCGCGATCTCCGCCGCGGGCTTGGTCGCGTCCACGACGACGAGCGGCCGCACGGTGACGCCGGGCGTGTCGGCGGGAACGGCGAAGAGGCTCACCCCCGCGCCCTCGCGCGCCGCGATCAGGAGGAGATCGGCGTGCTGACCGTCCGGCACGAACAGCTTCGTCCCGTCGAGCGTCACGTCGGTCCCGCGCGCACCGGCGCGTGCGGCGACGCCGTCGGCGGTCGGCACGTCGCTGCCCTCGGCGATCGCGACGGTCGCGACGACGTCGCCGCGCGCGATCTTCGGGAGCCACGCCGCCTGCTGCGCACCGTCGCCGAGCGCGCCGAGCGCGGCGGCCGCGAGGTCGGTCGCCGCGAGCGGCAGCGGGCAGAGGCTCTTCCCCATCTCCTCGAGCAACACGATCAGATCGACCGCGCCGAGCCCGAGGCCGCCGTGCGCCTCGGCCACGGTGAGCCCGGCCCAGCCGAGCGCGGCCGTCTTCTTCCAGAGCGCGCGATCGAGAGCGCTCGGCGCGGCGCTCCAGGCGAGGATGCGCTCGAGCGGCAGCTCCTGATCGAGCAGCCGCCGCGCCTGCGCGCGCAGCGCATCCTGTTCGGGCGTGAAACCGAAATCCATGCGAGCGACCCTCCCTTCGAGCCATGCCGGTCAACGCACCGGCATGGTCCCTAGGACGGCTCTTTACTTGTTGCAAGACCTTGCATATGCGCAGGCACGAAGGAGCGGACCCATGCCGATCGATCTCGACAAGGCCCTTGGCGCGGCGCTGCCGGCCGTCGACTTCAGCTGGAACGAGGACACGCTGATGCTGTACGCGCTCGGCGCTGGCGTCGGCATCGGGCAGGATCAGACGAGCCCGCAGGTGCTGCAGTACACGTTCGAGAACGGGCTCCGCGCGCTGCCGACCTTCGGCGTGATCCCCGCCTTCCCGATGCTGATGGGGCTCATGAACGTGCCGGCGCTCTCCTTCAATCCGATGATGCTGCTCCACGGCGAGCAGTATCTCGAGGTACTGGAAACGCCGATCCCGACCGCCGCCACCGCGAGGACGACCGGCACGATCACGGGCGTCTACGACAAGGGCAAGGGCGCCCTCGTGGTGATCGAGGCGATCACGACGCGCGACGGCGGAAAGCCGGTCTTCAAGAACGAGTTCGGCATCTTCCTCCGCGGCGAAGGCGGCTTCGGCGGCGCGCCCGGTCCCGCGGCGGCCAACGAGGCGCCCAAGCGCGCGCCCGACGCGGTCGTCGCAACGCCGACGCTCACCCACCAGGCGCTCCTCTACCGGCTCTCCGGCGACAAGAATCCGCTCCACGCCGACCCGGGCTTCGCCAGGATGGGCGGCTTCGACACGCCGATCCTGCACGGGCTCTGCACCTTCGCGAACGTCGGCCGCGCCGTGCTGCAGGCCTACGCCGACGACGATCCGACGCGCTTCCGCTCGATCCGGGTGCGCTTCGCGCGGCCGGTGATGCCGGGCGAGACGATCGTCACCGCGATGTGGCGGGAGTCGCCGACCGACGTCGTCGTGCAGGCGAAGGCGAAGGAGCGCGATCAGGTCGTCATCACCAACGCGCGGGTCACGCTCGGCTGAGCGGGCCGTGGCCCGTCGCGCCGATCTTTCCGCGCGGTCGCGGCGCCGAGCGCCCGCCGGCGCCGGCCAGGCGCGGCGCCGCGCCGGCTCGCCGCGCGATCGCGACGCGACGGTCGCGGCGATCGTCGCCGCCGCGACCGAGCTCATGGCGAACAAGGGTCCGGACGGCTTCGGCCTCGCCGAGCTCGGCGACCGGGCCGGCGTCTCCTTCGGCCTGATCCACCGCTATTTCGGAGGCAAGGCCGGCCTCCTCAAGGAGACCCTGCGACAACCGTTCGCGCGCCAGCTGGCGCGCGTGCTCGACCTCTACACGGGGGCCGAGGCGGCGCGCAGCCCGGAGCCGCTCGTGTCGCTCCTCTTCTCGGCCCAGGCGCGCGCGCCGCACTACGTCCGTCTGATCGCCTGGGGCATCCTCACGGAGCTCCTCACCGAGGACGTGTTCGCGACCCACCGCGGGTCGTTGATCCGCCTCCTCGACGGCTACCGCCGCGACCTCGCCGCCGCGGGCGCCGGCGACGTCGACGCCCGCGCGGTCGCCGCCCTGCTCCTCACCGCGACCCTCGGCTTTCAGCTCTTCCGCCCCATGCTGGAGTCGCTCCTCGAGACCGGCCCCGACTTCGAGGCGATCTACCGCCGCCACCTCGAAATGGCTCTCGAATCCTTCCGCCAGCCCCGCCGCCCGCGCCGGAAATCCTGAGCGCGGCGCCCGGCGACGGGCGCCGTCGCGCGCGCCCGGGTTGGACGGACCAACGGCCTGTGGTTCAATGCCGCAATGCCGCAAGCGCCGCGCGGTCGCCCCCGCCGCTCCCGCCCGACGATCCGCTCGGAGGTGTCGGCCGGCGGCGTCATCTACCGACGAACCCCGGAAGGCGTCGCCTTCGGGCTGATCGCCACCAAGGGGCGGACGCGCTGGCAGCTCCCCAAAGGCAAACAGGAGGCCGGGGAGACGCTCGAGGCGACGGCGGCGCGCGAGGTCGCGGAGGAAACGGGGCTCGTGGGTCGCGTCCGCGCGCCGCTCGAGGCGATCGACATCTGGTTCAGCGCGCGCGACGGCGGGCGGCCGATCCGCCGCCACAAGCTGGTGCACTTCTACCTGCTCGAGTACCGCTCCGGCTCGACCGCCGACCACGACGACGAGGTCGACGACGCGTCGTGGTTCCCGGCCGAGAAAGCGCTCTCGCTGCTCACCTTCCCGAGCGAGCGGCGCGTCGCCGCCCGGGCCCTCGAACTCCTCGCCGGCCGCGACCCTGACGCCGACGAGCAGCCCGTGAGCGCGTAGCGCCGGCCGCGACGGCGGCGCCGACCCTGACGGCCGGCGCCGCCACGATCGCTATCGCGGGCGCAGCACCTCGACGCCGCTCATGTACGGCCGAAGCGGCTCCGGGATCACGACCGAGCCGTCGGCCTGCTGGTAGGTCTCGAGGATCCCGATCACGACGCGCGGGAGCGCGAGCCCCGACCCGTTCAGCGTGTGCACCAGCTCCGGCTTGGCCTGCGCCGCCGGGCGGTAGCGGATGCCGGCGCGGCGCGCCTGGAAGTCGCGGAAGTTCGAGCACGAGCTCACCTCGAGCCACTCGGCGCAACCCGGCGCCCAGAGCTCGACGTCGAACTTCATGGCGGCGGTGAAGCTCAAGTCGCCCGTACACATCTGGACCACCCGGTGCGGCAGGTCGAGGCGCCGGCACACGTCCTCCGCGTCGTCGAGGAGCGCCGCGAGCTCGGCGTCCGACGTCGCCGGCTCGACGAACTTCACCATCTCGACCTTGTCGAACTGGTGACCGCGCTTGATGCCGCGGACGTCGCGCCCGGCCGACATCTTTTCGCGGCGAAAGCACGGCGTGTACGCGACGTGCTTCACGGGCAGCGTCCCGGGCTCGAGGATCTCGTCCCGGTAGAGGTTCGTGACCGGCACCTCGGCGGTCGGCACGAACCAGAGGTCGTCCTCGACGTCGCGATACAGGTTGTCACCGAACTTCGGGAGGTTGCCCGTGCCGACGAGACACTCCCGCCGCACCATCGCGGGCGGATAGATCTCAGTGTAGCCGTGGTGCCGGACGTGCACGTCGATCATCCAGCCGATGAGCGCACGCTGGAGACGGGCCCCGTCCCCCTTCAGCACGTAGAAGCGCGAGCCCGAGATCTTGGCGCCGCGCTCGAAATCGATGATGCCGAGCGCCTCGCCGAGCTCCCAGTGCGGCCTCGGAGGGAAGGCGAAGCTCCGCGGCGTGCCGACCTCGCGGACCACGACGTTCGCGGAGTCGTCGGGACCGACCGGAACGTCGGGGTGCGGCAGGTTCGGCGTCTCGAGCATGCGGGCGGTGAATCGCTCCTCCGCCGCGGCGACCACGGCCTCCGCGGCGGAGATCTCGTCGCCGAGCCCGCGCGTCGCCGCGATCGCCCGGTCGCGCTCGGCGGCATCCTTGAGGGCGCCGATCTTCTTCGACGCCTGTCCGCGCTCCGCCTTCAGGGTCTCGAGCCTGGTGATGGCGGCGCGCCGCTCGACGTCGAGGGCGAGGAGGCCGTCGACCTCCGCCTCGCGCACGCCGACGGTCGCGAGCGCGCGCTTCACGGCGTCGGGCCGGTCGCGGATCAGCCGGATGTCGAGCATCGGCGCGTCGTAGCACCGGCCTCCGGCACCCGCAACGACGCGGCCGCCGCACGCGCTCTGGCGCGGCGCGCGGCGTTCATCCGCCGAAGGCGTTGGGCACGTGCACGATCGCGGCCGCGCCGCCGCGAACGTCGATCGCGACCACGTCGAAGCGGATCGGCCGGTCGCGCAGCGCCGGACGCGCGGCGAGGAACCATTCCGCGACCCGCACCACCCGGCGCTGCTTCGCCGGCGTGACCGACTCGAGCGCGCCGCCCTGCCCGCGCGAGCGCCGGGTGCGGATCTCGCAGAAGACGAGCGTCTCGCCGTCGAGCGCGACGAGGTCGATCTCCCCGGTAGGCGCGCGGACGTTGCGGGCCACGATCGTGAACCCGCGGGCGGCGAGGAACGCCGCCGCCCGGCCCTCGCCGTCCCGTCCGCAGCGTTGCCGATCCCGCGTCACGGCGCGACCCTACCCGCGGCCGCGGCGGCGCGCACGGCGACGAGTATCCGCTGGGACCCCGGGCGCCCGCCGCGGCCCTCCCCTTGCTCTCGACGGACGGGCTTGCAACTTTTCGACTCGAAGCGCCTTGAGGGCGCCCCACGGAGGAGGAATCCATGCACCCACGTCTCGCCATCGTCGCCGCACTCGCCGTGTCGCTCGCCGCTCTCCCCGCACCGGGTCTGGCCGCCCCGACCGGGGTCCAATGGACGCCCGACGCGAACCATCTGCTCGTGAACAAGGACGTCGGGAACGAGCGCTGGGCGATCTCGCTCGACCTGGCCGACTTCTCGGCGACCGGAAACGTCTTCTTCAGCGACGGCGGCGCTCCTGCCTTCGTCTGGTGCGAGAAGACCGGCGACCGCTTCGACGCCGACGCGGGCGAGCTCGACCTCCGCTACCGTTGCTTCGGCGCGGACGCCGGCCTCGGCGGATTCGCGTCGGCCGACTGGTCCCTGATCAATGACGACGTCACGCTGCCGCTCAGCTTCTTCATCCCGGCGACCGAAACCTGCGACCTCACGGGGGCGCTCAACGGATCGAGCTCCGCCGCCGCCGGCGACTACTGGAACTGCGGCGGCAGCGCCGGCGCGTTCACGTTCGGCATCTTCGCGAACGGCACCGCCCGCAACAGCGCCACCTCGACGTTCGCGTACGACGCCGTCGACGAGGCCTGCCGCATCGCGCCGCTCGCCGACGGCAGCTACCTCGACCTCGAGTACTCGCCGAGCCGCGACCACCTCACGCTCTACGAGACGACGACCGACGTGAAGGAGCTGATCGTGAGCGAGTGCGAGCGGGTGGCCTTCTGACCGACGCCACCCGCGCGGCCGCGGGAGCGGGGGCGGAGGCGAGGGCGCCCGTCCCCCGCCTCGACCACGCGGTCTACGGCAACGGGCGCGTACTCGCGCTCGTCTCGCCGACGAGCGCGATCGAGTGGCTCTGCCTGCCCCGCTTCGACTCGGGCTCGGTCTTCGGGCGGCTCCTCGACGCCGCGCGCGGCGGGTGCTTCCGGATCCTGCCGCGTGACGGCGAGCGGGCCGGCCGCCTCGACTACGTGCCGAACACGAACGTCGTCCGACTGCTCTTCGAAGACGCCGACGCGGCCTGGGAGGTCGTCGATTTCGCGCCCCGCATCCCGCGCGGGCTCGACGTCGAGGTGCCGATCGAGATCGTCCGGATCGTCCGGCCGCTCCGCGGCCTGCCGCGCCTGCGCGTCGACTTCGACCCGCGGCCCGACTACGCGCGCGCGTCCGGCGAGCTGCACGAGACCGCGCACGGCCTCGAAGTGCGGGGACTCGCACACCCGCTCTGCCTCGCCACCAACCTGCCGCTGTCCTACCTCCTGAGCCGCACCGATTTCGTCCTCGACCATCCGATCTTCTTCACCCTGACCTGGGGGCCGCGCGAGGAGCCGCCGACCCTCGCGCTCGTCGAGCACGCGCGCGCCATGACGATCGCGGGCTGGCGCGCGTGGGCGAAGACCTGCGCGCTCCCGACCTACGCGCCGACGCACGTGCTGCGCTCGGCCCTGTGCCTCAAACTCCACGCCTACCACGACACCGGGGCGATCATCGCCGCCGCGACGACCAGCATCCCCGAAGCGATGGGCACGCCGCGCACCTGGGACTACCGCTATTGCTGGCTCCGCGACGCGGCCTTCGTCGTGGAAGCGCTGCGCCGGCTCGGGCACCTCGCCGAAGGCGAGCGGTTCATCCGCTACCTGCGGGACACGATCGGCGACGAGCCGCTGCAGCCGGTATACGGCATCGGCGGCGAGCGCGACCTCACCGAGGAGCCGCTGCCGCACCTCGCCGGCTTCGGCGGCAACGGCTGGGTGCGGCGCGGCAATGCCGCCTTCGCGCAGCGCCAGCACGATCTCATGGGCGAGATCGTCCTCTGCCTCGACACCTTCCTCGGCGACCCGCGGATCGTCCACGACGAGCCGCAGCACTACTTCCCGCTGATCGCCCGCCTGGTGGAGCGCGCCATCGAGCTGGCGCCGCGGCACGACACGGGCATCTGGGAGTTCCGCACGATGCTGCGGCCGTACACGTTCTCGCGCGCGATGTGCTGGGCGGCGATCCAGCGTGGAGCCAAGATCGCCCGCCGCTTCGGCCGCCACGCGGACGCGGAGCGCTGGGAGCGCATCGCCGCGAGCGAGCGCGACGTCATCCTGACCCGCGGCTACGACCCGCGTCTCGGCTACTTCACGCAGGCGCTCGACGGCGAGCACCCCGACGCGTCGAACCTGCTCCTGCCGACGATCGGCATCATCGACGCCCGCGATCCGCGCTTCGTCTCCACGGTCGACGCGTATGCCGAGCGCCTGACCGCCGGCGGCTTCATGCAGCGCTACTGCAACCTCGACGACTTCGGCGAGACGACGAGCGCGTTCACGATCTGCTCGTTCTGGTGGGCCGAAGCCCTGGCGCTCATGGGCCGCCTCGACGAGGCCCGGGAGGTGTTCGAGCACCTGATCGGCCACCGCAATCCGGTCGGCCTCTTTTCCGAGGACATCGACCCCGCGACCGGGCGCCTCCTCGGCAACTTCCCGCAGGCCTACACCCACGTCGGGCTGATCCACGCCGCGACGACGATCGGCGAGCTCCTCGAGGCGCGCGAAGGCCGCGTCCGCGCCTGGGCGTGAGCGGCCATGACCCGCATCCTCATCGTCGCCAATCGCCTGCCCGTCGCGATCACCGCCGACGAGGCGGGGCGCGCCGCGCTCGAGGCGAGCCCGGGCGGCCTCGCCTCGGGACTCGCCTCGGTGCACGGCCGCGGCGACTCGCTCTGGATCGGCTGGCCGGGCACGACCGATCCCCTCGACACGGCCCTTGCCGCGGAGCTCGCGTCGCGCCGCCTCGTCTCCGTCCCGATCGGCGCCGACGAGCTCCGCCGCTACTACGACGGGTTCGCGAACGGCGTCGTCTGGCCGCTCGTCCACTACCTGCTCGACCGCATGCCCCTCGAGATCCCCGGGTTCGACGCCTACACGGCGGTGAACGAGCGCTTCGCGGACGTGGTCGCGGCGCACTGGCGCGCGGGCGACGTCGTCTGGGTGCACGACTACCAGCTGATGCTCGTGCCCGCGTTGCTCCGCCGCCGCCTGCCGGACGCGCGGATCGGCTTCTTCCTCCACGTGCCCTTCCCGTCGTCGGAGGTATTCCGGACCCTGCCCCATCGCGAGCGGCTCCTCGAGGGGCTCCTCGGGGCCGATCTGGTCGGCTTCCACACCGCGGCCTACCTGCGGCACTTCGCGACCTCGGTGCTGCGCGTGCTCGGCGCGCCGAGCGACGTCGACCGTCTGGTGTGGCGCGGGCGCGAGGTGCGGCTCGGCGCGTTTCCGATGGGCGTCGACGCGGCGGCCTATGCCGACGACGCCGCCCGGCCCGAGGTCGAGGACCTCGCGCGGACGTGGCGCGCCGACGGCGTCCGCATCCTCCTCGGCCTCGACCGGCTCGACTACACCAAGGGCATCCCGCGCCGGCTCCTCGCCTTCGAGCGGCTGCTCGAGCGCCACCCGGAGCTCCGCGAGGCGGTCCGCCTCGTGCAGGTGGCGGTGCCGTCGCGCGAGGACGTGCAGGCCTACCAGAGCTTTCGCGAGCAGGCCGACGCGCTCATCGGCCGCATCCACGGCGCCTTCGCGACGCCGAGCTGGGTGCCGGTGCACTGGATGTACCGGGGCGTCTCGCACGAGGAGCTCCTCGCCCTCTACCGCGCGGCCGACGTGATGCTGGTGACGCCGCTGCGCGACGGCATGAACCTCGTCGCCAAGGAGTTCTGCGCCGCGCGCATCGACGAGGACGGCGTCCTGGTGCTTTCGGAGTTCGCCGGCGCCGCGTCCGAGCTCTCCGACGCCATCCTGGTGAACCCCTTCGACGTGGAGGCCGCGGCCACCGCCTACCACCGGGCGCTCACGATGCCGGCGCTCGAGCGCCGCGCGCGCATGCGCGCGCTCCGGGCGCGCGTCCTCGCCTACGACGCCGAGCGCTGGGCGACGGGCTTCCTCTCCGTCCTGACGGAGGACGCGGTGCGGCCGCCGAGCCGCCGCGCCCCCACGCCCTGGTACGTGCTCGACGGGCTCACCGATCGTCTGTGCGCCGCCGCCTCGACGCGCCTGCTGCTCGACTACGACGGCACCCTGGTGCCGTTCGCCGCCGCGCCCGACCTCGCCGGCCCGGACGCCGATCTCGTGGCGCTGCTCGCCGACCTCGCCGCGCATCCCGGCCGGGAGGTGCACCTGGTGAGCGGCCGCGGCCGCGAGAACCTCGCGCGCTGGTTCGGAGCGCTGCCGATCGGCCTGCACGCCGAGCACGGCCTCTGGTCGCGCCCGCCGGCCGCCTCCGGAACCGGCTCCGCGGGCGCACCCGCGTGGACCGGCGGCCCCACCGTCGACATGACGTGGCGCGCCGCGGTCGCGCCCATCCTCGAGGACTTCACCGCGCGCACGCCCGGATCCCTCGTCGAGGAGAAGGAGGCGTCCCTCGCCTGGCACTACCGCGCGTGCGATCGCGAGCTCGGCCTGCGCCAGGCCCGCGAACTGCACGCGCATCTCACCGAGCGCCTGAGCAACCTGCCGGTGCAGATCGTTCCGGGCGACCGCGTGCTCGAGATCCGCCCGCACGGCTCCACCAAGGGGAGCGTGGTGGCGGCGATCCGCGCCGCCGCGCCGCCCGGAACGCTCCTCTGCGCGCTCGGCGACGACCACACCGACGGCGACATGTTCCGCGCGCTCGGCCCCGAGGACATCGCCATCCAGATCGGCGACCACGGGACCGGCGCGTCCTACGTCCTCCCCGGTCCGACCGAGGCGCGCGCGTTCCTGCGCGGCCTCCTGCGCTGGTAGCGCGGCGCAGCCACGATGGCGGGAACGAACCCGCCTTGCTACAGTCCGCACCGGTGAAGCTCTCCGTCGACCGGATCCGCCACGTCGCGCTCCTCGCCCGCCTCGCGCTTACGCCCGAGGAGGAGCGGGAGCTCGCCGCCACGCTCGACCAGATCCTCGCGCACATGGACACCCTGAGCCGGCTCGACACAACGGACGTCGAGCCGACCGCGCACGTCGCGGCGGTCGAGACGCCCTGGCGCGACGACGTCGTGACCAACGCCCCCGACACCGCCGCGCTCCTCGCCAACGCTCCGGCCCGCGACGACGACCTGTTCCTGGTTCCCAAGATCATCGATTGACCGCCGATCGACGTCTCGCACGATGCTGAACGACCTCACCATCGCGACCGCGGCCAAACGGCTGCGGCGCGGCGAGCTCTCCGCCGTCGATCTCACCCGGGCCGCGCTCGATCGCATCGCGGCGACCGACCTCGCGCTGAACGCCTTCCTCACCGTGACCGCCGATGCGGCGCTCGCGGCCGCCGCGGCCGCCGACGCCGCGTTGAAGCGCGGGGTCGGCGTCGGCCCCCTCACCGGGATCCCGATCGCGATCAAGGACGTCATAGCGACCAAGGGCGTCCGCACGACCGCCGCCTCGAAGATCCTCGACGGCTTCGTGCCGTCCTATGACGCGACCGTCACCAGCCGCCTGAAGGACGCCGGGGCGGTCATCGTCGGCAAGGTGAACTGCGACGAGTTCGCGATGGGCTCGTCGAACGAGAACTCGGCCTACGGGGTCACCCGCAACCCTTGGGATCTCGCGCGCGTCCCCGGCGGCTCGTCGGGAGGCTCGGCCGCGTCCGTCGCCGCGGGCCAGGCGCTCGCCGCCCTCGGCACCGACACCGGCGGCTCGATCCGGCTCCCCGCGGCCTATACGGGGATCGTCGGCCTGAAGCCGACCTACGGACGCGTGAGCCGCTTCGGCGTGATCGCCTACGCGTCGTCGCTCGACCAGGTCGGACCCCTGGCGCGCGACGTCACCGACGCGGCGCTCCTCCTCGGCGTGCTTGCGGGGCACGACCCGCGCGACTCGACGTCGGTGGATCGTCCCGTTCCCGACTACGCGGCCGCGATCGCGGGCGGCGTCGCGGGCGCGCACAGCCTCCGCGTCGCGCTGCCGCGCGAATACTTCGGCGCGGGTCTGCAGCCCGAGGTCGAGCGCGCGGTGCGCGCCGCCGCCGACGTACTGCGCGACGCCGGCGCCGTGCTCCACGAGGCGTCCCTGCCGCACACCGAGTATGGGGTCGCGTGCTACTACGTCCTGGCTCCCGCCGAGGCGAGTTCGAACCTGGCCCGCTACGACGGCATCCGCTACGGCCTGCGCGCGCCGAGCGCCGCGAGCCTCCTCGACCTCTATCGCGACACCCGCGAGGCCGGCTTCGGCCGCGAGGTGAAGCGCCGGATCATGCTCGGGACCTACGTGCTCTCCTCGGGGTACTACGACGCCTATTACCTGAAGGCGCAGAAGGTCCGGACGCTCATCCGGCGCGACTTCGAGCGCGTCTTCGCCGACGCCGACGTGATCGTGACGCCGGTGGCGCCCACCACCGCCTTCCGCATCGGCGAGAAGGCCACCGACCCGCTCGCGATGTACCTCTCGGACGTGCTCACGATCGGCGTCAACCTGGCCGGTCTGCCCGCGATCGTGGCGCCCTGCGGCCGCGACGCCTCCGGCCTGCCGATCGGGCTCCAGATCGTCGGCCCGCCCTTCGGCGAGGAGATCGTGCTGCGCGCGGCGCGCGCCTTCGAGGCGGCGACCGACTGGCACGCGCTCCGCCCCCCGGACGTCGCCGGACGCGAGGCGCCGCCATGAGCCTCCGCCTCGGGGCCTACGAGAGCGTCATCGGGCTCGAGGTGCACGCCGAGCTCCTCACCGCGTCGAAGATCTTCTGCGGCTGCTCGGCCGCCTTCGGCGCGCCGCCGAACCAGCACACCTGCTCCGTCTGCCTCGGCATGCCGGGGATGCTGCCGGTCCTGAACCGCCGCGTCGTCGAGTTCGCGGTGCGCGCCGGCCTCGCGACCCATTGCCGGATCGCGCCGGTGAGCCGCTGGGCGCGCAAGAACTACTTCTACCCGGACCTCTGCAAGGGCTACCAGATCAGCCAGTACGAGCTGCCGATCTGCGAGGCGGGGTGGATCGACGTCCCGCTCGAGGGCGGCGCCAAGCGCGTCCGCCTCACCCGCATCCACATGGAGGAGGACACCGGCAAGAACATCCACGACGCGCACGGCGGCGGCAGCCTCGTCGACTTCAACCGCTCCGGCGTACCGCTCCTCGAGATCGTGAGCGAGCCAGACCTGACCTGGCCCGCGGAGGCCGGCGCCTATCTCCGCACGCTCCGCTCGATCCTCCAGTACCTCCAGATCTGCGACGGCAACATGGAGGAAGGGAGCTTCCGCTGCGACGCCAACTGCTCGGTCCGCCCGCGCGGTGCGACGGCGCTCGGCACCAAGGTCGAGATCAAGAACATGAACTCGTTCCGGGCCGTCGAGCGCGCGATCGCCTACGAGCTCGAGCGCCAGGTGCGAGTCCTCGAGGAGGGGGGAACGCTCGTCCAGGAGACGCGCCTTTGGGATCCCGACCGCGAGGAGACGCGGCCGATGCGCAGCAAGGAGTCGGCGCACGACTACCGCTACTTCCCCGACCCCGACCTGCCGCCGCTCGCACTGCCCGCGTCGTTCGTCGAGGACGTGCGCCGCACGCTGCCCGAGCTCCCCGACGCGCGCCGCGCGCGCTTCGTCTCGGCGCTCGGCCTGCCGGACTACGACGCCGAGGTGCTGACCGCGCGCCGCGACCTCGCCGACTACTTCGAGGCGGTCGTCGCCGCGCACCCGAACGCCAAGGCGGCCAGCAACTGGGTCATGGGGGACATCCTGCGGCTCGTGCGCGAGCAGAGGCTCGACGACGCGCCGACGATCACGCGCTGGCCCGTCACCGCCGCGCACCTCGGCGCCCTCATCGCGCTCATCGACGGCGGCACCATCAGCGGCAAGATCGCGAAGACCGTCTTCGAGGACATGCTCGGGTCCGGCGACGCGCCGGCCGAGATCGTCGAGCGCCGGGGCCTCGTGCAGGTCTCCGACGAAGGACCGATCGTCGCGGCGATCGACCGGGTCCTGGCCGCCAACGCCACCAAGGTCGAGGAGTACCGCGGCGGCAAGGACAAGCTCTTCGGCTTCTTCGTGGGCCAGGTCATGAAAGCGACCGGGGGCAAGGCGAACCCCGGCCTGGTGAACGACCTCCTGAAGCGGAAGCTCGCCGGGTAGGCGCGCGAGGTCGAGGCGACGCGCGACCTCGCGATCCCGGCCGACGGTTTGCAGATGACGCGGCTCGCACGGCCTCGGATGCCCGCGAACGGCGGCACGGTGTCCACTGCAGTGGAATCCACACGCCGCGACCGTCCTGTGGAGCGGACGGTGCGCGCGCTCGGGGCGCCACGCTCCCGCGATTTCCGACGGCCGACGAGCCTGGCGCGACCCTTGCTTTTCGATCGGACCATGACCCACGCGCCCTGCTCGTATCGCCCCCCCTTCGATGCCGACGACCTCGACCTCGCACTGCTCGGACACAGCCCGGCGGTGGTCGCGCTGCGCGCGGCGCTCGCGACGCTCGGGCGACTCGAAACGAACCTCCTGCTCTGCGGCGAGACCGGCACGGGCAAACACGCCTGCGCCGTCGCCCTCCATCGCGTCGGCCCGCGCCGATCGCGGCCGTTCTCCATGCTCAGCCTCGAAGGCCTGAGCGACCTCCGCATCGACGAGCGCCTGTTCGGAGCGTGCGGACCCCTGAGCCTCGCGGCGCGGACCCAGCTCGCCACGGTCTTTCTCGACGGGATCGAATCGCTATCGCGCCGCCACCAGCTGCGCCTCGCCGCGGCACTCGCCGAGGCCGAGCCCCCGACCGTGCGCATCCTCGCGGGCTCGGCGGCCTCGCTCGCCGAACAGGTCCGCCTCGGACGCTTCGAGCGCGGGCTCTTCGATCGCATCGGCACGCTGCAGGTGAGCCTGCCGCCGCTCCGCGAGCGCCGCGAGGACATCGCGCTCATCGCGCCGGCCGCCTGCGAACGCTGGGCCGAGCGCACCGGCCTCCCGGTCAAGCGCCTCGGGGACGGCGCGCTGGCGCAGCTGCAGGCCTACGACTGGCCGGTCAACGTCGACGAGCTCCTGTCGGTCCTCGGTCGCGCCTGCGAGCGCACCCACAAGCCCGTGCTCTCGGCCGACCGCATCCGGAGCGAGATCGGCGGGCGGCCGCGCCGCCGCGTCGCGCGCGGGATCACGCCGCTGGCGCAGGTGGAGCGCGCCTACCTCCTGGCGGCGGTGGAGCGCTGCGGAGGCAACCAGACCCTTGCCGCGCGCCGGCTCGGCATCGGACGGAGCACCCTCCTCCGGCGCCTGCGCACGCTCGGCTACGCTCGACCGGACACGGGTCCGGCCTGCGAGCGCAGCGCGGCGCCCGAGGCCCTCCCGCTGAGCGCCGCAGCGGCGTCCGTCGCTCCGGCGACATGGACGGGATAGGATAGAGCAAGACCGTCGCGCCGCGCGAGCGCTACGCTCCCTCCCATGAATCGCTTCCATCGCTGGTACTGCCGCACCGACCACTGGCGCCGCGTCGTGCAGCGCGAGATCTTGCCGTGGGTCCTCGGCGACGCGGACCTCGGCGCGCGCGCGCTCGAGATCGGCCCCGGGCCCGGCCTCACGACCGATCTGCTGCAGGCGCGCATCCCGGCGCTCACCGCGCTCGAGCTCGACCCGCGGCTCGCCGCCGCCCTCCGGAGGCGCACGCGCGGGGGCAACGTGACGGTCGTCGAGGGAGACGGCGCCGCGATGCCGTTTCCCGACGCCGTCTTCACCGGCGCCGTGTCGTGCACGATGCTCCACCACGTGCCCTCGGCGGACCTGCAGGACCGCCTGCTCGCGGAGGTGCGACGCGTGCTCCGGCCGGGGGCGTGGTTCGTGGGCTCCGACAGCACGCCGAGCCTCGTGTTCCGCCTGGCGCACCTCTTCGACACCATGGTGCCGGTCGACCCCGAGGGCTTCGCGACCCGCCTCGCACGCGCCGGCTTCGTCGACGCCGCCGTCGGTCGCGGCCGCGGCGCGTTCCGCTTCCGCGCTCGCGTCCCGGCGGCGTAGGGGCACCCCCGAGCCTCGCCCGCGTCGAAGGTCGGGTCTGGAATCTCACCGTCCGGGTGCGGCGGCGGCACGCGCCGCGCGCCGCGCGCCGCGAGCGCCGCACCGCGCCAGCTCAGCCGGCCGACGCCTCGGCACACGCCGTCCCCGCGAGCTGCCCGCAGGCGGCCGCGATCGCCTGCCCGCGCGGCCAGCGCACGAACACGCGCCGTCCGTGCGCGGCGATGCGGGCGTGGAAGGCGCGCACGCCCTCCGGGGCCGGCGCCCGCAGAGCGCTCCCCGGGAACGGATTGTGCGGAATCAGGTTGATCCGCGCGCCGATGCCGTCGAGGAGCGCCACCAGGCGGTCGGCGTCGGCAGGCGCGTCGTTCAGGCCGGCGAAGAGCACGTACTCGACGAAGTGCTCGCGCCGCGGCTGGCGGGCGGCGGCGGCGCGCAGCAGGCCGAGCAGGTCCGCGATCGGCCAGATGCGGCCGTGCGGCATCAGCCGCGTCCGCAGCGCGTCGGTCGTGGCGTTCAACGAGAGCGCGAGGCTCGCCGTCGATTCCCGCAGGAAGCGGTCCATCCCGGGAAGCACCCCCGACGTCGACACCGTGACCGCCTGCGCGCGCAGCTGCGGCGCCGGCCCTTGCGTCAGCACCCGGACGGCCCGCAGCACCTCGTCGAGATTGTCCATGGGCTCTCCCATGCCCATGAACACGACGTTCCGGAGCGGCGCCTCCGGCGGCGCCTCGCGCGCCGCGAGCATCACCTGCAGTACGATCTCGTCGGCGCGGAGCTGGCGGGCGAAGCCGAGCGCCTGCGTCGCACAGAACACGCAGCGGCGGGTGCAGCCCGCCTGACTCGACACGCAGACGGTGCTCCGGCCGCGTCCCGGGATGCGCACCGTCTCGACGCGCGCGTCGCTGAAATCGAGCGCGTACTTGGCGGCGCCGTCGGCGCTCGTCCGCCGCTCCCGCACGACAGGCGGCCGCCAGCCGGCCGCGGTGCGGAGCGCCGACCAGGGCCCCGCGGCGACGCCGTCGAGCCGCGCCGGCAGCACCGGCGGCAGCGTCGGCGTGGCATGCAGCCAGCGCAGCACGGCGCGGGCGCGAGCGGCGCTCCCGAGGACGCCGGCGAGTTCCTCGACGGTGAGCGCGGGAAGGCGGGCGGCCATCCCCTGCCCTCTACCCGTCCCGGCGTCGGGCCGCACCTCGGCCGCGTGCCGCAGATCCGCGCGCGGAGCGCTCATCCGCGCCGCACCGCGAAGCCGACGGCGAGACACATCAGCACCGCGCCGACGAGGCTCGCCGCCGAGAGGCGCTCCCCGAGCAGCAGCGCTTCGAGACCCGCCGCCGTGAAGACCCCGGTCGCGCACGTGAGGCTGCCGAGCGACGCCGACGTGAACCCGAGCCCGTGGTGCAGCATCCACTGGCCGCCGGCGGAGGTGACGATCACGCCGGCGAGGGCCGCGACGCCGACGGCCGACGGCGCGGCCGTTCCGAGCAGCAGCGCCGGGGCGGTGAGGAGCGCCCCGACGCCCATGAAATGGATCGTGATCAGCGACGCGTCCTCGCTCGCGCGAAGGTGGCGCGCGGTCGCGACCGCGCCGCCCGCAAGCATCGCCCCGGCGATCCCGATCGCGAAGCCGCCCGCCGCGACCCCGCCGGCCTGCGCCCGCGAACCGACCACGAGCGCGAGCCCGGCCAGGTTGAGCGCGAGCGCGCCGACGAGCCGCCACGATCCGGGCTCGCCGAGAAAGGCGACCGCGATCAACGCTGTGGGGATCGGATACATGCAGTGGAGGAGCGTCGCCCGTCCCGCGCCGATCCGCTGGATCGCGACGAAATAGCAGATGATGGCCGACGCCCCGAGGAGCCCGCGCAGCACGACCCCCGGGAGATTTCCCGGACGCGGACGCAGGCGCTTCCCACGCGCCAGAGCGAGCAGCAGGACGAACGACCCGACGAAGCGCACGAACGCGATCTGCAGCGCCGGCATCTCGCGTCCGGCGATCCGCACGCAGACCGCCATCACCGAGAACAGCAGCGACGACCCGGCCAGCACCGCGATGCCATGCCGCACCCGCCGCCGCTCGACATCCGCCGCGAGCGCGATCTCGAGCGCGTCCTCGGCGGCCTCCTTGGGCGCGGCGGCGACGGACATCGCGGCACGATGGCGAAGCGGCGGCCGCGACGCAACCGCGCTTGACGCGGCCGCACGAAGCGGCGACAAGCTCCCGATGATGCGGATCGGGTCGGACGCGCACCTCACGCTCCTCTGCCGCGAGTTCATCGACACCCACGATCCGTTCGAGCCCGCCAAGCTCCCGTGGCCGGACCTCGACGCAGCGAGCGTCGCGAAGCTCCGCGGCCTCCCCTTCTGGGACGAAGCGATCCGCACCGAGCGCCGCACGGGCGCCAAGGTGACGGCGTACGCGGCCGAGGAGTCGCCGGCGCTGCTCCGCGAGGCGGTCGCGCTCCAGGGCTTCGAGGAGATGCGGCACGCGGCGCTCCTCGACGCGCTCGTCCGACGCTACGACATCCGGGTCGATCCGGGTCCGGAACAGCCCCTGCCGCCGAACCTCGAAGCGGCGTTCACGCGGACCGGCTACGGCGAGTGCATCGACTCCTTCTTCGCCTTCGGCATGTTCGCCCTCGCGCGCGAGACCGAGTTCCTGCCGCACGCGCTGTTGGGCCTCCTCGAGCCCATCGTCCAGGAGGAGGTCCGGCATATCCTTTTCCTCGTGAACTGGGTCGCCTACAAGCGGCGGCAGCGAGCGGCGCTCCTGCGTCCGCTCCACCGCCTGCGCTGCCTCGCCGCGTTCGCGGGCGCAGCGTTCGACCGCGTCCGCTCGGCCGGAAACGTCGCGCGCGACGCGAGCGGCGGCACCAAGGGCGGCGCGCCGGCGGCGGAGGCGATCGCACCGCCGGTCTCGAAGGACGGCTTCACCGCGAGCGGAGCTTCCGCCATCGCGGGCGACTTCTCGGTGCGCGCCTTCGTGGCGCTCTGTCTCCGCGAGAACGCGCGCCGCTTCGCCGCCTACGCGCCCGAGCTGCTGCGCCCGCGCGCCGTTCCCGCGATGGCGCGGGCGTTCCTCGCCGTCACGTCGTTCGGCAGACCGATCCCGCCGCTCACCTCGCCCGCGGCCTGAGGGCAGCGCGATCAGCGCCGGGTCGCGCGCGAGATCGGCGCGGCGGCGAGCGGGTCAGCGGGCCACGGGTGTTTCGGGTAGCGCCCGCGCAGCTCGGCGCGTACCCGTGCACAGGTCGTCCGCCAGAAGCTCGCGAGATCGTCCGTCATCTGCATCGGCCGTCCGCTCGGCGCGAGGAACTCGAAGAGGATCGCGATCCGGCCTCCCGCGAGGCCGACGACGCGGCGAGCCCGAAGAGCTCCTGGATCCGGGCGGCGACCGTCGGCGGACGATCGGTCGGATAGGCGACCGGAACGCGCCGGCCGCTCGCGCGACGCCCGGTCGCGACGCCGTCGCCCGCGTCGCCGGGCGATCGGGCTACGGGCGGCGGCCGCACCCCCATGCGCCGCCGCCCGTGGAGCCCTCCCGAGCTCAATAGGGCTCGAGGAACTCGCTCTTCTTGCCGAGGCGCCAGCTGGCGCCGCGTTGCTCCCAGACCCCGCGAACGGCCCACGCGTGCCCGCCGCCGGAGATCTCCGTCTGCATGTCCGGCGCGGCACGCGAGGCGTCGCCGTAGGCCTTCAGCTTCACGGCGTAGTAGCCGTAGCAGACGCCGCTCGCGCAATCCGCCCCGTCGACGCACGGGGCTCCGTTGTCGCCGCCGCCGGCGCAGCGCTTCTTGTTGGTCTTCCCCTTGATCTGGATGGAGTACAGGCCGCCGCCGGTCTTGGCCGCGACGTTCCGATACCGCCACCGGAACGCGTTGTTGTTGACGAGCCCTTCGCCGGGCACCTCGACCTCGAACACCACGGCCCCGCCGCCGCTCGCTGCGCAGGTCGAGCCCGACGAGAGCGCCTCGCAGTCGGCCGAACTCGCGCACGGAACCTCGTCGTCGTGCGCACACACCTGGCGCGAGATCCGGACCCGCAGTGGGCCGTCACGGAAGTCGATCGCGGTGGTCGTAATGAGCCGGCCGTGCGCCTCGATCACGTCGAGGCCGCCCGCATCGACCTTGATCTTCGACGGATCCTCGCAGATCGGCTCCTGACAGTTGTTCAGGCACCCGTCGAGCGGCACCTGCGGCTTGTCCGTCCGGCAGCCGCTCACGAGGTTGCCGTCGTCGCAGCTCTCGAGGTCGTTGGCCTGGGTGACGCCGTCCCCGCACCGCGTGCAGTCGGTCCGGCACACCGGCTGCCCGTTCGGACCGAGCGTCGGATCGGGCGGATCACAGGTCTCCGGAGATGCCACCACGCCATCCCCGCAGCCCGGGGTCGGCACCGTGGTCGGCGCCGCGCTGACCGTCGCGGTCGGCGTCGACGTAGGCGTACCCGTCGGGGTCGTCGTCTCCGTCGGCGTCGGCGAGACGGTCGGCGTCGCCGTGAGCGTCGCCGTGGCCGTCTCCGTCGGTGTCGGCGAGACGGTCGGCGTCGCCGTGAGCGTCGCCGTGGCCGTCACCGTCGGTGTGGCCGTGAGCGTCGCCGTGGCCGTGACCGTCGGCGTCGGCGAGATGGTCGACGTGACCGTGACGGTCGGTGTCGCCGTGAGCGTCGCCGTGGCGGTGACCGTCGGCGTCGCCGTCACCGTCGGTGTGGCCGTGAGCGTCGCCGTGGCCGTGACCGTCGGCGTGGCCGTCACCGTCGCCGTGGCGGTGACCGTCGGCGTCGCCGTCACCGTCGGCGTGGCCGTGACCGTCGCCGTGGCGGTGGCCGTCGGCGTCGCCGTCACCGTCGGCGTGGCCGTGACCGTCGCCGTGGCGGTGGCCGTCGGCGTCGCCGTCACCGTCGGCGTGGCCGTGACCGTCGGCGTGGCGGTGACCGTCGGGGTCGGCGTCGCCGTCTTCGTCGGCGTCGGAGTCACGGTGAGCGTCGGAGTCGGAGTGACTGTCGGCAAGAGTACGTACCCGAAGTCGGCCGTGAGATTGCACTGGCCGCCGGCGAGCGTGATCGCCTTCGGATCGTTCGCCGTCGTGAGCCCGTAGCCGGGCGGTCCGCTCACGACATCGACGATGTACTTGTTGGCGAGCAGGCCGAGGAACTTGTAGCCGCCGCTCCCGTTCGTGTTCTGACTGGCGACGAGCACGTCGCCGCCGTCGAGGAGCCCGTCGCCGTTGACGTCGCGGTAGAGGTCGAGCGTGATTCCCCCGATGCCGCTCTCGGGACCGCCGTCCTGGACGGCGTCGGCATCGAGGTCGTACCAGACGAAATCACCGATGCAGCCGTTCAGGGGCGTGACGTCCTTGCACTTAACGGTCACCCCGACGGCCGTGGCGGTACACTCGTTCACGATCTCGCTCGTCCCCGGGGTCAGGGAGCCGAACGCGTCGATCGTGACCTTGAACGTCACCTGGTAGGAGCCGCCGACCGGCAGCGCGGTGATCGGATCCAGGATCACGCCGGCGCCGTCGAGCGGGAACGCCGTGCCGACGCCGTCGTCCGGGATCGGCGTCGTGACGTTCGACGCGTTGGTGAAGAACGTCGAGTTCGGCACGTACGTCGTATCGGGCGGAAGCACGTCCTTCAGCAGGATGTCCGGCACCGGCGCGCGGCTGATGTTGACGATCGGGATCGTGTACAGGAGCACGTCGCCCGGACTGATGAAGCCGTCGCCGTCGTTGTCCGTGAAGAGCGTGCCGTTCTTGCCGGCCGAGAAGAGCGGCAGCGGCGGAACGCCCGTGCCGACGTCGAGTCCGGGCGCCGCGACCGAAGCCGTGACCGGATCCTGCCCCCAGGCCGCCGCCAGCTCGACGCCCGGCGTCAGCGTGTAGACCAGCATCCCGGTCTGGTCGCGGTCGTTGGTGTCGTAGACCTTCGCGCGCTCGAGCTCCTTCAGCGAGAGCGCCACGTCGTACTTGCTCCCGTTCGGATCGGTGAGGGGACCCGTCGCGGGGTTGGCGTCGAAGTCCACGTAGATCGTCGCCGCGGTATCGCCGTTCCCGACCGGCGTTACCCACACCGGGTTGCCGTTCTCGGTCGGGTTCGTCCCCGACGTCGGGTCGCGGCCGATGCCGAGCCCGATCAGCACCTGCGGTGTCAGCGAGTCCTCGGGAACGAGCGTATACGCCCAGTCCCACGCCTGGTTCCCGTTCGTGCTCGAGTCCGTCGAGTTGGTGGTGGAGAGCGCGTAGAACGGCGACAGCGCCGTGAAGCTCGCCCCGTAGCCGTCCGGCACGACCTGCGCCCGATAGCCCCCGGCCGCGCCGCCCGGGACGACGAGCGGCGTGGTGGTCAGGTTCCCGCCACCGTCGCGGGTCGTGTACTGCACCGTGAGACTGCCGGCGCCGGGGTTGTAGAGCCAGACGGTCGTCGCCGTCCCCGCGACGCTCTGGGCGGTCGCCACCGTCGACACCGGCGTATAGTAGCCCTTCGACCAGAGGCTCGTCGGCAGGAGTTGCGAGTCGCGGCTCTCGTAGTTCGACGCGATGTCGCCCGTGAGGGTGTGGACCTCGACCGGCTTGTCGGAGGTCACGTGCCCTCCCGCGACGACGCCCCCGTTCACGAAGTAGTTCTCGCCTTCGTCGAGGACGATCGTCGTCTCGAAGGACCCGTTCGCGTCCTTGTCCACGTTGACGGTCGTGTCGTTCTCGGCGGCGAGGATGAAGAGGCTCGTGTACTCGAACATCTGGTGGTCGGTGCCGTCCGGGATGTCGGCGCCGACCGGCGCGCGGTAGTCGGTGCCGTAGCTGTTGGTGTCGAAGACCTCCACCGATCCGGCGAGCAGCGTCCCGGAGCCCGCTGCCCATCCGGTCTTCGACACCGCGACCGTCTTCGTCGCCGCGATCTTGTCGCGCCCGTCGAAGTCGATGGTGAGCATGTTGGTGGTGTCGATGGTGTTCCTGAGGACGATCACCTTCCCGGCGTTGATCACGTCGCTCGTGTCGCAGGTCCCACTCGGACATTGCGAGTTCACCGTGCAGCTGGCGCCGTTGTTGCTGCCGCCGACGCACACCGACGGCGGCGCGCCGTTCGACGGATCGCCGTCACCCCAGATCTGCGTGCCGCCCGGATTGCCGCCGCTGTACAGGTTCGCGGGGTTGGCGATGTCGGCGTCGTAGCCGTTCTCCCACTGGTCGTAGTAGACGATCGTGCCGTTCGCGACAGCGGCGATCGAGATGTAGCTCGTGACCGGGTTCGTGGGCGTGGTGCCAGATCCCCCGCTCACGATCGCCTGCAGGCCGGTCAGCTGCTCGTTCTCGGGGAACGGCACGTAGAAGAGTTGGACCGGCGCGGGATTCGGAAGCGCCGAGGCATCCGTCGCCGCGAGCGCCGTCATCAGGAGCGCGGCCCAGACCGCGACCGGGAGCCGGCGTGGATGAGGATGACGGGACAGATAGCGCATGGGTCGGCACCTCCGGGTTGACGCGGATGGTCACGCATACCCGAGGGCCCGTCGTCAGGATCAATTCGCCGTTCGCACTATATTACGTACGACGAACGAATGACCCGCATCTACGTGATCCAAGATCGCTCGATCATCCGGGTGCGCCGTTTCGGGACATGTTTCCGGCTTCTGCTGCATCGGTGCGTCACGGATTCCGCCCCGCGAGAAGCGGCGCGACCGGAACCGCTCCACGCCGGACCGGAACGAGCTCCGCCACCCGCTCCGTCCTGACGTCGGGTATTGCCCTGAGCACCGGCCCCGGATCGCGTCGGTCGTTTCTCGCGCAGGATCCCGGCGCTACTTGGCGCCCGCAACGAGGCCGCATCGCGATGCGTAGAGCGTGAGACCGATGCGGCCGCGGACACCGACCTTGCGGAAGATGCGGCCGAGGTGCGTCTTGACCGTCTGCTCGCTGATGAAGAGCCGGCGCGCGATCTCCCCGTTGCGAAGTCCGCTGGCGACGTGGATCGTGATCTCGCGCTCGCGCGCCGTGAGCCGGGCGCGCGGCTCCTCGTGCAGCATCTCGGCCACCCGACCCTGGATCTCGGACGGCATCCACACCCGCCCCGCCGCCACGGTGCGAAGCGCCTCGACGAGCGCCGGCACCGTCGAGCCGTGGAAGACCACCCCCCGAGCGCCCGAGCGCAGCGCGTTCAACGCGTCACCGGGATCGTCCTCGTCGCGGCAGATCACCATGACGTGAACGCTCTCGCTCAGCTCGCGGATGTCCGTGACCCCGAGCGACATGCCGCGATCGAGCAGGAGCACGTCGCAGACGACGCTCGCCAGGCGTGCGACGATGTCCGCACCGTCCGCGATCTCCGCGACCACGACCACGCCGCCCTGGAGCTGGAGCAGCGCCTTCAAGCCCTCGCGTACGAGTGTGCGCGCATCCGAGACCGCGACGCGAATGACCGGAGCCGACGTGTTCACGCGTAGAGCCAGGGACCGGATTGTCGCGATCCCCGAAGCCTTCGCCTCACGCGCGCTTCGTCGATCGCCACATCTCGATAACACGCGTGGCGATTCACACAACCCTCGCGCGCGAGTCTTCCTGCGCCGTAGTGATACAGATCCGCGACGGGCTCCTGGGCGCGCTCACCCCGCCGCCGCGGAGCGCCGACCGTGCGACCCTCCCGCACCGAGCGTTCGGACCGGGATCGTTCGCGCGGGTCCGCACTCCGGCGGAGCGCTCGATGCGACGACCGTCGCATCGCCGCTCCGCACCGCCCGGCGACTCACTGACCGGCGACTCACTGACCGGCTTCCGGACGCGACGTCAGGCCGTGCCGCCGAGCGTACAGCGCGAGGCCGACACGATCGCGAATCTCGAGCTTTCGGAAGATCCGTCCGAGGTGCGTCTTGACGGTCTGCTCGCTGATGCGGAGCGCTCCGGCGATCTCTCCGTTCCGCAGCCCGACCGCGACGTGACGCGCGATCTCGCGCTCGCGAGGCGTGAGCGCGCGAAGCGGCTCCTCGTGCAGGCTTTCGGCGATCTTCAGCTGGAGCTTGGGGGGCATCCACACCCCCCCCGCGGCCACGGTCCGGATCGCTTCGAGCAGCGACGCCACCGACGCGCTTCGGAACACGACGCCGCACGCTCCGTGCCGGAGCGCGGTCAACGCGTCGCCGGGATCGCCCGCATCGTCGGCGACGAGCAGCACGGGAAGGTACTCCCGCAGCTCCCGGATGTCGCAATCGTCCGCCAGCCACGTGTGCTGGTCGAGCAGCACGACGTCGCACGGCGCCGCGGCGAGCCGTGCGCCGATCTCGCCGCCCTCGGCGATCTCGGCAGCCACCACGATGCCCGCGTGCAGCTGCAGCAGCGCCTTGAGCCCTTCCCGCACGAGCGTATGGCCGTCGACCACGGCCACGCGCACGGGCGCGATCGAGCATCTCGTAGTGTGAACGACATACGCTTTCGGCACCGTCACGCACGCACCTCGACCGACGACCGTCCGGAGTCCGCCGCCATCGTCGCCATCCGCCTCGCGGGCCGATGCGAGCGACCCGCCACGCGCCGCGTGCAGGGCCTGCCATCGGCGATACGCCGCAACCTTCATCGATCCGGGATTCTGCGGGATCGACCGCCAGGAACCGAAAGCGATGGATCTCCGAACGAGATGATCGATGACATGGTCCAGGATGGCGCAGGGCGATCCATTCCACCGACGGGCGGCGGGCGCGGCCCCCCCCCGCGCCCCGCCC
>JADYZW010000020.1 GCA_020852955.1 Deltaproteobacteria bacterium | reverse complement strand
TTGCCGTTGTCGCTGTTGTCGTTGTCGCCACAGCCGCCGGTCATGGCGAGCGCTGCCACCAGCATCCCGATCGTGAGTCCAGACTTGAGCGTGCGTTTCATCGTGATCGTCCCTCCTCCGTGTACAGCGCCGGCCAGCGTGGCCGCTGCGACCCTTGGGCGCTCGCTTGCGGAGCGCGTAGGGGTGTCGAATTAACAGATGGCTCGAATCGTGGTCAAGCCAGCGCCGGTGCGCATCCCCGCCTCATGGCGCGCTCTCCGACCTGCTGACGACCAGTTGCAGCGCGAAATCGCGGGCTCCGGCGATGCGGCCGTCGGTGACCGTGACGACGTCGGGCGCGCGGCGGTCCGGATAGGCGCCGCACGACTCGCCGACGTCGCAGATGCCGCCATCGCCGTCGTGGTCGGTCGTGGCGACGATCTCGTAGGAACCGGGCGCGAGGCGGTCGAAACGGTAGCGGTAGGCGTCCGCGACCGTGGCGGTGGTCGCGGCGACGACGGTCCGGGTCGCGGCGTCGCGCAGGCGCACCGTCACCGGTCCGACATCGGCGGGCGGCGCTCCCTCGACTTCGGCGAGGACGGTGAGCGCGCCTGCGCCGCCGTTCGAGGCGAGGGCGACGCGTCCCGTGTACGTGCCCGCCCGGAGCGCGTCGCGGTCGATCGCGAGGCGGACGCTTGCGTCCTCGACCTCGGCGCCGAGCCAGCGTCCGCCGTCGTCGGTCGTCACGCCGGTCGTCGTGAGCGCGAGCGCGCCGCCGCCCTGGTTCGTGAATGGCACGCGCAACACGCTCTCGTCGGCGGCGATCCGGACCGCCGGCGCGGCGAGCCCGAGGATCGGGTCGGCGGGAGGCGGCAGGCCGGCGAGGGTGCGCACCGCCCGCGCCGCGTCGACGATGCCGGCGCCGTAGCGATCGTCGCGCCCCGGCGCGCCGCGATCGTCGGCGGTCGTGCGCAGGATCTCGCGCAGGCGCGCCGCCGACGCGCCGCCGGGCACGCCGAGGAGCAGCGCCGCGACGCCGCTCACGTGCGCGCTCGCCATCGACGTGCCCTGCAGGAGTCCGTAGTCCTCGATCCCGGGCAGGCGCGTGCTCAGCACACCGTCGACGAAGCCGTCGGCGTCGCGATCGCGGCGCGTGTCGCCGCCGGGCGCCGCGAGATCGACGCCGGCGCCGAAGCTCGAGTAGCGCGCCGGATTTCCGAGGCGGTCGGTCGCCGCGACGCTCAGCACGTTCGGGTAGGCCGCCGGTACGAGCGCGCCTTCGGCGCCCGTGTTGCCGGCGGCGGCGACGACGAGCGCGCCGGCCGCCGTCGCCGCGTCGACGGCGGTGCGCAGGACCGGATCGTCGTTGCTCGTCGTGAGGCTGAGGTTGATCACGCGCGCCGGCGCCGCCGGCACCGTGCCGGAGGCGTTCGGCAGCCCGGCGGCGAAGCGGATCGCCTGCGCGACGTCGAAGAGCGAGCCGCCGCCGATGCCGAGCACGCGCAGCGGCATGATCGACGTTCGCCAGGTGACGCCCGCGACGCCGACCGTGCCGTCGGTCGCCGCGGCGATGGTGCCGGCGACGTGGGTTCCGTGGAACGAACCGCCGTCGTCGCGGTCCGGCCGGTCGCCGGGATCGAAGGGGTCGGGATCGAGTCCGTCGCCGTCGTTGGCGCGTTCGGGGTTGCTGATGAAGTCGAAGCCGGGCAGGAGCCGACCGGCGAGGTCGGGGTGGTCGCTGCGGACACCCGTGTCGACGACCGCCACCACGGCGCCCGCGCTGCCGATGGTCACGTCCCAGGCGCGCGGCAGGCCGATCGCGGCGTAGTGCCACTGGTGCGGGTAGAGCGGGTCGCGGGGAACGCGGGCCGCGCGTGTCAGGCGGCTCGGCTCGGCCGAGAGCACGCCGGGATCGGCCGCGAGCGCGGCTGCGGCGGCGCGGGTACGCTCGCGGGCGGCGGCCCGCCGGCGCTTCGCGGCGAGTGCGGCGGCCGCGCCGCGGCCGCCGCGCTCGGCCGCGTTCGGCCGCAGCGTCGGCAACGTCAGTAGGGACGTGCCGTCGGGCGCCGTGAGGGCGGAGCCCATCCGTGCGTCGATGCCGACGCCGGCGGCGCGTGCGAGCACGCGCGCGGTCGCCGCCGCGCCGGCCGGAGCGCTCGTCGCCTCCGGCGCCAGCCGGACGACGACCTCGCCCGTCACGATCGGCGCCGCGTCGCCGCGGTAGACGCCGGGCTCGATCTCGATCGGCGCGCCCGCCCCGCGGAGCGTCGTGAGGCCGGGGGTCGCGGCGCGCGCCGGGACGGCACGGACGTCGAGCACGTAGGGAGAGGGTCGCGAGCCGGTGGCGGGCGCGACGACGAGATCGAACGGCGCCGGCTCGATGCTCGCGATCGCGACCCGACAGCGCTCGCGGCCCGGAAGCGCGCGTTCGCACGTCGCGCTGGCGCCGCGCCCGGTGTCGATCAGGAGATCGAGGTCGACGTCGGCGCCGTCCGAGAAGGTCAGGGTCAGCGCGAGCTCGAGCCCGCCCGCGGCGAGGAACGTCCATCCGTCGAACGGATCGTCCGCCGCGATCTCGCCGGTGAGCCGGCGGACGTCACCGGGCGCGATGCGCCCCGCGACGTCGGTGGCGCCCGGCCCGTCGTTCGGCTCGCGCTCCGCCCGCGTCGTCGTGAGCGCCGGCGGCAGGAGCAGGCGCCCCGCGATGGCGGCGCCGCTGCAGGCGTCGCCGATCGGCAGCCCGGCGGCGCGCCGGAGCGCGAGCACGGCGTCGGTGACGGTGAGCTTCCCGTCGGCGTCGAGGTCGCACGCGGCGGCGAAGCCGCCGAGTCCGACCGCCGCGCGCAGGATGCGGACGCCGTCGCCGACCGACACCGCGTCGTCGCCGTCGGCGTCCCCGCAGAGCGCGGCGGCGCCGCCGATGCCGGCCGTCGCCAGCACCAGCAGCGCCGCGAGCGCGCCGATCCGGCGGATCAGACGGCGGGAAGCAGCACGCCGGCGTTGCGATCGAGCAGGAACTGTTTGACCTGTTGGGTGCGCAGCGTGACGACCGCCGGCAGCAAGGCGGCGTCCGAGAAGTCGATCTGGATGCGCGCGATCGTGCCGCCCGTCGTCTTCGAGAGATCGTAGATCAACGAGCCCTGGCGCACGGACCCGTCGCCGGCGAGCAGGATGCGCTGGAAGAGGAGCGTGAAGCTGCCGCGCTTCGACGAGATGACGGTCAACGTTCCCGCGATGCGCTTCCCGGTGCCCTGGACGTCGCTGACGCCGAGCTGTCCGTCGATCGTGTGGGTCTCTCCGGTCTCCGCGTGCGTCACCCGGAAGTCGTCGAACCCGAGGACGACGCCTTGCGCGAGGACGGCGCGGCCGATCGTGCCATCGACGATCGCGGGGCCGAGCCGGCAGGCGGTGAACGTCGTGGCGCTCGAGTTGCCGAACCCCACCGTCGCGATGGAGCCTTCGGCGTTATCGCATTCGCCCGCGGCGGCGAGTGCGTTCTCGCCGACGCCGGGCACCTTGGTCATTGCGCCGAAGACGGATAGCGAGGGGGTGACGACGCCATTCGCCTCCTGGCCGGTGAACTCGCACGCTTCGTTGATGGCGAGGCCGGCGGCCTTGCGGAGCACGTTCACGCCGTCGCTGACCGTGACGGCGCCGCTGCCGTCCACGTCGCAGCCTTCGTCGCAGGCGCTCGACAGGCCGGCCGCCTCGCGCAGCGCCTGCACGCCGTCGGTCACGGTGACGGTGTCGTCGCCGGTCGCGTCGCCGCACGTCTGCGCCGCCGCCGGCGCGACGACGAGGATTCCCAGGATGCATGCCAGCAAGAGCTCGTTCATCGCGTCTCCTCCACCCCTTCGCTTCACAAGATGCACTGGCCCGAGGGCCGTACGTCGAACACGTACCTTCCGCCCGGCGAGCCCTCGCTGTCCAGCAGCAAAGTGACGGGGTGACCCGCCGAGAAGAAACCGAAGGTCGATTCGTGGGCGCCGCCCACGACGCACGAGCGGTTGCCGTCGAGGCAGGTCTCCTGGATCGGCCCGTCGGCGCCGCAGAACCCGTCGCCGAGGGAGAGCTGCGAGTCGAACGTGGTGCCGCAGCTGCTGAACGCGTAGCACCCGGTCGTCGCGGGCGTGAACACGAACACCGATTCGGGGCCACCCGCGCCGCCGCACGGACCGCCGAGGGCGTTGGCGCCAGCGACCCGCCCGTGGATCTGGATGCGCCCGGTCGGGGGGATCGCGAGCGGGGCGGCGCACGTCCCGGCGCCGGCCGTGCACGGACCGCAGGGCACGCAGACGAACGTCACGTCGCGCGCCACCTCGCCCTGGGTCTGGTCGTTGCCATCGCAGCCCGGGCCGTTCGCCTGCCCACAGGCGCGGTCCACGACCGTCGCGCCCCCGACCTCAAGCTGGGTCCGGAAGGCGTAGCCGCTGCCGGGGGTGGTGTTCTCGACGCGGAACTCGAAGACGTTGTCGCCGCAGCGCAGGCCCGGGACCGGTTGGAACCCGGTGTCGCCCTGGCCCGATTGCGCCTGCAACACCTGCGCGCCGTTCAGGAACGCCGTGATGCGATCGTCGATGTTCGACAGGCGGACGCGCGCGGCGGGCGGCGTCGGCGCGCCGATCGGCGTCAGCACGTCGGTTGCGGTGTCGTAGGTGAAGTCGGCCGTCGTGTCGTCCTCGAACCGCACCACCACCGGCAGCGCCGCGCCGCTCACGAGCGTCACCCGGATCTCGACCACGCCGGGGATGTTCGCGCCGGTCGTGTCGAAGACGAGCGCGCCGTCGAGCGGGCCGCCCTGGTCGTCGATCGCGGCCTGCTGGAAGGTCGCTACGTACGCTCCGAGAAGCTGCGAGTCGCCGTCGAGCACGCCCGCGAGTTCCACTCCGCCGTCGATCTGGTCGAGGAACAGCGATCCCGCGAACGACAGCACGTCGCCGCGGCGACGCACCGTCAGGGCATCGAAGATCAGCTGCTCGTCGCTCCTGCCGAGGAACCCGGTGAAGGTGACGTCCCCGAGATCGCACGCGTCGTAGACGATGCCGCTGGGCGTCTGCTGGGCGCTGCCTTCCGGGTTGTCGCAGGGGGCGGCGGCGGCCGTCGCGCCGCTCTTGGTGAGCGGCCCGAAGAGATCGATCGTGTGGCCGATCACCGTTCCCACCGGATCGGGGCACTGCTCGGTGATCGCGAGACCGGCGGCCTTGCGGAGGATGTTGACCCCGTCGCTCACGGTGACCGCGCCGCTGCCGTCCACGTCGCAGTCCTGAGCGCAACTGCTGCTCAACCCGGCCGCGGCGCGCAGCGCCTGCACGCCGTCGCTCACCGTGACCTGGCCGTCTCCGTTCGCGTCGCCGCAGACGCCCGCGAGCGCCGGCGCCGCGGCGAGCGCGGCGGCGAGGAGGCCCCCGAGCGCGATGCTCCGCGTTCCTCGCCGCCGCACGGCCGCAGGCGCCTCTACTCCGTGATCGGCGTGAGGTCTCCGCTCACGAGGTCGTAGTTGAACGGCACGACACCGCCGCCGGTGAGGTCCACCTCGACCAGCGCGATGGTGGTCGGGTTGAAGATCAACCGGATGGTGTCGACGTTCTCCAGCAACCCGTCGTCGACGGAGAACTCGACGACTCCCCCGACGAAGAACTCGCTGCTCGGGGAGACGGCCAGCTCGTCGAAGCCGATGTCGAACCCGCCGAAGCTCGACGAGTCGTACGCGAAGCGCCCCGAGAAGACCGCGCCTTCGCCGACCGCGCGCTCGGAGAAGTTTCCCGCGAGCGTTTCGAAGTCTCCCGTCGACAGATCGGTGAACGTGACGTCGAATTCGGCGCCGTTGGCGTTGCCCGCGAAGAAGCCCTCGAGCCGCACGCCGCCGATTTCGCAGTTGTCGTAGCTGACGGCCCCCGTCTGGTCATCGATGATCAAGAAGCCGCCGGCGTTGTCGCAGGGCTGCTCGAAGGCCGCCCGCGCGAGGGAGGCCGCGCCGCCCTTGGTGAGAAATCCGAAGGTCGGGAGCGCCGTGCCGAGCAGAGCCTGGATCTGGGCGTCCAGACTCCCGCCCGGGCACGACTCGGTGATGGCGAGGCCCGCCGCCTTGCGAAGCACGTTCACGCCGTCGGTGACCGTGATGGCGCCGCTGCCGTCGATGTCGCAGGCGGCGGCGGTGCACGTGCTGCCGAGGCTCGCGGCCGCGCGCAGCGTCTGCACGCCGTCGGTCACGGTGACGGCGCCGCTTCCGTCGGCGTCGCCGCAGAGCTGCGCCGAGGCGCTCCCGACGGAGAGAACCGAGAGAAAGGAGAGGGTGACGATCGTGGCGACGAGCTTCCAGACGGATGGCGACATTCGAACCTCCGAGAGACGTTGGCAATGGTGGCGCGGCCGCCGGCGAGGGGGCGTGGCGCGCGCGCGTTCCTGGGACCCGTAGTGGTGGGTAGCAATCGAGAACGCCGATTGTCAATGCGCTCCCGATCTCCTATCGTCGCGGCCAGCAATGGGATTCCCCACGCATCGCGCACGGCGGCTGCGGCGCAGCGCGACGCTCCGCCGCCTGGTGGCGGAGTCCCGTCCGAGCGTGGACGGACTGGTCCTGCCGCTCTTCGTCGTCCCGGGCGCCGACGTGGAGCGGCCGATCGCGTCCATGCCCGGGGTCGCGCAGCGCTCCGTGGACCGCGTCGTCGAGGAATGCCGCGAGGTCGCCGACCTCGGCATTCCCGCGGTGATCCTCTTCGGCGTCCCCGAGCACAAGGACGCCTACGGCTCGGAGGCGTGGTCGGATGGGGGCCCGGTGCCCCGCGCCGTCGCCGCGATCAAGCGCTCCGTTCCGGATCTCCTCGTCATCACCGACGTGTGCCTCTGCGAATACACCGATCACGGCCATTGCGGGGTCGTGGAGCGCGGCGTCGTGCAGAACGACCAGACGCTCGAGCTGCTGGCGAAAGAGGCGATCGCCCATGCGCGCGCCGGCGCCGACCTCGTGGCCCCGTCCGACATGATGGACGGCCGCGTCGGCGCCATCCGGCTCGCGCTCGATGCCGCGGGATTCTCCGAGCTCGGCATCATGGCATACGCGGCCAAGTACGCTTCGGCGTTCTACGGGCCGTTCCGCGACGCGGCGCAGTCCACGCCGCAGTTCGGCGATCGACGCGGGTATCAGATGGACCCCGCCAACGGCCGGGAGGCGCTGCGCGAGGTGCGGCTCGACGTCGAGGAGGGCGCGGACATCGTCATGGTGAAACCGGCGCTCGCCTATCTCGACGTGATCCAGCGCGTGCGCGCCGCGGTCGACGTGCCGGTCGCGGCGTACGCGGTGAGCGGCGAGTACGCGATGATCAGGGCCGCGGCCGCCGCCGGGATGCTCGACGAGGAGCGCGCCATGCTCGAGGCGCACACGGCGATCGTGCGCGCCGGCGCGGGAATCGTGCTCACGTATTTCGCGAAAGCCCTGGCGCGCCGCCTCGGCCGATGACCCTGCCGCGGCGCTCCGCGCGTGGCGGCGCGCTGCTGCTCGCAGTCGTGGTCGGGCTCGCGCCCGTCCGCGCCTTCGCGATCGGGCTCGCGGAGGAGCGCGAGCTCGGCGCCCGCTTCGCGCTCGAGGCGCGCGTCCAGCTGCCGCTCGTGCGCGCGCCGGCCGTGACGGGGTATCTGCGCGACATCGGCTCCCGCCTCGTTGCCCGTCTCGACACGGAGCGCTTTCCGTACCGCTTCTACGTCGTGCGCGACCCGAGCCTGAACGCGTTCGCGGTGCCGGGCGGCTACGTCTACGTGCACAGCGGCCTCGTGCTCGGCGTCGCGAGCGAAGGCGAGCTCGCCGGCGTCTTGGCCCACGAGCTCGTCCACGTCGGCTCGCACCACGCCGTCCGCCAGCAGGAGAAGACCGCGCTCATCGGCTACGGAACGCTGCTCGGCATGTTCCTCTCGATCGTGCACCCGGCGCTTGGGGCCGGCGCGGTCGCGGCGGGCGCCGCCGCCCAGCTCAAGTATCAGCGCGAGTTCGAGCAGGAGGCCGATATGATCGGCCTCGGGCTCATGGCTCCGGCGGGCTTCGACCCCGCCGGGATGCCGACCTTTCTGCGGCGCGTGCTGCGCGAGCAGCGCCTGAACCCGGCCCGCGTGCCGCCGTACTTCTTGTCGCACCCCCTCACCGAGGACCGGGTCGCCGCGCTCGAGCAGCGCGTGCCGTCGCTGCCGCGTCCGGCGCCGCGTTCCGACGGAGAGCTCCGGCTCGCGGCCGCGCAGGCGACGATCCGCGCGCTCACGGAGCCCGCGGAGGGCGTGTTGTCCGGGTATCGCGCCGCGGCCGCCGCCGCGCCGGACGATCCGGCCGCCGCGCACCGGCTCGGCCTCGCGCTCCTCTATGGCGACCCGTCGCGTCCCGACGAGGCGGCGCCGCTGCTCGCGCGGGCCGCAGCGGCGCGGTTGCCGGGCGCGCTCGGCGACCTCGGGCGGGCGCAGGCGCGGCTCGGCCGGGTCGACGACGCGGCGCGGAGCTTCGCGGCGGCGCTCGCGCGCACACCCGACGACGCCGCGCTCCAGCTCGATCTCGGGAAGCTCGCGCTCGCGGGGGGCGAGACGAAACGCGCGGCCGCGCTCTTCGCGCGCGCGCTCGAGCTCGATCCCGAGCTCGACGAGGCCGAGTACGGTCTCGGCGAATGCGCGAGCAGGCGCGGCGACGCCCGCGCGCAATGGAGGCACCTCGGACGGGCGTTCGAGCTCCGCGCGGACCTCGCGCGGGCGCGGAGCGCCTACGAAAAGGCGCTCGAGGCGACGCCGGAGGACGGCGCCGCCCGCGCCGAGCTGCGCGCCGCGATCCAGCAGATCGACCGCGTCGGCACCGGGCGCTGAGCCGCCGGTCCCGCCGTTCGTCCGCGTACGAAGAACAGCGCGGTCTCGAGCGCGATCAGCAGGAACGGAGCGACGAGGCGGCCCGCGGCGATGCGCGCGTCGTCGATCCGCAAACGAAGCGTCACATTCGTGGCGCCCCGGCGCGGCCGAGCCTGCGGATTTCCACCGTGCGGGTGCGTGGGCGGCGTCGCCGTCCGGTGGCACCGCGCTTGCTGCCGGAAATCGCATGCCGCGCTTCGACGACCCGAGCCGCTTGCGTCTGACGATCACGCACCCGTCCGCCTACCACGGGGCGCGCCGGCGACGCTGCGCCGCCGGCGCGCGGCCGCGCCTCACGCTCGTGTACTCGCGCCGCGCCTCGAGGCTGCCGTTCGGCGTCCATCCGGCGCTGCCGTCGACGCTCGCGTTCGCGGCGGTCAGCATGGCGGCGCTCGCGTACGCCGCGTTCCTCGACGTGGCGAACGGCGTCGGCGCGATCGCCACGGACGTCGGCGCGCGGCTGCAGGCCGTCAGTGGAAGACGGCCGTGACGTCGAAGTAGAGCACCTGCTCGTCCTCGCAGGCGTCGCACTCGACGCGCGCGTAGCGGAAGCGGCGGCCGTCGAGCTCGCGCGTCCCCTCGCCGACCGCGCGCACCCCGGCGCCGCAGTGACAGCGCCGCGCGGTCACTGCCTCGTCGATCGTCTCGAACGACGACACCGGGATCGCCTCGGCGAGCGACGTGCCCGGACCGCGCCGGCTCGCGGCGCGCGCGCGCCGGCGCCCCATGCCGCGCAGCACCCAGACGGCGGCGGTCACGAGGACGACCGCCGCGAAGAGGAGGCCCGGCACCGCGCCCGCTTCAGGCGGGCAGGCGCCCGGGGCGGAAGAGCACCTTCTTGTCGGTGACGACCAGCTGCTCGTTCAGCACCAGCTGCAGCGCCTGCGAGAGCACCTTGCCTTCGAGCGCCTGACCGCGCTCCTTCACCTCGTCGAGCGTGTCCTCGCCGACCCGGATGTGGAAGACGTCCTGCAGGATCACCGGCCCCTGATCGAGCTGCTCGGTCACGAAGTGCGCGGTGCAGCCGGAGACGCGCACGCCCTCCTCGAACGCCTGCTTGTAGGCGTTGGCGCCGGGGTAGTACGGCAGGAGCGAGGGGTGGATGTTGATGATGCGACTCGGGTACTGGCGGACGACGTCGGCCGTCAGCACCTGCATGTAGCGCGCGAGGACGACGTAGTCGGCGCGCGCTTCGCGGAGCTTCGCGAGCAGGAACGCCTCGTGCGCGGGCTTGTCGGTCGACGGAAAGGACTCGAAGGGGAGCCCGGCGCGCTCGGCGATCGGGCGCAGCGCCTCGTGGTTCGAGAGCACCGTCACGAGGTCGCCGTTGAGCTGATCGGCGGCGCGGTCGGCGATCAGTTGTTCGAGGCAGTGCGGCTCCTTGCTGACCAGCACCGCGACGCGCTTCCGGTCGCGGGTGCTGTGGAGGCGGACGCTCACCTCCATGCGCATGTCCTCGCCAATCTTCTTGAGGCCGAGGATCATCTCGTCGAGCGACGGCGCGAGGTCGGTCAGGTCGACCCGCATCGTCATGATGAAGAGCCCCTCCATCACGCGTTGCTCGATGTCCTCGATGTTCGTGCTGCAGCCGGCGAGATAGGTGGAGACGCGCGCGACCACGCCCTTCTGGTCGCGGCCGACGACGGAGACGATCGCGCGATTCTTTTCGGACGCCATGGGAGGTGTCTTCGCGGTATCGCAGAAGGAGCGTGAATTCAACGCGCTGGCGCCGATCGCGCCAGTGGGAACGCGATGGCGCACGCGCGCGTGGCGTCTGCGTTGGCGTGCGCGCCCGGCGATCTTTCGTCTTGAATCGGGCGCAGGGCCGCTCTACCTTCTGCCAGGCGCGGCGCCCGCTGCGCAAAGGAGGTTCGGTACTCATGCCCTCGAAGCAAGCGGACGTCCTGGTCGGCCGCCGCTATCTGTCGCGCGGCTACCTCGACCAGGCGCTCGAGCTCTTCGCCCGGAACGCCGACGTCGTCGCCACGGCGGACTGGAGCCTCCTCAGGGACAAGCTGCTGGATCGGGGCCGCATCCAGGACATGGTGCGGGTCTGCGAGCTCGGCCACGTGCCGATCCCGAGCGCACAACTGGTGGCGCGGGGCGACAAGGCGCTCAAGACGAAGGACATCGATCTCGCGATCGACCTGTTCGAGCTCGCGGCCGCCGATCGCGGGCGCTGGGAGCAGGTGGTCGACGTCCTGATCGAGATGCCCGACCGCAAGCGCCAGGCGGTCGCGATCGCCGACCGCTACCTCGTGGACCACGCCGAGGCGCCCGCCGCCGTACGCCCGGGGCCGATCCCGCTCAAGAAGGCCGCCCACTCCAAAGCCGTCCCATGACGGCCGTCGAGTGACGACGGCGCGGTTCCGGCATAGTCTCGGCGCGTGAGCCGCGTCCGTCCGATCGTCGAGCGCATGCACGGTTACGTCCCCGGCGAGCAGCCGCAGGGGGGGCGGGTCGTGAAGCTCAACACCAACGAGAACCCGTATCCGCCCGCGCCCGGCGCCGTCGAGGCCGCGCGAGCCGCGGTATCCGCGGACCTCCGTCTCTATCCCGAGCCGAGCGCGAGGCCGCTCCGCGAGGAGGCCGCGCGCGTCTATGGCGTGCGGCCCGAGCAGGTGCTCGCCGGGAACGGCTCCGACGAGCTCCTGACGATGCTCATGCGCGCCGTCGTCGGGCCCGACGACGTCGTCGTCTACCCGGAGCCCACCTACTCGCTCTACGACACGCTCGTCACGATCCAGGAGGGGCGTGCGCTCACCATTCCGTTCCCGGACGACTTCACGCTGCCGCCGGCGCTCTTCGCGGCGGAGGGGCGGCTTATGATGATCTGCAACCCGAACGCGCCCTCGGGGAGCCTGACGCCGATCGCGACGATCGGCGAGCTCGCCCGCGGGTTCGACGGCGTGGTGGCCGTCGACGAGGCCTACGTCGACTTCGCGCCGCCGGGTTCGTCCGCGCTTCCGCTCCTCGCCGGCCACGACAACGTCGTCGTGCTGCGCACCTTCTCGAAGTCGTTTTCGCTCGCCGGCATGCGGATCGGCCTGCTCTTCGGGCACGCCGATCTCCTCGCCGAGATCGCCAAGGTGAAGGACTCGTACAACCTGAACCGGGTCGCGATCGCCGCCGGCGCCGCCGCCCTCGGCGAGGTCGAATGGATGGAGCGCAACGTGGCGCGCATCACGGCGACGCGGGCGCGCCTCTCGGAGCGGCTCGCGGGCCTCGGGTACGACGTGCTGCCGTCGGCCGCGAACTTCGTGCTCGCCCGCCGCTCTGGCGAGGACCAGGCGCCCGTGCAGGCCGCCCTCCGGACGCGCGGCGTGCTGGTTCGCCACTTCGCGACCGATCGGCTGCGGGACGCGCTCCGCATCTCGGTCGGCACCGAGGACGAGACCGACCGCCTCCTCGCCGAGCTCGCGGCGATCCGCGTCGGCCGCTGAGCGCGCGGCGCGGGAGCGTTCGGGCTCAGGACGGCGCGGCGGGGAAACGGTGCGCGTAGTCGGTGCGCGCGGCGGTGATCACCGCGCGCGCCTCGGCGGCGTCGTAGACCGGGTCGACCGTGATCGTCGCCGGCGCGTCGCCGGGGATCGTCTTGTAGGTGAGGAAGTAGTGGCGGAGGCGGTCCACGATCGCCCGCGGCAGCTGGCGCACGTCGGCGAGTTCGCCGAACGTCGGGTCGCCGAGCAGCACGGCGATGATCTTGTCGTCGGCCTCGCCGTTCTCGACCATGCGGAGCCCGCCGATCGGACGCGCCTGCAGGACGATCTCGCCGCGCGTGATGGCGCGGTCGGTGAGCACGCAGACGTCGAGCGGGTCGCCGTCGCCGCGCGTCACCGTCGGACCGCCGGGGATCGCGTGCGCCGCGACCGCCTCGCCGCAGTAGGTCCGCGGGATGAAGCCGTAGAGGGTCGGGCACACGACCG
>JADYZW010000019.1 GCA_020852955.1 Deltaproteobacteria bacterium | reverse complement strand
CGCCCACCTCGCCACACCCCGTCCCGGAAGAGCGACCTGCGACGTCATCCCCGGGACCCAGCAATCCTTCGCCGGTGCCCTCGCCACCACCAACCGTCCGTTCGCGGAGCCGGGCGATTGGGTGCACCTCAGCCGCGACCCCGTGTGCCATGCGGCGTCACCCGGATTCGTGCCGCCGGCGGCGAATCAGGTCGTCACGCTCGTCTTCACGCCGCCAGGAGGCGTACGCCACGTGGTCGTGCTGGCGACCGACTGCGCGGGGCTCGAAAGCTGGCGCGCGAGCTGCGAGGCACGAAGCGACGTCGCGACCGCGACCTGCGTCACCGCCAACGCGGGCGGACAGCCGACCGACCTCGTCGTATCCGACCCCGACCATCTGCGCTTCCGGTTCCCCGACACCGATGGGCTCTTCGCCGTTTGCGCCGGCGGCGCGACGCCCGGCGCACCCTGCCTCCGCAGCAGCGACTGCGGCGGCGGCACTTGCACCGGCGGGCAGAACGACGACCGCACGCTCGCGGGGCCGGTCACCATCGCGGTGACGGCCGCGGCGTCGAACCTCCCTTGCGAGCTCGCGAGCGCAGCGTGCGCGGACGTCCCCGGGCTCCTCGCCTGTGTCGACGAGTTCTTCCGTCCGACCGGCGACGCGTGCGCGCCCATCCCGCACGACGTCTTCCCGAGCTTCACCGCGCTGCCACCGCGGAACGACTTCCAGGCGCTCTGCACGACGCCGAGCCCGCCCTGCACGGGAACCGTCGACGAGCTCCGCTTCACGACCGACGCCGACGGCAATCTGCTGCTGCCGGTCGACATGCGCGGGGTGCTGGTGAATCGCGACCAGGTGCCGGTCGCGCGCCTGCTGCGCGGCGCGACGCTCGCCGAGGCGTTCGCGACGAGCGGCCAACCGGTGCAATTACCGGGCGACGCCTACCTGGGCTCGTTCACGGCGACGGGCGCCCGCCTGCCGCCGATCTTCGAGCCGCAGGCGGATCCGAGCGCCGCCGACGCGGTGACGCTCTTCGGCACCGCCGACGCGCCGGGGAGCGTGCTCCGCATCGCGCGCCGGAGCCCGACCATCCTCACCTGCGTCGCCGGCGACGCGGACGGTCTCCCGTGCGCGACCGCCGGCGACTGTCCGAACGGCACCTGCGGCGCATTCACGTGCGAGGGCGGCGGCAATGCGGCGGACCCGTGCGCGACCGGCGCGGATTGCCCGGGAGGCGTCTGCCGCGAGGGCCTCTTCGAGTTCCGTGATCGCCTCCTCGCCGGGGTCGGCCCGGTCGTCTTGCGGCTCGGCGCCTGCCTCGGCGGCGCGACGCCGCTCGCGTCGTGCGCCAGCGACGCCGAGTGCCCGCTCGGCCAGTGCGGCAGCTTCGCGCTCGCCGCGCTCGATCCGGTGCCGCTCGACGGGCTCGCGCAGACGCCGGTCGCCAACGCCTTCGTTCTGAACGAAGCGATCGAGAACCGGGACCTGAACGGCGACGGCGACGCCGTCGACGACGTGCTGCGGCTCGGCGATCGCCAGACCGGCGCGCTCTACCCGACCGGTACGGGCGGCAGCGCGGGGCGAGCGGTGGCGCGCATCCGCCAGCCGCCGTTCAGCTTCCCGGCCGTCGCCGCGGAAGGACAGGTCGTCGCCGCGCTCGAGCCGGAGGCTCCACAGGCGGCGCTCGACCAGAACGGCGACGGCGACGTCGCCGATCTTCTATTGCGAATGTTCCGTGTGAGCGGCGCCGCCGTCGAGGTGCCGGTGGCCGGGCTACGCGCGCTCGACGCCGCTCCGGTGATCGACGGGCGAAGCCTCTCCGTCTCGAACGGCCTCCTGTTCGCACGCGCGTCCGAGTTCGCGAATGCCGCCATGACGACGATCCTCGTCAGCCGCAACCTGGGCGGCCTACCGGCAAATTCACAGAGCCGAATCCCCGCCGTATCGGCCGACGGGCGCTTCGTCGCGTTCGACGGCACCGCGAGCGATCTCGTCGCCGGAGACACGAACGGGGCGCGCGACGTATTCGTGAACGACCTGCGCACCGGGACCATCGAGCGCGTGAGCGTCGCGACGGGCGGCATGCAGGCGAATGGAGACAGTGAACGGCCCGCGATTTCGTCCGACGGGAGGTTCGTTGCCTTCTACAGCAACGCGACGAATCTCGTCGCCGGATCGAACGGCATGCTGCAAGCCTTCGTACGCGACCGCGCGACCGGCACGACCGAGCTCGTGAGCCAGAACTCCGGCGGTGCCGCGGGAGATCTGCCGTGCGAAAGTAGCCCCGCGATCTCCGGCGACGGCCGGTTCGTCGTATTCGCGAGCGACGCCCGCAATCTGGTTCCCGAAGATGTCGGGTTGAACAACGACGTCCAGGACATCTTCGTGCGCGACCGCGGCACCGGAACGACGGAGCGCGTCAGCCGCGGCATCGGCGACGCGCAGCCCAACAACGACAGCCAGCAGCCCGACATCTCCGACGATGGTCGGTTCGTCGCGTTCTTGAGCGTCGCGTCGAATCTCGTCGCCGGATCGTCCGGCTACAAGATCTACGTGTTCGACCGCGACCCCGGATCGACCGAGGTCGTTTCGGTCGATCCGAACGGCGGCGGGGCCAACCATGTGAGTGCGCAACCACGCATGTCCGCCGATGGGCGGTTCGTCGCCTTCTCCAGCCTGGCCAGCAACCTCGTGGCGGGCGATACCAACGGCGTCCGCGACGTCTTCGTCCGCGATCGCGGCGCGGGAATCACGGAGCGCGTCTCGACCGACTCGAACGGCATCCAGGCGAATGGCGAGTCAGTCGAGGTGGGGCTGTCACGCGACGGACGCTTCGTCGCCTATACCAGCGCGGCAACGAACCTCGTGGCCGGTGACAGCAATGGGTTCCAAGACGCGTTCATCAAGGATCGTTCCACCGGGCTCACTTCCCGGGTGAATCTCACCGTGGGGCACGACCAGGCGAACGACTATGCGATGGCCGTCGACGTCTCGAACGACGGCCGCGTCGTCGCCTTCGGAAGCCTCGCGAACAACCTGGTTCCCGGCGACGTGAACGCGCAGCAGGACGTCTTCGTTCGCATTGCCGACGCTGCGGATCTCGCGCACGACGTGACGGGCGACGGCTTCCTCGACGACACCGTATTGCAGGCGCTCGACGGTACGACGGGGGCGGTGGTCGGCCCGCGATGCCCCGCGACGCACGTCGCGGTCATCGAGAGCTCCGCCGCGTTCTTGCGTCCGGAATCGGCGGGGTCGGCCACGGGGTGCCCGGTGGATCCTCCGAGCCTGAACGGCGACGGCGACCAGCTGGACGACGTCGTCCACCTGTGGAGCGGCGGCACCGTCCAGAATCTCGGACGAGCGGCGACCGCCGTGGTCATGTCGTCGTCCCACGTTGCGGCGCTCGTCAGCGAAGCGGGGTCCGGCGCGATCCTCAACGGCGACGGCGACACGAGCGACGCCGTCGTGCAGGTGTGGGCGCGGCCCGGCGGTCCGTGGGTGAACGTCGGGCAGGCAGCCGGCCGGCTCGCCGTGGCCGGTGCGCTCGTTCCGTTCCTCACGAGCGAGGCGTCGCAAGGGGAGGGCGCGCTGAATGGCGATGGCGACACCGACGATCAGGTAGTGCAGGTCTACGATGCCGGCGCCTCCGCGATCGTGGTCGGCGCAGCGACGTCCCCACGCGCCGTCGCCGCGGAAGACCTCGTCGTCGGGGGAGCTCCGGGATCCGAGCTCGTCGCCTTCCGTACCAGCGAGGCCGCCGAGGGCGCCACGATTCTCAACGCCGACGGCGATATCGACGACGACGTGCTCCACGTCTACGACGCCGCGACCGGCAACGTCTTCAATACCGGGTCGGCCGTGACACCGTGCCGTCTGGAGGCGTGCGATCCGCGAGTCCCCTATCGCGTCGGCCGCGACACCGTGCGCTTCTTGACGCTCGAAGCCGATCAGGGAGCCGACCTGAACGACGACGGCGACACCAGCGACCTGGTGCTCCAAGTACTCAACATTCGCCAGGCGGCCGGTGGGAGCGGCGGGGCATTGCGCACGGGCGCGCGCACCATGCGCGTCGCGGCGGGCGGCGCGGGATCACCGCTCCGGACGATCGCTTCGGTCAGCGCCGGCGTCTGCACCACCACCGGCGAAGCGTGCGCGGGCGACACCGACTGCGGCGGCGGCACGTGCTTCGTGCCGCCGGGCGGCTGCACGCGAACTCTCGGGACCCCGTGCGACCCGGGCATCGCCGGGTCGTGCGGCGCGGGAAACTTCTGCGAGCCCGGCCCGAACGTGTGCAAGCGCGTCGAGGGGCCCTGCGCCAGCGACGCGAGTTGCACGGCGCCCGCCGTGTGCGTCAGCGCCGGCGCCGACTTCCAACGCCTCGTGGCGCCGCTCGCGATCGATGCCGATGAAGGAGTCGCGCTCTCGACCGGCGGTCGATGTCTGGAGCCGCATGCGCCCGTATGCGACGACGACCATGACTGCGAGGCCGGCGACCTATGCAGTGACGGCCTCTGCCGACGCGATCACGGCGCGTGCCGCACCGACGCCGACTGCCCGAGCACTGCCTCGTGTCGCCGCGAGCTCGTCGTCGCGGCCGTCGCGGATCGTGACGGCGACGAGCTTCCCGATTCCGTCGACAACTGCCCCGGCGTCCCCAACATCGGGCAGGCGGACGACGATCTCGACGGCCTCGGGAACGCCTGCGAGCCCGCGACGGACCCGACACCGACTCCCGTCGCGACGCCCACCGGCGTGTGCGCCGCCAGCCCGCTCGCCGGATGCCGGCAACCCCTCGCGGCAGGGAAAGCGTCCCTGGCGCTCCGCAACGCAGCGGACGGCCGCAAGGACAGCGTGCAGTGGAAGTGGACGAAGGGCAGCGCGACCGCCGTCGGGGATTTCGGCCTACCGACCGCACCAGGAGGCGCTGCCTATGCCTTCTGCGTCTACAGCGCCGGCCAGCCGGCCGTCGAGATCGCCATACCGGCACACGGCGATTGCGCGGGCGCGCCCTGCTGGCGGGCGTCGTCGAGCGGGTTCCGCTATCGCAACCCGGCATTCGGATCGGACGGCCGGTTGCAGCTCGACCTCAGAGGCGGGCCGGACGGCGGAGCCAAGATCATCCTCAAGGGCTCGGGCAGCGCGCTGTCCATGCCGGAGTTGACACCACTCGCCTCGACGCTCACGGTGCAGCTGCAAGCGAGCAATGGTCGGTGCTGGGAAGCCGGCTACCACGCCCCGTTCACGAAGCACGATGCGAATCGGCTGAAAGCCCGGTCGAATTGAAAGCGTCCGTCCGTCCCCAGCCTTGGAGAAACCTGCAAATGGATGAGCGGCTTCGTTCTCGGCGTCATGCGGTTGCCATCGCGTGTCTCACCCTCGTTTCCCTCACGCCACCTTCGGCGTTCGGCGCGCACCTGGGTTTCGTCGGGTTTCAGCAGGACGGCGTGGCGGGAGTCGACGGAATCGCGAACCCGTGCGCGGTGACGCTGAGTCCCGACGGCGCCCACGTGTACGTCGCCGGACGCGGAGACGATGCCATCGGGGTATTTCACCGCGACGGGACCACGGGCGAATTGAACTTCCTCGAGCAGCAAAAGAACGGCGTGGCCGGCGTCGAAGGGCTCGATGGGGTGCTTTCCGTCACCGTCAGCCCCGACGGCAAGAACGTGTACGCCGCCGGGCCGTTCGATCACTCGGTCGCGGTGTTCGGTCGCAACGTCACGACCGGTACGCTGTCGTTCCTCGAGCGGAAGATCGACGGCATCGGCGTGGACGGCCTCTCGGGAGCGACGTGGGTGATCGTCAGCCCGGACGGCGCTCATGTCTACGCTGCCGGCGAGCTCGACCATGCCATCGCCGCCTTCACCCGCAATCCCACCACCGGCGCGCTGGCGTTCGTCGGCGAGTACCGCGACGGAGTGGCGGGGATCGACGGTCTCGAGAGGATCCGTGGGATCGCGACGAGCCCCGACGGCGCCCACGTGTACGCAGCAGGATTCGCCGACGATGCGATCGCGGTCTTCGGCCGCAACCCATCCACCGGGACGCTGACGTTCGTCGAGCAGCAGAAGAACGGCGTCGGTGGCGTCACCGGCCTCGACGGCGCGATCGCGGTCACGGTGAGCCCCGATGGCATGCACGTCTATGCCGCCGGACGCTTCGACCAGGCGGTTTCCGTGTTCGCGCGCAACCCGACGACCGGGGCGCTGTCGTTCGTCGAACGACACCAGGACGGGGTCGCTGGAGTCGATGGCATCGGGGGAACGATCTTCGTGACGGTGAGCCCGAACGGCGACCACCTCTACGTGGCCAGCGAGCTCGACCATGCGGTTGCCGTGTTCGCCCGCGACTCGATGACGGGCAGCCTCACGTTCATCGAATCGCAAACGGACGGCGTCGCCGGCGTCGACGGCCTCCGCACGGCCTTTTCCGTAGCGGTGAGCCCCGACAACGCCTTCGTCTACGCGACCGGCGTCGCGGACAACGCGGTCGCGATCTTCCAGGTGCTCGGCGGCGCCCCGAGCACTCCGACCGCCACACCGACGACCTCTGCAACAGCGACGGGAACCTCGACGCCGACGCCCGAAGCGACCCCAACTGAAACGGCCACCGCCACGCCGACTCCGACGCCTACTCCATCACCCACGGAGACCCCGCCTCCGTCCCCCGCAACGCCGTCCCCGACGCCGACCGCTACCCCCTCCTGCGGGGACGCCATGCTGGCGCCGAGCGAGCAGTGCGACGACGGCAACGCTCTCGACGGCGACGGCTGCGATGCCGCGTGCCGCTACGAGCAGCTCGTCCCTGGCAAGGGCGCGGCGTCGACCGACTGCCTTGCCGAATGGGCGGTCGTGAATCCGGCCAATACCCCGTTTCTCGACAACAAAGGTGTGCCCAACTTCAAGCAGCGCTGCGAAGATGGCGATGCGTCGTGCGACGCGGACGGCGTCGTCAATGGCGAATGCCGTATCCGTATCGCGGTGTGTCTGCACGTCGCCGATCCGAATCTGCCGCTCTGCGGCCCGCAACCCGATCTCCGGCGCTACACCCTTCAGAAGCCGCGGCCCGACGACAAACGGGCGACCGACGCGGCGAACGCCGTCGCGATCTTGAGCGCATTCGAACGATCGAGCTCTGCCGTCCCCGCCGGCAAGCACGACAACGAGCTCGACTTCAGTCCGGCGATTTCCGCCAGCACGCCGAACGCATGCACCGCCCCGGCAGAGGTCACGATTGCGCTCGCGGGAAAATCCAAAGCTCGGGTCACGCTGAAGAGCCGCGCCGAGAGTGCCCCCGCACCGACGAAGGTCGTTCGCGACAGCGACAAGCTCTTGCTACGGTGTGAAGCACCGTAGCCGTGCTCAGGGTTTCCGGCCGTTCGGCATCTTCGTACGGCCGCCGAACCGATGGCGCTCTTCGACGTGAACGAGTACCGACGCCGTCCGCGAGTGGGCGCACCGCTCACGTCCCGCTACTCGAGCGGCGCGGCGACCCACGGCCGCCGCGCCGCCGCCCGCCCTACTTCCCGCCGAGGCTCCGCACCTTCGCGCGCAACGCCTTCACCACGTCCGGCTTCGACTCGAGGTCGGGGTTGGCGGCCATCATGGGGCTCAGGTTCACGGCCTGCCCGCCCTTCACGATCACGAGCTCGATGTGCTTGTCGTCCACCGACGACTGCCACTTCTTGTCGCCGAGGTCGCGGGGCTTCGGATTGAGCGGCGCGGCCGCCGGTCCGTCACCCTTGCCGCCGGCGCCGTGACACAACGCGCAGCGCGTCGTCCAAATCTGGTCCGCTTCCGTGACCGCGGCCGCCGGGATGTTGTCCGCTGCCTGGGCGACACCCGCCAGTGCCAGTGCCGCCACGGCCATTCCGAAGATCCGAGCTCGCATTCGTTCCCTCCTAGGGATTGCTTATGAGTGGGTTTGTCGATCGCTGACGAGACCGAGGTCGCGTACCGGAACGCAAGGGCCATGCCGCACCGCGGCCAACGTCGATTTAAGCCGTTTCACCGAGTTATGCCAGCGGAGCCTTCCGGGCCGTCCGGCGGGAGCGAAGCCGTTTCGCCGCGGATTCCCGACCGTGGGAAGCCGCTCCAGGCTTCGGCGGGTCGGGCACGCACCCGAGCCGGCTACCAGTCCGTCGCTCGGTAGTTCCGCAGGAACTTCCCCCAGACATGCTCGCCCGTGTTGAAGCCGGCGATGATGGGGTCGACGATGCGCGCCGCTCCGTCGACGATGTCGAGCGGCGGGTGGAAGCGGTGCTCGGCGGTCTTGCGGGCCGCGATCTCGGCCGGATCCTCGTCGGTCACCCAGCCCGTGTCGACGCTGTTCATGTGGATACCGTCGTTCTTGTAATCGGTCGCCGAGGTGCGGGTCATCATGTTGAGGGCGGCCTTCGCCATGTTGGTGTGCGGGTGTCGCGTCGTCTTGAAGCGGCGGTAGAACTGGCCCTCGACGGCCGACACGTTGACGACGTGCTTGTCACGCTCGGGCGTCCGCAGCATGAGCGGCTTCAGCCGGGCGTTCAGGACGAACGGCGCCACCGCGTTCACGAGCTGCACCTCGAGGAGCTCGACCGCCGGCACGTCGGCGAGGAGCATGCGCCACGAGTTCCCCTCGCGGAGATCGACCTGCTGGAGGTCCTGGTCGAGGCAGCCCTCGGGGAAGAGCGCCTGCCGCGCCGCGATCTCTTCGGGGAGGAGCCGGACCTGGGACAGCGCGGCCGCGTGGGTGAGGCCGACCGCCTCCGGCAGCTCGGCGTGGTCGACCGCGGGCATGTCGGCGCCGCCCTCGGGGAGCATGTGGTACTGCCGCACGCCCTCGTACGCGCCGAGGAGCCGGCGCACGTCCTCCGGCAGCGTCCGCAGCGCGGCCGCTTCGCCCGCCATCATGTGCCGATAGAAGTCGGGCGGCCGGCGCACCGTCTGACACGCGTTGTTCACGATGAAGTCGAGGCGGTCCCGCGTGCCGAGCAGGTGGCGGCAGAACGCCTCGACGCTCGGCGTGTGGCGCAGGTCGAGCCCGAAGATCTCCAGGCGCCGGCGCCAGTCGGAGAAGTCGGGCTCGCGCGCGTAGCGCATCGCGGCGTCGCGCGGGAAGCGCGTCGTCACGATCACGTGCGCGCCGGAGCGCAGAAGCTTGATGCCGGCCTGGTAGCCGATCTTCACGCGCCCGCCCGTCAGGAGCGCGACGCGCCCGCGGAGGTCGGCGAGCTCGCCGCGTTTCGCCCAGTTGAGCTCGGCGCAGGGCGGGCAGAGCTGATCGTAGAAATGGTGGAGCCGCGTGTAGTGCTCCTTGCAGACGTAGCAGTGCTTCGGCTCGACGTGCGTCGTCGCCTCGGCGGCGGCGTCCTCCGGCGCGAAACCCGCCGGCGGGAAGACGTTCGGGGTCGTGAACACGACCTCGCGGCGGAGCTTCCGGATGCCCGTCTCGGAGAGCACGCGCTCCTGCCCCTCGATCCGCGCGCGCCGCCGCTCGCGCCGCGCCGTCTTCGCGACGTGCCGACGGACGTGCGCCTCGGGCCGCGAGACGCGCCCCGCCGCTTCGAGGAGGCGGACGCGCTCCGCCTCGGGAAGCCGCGCGAGCCGGGTGCGATCGGCGACGAACGACTCGAGGAGCTCGATCGCGGCGCGGAGCCCCTCGTCGGGACCGGAGGTCGGGCCGGCGACGGAGTCCTCGCGGGGCTCGGAGGCGGGGGGGCGGGTCATCCGGGCGAGTGTATGGCGCGCGGGGCCGGACGGCCAGCCGCCGGCCCGGAACGGCGCGAACCGTCATCCGGATGACGGCACGTGACGAGTCGCACGCAATGCGCCGCGGCGGCCGACGCCGGATCGCCGGGTTGCGCCCGCCCGAGGCCCCGCCATCGGGCATGGCGTTTGCTCTCTTTCGGAGCGTGCCGTCGGCATCGGTCTCCCTGCGCCGCCTCGTGAGGCGCTTGAACGCGGGCATCTTCGACCTGCCCGCGGAGGATCTGGTCGAGATCTCGGCCTGGCTCGACACCTCGCGCTGCCTGACCGCGGCCGTGCTGATGGTCATCACGGTCGCGCTCGAGCGGACCCTGCTCCCCGCCCTGCCGGCCGGAGCGCTCCTCGGGCTCGCGACCGTCGAGATCCTGATCACGGCGCCCTACCGGCGGTGGCTGCGGAGCGGCCAGCGGCTCGAGCTGCTGATCTACACGCAGTTCGTCGTCGATCTCGTCGTCTTCACCTACGGCCTCTCGCTGGCACCTGAGCTGCCGAACGAGTTCCACCTCCTCTACCTGATGCTGATCGTCCCGTGCGCCCTCTTCTCGCTGCTCTGCGGGCTCGTCATGGCCACGCTCTCGACGATCGCGCACCTCTGGCTCATGCCAGGGCTCGAGTGGTCGCTGCCGGTGCTGACCCCGATCGTCGTCTTCTTCCTGGTGGCGCAGCAGAGCCGCTTCTACGGCGATCGACTGGTCGCGAAGAACCGCGACGCCGAAACCGGCGCGCGCATGACCGAGGGCCTGCTCACGATCGTGCGCACCCTCGTGTCGACGCCGACGAGCGACTCGCTCTTGCAGCGCGTGACCGAGATGGCGCGCGACCTCACCGCGAGCCAGTGGGCCTGCGCGCTGGTCCGCGACCCTCGGCGCGGCACGTACCGGGTGATGGGCCTCGCCTCGCGCACCGGCCTCTTCGACGAGGAGATCCGCAGCGTCGAGTTCGCCTCGACGGGCCTCGACGGAGTGCTCGAGCGGCTCGCGCCCGAGACCTGCCTCGCGGTGCGCTCGCCCGAAGAGTCGCCGATCCCGGCAACGCTGAGCCAGCGCTGGATGATCGGCCCGTTCGTCGGGGCCGTCCTCCGCCGCGGCGGCGAGGGCCTCGGCATGCTGCTCGTCGGGCAGGACGACCCGGCGAGCGCGTTCCTTCCGATGACCGAACGACTGCTCCTCGGCGTCGCGCACCACACCGTTCTCGCGCTCGACAACGCCCGCCTCGTCGACGAGCTGCGCGCGGCGAGCTCGCTCAAGTCGGAGTTCATCTCGACGATGTCCCACGAGCTGCGCTCGCCGCTGAACGCGATCATCGGCTACACCGACCTCCTGCGCGACGAGGCGCGCGCCGCGGACGCGTCGGATCCGATCGCAGCGGCGCGCGACGACACGCTTGGACGCGTCCGCTTCTACGCGCTCCAACTGCTCGAGATGATCCAGGCGACGCTCGACGTGAGCCGGTTCGACGCCGGACGCCTGCCCGTGCACCCGACGCCAGTCGCGCTCGACGACTTCATCGCCGAACTCCGCGCCGGCATCCCGGAGTTCTGGAGTACGGGCGGCGTCGCACTCGAATGGACGACACCCGGGCCGCTGCCGCTCGTCGAGGTCGACGCCCCGAAGCTGGCGACGGTCGTCCGCAACCTCGTGCACAACGCGCTCAAGTTCACCGAGCGCGGACGGGTGGAGGTGCGGGTCCGGGTCGACACCTCGCGTCCGGAGCCGGCCGGTCCGGCCGCCGACACGCTGGTGCTCACGGTGATCGACACCGGCATCGGCATTCCGCGCGAGCAGCTCGACGTCGTCTTCGAGATGTTCCGCCAGGTCGACGGCTCCGACAGTCGCCGCCACGGAGGCGTCGGGCTCGGCCTCTACATCGTGATGCGGCTCACCCAGGCGCTCGGCGGCGCCGTGCGCGTCGACAGCCTGCCCGGCCGGGGGAGCACGTTCAGCGTCACGGTCCCCGTCAAGCGCGTCGCGGCGGTCGAACCGGTCCGCGCCGCGGGGTGAGCGCCGGCGCACGGATTCGCACCCCCGTCAGCGACCCGGTGCGGCCTGCCCGTGAGCGCCGGCGGGTGTAGACGGCCGGCCGCCGCCGGAGCGCGCGCGAGCAGCCGCGGACGAACGCGCGCGCCATCGCCCGGCGCATGGCCCACTCGGCCGGCGTGCTCATGGCTTCGCGCCACGCCGCGCGGCCGACTCGGCGGACCTCGTCGCGAAAGCGGTCGGGCGTCTCCCAGTCGAGTCCGCCGCACTCGACGTAGCCGAGGGGCACGCCGAGGCCCACGAGAAGCGCCGCCCACTCGCCGTACATCGCCGGGCCGCGCGTCCGCGTCCGCGCGAGAAAGCGCGCCGCGAGATCACGGCGGAGGACGAACGACGGCACGAGGAAGTCGACGCGGCCGCGGAGGCCGAGCCGCGCCGCGAACGCCCGCGCCGCGACGGCCTCGGTCTCGACGAGCGCCGCGTGGTGGCTCGCGTGGGCGCGCGGCGTCCGGCCGACCACCACCGCCGGCCGGCGGCGCGCGCGGCGGAGCAGCCCGCCGAGCTCGCGCGGCCGGCGCGCGGCCCAGTGCAGCGCCCGGTCGAAGTCGAGATAGTGCACGCGCGCCGCACCCGGCGCCGCGAGCGCGGCCCGCAGCGCGCGGCGATAGAGCGGGCCGCGGCCGTGGCTGCTCGGTGCTCCCGCGTCAGCGTCGTATGCGGCGAGGAGCGCGCGGACGGCGGGCGCGGTCGTCGGACTGCTCGCGACGCGCACCGAAGCGTAGAGCCGGCGGAGCGCCGGCATCCGGCGGCGGATCTCGTCGCGCAGGAGCCCCTCGGGGTCGTGCAGCGTGGCGGCGAGCACGATCCCCGACGCGTGCGGCGGCTCGCCGCGCCGGACGCGCTGCGCGGACGACGAGCCCGCCCGCCTCACCGCAGGAAGAGCCGCGCCGCCGGGCTGCCGGTCTCGTCCGCGCAGCCGAAGCCGAGCTCGGCGAGGGTCGTCGCGAGCGCCGCGCGCTCCGCCGCCGGCGCTTCGAAGCCGCAGAGCACGCGCCCGTACGCCGCGCCGTTGTTGCGGTAGTGGAAGAGCGAGATGTTCCACCGGCCGCCGAGGCTCGTGAGGAACTGCACGAGCGCTCCGGGCCGCTCCGGGAACTCGAAGCTGAACAGCACCTCGTCGCGCGCGAGCGGGCTGCGGCCGCCGACCATGTGCCGCACGTGGGTCTTCGCGAGGTCGTCCTCACCGAGATCGACGCAGGCGTAGCCGTGCGCGCGCAAGCGGTCGGCGATGGCGGCGGCTTCCGGCCGGCCGCTCACCTCGAGGCCGACGAAGACGTGGGCTTCGGTCCGCGCCGCGAGCCGGTAGTTGAACTCTGTGACGCTGCGCTCGCCGATCGTGCGGCAGAACTCGAGGAACGCTCCCGGCCGCTCGGGAATCGTGACGGCGAGGATGGCCTCGCGGTGCTCGCCGATCTCGGCGCGCTCGGTCACGTAGCCGAGGCGCGCGAAGTTCATGTTGGCGCCCGACGCGACCACGACCGCGGCGCCGGGCGTCAACGTTCCGTCCTCGTGCGCGCGCTTCAAGCCGGCGAGGGCCACCGCGCCGGACGGCTCGAGCACCGTTCGTGTTTCCTCGAAGACGTCCTTGATGGCGGCGCAGATCTCGTCCGTCGAGACGACGACCGTCCCGTCGAGATGGCGGCGGCAGAGCTCGAACGTCAGCGCGCCGACCTGGCGGACCGCGACGCCGTCGGCGAAGCCCCCGACGTGGTCGAGAGCGACGCGCGCCCCGGCCGCGAGCGAGCGCGTCATCGCGTCGGAGTCGTCCGGCTCGACCCCGATCACATGCACCTCGGGGCGCACCTCCTTCACGACCGCCGCGATCCCCGCGGCGAGGCCGCCACCGCCGATCGGCACGAAGATGCTGCCGAGCTCGCGCGGGGCCTGGCGCAAGATCTCGAGGCCGACCGTCCCCTGCCCCGCGATCACGTCGAGATCGTCGAAGGGCGGCACGATGGTCATGCCGGTCGCCGCGGCGGCCGTCGCGGCGTGCGCCGCGGCCGCCGCGTAGTCGTCGCCAACGAGCTCCACCTCGACGCCGTAGCGGCGGACGGCCGCGACCTTGATGGCGGGCGTGGTGCGCGGCATCACGATGCGGCAGCGGAGCCCGAGCCGCGTCGCCGCATACGCGACGCCCTGCGCGTGATTGCCGGCCGACGCGGCGATGACGCCGGCGGCGCGCGCCGGGGCGTCGAGGTGCGCGATCCGGTTGTAGGCGCCGCGGAGCTTGAACGAGAAGATCGGCGTCAGATCCTCGCGCTTGAGCCGCACGTCGCAGCCGAGCCGCGCGGAGAGCCCGGGCGCCGGATCGAGGGGCGTCGGCTCGGGCAGGACCTCGGCCACGCGCGCGTTCACCACCCGCTTCAACATCTCGTGCATCCGGCGAGCGTAGCGGATTTCGCGCGATCGCGCCGCCGCGGAAACGCCCCCGCGTCGATTGACGCCGTCACGGCGCGCCGACATAAAGAAGTCTGCGACGAGCGTCGGCCACGCGCCGCACGGGTCGTGGCACACGGTGGAGGACGGGGCGCGGCCCCGCGAGGAGGCGGAGATGCGGAGGATGTTCGGCATGCTGTTGGCGGTGCTCGTGCTCGCGGGCGGAAGTCCGGCGGGTGCGGCGCGAAACGACCTCGAGACGATCGGCGCGCCGCTGGCGGTCGGCGATCAGCTGATCTTCTTCTACGACGCGCGCCCAGACTCCACGACGTTCCTCGCCATCCGGAACGTGAGCGGCGACGAGGTCCGGGTGAGCGTGCTCTTCTACGGGCCGACCTTCAGCACGCCGCTCTCGAGAGCGCTGACCCTGCCGGGCGGCGCGCTCGAGATCGTCGACGTCGGCGCGCTCCGCGACGACCGGCTCAACGCGCAGCCGGGCGTCGCGATCGCGACGGCCGTGAACCTCGGCGGCCAACCGGTCGCGAGCCGCGCGCTCACCGGCAACTTCACCGTCGCCAACCTGTCCACCGGATCGGCGTTCGGGGCCGCCGCGGCGGCGCGCCTCGCCTACCAGGACGACGGTGACCTCGCCGAGATCGGCGACGTCATCGACGGCTCCGACAACGCCCGCCTGCAGAACATCCGCCCGAGCTCGGCCATCCTCGCCGCCTACTACGATCCCCGCTCGCTCGCGCCGGTCGCGGACGGCGGCAACCAGCTCGTCTTCATCAACTTCGAGGACGACTACGAGCCGAGCTACGGCGCCACCATCGGGTCCACGACGTGGAATCTCTCGGCGACGCGCAGCAACGGCGCGGGCATCAACTCGACGAGCTTCGTCGCGACGGGCGTCACCGTCACCGACCTGGCGTCGGTCGCGGGCGTCGGCGTGAACGGCTCGGCGGGCAGCATCACCTTCCTCGCCGAGGCCGACACCCGGAACCTGAACCGCCTCGTCTACTTCACCGAGGCGCTCGGGACGTTCGGGACGGGCTATCTCCTGCCGCAGGTGACCCCGCGCTGACCCGCGCCGGCGCGGCGCGTTTCCGCGGCCGCCGCGCCGGGGGCGGGGGCGGCGTCGGCAGCTCCAGGTTGACCCCCACGTCGTAGATCACGCGGCCGTCCGCGACGCGCGCGAACTCGGGCAGATGGTGCGGCGCCGCGTGCCCGCCCGAGTCGACGTCGAGCACGGTCCACCCGCTGGCGACCAGGCGATCGGCGATCATGCGGCGGTGGCACCGCCACCAGAGCGCCTCGGCGCAGAAGAAGGCCGTCCGCGCCAGCCGCGCCTCACGCTCGAGTTCGGCCAGCGCCGCCGCGAACTCGGACGTGTCCGTGTAATCGGCATAGGCGCGGAACGCCGGCACCTCCCAGGCGACGTGCCGCGACGGCGCGCCGGCGGGGCGACGGCGCCGCCCGCCGAGGCCCGGCATCCAATGATACGCCATGCCCCGCGCCTCGGCGCTCATCCGGAGCGCTTCGCGTCCGAACTGCGGGTGGCGTCGCGAGCCCGGGATCGTCCGGACGTCGCAGATCGTCCGGATACCGTGCCACTCGAGAAAGCCGAAGAAGACCGCGGCGCTATGGCTCGAGTGGCCGATGCTCCAGATGGTGCGCGCGTCCTCCGTCACGCGCGCAGCAAAGCAAACGGCGGGGCGCTACGCGAACGCGCCGCCACCTGCCTCCGGCGGAGCCTCGCGGCTACGGCGCCGGATGATCGCCGTTGTCGGTGAGCGCGCGCACCTGGTTGGCGGCGGCCGTCACCGAGGCGGGGTCCGTGAAATCGGTCGTCGTCACGAAGCGCGCCGCCGCGTCCTCCAGGTTCGCGATGCGACGCGGACCGAGGTCGCCGCCGTCGATCTCGCCATCGATCACGGCCTGCACGCCGGCCTCGCACGCGATGTCGGTCTGCCCGTCGAGCTGCTTGTCGTCGTTATTCTCCTCGGCCGCCAGGAGACCGCTCACGCGCACCGGCTGCCCGTCGACCCGACCCGAGACGATGACCGCGACGCTGATCGTCTTGCGGATGATGCCGAAGAAGCGGCCGACGTCGGTGGTCACGTCCGACGCGAGCGGGTCGCTTGGCCGATCCGGGTTGATGATGATGAAGTCGGCGTTGTCGACCGAGCCGCCGCCGAGCGATCCCGGGTAGTTCGCGGTGCCGCCGATCGACACGCGATTGCTGCTCCCGCCTCCGCCGCCCCCACAGCCGACGATCAATCCGAGCGCCAGTACCGCCCCAAGAACACGAACCGCGCGTTGTGCCTCCATGGCCCCCCCTTTTCGTGGGGCGACATCTAGCGGTCGAAGCGAGGAGATTTCAAGCGGCGGCGCCCGGTTGCGTGAGCCGGGGGCGGCCGCTACGCGCTCGGTACCACACCCGGAACACCCCGGAGAAGGAGCCGCCGATGATCAAGGTGTACGGAGTCCCGATGTCGCGGGCGATGCGCGTCCTCTGGGCGCTGGAGGAGGTCGGCCAGCCCTACGAGCTGGTCCCGACGCACTTCCTGACCGACGCCCACTCGCCCGAGTACCTGAAGATCAACCCGAACGGACGCATCCCCGCGCTGCGCGACGGCGAGCTGGTCCTCTTCGAGTCGCTCGCGATCAACCTCTACCTGGCCCGCAAGTACGGTCAGATGCTCTGGCCGAAAGCGGTCGCCGACGAAGGTCGAGCGTACCAGTGGAGCATCTGGGCCCTGACCGAGCTCGAGGGGCCCGTCATCACCACGCTCATGCACCGCATGTTCCTCCCCGAAGCCCAGCGCGATCCGAAGAAGGCCGACGAGGCGGCGGAGGGCTTCAAGAAGCCGCTCGCGGTGCTCGACGGCACCCTCGCCGGAAGGCAATGGCTCGCCGGCGCCGAGTTCACGATCGCCGACCTGAACGTCGCGTCGGTGCTGATGCTCGCGCCCATGGCGAATCTCGACCTGTCGGCGGCGCCACACGCGGCGGGATGGCTCGCCCGCTGCACGGCGCGTCCGGCGCTCGCGAAGGCGCGCGCGACGCCCGGCTGACCGCCGGGAGTGCCCCGGCGACCGGGACACTCCTCACCGCCGGGACCGGTTGCGTTTGCCTCGTTCCTCGGTTCAAATCCGCCGGCTGGAGGAACGCACATGGCCCAGACCGCTCAGCTCCGTCATCTCGAAGTCGTCGAGAACGAGGCGCAACGCGTCTTCAACCTGCAGCGCGCCGCGTACTTGCGCCATCCGTATCCCTCGATCGACGAGCGCCGGACGAACCTCGACACCGTCGAGCGCATCCTGGTCGAGAACGCCGACGCGATCGCCGAAGCCATCAACGCCGACTTCGGCCACCGCGCCGCCGAAGAATCGAAGCTGCTCGAGCTCTTCAACTGCGTCGACGGCATCCGGAACGTGAAGAAGCAGCTCGGCAAGTGGATGAAGCCGCAGCACCGCCACGTCGGCATCCTGTTCGCCACCGCGAAGAACCGCCTGATCCCTCAGCCGAAGGGCGTCATCGGCGTCGTATCGCCCTGGAACTACCCGCTCTTCCTGACCATCAGCCCGCTCACCAGCATCCTCGCCGCCGGCAACCGCTGCATGATCAAGATGGCGAGCAACTCGCAGAACCTCTGCCGGCTTCTCGCCGAGAAGTTCACGCGCGAGTTCCCCGAGGACATGGTCGCGATTCTGCCGGGCGTGAAGCCGAACGACTTCACCACGCTTCCCTTCGACCACGTCATCTTCACCGGCTCCGCCGACGCGGGCCGGAACGTCATGCGCGCCGCCGCGGAAAACCTGACGCCCGTCACCCTCGAGCTCGGCGGCAAGTCGCCGACCATCATCGCGCCCGACTACGACGTCGAAACCGCCGCGGGACGCATCCTCTACGCGAAGTTCGTGAACGCCGGGCAGACCTGCCTCGCTCCGGACTATCTGTTCGTTCCCGAAGGCAAGGTCGACACGTTCGTGAAGTGCGCCGAGAAGACGATGGCCGAACGCTATCCCGACACGAACGACCGCAGCTACACGTCGGTGATCGACGAAAAGTCCTATCGGCGCCTGCGGAACACCCTCGACGACGCCCAGAAGAAGGGAGCGCAGCTCGTGTCGCTCGTGCCGGGCGCCGCGTTCAACGACCAGCTGCGGAAGATCCCCCCGCACCTCGTCCTGAACGTGACCGACGACATGATCATCATGAAGGAGGAGATCTTCGGCCCGCTCCTCCCGATCAAGACGTACCGGACGATCGACGAGGTGCTCGCCTACGTGAACGCCAAGGATCGCCCGCTCGGCCTCTACCTCTTCACCGACGACCAGGCCGTCGAAAACAAGGTGCTCTACGGCACGATCTCGGGCGGCGTCACCATCAACAACTGCATGTTCCACATCGCGCAGCACGATCTCCCGTTCGGCGGCACCGGCGCGAGCGGCATGGGGCACTACCACGGCTGGGAGGGCTTCCAGGAGTTCAGCAAGATGCGCCCGGTGCACACCAACCCGAAGCTCTCGGGGATCCAGATGTTCTACCCGCCCTACACCAAGCTGCACACGCGGTTGTTCGACCTGCTGCTGCGATTCAAGCGCTAGGGCGCGCGCGGAACCGGAACCGGCGCCGTCGGACGTTCACCGGTGCGCCGCGCCGGCGCCGCGCTTCGCGGCGAGCCACGCGTCGACCTGGGCCCGCAGCACGCCGAGCGACACCGTCCCGTCGCCGAGCACGACGTCGTGGAACTCACGAACGTCGAAGGCGGCGCCGAGCTCGCGCTCGGCGCCCGCCCGGAGCGCGCGGATCTCGAGCTCGCCGATCTTGTAGGCGAGCGCCTGGCCCGGCCAGACCGCGTAGCGATCGACCTCTACGGCGATGTCGTCCGGGTCGTGCGCGAGGTGCCGGCGCATGTAGGCGCGCGCCCGCGCGCGCGACCAGCCGTAGGCATGGATGCCGGTGTCCACGACGAGGCGCACCGCGCGCAGCATCTCGTCGTTCAGGTTGCCGAGCCGCTGCATCGGTGTCCGGTAGACGCCCATCTCCCGGCCGAGCCGCTCGGCGTAGAGCGCCCATCCCTCGGCGAACGCCGTCGAGCCGAAGAGCTTCCGCTGGTACTCCGACAGCCGGTCCTTCATCTCGAAGACGAGCGCGATCTGGAAATGATGGCCCGGGACCGCTTCGTGCAGCGAGAGCGTCGGCACGCGGTCCCTGGCGACGGCGGCGAGGTTCATCGTGTTGAGGACGAGCCGGCCGTACGGCACGGTATCGTTCGGTCCGGAATAGCTCGCCGCGGCGCTTCGCGGATTGCTCGCCGACACGATCTCGTACGCGCTCGTCGGGCGCCGACGGAACCAGCCCGGCGCGAGTGCGTCCATCTCGCGCCGCATCGCGCCGAACGCCGCGAACATCTCGTCCGCGTCGCGGAAGCGGTTCGCGGGCGCCCGACGCCAGGCGGCGAGGAAGTCCGCGAGCGATCCCGGAAAGCCGACCGCGCGCCGGATCGCGTCCATCTCGGCGCGGATGCGCGCCACCTCGCGGAGGCCGGTCCGGTGCACGTCGGCCGCCGCAAGCGGCAGATCCGTGTTGGCGAGGATCGCGTAGGCGTACCACTCGTCACCGCGCGGGAGGCCGCCGAGCCCGAGAGCGCGCCGGCAATGCGGGCGGTATTCGTCGCGCAGGAACGCGTCGAGCCTCCGGTAGCCGGGCACGATCAGCTCCGCGAGCGCGCGCCGGAAGCCGGCGGCGATCCGCGCCCGGTCGTCGGCGCCGATCGCCGCCGGCATCACCCGCATCGGGCGCCAGAAGGGATGGGCCTCGTCCGGCGGCGCGAGCGCCGCCGCGTAGCTCTTCCGCGAGGCGTCGACGATGCCGCATTCTTGAACGATCCCCGCGGCGACGCCGCGGCGGAGGGTCGCGATCTGCCGGTCGACGTACGCCGGGAAGCCCCCGGAGCGGGCGAGGAAGGCCTCGTAGTGCGCGGCCGAGTCGAACGGGAAGTCGGTGAGCTCCGGGTTGGTGTCGTCGAGGAACTGCAGCGCGCGATTCCCCATCTGGGTGAAGTCGAGGAGATCGTTCGGAAAGTCGAAGCCGCGAAGCGACACCTCGACATCTTCGCGAAAGAGCGCCCAGGTCCGCCGGTCGCGGGGCGCGAGCCGCTCCGGATGGACGTCGGCGAGGCCCGCGTACGCTTCCTCGTACGTCCGCCGCGAGCGCTCGCGCTGCTCGGGGCTCGGGTAGTCGCCGAACGTCGGAAGGTCCTCCTCGATGCCGAAGTAGTAGGCCCAGTACGGGTCGACGCGCTTGCGCGCCTCGGTGAACGCGGCGACGACGGCCTCGAGCTTCCGCGCCTCGTCGACCGCGACGCCGCCCGTCGACGGCGCGGGCTTCCGCCCCGCTGGCCCGCACGCGGCGAGAAGGAGCGTGAGCGCGACGACGGCCGCGCGGACCGGCGAGGACCGCATCGGCGAACGTCCTACACGCGCGCCGCGCGCTGCGCCACGGGGGGGATACCCCGTCGAGGTCGGTCCGCGCCGCGCCGACGAGGTCGACACACACCGCGTCCGCGTGCCGCGCCCGACGGCTCGACGCGCACCGACTTGACCCTCCCCTCGGACGCGTGGCACTGGCGATCGGCGACGACCGTTCACGAGGCGAACGCGCGTGGACGGCCGGCGCCAGACTGCGATGACCGTCGATCCCAGGAACGCGCCCGAGCAGCTCTGGGCCCCGCTCAACGACCCCGCCTTCTGGGCCGGAGACCCGGCACCGCACTTCGCGCGCCTGCGCCGCGAGGCGCCGGTGCTGTGGAACCCCGCGTTCGGCTACTGGGCGCTCGCCCACCACGCCGACGTGATGACGGTCTCGCGCGACGCCGCCACCTTCTGTTCCTCGCAAGGCATCCTCGCGACGGAGATCGGCGTCACCTACCCGTTCCCGCCCACGACGATGCACACCGACGCTCCGGAGCACTCGCGGTATCGGGAGCTCGTCCAGCCCGGGTTCGCTCCGCGCGTGATGCGCGCGCTCGAGACGCGGGTGCGAACGCGCGCGGCCGCCTTTGCCGACCGGCTCGCGGCGGGCACGGCCGTCGACTTCGCCGAAGCGGTCGCGATCCCGTTCCCGGTGGCGGTCATCTGCGATCTCCTCGGGCTCGACCACGTCGACGACGCGCGCGTGCTGCGTTGGTCGGACGCGGCGATCCCCGGCTCGTCGCCGATGACGCAGAAGGAGATCGAGGCGGCCCGTGAGGATCAGCGCGCGACGCTCCTCGCCGCGACCATCGCGCGGCGAGGCGCCGACGGCGACGACCTCACGACCGCGCTTGCCAACGCCGAAATCGACGGCGACCGTCTCAGCGACGACGAGATCCTCATGTTCCAGAACCAGCTCCTGGTCGCCGGCAACGAGACCACCCGCAACATGATCTCGGGGGGGATGGCGGCGCTCGCGACGCGCCCGGAGACGTGGGCGCGCCTGCGCGCCGAGCCGGCGCTGGTGGCGTCGGCGGTCGAGGAGTGGCTGCGCTGGACGACCCCTGTCATCTCGTTCATGCGGACAGCGACGCGCGCGACCGAGCTCGGCGGGGTCCCGATCGCGGCCGGTGAGCCGGTCTTGATGCTCTACGCGTCGGCCAACCGCGACGAGTCCGTGTTCGGGCCGACCGCCGACGAGTTCCACGTCGACCGAACGCCGAACCCGCACGTCGCCTTCGGCTTCGGACCGCACTTCTGCCTCGGTGCGGCGCTCGCCCGACTCGAAGGCCGCGCGCTCCTCGACGAGCTGCTGGAGCGCTTTGCGACGGTCGAGCTCGCGGGCGAAGTCGTGCGCACCGAGTCGCCGGCGATCGCCGGCATCCGTGCGCTGCCGCTCCTGCTGCGCTGAGCGGCGCCGACGGCGGCGGTCGAACGGCATCCCGGGCGAGGGGAGCTCTATCGCTCCGCCGTCGGGGACCGACGGCGCGCCGGCGGCGCTACACCGGCGGCGCGAGGGTGGGGTTGCGGGCGAGCCGGACGTCCTCGAGGCGCGTCTCGGCGCGCCGCCGCCAGGCCGGGTCGTCGGAGAGGACGTAGCAGCGGTTCTCCCTGACCGCGCGCAGCACGCGGTCGGCGATCACCCGGGTCGGGATGCCGCCCGCGACCGCGGCCCGGATCGCGGCGTTCACGAGCTCGACGTCGGGGGGCGACGTCCCCTCGCGCGCCGGGAGCCCGGCCGGACGGTTGCGCTCGCAGTGGTCGATGCGGGTCGCGACGGCCTCCGGGCAGAGAGCCGACACGCCGATCTTCGCGCCGGCGCCGCGCAGCTCGTGGTAGAGCACCTCGCTCAACGCGACCCGCAATCGTTCCATGCGTCCGGCACGCTCTGGAATCGAGGGCCTCGACGCGTCAAGGACGCTCCGCCTGCATCAGCGTCCGGAAGACGAACGGATGGCAGACGAACGTGCCGGGCACGAGGAGCGCGCTCGCTTGCGGTCGTTGCGGCTCGCGCATATGCGAGCCCGATGACCGCGCCCCGCGTCGCCCCGCTTTCCGGCATCCGCGTGCTCGAGGTCGCGAACTGGCTCGCCGCTCCCGCAGCGGGCGCGCTCATGGCGGATCTCGGCGCCGAGGTCGTCAAGATCGAGCCGCCCGAAGGCGACGTCTTCCGCGGGTACCGCATGACGTCGATGGGCTACTCGCGGCCCTTCGAGCACAACTACGCCTTCGAGTGCGACAACCGCGGCAAGCGCTCCGTGACGGTCGCGCTCGACCGCCCCGGCGGCCCCGCGCTCGTGCGGCGACTCGCCGCCGCGTTCGACGTCTTCCTCACGAACCTGATCCAGCCGCGCTGCGAGCGCTACGGCCTCGACTTCGACGACGTGCGCGCCGCGAACCCGCGCGTCGTCTACACCGCCTTCAGCGGCTACGGACGCCGCGGCCCCGACGCGAGCCGGCCCGGCTTCGACTACGCGGCGTTCTGGGCGCGCGCGGGCATCATGGGCCTCATCGGCGAGCCGCCCTCTCCACCCCCGCTCTGCCGCGCCGGGCAAGGCGATCACACGACCGCGCTCAACATCCTCGCCGCCGTGCTCGCCGCGCTCCGCGTCCGCGACCGCACCGACGAGGCGCAATACGTCGAGGTCACGTTGCAGGGCACCGGAATGTACACCCTCGCGACCGACTTCCAGGCCGCGCTCGTGCAGCGCGAGCAGCCGCGCCGCCACGACCGCTCGCGCCCCGCGAACCCGATCTGGAACTCGTACCGGTGCGGCGACGGCGAGTGGATCCTGCTCGTCATGCCGCAGCCCGATCCGTATTGGCCGCGCTTCTGCGCCGCGCTCGGGAAGCCGGAATGGGGAAGCGATCCGCGCTACGATTCGCTCGCGAAGCGCCGCGACGAAACGGTCGCGCTGACGAGCGTCATCGCCGCCGCGTTCGCGACTCGGCCGCGCACGGAGTGGGCGGCGCGGCTCGACGCGCACGGCCTCATCTGGGCGCCGGTCGCGACGCTCCCAGACGTCATCGCCGACCCGCAGGCGCGCGCCATGGGGTGGATCGCCGAGATCGACCACCCGACGTTCGGCCGCTTCGAGACGATCGGCACCCCGTTCCACATCGCGGGCGCCGACGTCGGTCCGCGCGGCGCCGCGCCCGCGGCCGGCGCGCACACCTTCGAGGTGCTGGCGGAGCTCGGCGTCGACGACGACGAGATCGCCCGCCTCGCCGCCGGCGGCGTGATCGGCTGACGTCGCATGGATCGCGCGCGCCCGTCGACGCGACGCTCTTCGCGGTCCGGAACCGAGCGGCGCGCATGACCGAGTCCGCGCCCACCCGCCCGGGCAGCCACCGGGAGCTCCGCGCCGCCAACCAGCGCTTCTTCGACGACCTCTGGCGCGAGGCGCGGTTGATCGGCCCCGAGCGATTCAACACCTGGCCGCTCGTGCGCGACCTCGCCGCCGGCGCCACCCGTCGGCTCGAGGTGGCACCGGGGCTGCGACCGCGCCTCCCGATCGCGGGCACGCATTTCGCGGACATCAGCGGTCCGGCGCTCGCGGCGCTCGGCGCGCACGGCGGCCACGCAACGCGCGCGTCGATCACGGCGCTCCCGTTCCCGAGCCGGCATTTCCAACTGATCTGCGCCCTCGACATCGTCGAGCACGTCGAGGACGACGACGCGGCGCTCGGCGAGCTCACCCGGGTCGCGACGCCGGACGCGACGTTCCTCCTCTCGATCCCGCTGCACCCCGAGCGCTGGACGACGCTCGACGAATTGGTCGGGCACTGCCGCCGCTACGAGCCCGACCGTCTGCTCGCGATGCTCGACCGGCACGGGCTGGTCGTCGAGCAGACGGCCGAACACTCGATGCAGCCGAAGTCGTCGCGGCTCGTCGACTTCGGGATGTGGTTCCTCGTGCACCGCCGCGGCCGGGCGATCTGGTTGTACAACCACGTCGTCATGCCGCTCGCGCTCCGCTTCGAGCGCCGGCTCGCGCCGACGCGAGGCCTGGTCGACCTCGAACGGGCCGACGAGATCCTGCTGGTCTGCCGCCTCGCGCGCTGACGGCCGGAGACGGCGTGACCTGGCGGACGATGCGGGCTAGTCTCCGGGCATCTCAACAGAGGAGGTGTCCCATGGCGGGCAGCGTGTACAAGATCATCGAGCTGGTCGGCACCAGCACCGATTCCTGGGAAAAGGCGGCCAAGGTCGCCGTCGAGCGCGCCGCGAAGACGCTACGCGATCTCCGCGTCGCCGAGGTCGCCCAGCTCGACATGACGGTGGAGAACGGCAAGGTCACCGTCTACCGGGCCAAGGTGAAGGTCTCCTTCAAATACGAGGACTAGCCGCGCCGCGCGCGCCGGCTCGAGAGGCACGAGCGGCCGTCGTGCCCTCGCGCCGGCGCGCGGCGCGTTGCATCTCGGCGACCGCGCGTTCGAAGCCGCGGGCGAGATCCGCGGGTTCGGAAATCGCGCGCGGACACGTGACCAGACCCACGTTCACGGCGTCCACGTAGCTGAGGACGCTGATGTTCAGTCCGGCGCCCTCGAGCACGGGGCCGATCGGGAAGGCCGCGACGAGGCGCGCGTTGCCGGCCGCGACGGGGAACGGCGGCCCCGGAACGTTCGAGATCACGACGCTGTGGGGCGGTGGCAAGCGGTCCGCGAGCCCCCAGCGCGAGTACAGCCCCATCGCCGCGGCGAACAGCGCCGGCGGCGCGAGGTCGACCCATTCGGCGAGCATCGCCGCGCCGAACGAGCCGTGGATCCGCTTGGCACCGCTCGCCTGCGCGTGCACGAACGCGAGAACGTCCTCGACGCGCGTGAGATGCACCGGCAGGCCGACGAACATCACCGAAACGCGGTTGGTCGCCGAATCGCTTCCGCCGGGTCCGTGCTCGGAGACCGGCACGCTGGCGACGAGCGCTTGACGCGGCGTTTCACCGTGCGCGCGCAGGTAGTCGCCGAGCGCCAACGCGCAGGCGGCGAGCACCACGTCGTTCACGGTCACGCCGAATGCGGCCTTCACCTCCTTCACCGCGCCGAGGGCCACGCTCCCGAACGCGACGCGGCGCTCCGAGGTGAGGGCGCGGTTCAGGAGGGTGCGGGGGGCCGAGAACGGCAGCGTGGGCGACGCGTCGACGTTGGCGTTCTCGATCGCGGTACGCAGCACGGGGCCGATCGCTCCGGCGGTTCGCGCCAGAACGCGGTACGCCCGCAGCGGCAGCGCCAATGCCGAGGACAGCGCCGCCCCGGCGAGCTCGAGGAGCGACGGCTCGATCGGCCCGTCGGCGGCCGCCTCCGGCGCGTCGATCAGATACGCATCGGCGAAGAGGCGCCCCAAGAGCTCGACGCCGGAGACGCCGTCGATCATGGCGTGGTGCACCTTCAGCACGATGCCCACCAGGCCGCCTTCCACACCGGCCAGGGCCCACAGCTCCCAGAGCGGCCGCTCGCGGGCGAGCGGCGAGCCGGCGATGCGGCCGACGTGCTCCATCAGTTGCTCGCGCGACCCGGGCGCCGGCAGCGTCACGAGGCGCAGGTGGTCGCGGAGATCGAACTCGGACGCCTGCACCCACGCCGGATGGATGAGCGTGAGCGGCGCCTCGACGATCCGCTTCCGGAACGTCGGCTCGGCCGCGAGGCGGCGCGCGAGCCGCTCCGCCGTGGCGGCCGCGATCATCTGCACGTCGGGCGCTTCACCGCCGGGGAGACGGACGCTCGGCGGCTCGAACAGCATGGCCGCCGTCACGTGCATGTGCTGGCTCGGCGTCTCCAGGTAGAAGTACGCCGCATCCGCGCCGCGGAGCCGCTCGACGCTCATGGAGACACTCTAACGAGTCGCCGGACGACCTCAAGCCCGCCGCTCGTCGCAATCGACGTCAGGCGCTCGCTTCTTCGTGCTCGAATCTCAGGATGTCGAGTTCGTGAAATCGCTCGCGCACCCACGGCGTCAAGAGGCCGAGGCGCTTGCAGTTCGGCACGACCTTCGAGAACAGCATCTTCTGGAACTCGCGCATGATCTCGGATTGCATCACGATCTCGTGCGTCTCCTCGATCGGGAGCCCCATCTCCTGCCACACCTCGACGGCGTAGAGCCGGTCGCGCATCAGGCGGCAGCCTTCGTACGTGAACTCTTCACGCTCGCGCAGCTCGCGCTCGTTGAAATCCCGGTAGACGCCCTCGAGCGAGAGCACGCCGAACGCCACGTGGCGCGACTCGTCGCGCATGACGTACTGCGTGAGCGTCTTCAACAGCGGTTCGTTCGAGAACTTTTCCATGAGCCCGAACGCCGCCATCGCCAGACCTTCCACCAGAATCTGCATGCCGAGGTACTTCATGTCCCAGCGCGAATCGGTGAGGATCTGGTCGAGCAGCGCCTTCAGGTGCGGATTGATCGGGTACTCCTTCTCGATCTTGTCGCGCAGGTAGTGGTCGTAGGTCTCGACGTGGCGCGCCTCGTCCATGACCTGCGTCGCCGCGTAGTACTTGGCGTCGATCCACGGCACCGCATCGACGATCTGCGCGGTCGCGAGGAGCGCGCCCTGCTCGCCGTGCAGGAACTGCGAGAGGCTCCACGAGAGCTGCTCGCGGCGGAACTTCCGGATCTCGCGCTCGCTGAGCCTGGACCAGAGGTGCGTCCCGAAGAGCGGGTTGTTCATGTCGGGGACGTTCTCGGCCTCGGGATCGACGTCGATCGACCAATCGAGCGCCGTCGCCTGGTCCCATTGGTTCTGCTTGGCCTTCTCGTAGAGGTTGCGAAGGCCGGCTTTGAAGGTGTCGTAGGACCACGTGTAACAGGTGTCGAAGGTGGTCGAGAGCCGTTCGGTGAAGTCCTCGACGGCGGCGAGGTCGGCCGTGGCGACGGCGGGCTCGGTCATGCGCGTTCTCCTTGCACCGTCGTGCCCTGCGTGAGCATGCGGTGAGTCATGGACGTGATCTCTTCGATGGAGACGTCCTGGCGGTCGATCCACCAGGAGGTGACTTGCGTGAGCATCCCGACGATCGCCTGGGCGGCGAACGCCGGGGGCAGGTCGCGGAACGCGCCGGCGGCGACGCCGGCGGCGAAATCCTGCTCGATGTCGGCGATGAAGATCTGATGGACCTCGCGGAGAAGCGCGTCGAAGTGCGCGCTGTGGCCGAAGAGGATCTTGAAGACGTCGCGGTTCTCGGCGGCGAAACGAAAGAAGGTCGCGCCGCCGACGCGGGCGCGCTCGACGGGGTCCTGGTGCTGGGCCCTGGCGACGTCCATCGCGTCCTTGGCGGCGAGCGCGGTCTCGCGCACGAGGTCGGCGAAGAGCGCGTCCTTGGTCGGGAAGTACAGATAGAAGGTGCCGGTCCCGACGTCCGCGGCGGCCGCGATGTCCGCGATCTTGGTGCCGTGGAGCCCCCGGGTCGCGAGCAGCCGCTTGGCCGCCGCGAGAAGCCGGCTCCGCGTTCGGGCGCGGCGCCGGTCCTGCCGGTTCAGGTCGTCGAGCTTGGTGACGATTGCCGTACGAAGAGGCATGGGTCCTGTGAATTTCTGTTCAGAACTGAATTGCCGTTCAGAACTAGGCGAGGAGCCCTGTAGTGTCAAGCACCTTCTCCAGCCCCTCTCCGCTCTGGACGCGCCGGATGGCGAGCGAGCTCTGGAGCGGGCCCGTAACGCCGCTCACCTATTCCCTCCTCGCGGAGCCGATGGCGGAGCACATGATACGCCGTCCTTTGCGAACCGCTGGGTTGCAGGCGCTGGCGGCGATGCCCGCTTTCCGCCACCACGCGAGCCACGTCTACGTGAACGCGGCGCTCGTCGCCGAGACGATCCGCCTGCTGCCGGCCGGGCTGCGTAGCGACGGGCTTCTCGGACTCCTTCCGGCGGTCGCGCGCTCGGGGCTCGGGGCGGGCGCGTCGTGGATCGGCGGCGGCCTGCGGGCGCTCGCCATCGCGGAACGCGCCTGGAGGAACGAGCCCGCCTGGGCGCCGTGGGAGCGCGCCGACGCCTTCGACCGCGAGTGTGTCGAGGTCCGGCGCGGATTCCGGAACCGGGAGGCGTTCGGCGCCGAACCCTCCCAGCGCGACCTCCGCGACGAACTCGTCCACGTCGCCGAGCGTCTCGGTCGCTTCCTCGACGTGGTGAGCTGGGGGATGGTCTTCGCCTACGTCTTTTTCCACCTTCTGCACGAGCTCGGCCGCCGCTGGGCTCCCGGCCGACCCGAGGACCTGGCCGCCCTAACGATAGGCGTCCCCGGCGTCGCCTCCCTGGAAGCGCACTACGACCTCCACACGCTGGCCCGCCTCTTTCGCGCCGAACCGCACGTCGGCGCCGCGGTCACCGCCCACGACTTGGAAACCGCCGCCGCGATCCTCCTCCGCGACGGCGGCAGCCCCTCCGGGCGCGCGTTTCGTCGTTTCCTCGACCGGCACGGGCATCGCCTGACCGGTCGCGACCTCTCGTGTCCGACCTGGGCCGAGTCGCCGGCAATGGTCGTCGAGCTCGCGCTCTCCGCCGGGACGGACGAGGCCCTCGACCGCGGCGCGCTGGTCGCGCGCCGCCTCGCGGCGACGGCGCGCGTCATGACCGCGTTCGGCGGCGGACCGATCGCCGCCCTCCGGCGCGCCGCGTTCGGCCGGCTCCTCGCCCACGCGCAACGCTACTACGCGCTCCGCGAGAACATGCGGTACCACGCCGACTTCTTCCTGGCGCGGCTCCGCCAGGTGGTGCTCGGGCTCGGAGCGCTCCTGGTCGCGCGCGGCCGGGTCGCGGCCGTCGACGACGTGTTCTGGCTCGACGTCGAGGATCTCGTGCAGGCGCTCGACGACCCGGCGCCACTCGCGGAGCGGATCGCGACGCGACGCGCCGGGGCGGCGCGCGACGCCGCGGCGCCCCCGCCCGAGACGCTCGACGTCGAGGCGCCGCCCGCTCGCGCGATCGCGGACGACGACCGAGTCCTCGTCGGCGAGGTCGGCGCACCCGGACGCTGTGTCGGTCCGGCCCGCGTCGTTCGCGACCCGCGCGACTTCGAACGCGTCGCCGTCGGCGACGTGCTCGTCGCCGTCTATACCGATCCGGGATGGACTTCGGTCCTCGAACGCGCCGCCGGCCTCGTGCTCGAAGCCGGCGGCGTCCTCTCGCACGGCGCGATCGTGGCCCGCGAGCTCGGCATCCCGGCGCTGGTCGGGGTGGCCGACGCCACGCGACGCCTCCGCGACGGCGAGCGCCTCGTCCTCGACGCGGGCGCGGGTACGGTCGCGCGGGAGGGGTGAGGGGCGGCGCGCCGGGACACGATTCCCGCGCGGCGCGCCGATGAGCCACTCCCGGGCTCAGCGCACCCGCACCGAGTATTCGAGGCCGTGGCCGAGCGGGATCGTCGTGGACTCGAAGCCGTTGGTCGGGTCCCGCACGAAAGCGACGTACGACGCGAGCTCCCTCGGGAAGGTGAAGATGTTGTCCGCAAAGACCGCCGTACCCCTCCGGAGCTTCGGCAGCAGGAGCCGCAGCATCGGCAGATAGAGATCCTTCCAGCCGTCGAGCAGCACGAGGTCGATCGGAGCCGGCAGATCGGCGAAGGTCCGCATGGCGTCGCCTTCGCGGACCTCGGCGACGTCGGCGAGTCCGGCCTCGGCGAGATGCGCGCGCGCGGCGGCGATCTTGTTCGGCTCGCGCTCGCTGCCGAAGAAGCGCCCGCCGTTCGCCCGCGCCGCCGCGCCCAGATAGAGGGCCGAAACGCCGAACGACGTGCCGAACTCGACGATCGTGCGCGCATCGACGAGGCGCGCGGTGAGGTAGAGGAGCTCGCCCTGTTCCGGCGAGATCGGGATGTAGGCGTCCTTCAGGTACGGGAGGATGCCGTCGAGCATCGAGCCGCCCGTGAGCAGCGACCAGAGCCCGGCCGGCGCCGCGCGCAGGAACACCCAGCGATCCCCCTTCGCGGCGGCGTGCAGGCGATCCAACGTCGCCGTCACCTTCGGATCCCTCAGCGCCTCGTGCATCGCGACCCTCCTTCGCGGCCGGCCGGCCGGATGCGGCGGCGACGCGCACGCCGCGGGCGTTGCGGTCGAGCCCTCACCAAGGCTCGACCGCCTCGGCGCGGCCGCTCGCGATCGCGCGGTAGCAGGCGTCGGCGATGGCGACGGCCTTGGCGCCGTCCGCGAGCGTGATGGCGGGAGCCCGGCGCTGCCCGAGGGCTTCCGCCATCTCCGCGAGCGCCGCCTCGACGGTCATCACCGCCGCGCCGACGCCAAGCTCGCGGCGCGTCGCGCCGACGAGGCGCGCCGCGATCCCGTGCACGTGATCGCCGACGAGCTGCCCTTCGCGACCCGCGATCTCGATCGCTCCGCCGCGACCGAGGGTGGCGCGCGACCCCGCGACCTGCGCCAACACGCCGCCCTCGAGCTCGATCGTCGCCGCGAAGTTGTCCTCGGTATCGCGAGTCGCGACGCGGCTTGCCGATGCGCTCACGCGCGTCGCTTCGCGGCCGGTCAGGAATCGCAGGGCGTCGAAGCCGTGGACGCCGGTGTGGAGGACGATGCCACCTCCCGACTCGGCGACGCGGTCGAGCCACCCGAGCTCCGAAGGCTCGAAGCGCTGAGTCAGCGCCACGGCATGGAGCGGGCCGATCGACGGCAGCGCCTCGCGCAGCGCGCGCACTACCGCGTTGAAGCGCAGCGTGTGCGCCACCATCGCGGTCACGCCGGCGCGGGCGACCTCTTCGGCGATAACGCGGCAGCCGGCGACCGTCGGCGCGAGCGGCTTCTCGACGAGCAGCGCCTTCCCGGCGCGGGCGGCGGCGGTCGCGAGCCGTACGTTCAGGGTCGGAGGAACGACGAGCACCACGACCTCGACGGCGGAGTCCGCGACGAGCGCTGCGGGATCGGCGTGAAAGCGGGCGCCGACGGCCGCCGCTTGCCGCTCCCCCGCCGCCCGGTCGCGCCGGCAGAGCGCCGTCACCCGCAGCTGCGGCACGTCCGCCACGTGCCGCAGGTAGCGCGCCCCGTGCTTGCCCGTCCCTATGATGCCGACGCCGATCGCCAACCACGCCTCCCGCGAGGCGGACCGCCGGCAAAAGGACCCGGCAACCGGCAGTTTCTTGCCGGCCTCGCGGACTCCACGTAGCGAAAACCCCTCGATTTGCCTACCGCTCGTCCATGGCATCGGTCATGCAGCTTCGCGACGCCTATGCCGGACGCACGCGAGAAGACCCAAGCCACCCTCCTGCGCAAGGCCCTCGTACGCGCCGGCGACTACGGCGCCTGGCGGGTGGCCCCCGAGCACAACGGAACGGAGATCTGGATCGTCGCCGAGCCGCCGAGCCGCCGCCGCTTCCGCAATCCGCGGGGGCAGGTCGCGGAGGGCCTCGTCTACCGGAGGCTCGACGGCCTGGTCGCACGCGCCGAGTACCTCGAGCTGACGCCCGAGTACTGCCTGGTCGACCTCGAGGCAGCGGGCCACGCGTAGGCGGCAAAGAACGTGACCACCGATACGGCGGGATCCCAGCCATGAGGTGACAGAAGTTTCACGGTCGAAACCACATTGCTCTGGCGCGTTTTCCCTCGCGAAACTCCTGTCCCATCAGGGCTAGGTCAACCGCGGAAGGTGACGATTATGCGGGGGAGGCGACGCTCGATGCCGGTGAGGGCGCCATCGTCTTTCAGGACACGGCCGTCCCGGGTGACCTCGTCGTGAACGGCGGCGTCGGCGGCGCATTCGCCCTCACGACCAGCGATCAGGACGACATCCTGGCGATCAGCCAGCCTGATCGGCGGAGCGGTCGCGGTCGCCGCCGGGGGCGGCACCAACGTCATCATGCCGTGAGCCGACGCGCTCGCAGCCGCGCCACCGCGATCCGTCGAACGACGCCGTCCGGGGGTGAGCGCGATCAGCTGGTGTAGGCCTGCTCGCTGTGCTGCGAGAGGTCGAGGCCCATGCTCTCGTCGTCGGCCATCGGACGGAGCGGCGTGATGGCGTTCACCACGACCAGGATCACGAGGTTGCCGACCCCGCAGAAGAGGTAGGTCGCGGCGACGGCGATGACCTGCTTCAGCACCAGCTCGGGGTGGCCGTAGAGGAGGCCGCCGTCGAGACCGAGGCTGAGCGTCGGCACCGCGGGGTTCACGACCTTGGTGGCGAAGACGCCGGTGAGGATGGCGCCGAGCGTTCCACCCACCATGTGCACGCCGACCACGTCGAGCGCGTCGTCGTATCCGAAGGCGGGCTTCAGGCTGACGGCGTAGTAGCAGGTCACGCCACCGGCGAGGCCGATGAGGATCGACGCTAGCGGCGTCACGAACCCCGCGCCGGGCGTGATGCAGACCAGACCGGCGACCGCGCCGGAAGCTGCCCCGAGCAGGGTGGGCTTCCCCGAGCGCACCCACTCGGCCGCCATCCAGCCGAGCGTCGCCGCGGCGGCCGCCGTGTTGGTGTTGAGGAAGGCGGTCGCCGCGAGCTCGCCCGACGCGACCGCGCTGCCCGCGTTGAAGCCGAACCAGCCGACCCAGAGCAGCGAGGCGCCGAGCGCCGAGAAGACGAGATTGTGGGGCGGCATCGGCTGCTGCGGATAGCCCATACGCTTGCCAAGGTAGAGTGCGGTCACGAGCGCCGAGATGCCGCTCGAGATGTGGACGACGGTGCCGCCCGCGAAGTCGAGCGCGCCGACCCGCGCGCCGATCCAGCCGCCGCCCCACACCCAGTGGGCGATCGGACTGTAGATGAGCGTCGACCAGAGCAGCATGTAGAGCGCGAAGGCCGGGAAGCTGATGCGCTCGGCGAAGGTGCCCGAGATCAGCGCGGGCGTGATGACGGCGAAGGTCGCCTGGTAGACCACGAACAGGATGTGCGGGATCGTCGGCGCTAGCGCCTGCGCCGTCCCGAGCACGCCGTTCAGTCCGACGTAGTCGAGACCGCCGATGAATCCGCCCTTGTCCGGACCGAACGCGAGCGAGTAGCCGTAGAGCACCCAGGTGACACTGACCAGCGCCGCGCAGAAGAAGCTGTGCATGACGGTCGACAACACGTTCTTCGACCGTACGAGTCCGCCGTAGAAGAGGAAGAGGCCCGGGATCGTCATCATCAACACGAGCGCCGAGCTGGTGAGCATCCAGGCCGTATCGCCGGTGTCGAACGCGGGAGGGGCACCGGCCGCCGCCCCCGCGGCTTCCTCGGCGCCAGCAACGCTCGCGATGGCGAGCACGGCGGCCGTGACGGCGTACGCGAAACGCCACCGGACCCGCGGCATCGAACGCGCTCCTTCCGCTCGGTCACCGGGGATTCCCTGCTTCGTGCTCTCGACCATCGTGTCTCCCTGCTCGCGCTTGCGCGCATGACGTGGGGGGCCAGGACTCCTGGGCGATCGGAAACCAACGCCGCCGATGGAGAGCAACCGATGTGCCTGCTCACCATCGACGTTCCTGGACCGCGGAACCTCGCCGCCGAGCCGCGACGCGCCGTCGTCAATTCGATGGTTTAGGACGGAACCCTGGGGGATCGGCGCACGCGGCGGTCGCGAGGGGCGGCGGTGGCGGCGCCGGACCTCCGGCCCGCTGCCTAGAAAATGGACGACCGCTGCCCATCGCGCGGGCAGGTCGGCTCGGCGACGGCATCCCGCGGGGGCGCGACGGGACCGCCCGACGGCGCGCGCGCAAGCCCTCCGCCGCCCCTCAGCGGGCCGCGGGAAAACCGGGCGGAGTGACTTCCTTGAGGCCGCTCGGAGGGTGAAGCTCGTCGGCGGCCATCGACTCGGTCGTGATGCTGTCGATCACGAAGCGGTCGGTCACCACCCCGTCCCGCAGCTCCTGGCGCTCGAGCGGGAGGCCTTCGTAGCCGCGCTCCGCGGCTCCGCCGGCCGCGCTCCCCGGGCCGGGCACGCCCGCCATCCGCTCGGACAGGTCGAGGAACCCTTCGAAGACGGCGACGTCGTCGGGCGGGATGTTCAGGGCGTCGGCCTCCGCGGTGCAGACCTCGACCTTCCTGCCGTCGCCGGAGGCGCGGTAGCGCGCGCACGGCCAGGCGCCGATCCTGTCGTCGCTGACCTTGAGGAAGTCGAGGGGTTTCCGCGGGCTCGCCGATCGGCTGCCGCCCTGCTCCTTCATCATCTTCTCGACCATCGCCCGCCGTTCCGGGGGCAGCTCCTTGAGCTTCGCCTCCATCGTCTTCTGCGCCTGGTCGAGCTGCGCGCTGATCTGCTTGGCCCGCGCCTCGTCGACGGCGAAGGAGGTCTTCTTCTCCATGTCCACGATGTAGGCGGTGCGTTTGGCGTGATCGTAGTAGATGAACTGCCCCGGCTGGCTCGCGATCCGTCCGCGACCGTCCTGGATGCGGAACTCGACGGTGCGGCCCTTGGGCGTCTTCGCGCCGGTATACGTGCCGACGATGACGACGCCGGCCGACGCGGAGTCGGCGACGACGGTCAGGACGAGCAGCTGCAACGCGAGACGTCTCGACATGGGGTCTCCTCCTCAACGGGACTCGCGCGAAACACTCGCAATCCGCATCGCCGATGACAAGGGGGGCGCGAGCCACAGGAGCCCCATGCCGCAGACGACGCACCCCGCCGCGGCCGCGAACGCGCGCGGGTAGCCAAAGCGCTCGATGACGCCCCCGAAGACGAAGGCGCTGATCGCGACCCCGACGCTGAACGATCCGGAGAAGAGCGTCTGTACCCGCCCGAGATTCCCGGCGTGGCTGAGATCCACCATGAGGGCGTTCGCGGTCGGGTAGACCATGCCCTGTCCGGCGCCGAAGGCGACGCCGACCGCCACGAGCGCCGGCACGCTCCCGACCAGGCCGAGGACCGCGATCGCCGCGGCGAGCACCGCCATGGCGGGAAGGAGCACCGGCCGGCGCCCGACACGGTCCGAGAGGCCGCCGAGGACGACGCGGACCGCGATCGCGGCGAGGGAATACGAGAGGAAGAAAGGCGCGACGCGCTCGAGGCCGACGACGTGCACGAAGGTCGGAACGAAGGTCAGTACCGTGCCGAAGCCCATCCCGCACGCCGTCATCGTCGCCGCCGTGAGCCAGAGCACGGGCTCGCGGCGGAGCGCGCCCGCGCCCGCCGGCACGCGACGGGCCGGGTCGTGCGTTCGCGCCGCGCGCACCATCGCGCTCAAGCCCGCCGAGCCGAGCCCGAGCGTTCCCGCGAACGCGAACAGCGCCGCGAAGCCGAGTCGGCGCGCGATCACCTCGCCGACCGCCGGCGCGATCGCGTGCGTGAGCAGCGTCGAGATGCCGAAGAGCCCGAGCGCGCGGCCGCGGATCGCGAGGGGCGCGAGCTCGGCGGCGAGCGTCGACGCCGTCACGAAGGCCGCCGTGAAGGCCATGCCCTGCACGACCCGCAACACGTAGAGCACCGGGCTCGCGCCCGGCACCAGGAGGTACGCGTAGGACGCGGCCGCCATGACGACCCCGCCCGCGATCACGAAACGGCGCCGATCGACGCGGTCGAGCAGGACGCCGAGGAACGGCAGGAGGACGATGCCGGCGAAGCCCGCCGTCCCCATGACGTAGCCGATCGTCTCGGCGCTCGCGCCGACGTCGTGCAGATGCACGGGCAGCAGGAAGAACGAGGCGAAGTTCAGGAAGAAGACGAAATTCGCGGCGGTGACGAGGTAGAAGTCGCGCGGCAGGCGCTCGGTGGACGACATCGTGATCCGGCTCGCGGCGCCGGGACCGAACGGACGACCCGCGCCGGGAGCGCGCCCTTAGATCGCATCCCGCGAACGCACGCAACGCGCGCCGGCGATTGCCGGCGCGCGGCGCGCACGGCATACAGCCCGGATGGCGCGGCGACCGACGGCGACGGCGCATACGCGGGCGAGGGCGGCGGCGCGCGCCGCGGCGGGCCGCCCGCGGGAACCGGCCGTCCGGGACGCACCTCCGCGCCGGCGACGCGCGCTCCGGAACGACGAGATCGGGATCGTCATGGACGTGCTGCGCCGCGAAGCGCCGGGCTGGAGCGCCCCGGCCGTCACCCTCGTCGCCGAGACGACCGGCGATCCCTTCCGCGTGCTGATCTCGACGATCCTGAGCCTCCGCACGCAAGACGAGACGACGGCCGCCGCGTCCCGCCGGCTGTTCGCGCGCGCCGCCGACCCCGCGGCGATGCTGACGCTGTCGGCGGTGACCATCGCGAAGCTCATCTATCCGGTCGGCTTCTACCGCACGAAAGCGCGCGCCATCCGCGACGTGTGCCGCGCGCTCCTCGAGCGGTTCGGCGGCGCGGTGCCGAACGACCTCGACGCGCTCCTCACGTTGAACGGGGTCGGTCGCAAGACCGCGAACCTCGTGCTGACGCTCGGCTTCCGGTCGCAGGCGATCTGCGTCGACACCCACGTGCACCGCATCACGAACCGCTGGGGCTACGTCCGCACCACGGCCCCGAACGACACCGAGCAGGCGCTCCGCCGCATCCTGCCGGCCGAGTACTGGATCGAAATCAACGACCTCCTGGTCGCGTTCGGACAGCGGCTCTGCCGACCGATCTCCCCGCACTGCTCGCGCTGTCCGATCATCGCCTACTGTCCGCGCCGCGGCGTCGAGAAGCATCGATGACGGGCGGCGCCCGCTGAGGCCGCCATGGGGCTCGACCGTATCCGCATCGTGCTCGTCCGTCCGCGCGAGGCGCAGAACGTCGGCGCGGTCGCGCGCGCCATGAAGAACATGGGCCTCGCCCGGCTCGTGCTCGTCGACGCGCCCGCCTTCGACGAGCCGCGGGCCGCGACCCTCGCCGTGCACGCCGAGGACGTGCTCGCGGCGCGATGTCACGTCCCGTCGCTCGCGACGGCGCTCGCCGGCTGCGGGCTCGTCGTCGGTACGAGCGGCCGCGCGACCGCGGCGCGCGACGCCGCGACGACGCCGCGCGCGCTCGCGCCGGTCCTGCTCGCCGCCGCCGCCGCCAACGACGTGGCGCTCGTGTTCGGCCCCGAGGACCACGGGCTCGCCCTCGAGGAGCTGAAGCTCTGCCAGCACGTGCTCGCGATCCCGACCTCGGATGCCTATCCGTCGCTGAACCTCGCGCAGGCGGTCGGGCTGTGCGCCTACGAGCTCTGGACGGCCGCGGCGCCGCCCGCGGCGGCGCGCGAACTCGCGCCGCACGAACGGCTCGAGTTCCTCTGGTCGAAGCTCGAGTCGGGCCTCGCGGCGGTGAGCTTCCTCCACGGCGAGGAGGCGCCGGCCGTCATGCGGCGCCTGCGGACGATGCTCGGGCGCGCGGCGCTCGACGACGACGAGGTGCAGATGCTGCTCGGGGTCGCGCGGCAGATGACGTGGGCGGGAACGCGCGCCCGACGCCCCGTACGGAATTGACCGGCCTCCGGGCCTTCACTATCGTCGATCCGGTCGCGCGACGATTCATGCCGGAACTCACGCCTACCGGTGCCGTCGATGTGGTCGAACGGCAGGTTCGCCGCGTGCGCCGGCGCAAGAACCTCTACGAGCTGCAGCGCGCGCTCTACCTGTCGATCGCGGGCGCGGGCGGCGCCGCCGTCGTGCTGCTGCCGGTGGCGTTGTTCGCGCGCGCCGACGTGTTCGCCGTCGCCGGATGGACGACGCTCGTGGCGGCGCTCGCGGCGGGCGGACGGCTCGCGGGGACGACGAGGCGCCGCTGGCTCTCGCGCCCCGATGCGATCGCCTGGGTCGAGCGCGCGGGCGGCCTCGCCGGCCGCGTGCGCACGCTCCTCGAGCTCGGCGCGGAGCCCGGGCTCGCGGCGGGCTTCTTCCACCCGCTCCTGGTCTCGGAGGTCGGCGCCACGTTGCCGGCCTGGACGCCGCGCCGGCTCCTGCCGCGACGCGCGCCGCGAGGCGCCCTCGCGGCCGCGGTCGCCGCGCTGCTCGCGCTCGCGGCGGCGGTGCGCCTGGCGGCGCTCGCGCCGCCCGCGGCGCCGGCCGGCCGCGGCGCGGGGGCCGGCATGGCCGAGGCCGACGCCGCACGCGCCCCCGAGGCGACGGTCGACGACCGCGTGATCGCGGCGCCGGAAGCGACGACGCGCGGCGCCGGCCACGCCGGCGGGCGCGCCACGGCCCGCGCCGACTCGCGCCTGACGCGGCTCTCGAGCGCGCTCCAGGAAAACGTCCGCGCGCAGGTGTGGGGCAAGGCCTGGGAACGCGTCCGCGACGCCCTGGCGCGGGCCGGAGCGAGCGGACTGGAAGGCCCTGCCGAGGGCGAGGCGATCGACGCCACGGAGCTCGATGCCGAACGCGGGGACGCCGCGCGCTTCGCACGACGCGACCGGCGCGGCGGCGCGGACCGGGAGGCGCTCGGGGCCGGCGACGGCCGCGGCGGCGATCCCGAGGACGCCGCCCCGTCGGGCGCCCCGCCCGGCGCCGAGGAGCCCCGCGACGGCGTCGCCGGCGCGAGCGGCGCCGGCAACGCCGCGTCTCCCGGTGATCTCTTCACCGGCTCGAGCGTCGACACCTCGGACACCGACGGTTCGTTCGAGCTGTCCCTGGCCGCGCGCATGCGCAACGACCCGGCCGGCCATCGTCGGGCCGGCGGCGCCGCACCCGACGCCGGTCCCGACGCGCACCCCGCCCTCGCCGCCGACCAACGGCGCGCGAGCGCGGTGCATCGCATGACCATCCCGGCCGCATACGAGCAGGTGGTGCGCGAGGTGTTCGCCCACCGCGAGGAGCCATGACGCCCGCGATCGCCAGCGCCGCCATCGAGGACTTCCAACGGACCTTCGCCGCCATCCGCGCCGAGATCGCGCGCGTCGTGATCGGGCACGCGCAGGCGATCGAAACGATCCTGACCTCCTTCTTCGCGGGCGGCCACGTTCTCATCGAGGGCGTGCCGGGGATCGGCAAGACCTTGATTGTGCGCTCCCTGGCCGAAGCGTTGAACCTGAGCTTCAACCGCATCCAGTTCACGGTCGACCTCATGCCGGCGGACATCACCGGCACGCGCATCATCACGGAGCATCCCGACGGGCGGCGCGAGCTGGCATTCGTCGCCGGCCCGATCTTCGCGCACCTCCTCCTCGGCGACGAGATCAACCGCGCGACGCCGAAGACGCAATCGGCGCTGCTGGAAGCGATGGCCGAGCAGCAGGTCACCGTGGCCGGCGCGAGCTACCGCCTCGCCGCGCCGTTCTTCGTGCTCGCCACGCTGAACCCGATCGAGATGGAGGGCACCTATCAGCTGCCCGAGGCGCAGCTCGACCGGTTCCTTTTCAAGGTGCGGCTCGAGTATCCGAGCGAGCCGGAGCTCGCGCGCATCCTCGCCGCGACCACCGTCGCCGATTCGCCGACGATCCGCCCCGTGCTGTCCGCGGACCGCGCGGCGGGGCGCGCCGAGGAACTGAAACGCCTCGTGCGCGAGGTGCTGGTGGCGCCGCACGTCGAGCGCTACGTCGCCGGCCTCGTGCGCCTGACGACGCCGGCCGGCGCCCGCGGCGACAGCGAGGCCGAGAGCGACGTGCGCCGCTACGTCACGTACGGCGCAAGCCCGCGCGGGGCACAGGCGCTCGTGCTCGGAGCGAAGGTCATGGCGCTCCTCGACGGCCGTCCGCACGCCACCTACGACGACGTCGACAAGGTCGCCGTGCCCGCGCTCCGGCACCGCCTGGTCATGAGCTTCGCCGCCGAAGCGGCCGGCGTCGCGCCCGACGAGATCGTCGAGCGGGTGCTGGCCGCGGCGCGCCGCCTGCGCACGTGAGCCGGCCGACGCCGCGCGGGGCGCTCGACCTCGCCGAGCTCGCACGGTTCGACGGCCTCACGCTGCACGTCCGCCGCGGCATGGGGGAGCGCCCGGGCGAGCGCCGCTTCCCGGGACGCGCGCAGGCCTCGGGCGTCGAAGTCGAGGCGTACAGCCCCTACGCGCCGGGCGACGATCTCCGCCACCTCGACTGGTCGGCGATGGCGCGCCTCGATCAGCTCCTCGTCCGCCGCTTCACCGCCGAGCGCGAAGTGCGCTTCCACGTGCTGCTCGACGCGAGCGCGTCGATGGATGCCCCGCCCGAGGACGAGAAGCGCGCCGGCGCGCAGGCGCTCGTCTTGGCGCTGGCCTACGTCGCACTCAAGGCAAACGACGCCGTACAGGTCGCGTGGCTCCGCGGCGATGGCGCCGCCGCGACCTCGCCCGTCCATCGCCACCGCCGTGGCGTCCGCGCGCTCGCCAAGCTGCTCGCCGCGTCGGAGATCGGGGGTAGGGTACGGCTCGACGCGGCGTGCGAGGACTACGCGCGCCGCCATCCGGAAGCGGGCGTCGCCCTCCTCGTCTCCGACCTCATGACCGAGCCCGCGGAGATCGAGCGCGGGATCCTGGCGCTCCAGGCCCGGGGCTTCGAGGTCCACCTCCTGCACGTGATCGGCGCCAGCGAGCTGGACCCGGCGGACCGTTTCACGCGTGGGATCCTGGTGGACGTCGAGACCGGCGCGACCCATCCGATGGTGCTGACGTCGGCGGTCGCCGCGCGCTACCGCGAGGTGCTGGACGCGCACCTCGCCGCGCTCCGGGAGGTCGCCGCGCGCCTGCGGTGCACCTACGCGCGGTGGACGGCCGGCACGGACCTCGCCGCCTTCGTCACGATCGAGCTCGCGCGGACCGGGCTCGTGCGGCGGCGATGACGGGGCGCGCATGAGACTCGGGAACCCCGCCGGCCTCGTCGCGTTCGCCGCAATCGCGGTCCTCGTGGCGCTCTACCTCTACGACCGGCGGCGACGCACGATTCCGGTCGGCAACCTCTTCCTGTGGCGGCGCGTCGAGAGCCCGCCGCGCGAGCGCGAGCGCTTCCGGCCGGACGGGCTCTTCTTCGCGCAGCTCGCGATCGTGCTCGCGCTGGCCGCCGCGTCCGTCCGTCCGGTACTCGAACGGACGGCGCCGCCGACGCCGGGCACGCCGCTCGTGCTCGTGCTCGACGTCTCCGCGAGCATGCAGACCCGCGAGGACGACGGCACCCGCTTCGACGAGGCCCGACGGCGCGCACTCGCCCGCGTCGCCGAGACGGCGGCGGACGACGAGGTCCTGGTCCTCACCGCCGCGACGCGGCCGCGCGTCGTTCTCGACTGGACCCGGGACCACGCGCGCATCCGGGCGGCGCTCGAGGCGCTCGCGCCGACCGACGCCCCGACCGATCTGGCGCCGGCCCTGGAGCTCGCCCGTGGCATCGCCGCCGACCGGCCGGACGCGGCGATCGCCGTCTTCACGGACCTTCCCCCCGAAGCGAGCGGCCTCACGCCCGAAGCGCGCGCCGCGCTCGACTACGTGCAGCTCGGACGGAGCGACGACAACGTCGGGATCGCCGGCATCACCGTCACGACCCCGCCGTTCCACGGCTCGGGCGACGCCACCGCGACTATCGACGTCCGGAACTACTCGCGCACGAGCCGCGCCACGGTGCTCGAGGCGCGCGTCGGCGGCGCGCCGTGGGCGCGCCGCGCCTTCACGATCGCGCCGCGCGCCACCGAGCACGTGCTTTTGGCGCAGCCGCCCGGAAGCGGCCCGCTCGAGGTGCGGCTCGGGGGCGCCGACGCCCTGGCCGTCGACGACCACGCGACCGCGTGGATCGGGGCGGGCATACCCCTCGATCTGCTCCTGGTCACGGACTCCCGGGCCCTCGCCGACGCCTTCGCCGGGGTGGCGAGCGCGCTCGCCGGAAGCCGCGTCGAAGTGACCTCGCGCGAGCGCTTCGAGGCGGCCCCGCCGGCCGGACGGCGGGTGGCGATCTTCGACGGATTCGTGCCGGCGGCGCTGCCGCTCGCCGTCAATGCGCTCTACGTGGCGCCGCCCCCCGGCAACGACGTCTGTCCGAGCGGCGGGCGACACGGCGACGCCAGCGTCGTGGATTGGGACGACGCGCATCCGGCGCTCGCGGGGCTCGGCGCGCTCCAGGCGCTCGGCGTCAGCGGCGCGGTCGAGCTCGGCGCGACGTCGTGGGGAACGCCGATCGTGCTCGCGGCGACGCCGCGCGCCGCGTTTCCTCTGCTCGTCGTCGGCGAGCGCAACGGACGGCGCGCCGCCTGCCTCGGCGCGGAGCTCGGCGGCTCCCTCGGGTCGTCGGATCGCCTGCCGCTCCTGCTGCTGACGCTCGCGACGTTGCGCTGGCTCGCGGAGCCGTTTGGCGCGAGCGCGCTCCTGGTCGAGACCGGACGACCGACGATCGCGGGCGCCGGCCCGATCGCCCCGGGCGGCGGCGACGGACTGGAGGTCGCCGGCGAGCCTCCCGTCGTGGTCGCCGAGCGGGCGGGCGTCTACACGCTCGGTCCGCCGGGCGGCGAACGCCTCGTGCTCGCGAACCTCTTCGACGACCGCGAGTCCGATGTCGGCCGGAGCGGCGCCGCCGAATGGCGCGCGACCGCGCCGCCGCCGCCGACCGCGCCGGCGGCGAGCGGCCGGCCGCTCGCGCCCTGGCTGTACGCCGCCGCGCTCGCCCTCATGGCCGGCGAATGGGCGCTCTGGCGCGCGGCGCAGATTCGGCGCGCGCCGCCGGTCGCCACGACGCACCCGAAGGGCGATGCGCGATGAGCATCCGGTTCGTCACGCCCGCGCTCCTTCTGCTGCTCGCGGCGCTTCCCCTGCTCGTCGCGCGCAAGCGCGGTGTCCGCACCGGGCGCGCGCCGCTCCTGGCGGCGCTGACGCGCGCCGCGGCCGCGGCGGCGTTGATCGCGCTGCTCTCTGGCATACGCCTGGAGCGCCCTCGGCCCGCGGCGGGCACGTGCCTCGTCGCCGCGATCGACGTCTCGGCGAGCGTACAGGACGCCGCCGTCGCGCGGGCGCGCGAGGTCCTCGAGGCGGTCATCCGCGGACTCGGGGCCGAAGACATGCTCGGGTCGGTCGCGTTCGCCGCGCGGGCGCGGGTGGTCGCCCATCCCCGGCACGACGTGCGCGACGTCGCCACGCTCCTGCCCCCGCCCGCCAGCGACGTGACCGGCTTCGAGAGCGGCGACACCGATCTCGCCACCGCCTTCACGATGGCGAGCGCGCTCTGCCCGGCCGGGAAGGAACGGGCGCTCCTCCTCTTTTCCGACGGCAACGAGACGAGCGGCAGCCTCGCCGCCGAGAGCGCGCGCACCGGGCCCCGCGTCCCGGTCTACGCCTTCGCGCCGAGCGGCGCGGCGCTGCCGGCAGCGGTGATCCGGCGAGTGCTCGCACCGGGCTTCGCGCCCGAGCACTCGGTGCTTCCACTCGAGCTCGTCGTCGAGAGCCGCGCGGCCGCGCCGATGTTGGCCGAGCTGCGTCTCCTCGCGAACGGCGCGCCCCTCACGCGCGAGCGCGTGCGGTTGACGCCGGGGCTCAACGTGATCGGCATGCCCTATCGCCTGCGCGGCGCCGGACAGTACGCGATCGAGGCGGAGCTCGCGCTCACGAGCGACGGCGCGCCGCTGCCGGGACGAGGACGCGCGGCGGTCGCCGTCACCGAGCCGCTGCACGTCCTCGTCGCGAGCGAGCGCGCATCGCCGGTCGTCGCGACCGCCCTCGCCGGGCACGGCATGCACGTCGAGATCGTGCCGCCGCGCGCGCTTGCCGGCGGCATCGAGGAGATCGCGCGTCAGCACCTCGTCGTCTTCGACGACGTGGCGCGCGCCGACCTGAGCGACGCGACGCTGGAGGCGCTCGCCGCCTGGGTCGCGCAGGGCGGCGGCCTCATCGCGACGGGCGGCGAGCACCTCTTCGGCGACGCCCGCTACGCCGGAAGCGCGTTCGAGCGCGTGCTGCCGGTCACGATGCGCGCGCAAGCGGCGTCGCCGCAGGAGCGCGAACCCATCGCGATCTACCTGATCATCGACCGCTCCAACAGCATGGGATACGCGAGCCACCAACCCGCGCTGCACAACGGCGAGAAGATGGCGTACGCCAAGCGCGCGGCGCTCGCGGTGCTCGACCAGCTCGGCGATCGCGACCTCGTTGCGACCATCGCGTTCGACTCGCAGCCGTACGAACTCGGACCGCTCCTCCCCGCGGGCGAAAGCCGTGCCGCGCTCGCCGCTCGGATCCAGCAGATCCAGTACGGCGGCGGCACCGATTTCAAGGAGGCGCTCGAGATCGCGCGGCGGAACCTGATCGCTTCGGGCCGCGCCGTGCGTCACGTCATCCTGCTCACCGACGGCGACAGCAATCGCTCGGCGGAGGACCACGCCGCCGTGATCGCGGCGCTCGCGCGCGCCGAGATCACCGTCACGAGCATCCGCATCGGAAGCGACACCGTGAATCTCGACCTCCTCGATGCCATCTCGCGGGCGACCGGCGGGACGTTCCATCACGTCGCGGACGCCCAGCAGCTGCCCCAGCTGATGATCCGCGACGCGCAGCGGCTGATGGGCCGTTCGACCGAACGGCGCGAGATGCCCATCCGCGCCGCGGAGGGCGGCGCCATCCTCGCGGGCATTCCCGAGCGGGAGGTGCCGCCGGTCACGCGCTGGGCGGTCGTGGAGACGAAGCGCGGCGCGGAGGTGCGCCTCTTCGTCGAGGACGGGCAAGCGCGGGACCCGCTGCTCGCCACCTGGCAATACGAGCTCGGCCGCGTCGCCGTCGTGCCGCTCGATTTCCAGGGCGGGGCGTCCGCGTGGCCCACATGGCGCGGCTTCGCGAAGCTCTGGACCCAGCTCGCCGAGTGGACCGCGGCGCGCGGGCGCGCGGACGACCACCGGGTCGAGGTGACGCGACGGCGGGACGGAACCCGCATCGCGCTCGAAACGCTGGCGGAGGACGCCGGGCCCTTCGTCCTGCGCCTCGACGACGCCGAGGACGTCGTGCTGCGGCAGGTCGGACCGCGGACCTTCGCCGCGACCGTGGCGAACCTCCGGCCGGGAGTCCACGCCGCCGCGCTGGCGCGCGGCGGATCGTCGAGCGCGGAGCCCTTCGACCTGCTCGTGCCCGCGAGCGCCGACAGCGATCGCGAGCTGCGCACCGTCGCGACCAACGCCGCGCTCTTGCGCGAGGTCGCCGCGGCGACCGGCGGCGCCGTCGATCCCGAACCCGCGCGCGTCTTCACGGCGCGTGCCGGCGTCCGCCACGAGACGATGCCGCTCGACTGGGTGCTGGCGCCGCTCGCCCTCGTGCTGGTGCTTGCCGACGTCGCGATCCGGCGGCTGATGTTGCTTTGACACGGCCATTCGGAACCGGCAGAGATCGCGCCTATGGCCTACATCATCACCCGCCTCTGTCGCGACTGCGTGGACACCGCCTGCGTGACCGTGTGCCCCGTCGACTGCATTTACGCGTACAAGGGCCCGGACCACGAAACCTTCCCGAATCAGCTGTACATCCACCCCGAGGACTGCATCGACTGTGGCGCGTGCGAGCCGGAGTGTCCGTGGCAGGCCATCTTCGAGGAAGCGGCCGTTCCCGCGATCTTCGCCGACGACACGCCCCTCAACTACAAGATGATGGAGCACAAGGACGACTTCGAAGTGGGGCCGACCGAGAAGAAGGAGCATCCGACGGCGGTCGAGATCGAGGCCAACAAGCGCAAGTGGGGCCTCGACACGTAGGGCGGTCGCCGCTCGGCGCGCGCTCCGCTCGCGCCCGTCGCGAGTTCAGGCGGGCTTGGCGAACTTCAGGACGAAGCGGTCGCTGGTGCCGCGTCGGTCGCCGGCCTTGCGCGGCGAGGCATTCCAGTCGCGCGGATCGGCGGGATTGCGGAGGAAGTCGGCGGCCGCCACGAACCGGAAGCCGGCGGCTTCGATCTCCTGCCGGACGACCCGCTCCTCGATGCGGTGCAGGGATTCGGTCTCGGTGACGCCCGTACCCGGGCGTCCGGAGTGGTCGACGATCACGTAGACGCCGCCCGGCTTGAGCGCGGCGTAGATCGCACGATTCATCTTCGTCCGATCCGTCTTCATCCACACGGTATCGTGGTAGAGAAGGACGTTGACGACGGCGTCGAGACCCGTGGCATCCGGCGGGAGCGGATCGTCGAACTCGCGATCGACCCGGACCACGTTCTTCATGACCGGCTTCGCGAGGCGCGTGGTCCAGGGCGCCTCGGCGAACCGCTCGCGGATGAACGCGTTGTTCTGGCCGTAGACGACGCCGTTCGGCGCGACCGCACGGGCGAGCAGCTCGGCCGTATAGCCGAACCCGGAGCCGATCTCGGCGATCCGCATGCCGGGCCGGGCGCCGATGAACGCGAGCAGTCGGTCGGGATGGCGCCCCGCATCGAGGGCACGGTCGGCGGCGGCGCGGTCCGGCGCGCCGACCACCGCTCGCGCCGTGTCGAGCAGCGCTGGATCGATAGTGGTCGGCGAATTGACGCGGGTCTGCCGCTTGACGCAACCCGCGCTCGCGAGGAGCGCGGCCAGCAGCAGCAACAGCAGCTGCTGCTGCTGAGTCTTCGTTCTGGATGAGCGCATGCGGAGCCGATTATCCCAGGGCCCGGGATCGTTCAACGCAGGAACGGCGCGGCGCGATGGCGCCGGTCCGAATCCGAGCCCCGGCCGCCGACGGCTCGGTCGCCTCCGCGCCCGCGCGCCGCGCCGCGCCCCCGAGCGCGCAGGCGCGACGCGCCGCCGAATCCGAGTAGCCGAATCCGAGCAATTACTCGTATACACCAGGCATCACTCCGGGAGGTCGCTCATGCCGCTCGCTGCGCTCGTCGGATACGTCGTCTTCCTCGTTCTCGCCTTCGGCCTCCGCGCCGTCATCCATCGGCGCCGGACCGGTTCGACAGGCTGGGTCGGGCTCACGGGACGTCCGCTCTCCCTCGAATGGTTGGCCGGCGTGCTGTTCGGGGTCGCCGTGCTCGGCAGCGGCCTCGCGCCGCTCGCCCAGCTCGCGGGCCTGACGCCCGCGTGGGGCGCCGTCGACCGCCGGCTCGTCCACGTCCTCGGCCTCGCCTGCAGCACGGTCGGCATCGCCGGCACCCTCTGGGCACAGGTCGCGATGGGCGCGTCGTGGCGCATCGGCGTCGATCCGGCGGCGCGGACGGAGCTGGTGTCCGAGGGGCCGTTCCGCTTCGTACGCCACCCCATCTTCACGTGGATGACGTTCGCGAGCGCGGGCCTCGTGCTCCTCGCCCCGAATGCGCTGGCGCTGGCGGCGTTCGCGGCGCTCGTCGTGGCGCTCGAGCTCCAGGTGCGCTGGGTCGAAGAGCCCTACCTCCTGCGGGTCCACGGCGACCGCTATCGCCGCTACGCCGCGACGACCGGGCGCTTCCTCCCTTGCATCGGACGGTCGATCCGGCGCGCACGCTCGGGATCGCCGGTCGGACCTCACTCCCCGAGCGTCTCGACGTAGAGGTTCCGGATCTCCTCGATGTGGCGGTCGATGTCCTCGCCCTTCCAGCCGGCCGTGGACACGGGCGGATGTACGACGACCTCGATCGTCGCCGGTCGTACGATGATCCCGTGCTTCGGCAGCGCGTCGAGCGTGTTGCGGAGCACGATCGGCACGATCGGCACGCCGGCCGCCATCGCCATGTGGAAGGCGCCCTTCTTGAAGCGGCCGAGCTGGCCGGTGGCGCTGCGCGTCCCTTCCGGCGCGAGGACCAGCGAAAGCCCCTGGCGGATCGACTCAACGACGGGCTTCAGCGCGGCGACGGCCTTGTCATGGTCGAAGCGGTCGATGAACACGGTCCCCACGGCGGCGAACACCGGTCCGAAGATCGGGTTCCGGCGCACCTCCTGTTTCGCGACCGCGATGATGTCGCGGCGGAGCAGCCGGCAGAGCACGAGCATGTCGATGCCGCTCTGGTGGTTGAAGATGAAGACCGCGGGTCGATGCGACCAGAGATGCTCCTCGCCGACGACCGCGACGTCGACGCCGGCCAACGCCGTCCCGAGCTCGCCCCAGGTGGTGATCGCGATGTTGATCGCGCGCCGCCAGCTCCAGCTCAGCACGGCGGCGGGCACCCCGAGCATGAGCGACGGCACGAGCGCGCCGACCGCGAGCGAGGTGCGCACGACCTCGAGCGGCCCCGGCGTGCCGCGGCTCGTGAAGCGATGCATCGGCCAGCCGCGCGTGACGGCGATCGCGGCGAGGCGGCTCGAGGGGTTCGTCGGCCGCGGCTTCCCGACGATCTCGAGCAGCGGCAGGTCCTCGTCGCTGTCGGTATAGAAGTAGCTCGCGCCGAGATCGATGCCGCGCGCCGCGGCGAACGCACGGGCCGCCGAAGCCTTGCCCTCGCCGTAGCACGTCGGCTCGATGACCCGGCCGGTGAGCTTGCCGTTCTTCACCTCGAGTTGCGTGCAGAGCACGTGCTCGATGCCGAAATCGCGGGCGAGCGGCTCGATCTGATACCGCGTCGCCGACGAGACGAGCGCGATCGTGTGGCCCCGGCGGCGGTGCGCCTGCACGAGCGCGCGCCCTTCCGGGTACACGTCGGCGGCGAGATGCTCGACGAACATGTGCTCCGCGTGCGAGACGAGCTCGGCCTCGTCGACGTCGCGGAGGCGCTCCATGGTGCTCGCCACGAAGCCGGAGAACCCGATCTGCCGTAGCTGGAAGAGCGTCGCCGCGAGCATGGTCTGCACGAAGTGTTTGGCGCTCATGCGGCCGGCGAGCACGTCCTCGCGGATGAAATGGGCCGCCGAGAAGCCCGCGAGCAGCGTGCGATCGAGGTCGAAGAACGCCGCGACTCGGGGTCCGGCAGGACCTGCGTCGATCTCGCGCGTGAGCTCGGCGTGCAGCGTCATGGGAGATGCTCTTGGAGCCTATCCCACAACGGGCCGTCGAGCGCGAGGCGCGAGTAGGGCCCGAGATGCCGCGCGGTTGGCGCTCGCGGCCGGGACCTGGCGAGCAATGCGGTCAGGCCTTCGGCAAGCGGGGCTTGCGGCTCCGCGCGCTGGGACCCGAGCCGTAGTCGCCGAAGGGATCGTCGCGCTCGCGGACGGCCGCGCGAAACCCGGTCTCCTGCGCACGACGCACGAAGTCGAGCCCCTCCTGGGTGTGGCGTGCGATCCCGTCGAAGAGCGTGCCGAGCGTCCGGCTCGAGGTGAGCCCCATGTTCTCCGCCGTCTGATTGCAGAGGAGCTTCAGCATCACGAGCTGATTGGTCGGGAGCCGCGCCATGCGGCGGGCGAACGCCATCGCGCGGGACTGGAGCTCGGCATCGGGAACGGCTTCGAGGACGAGGCCGATGCGCGCCGCCTCCGGCGCGGGGATCTCGTCGCCCGTGAGGAGGTAGCGCTTCGCCTTCTCGAGCCCCATCCGGTAGACCCACATCGCCGTCGTGGGCGTGCCCCACACCCGCGCGGGCGGATAGCCGAACGTGGCCCCCTCGCCCGCGATCACGATGTCGGCGCACAGCACCATGTCGGTGCCGCCGCCGATGCACCATCCCTGGACGGCGGCGATCGTCGGCTTCGCCGCGTACCAGAGCTTCATGTAGACCTCGACGAAACGCCCCATCATACGGAGGTCGCCGACGGAGTCCCACCGCCGCTCGCGTTCCTCCTCGGTCGCCTGAGCGACCGTCGACCAGTCGAGACCGTATCCGGCGCAGAAGGCGGGACCCTCGGCGCGCAGCAGGATCACCCGTACGGCTCGGTCCGCGTCGGCGGCGTCGATGGCCGCCGCGAGCTCGTCGCGGAGCGCCGGCGTGATGGTGTTGTACTCGTCGGGACGCGTGAAGACGATGGAACGGACCCCGTCCGCGGTCTCGGTCCGGAGGGCGGTCATGTCGTCGCCCGCATCGCCAGGGTCCCGGCGCACTCCGCAACGAGCTGCGCGCGCGTGAAGGATCCGGGACGGGCGAGCGAGATCCGCTCGCCGGTGTGCGCGCGGCTCACCATGCGCTCGAAGTGCCCGATGCGGCTCTCGAGGAACGCAGAATGCATCCCGCCCGCGAACCCGTGCGCGTGGAGGCCGCGCTGCACGCGCGTCACGACGCCGATATCCTGCCGATTGGTGCGGTCGATGGCGTCGCGCCGAAAGTCCCGCAGGAGGGCCTGATCGCCGCCGAAATCGAAGCTCCGCGCTACGAGACGGATGCGCTCCGGCCCGAGCGGATCGATGCGCAGATACGAAAACTCTACCGGCCCCAGGACCGGGATGAGATTCGGAAAGACCAGGCCGAAGCGAACGCGGCCCCGCTCCTCGGCGGAGAGGTGCGGAAGCTCGGGAATCATCGCCCGATACTCGGGCTTGATGGACGCATGCGTATAGCTGCCGTGCTCCTCGAAGTGATGCCGCGCGTCCTTCGTCTCGACGAAATCGTTCAGCACGTCGTGGACGACGGCGACGTGGTACCCCTCGAGCCCGTTCTCGACGTAGACCTTCCAGTTGACGTCGACCTCGTAGGCGTACTCGAAGGCGCGCTCCAGCCGGTCGCCGCCATGGCGGGCGAGCGCTTCCGGCAGCTCGCCGATCCACTCCTCGAAGGAAGGCGCGTCGGAATCGAGACAGCCGAACACCATCGGGCCGCAGCACGCGACACGGATCGGTTGCAGGGCGACGGTCGAGAAGTCGCAGGCGAACTCGTCGCGCGACGACGCGCCGACCAGTCGCCCATCGGTCGCGAAGCTCCAGGCGTGATACGGACAGCGGAGCTGCCGTCCGCAGTTGCCGCGCCCGTCGGCGAGGGTGGCGCCGCGATGCGGGCAGGCGTTCAGGAAGCCGCGCACGACGCCGTCGTGACCGCGGAGGACGACGACCGGGCTCGCGCCGATCGCGGCGGCGACGAAATCGCCGCCGTTCCGGAGCTCGTCGAGATCCGCGACATGCACCCAGCTGCGCGCGAAGATCCTCGTCATCTCGGCGTCGAAGACCGCGGGCGAGAAGAACGTCCGCGGCGGCAGCAGTCGCCCGGGCGCGGGCATGGAGAGATCGCACCCGTCGAGAACGAACGGGCTCACGGGCGGCCTCCCCCGAGGACGGTCTTCCAGGCCGCCTCGACGATCGCGCGCAGGCCGGCGAGGTCGCCGTCGTTCTCGATGACGACGTCGGCGTGGCGGCGGCGTTCGGCGTCGTCGAGCTGGGCCGCGACGCGCGCGTCGATCTCGGCGCGGCTCATGGCGCGGTCGGTCGCGAGGCGGGCACGCACGGCGTCGGGCGGGGCGGTCACAACCCAGATCTGATCGACGATCCCGGCGCCCTTCGCCTCGACCAGGATCGGCGCCTCGAGCACGATGGGCCCCGCAAAGCCCGCGTTCCGGCGCTCGGCGATCTCGCGCATGACCTCGCCGAAGATGAGGGGGTGCACGATCGCATTGAGCGCCCCCCGCCGTTCGGCGTCGGAGAAGACGATCGCTCCGAGCTTCTTGCGATCGATCGTACCGTCCGGAGCGACGATCGCGCGGCCGAACGTCTCGACGATGCGCGCGAACCCCTCGCTGCCGGGCGCGTAGACGCGGTGGCCCACCTTGTCGGTGTCGATGACGTGGGCGCCGAGCTCCGCCAGCATGCGCGCGACGACGCTCTTGCCCGATCCGATGCCGCCCGTGAGCCCGATGATCACCGCGCTCTTGTTGCGCAGGTGGAACCGCTCTGCAACAACGCCCGGCCATGGCGGCCGAGGTCGCGCCGGTCGACGGCGGCGTGCGGATGCGCCGCATCCGCTTCGCGGGCGCGGGCGGGGCGGAGGTGCCGGCGATCCTGTGGCAGCCGGCGGACGCGCGGGCTCCCGCGCCCGCCGTCGTGCTCCAACACGGGGCCAACACCAGCAAGGAGGACGCCTACATCCAGGCGCCCGCGCGGCGCTGGGCGAAGCACGGGTGGACCGTGCTCGCGCTCGATCTCGCCGAGCACGGCGAGCGCGCCACGGCGACGCCGAGCGATCCGCTGGTGCGGCGGAGGCTGATCGGCAAGCCGGCCTTCGTCGAACGGAGCGTCGGCGACCTCGCCGCGGGCGTCGACGTCCTGGCCGCCACGCACGGCGTCGACGCCGCTCGCATCGGCTACGTAGGCTTCAGCCTCGGGGGCATGCTCGGCACGGTGTTCGCGGCGCGCGAGCCGCGCATCGCGGCGGCGGCCATCGTGATCGCCGGGAGCTTCGCGCACACGCGCTACTGGGAGCGCGGCGCGGTCGAGGAAGACCGGCGGCGCCGGCAGGTCGCCGCCGAGGCGACCGACCCGGCCTTCTTCGCGAGCGCCATCGCCCCTCGTCCGTTCCTCATGGTGAACACGCTCGACGACCCGATCTTCCCGCGCGCCGCCGTCGAGACGCTCTTCGCGGCGGCACGCGAACCGAAGGAGCTGCGCTGGCGCCCCGGCACCCACCACCAGTGGGGCGCGGAAATCTACCGCGACGTGTTCGAGTTCCTGCACGCGACCCTGGAGCCTCCCCGCGCCTGACCCGGCGATCTCCGGGAACGGTCGCACGGATGCAATGCGCTCCCACGGTCTCGCAGTTTTGCCGTCGGAAGCGGCGATCCGGAGCGCGAGGGAGTACGCGGTTTCCCGAGGTCTCGCGCGTCCGGCGCTGGCACCGTTCTTGTTAGTCGCATCGAGCGATGGTCATCGACGCCAGCACGTTCACCGACATCACGCGACATCTCCACGGCATCTCGGAAGGGCTGCTCGACGGCATGCGCAAAGTCGTGCATCTGAATCCCGACACGCCGTCGCTCGGTGAGCACGAGCAGCGCGACGAGTGGTTCAAGGCGGTCGAGGCCTTCGTGCGGGTGAACGCCGAGGTGCTGACCCTGGCCGAGCTGCTGCGCGCGCTCCTCGCCGCCAACGGCGAGCTCGCGGATCAGAAGCCCGCGCTCAGCTGAGCGCCCGCTCGCTCACACCAAGCCGCCTTCGGCCGTGTGCTGCGGCGGGGCGAGCACCGTCGGCTCCGGCCCCGCCCGGTTGATGAGGTCGATCATCGCCCGCAAGCGGCCGAACCGCATGCGATTGAAGCGAAACACCAGCCGCGGCAGGTGCGCGATCTCGGGCTCGCCGCGCTCCTCGGGCAGCGCCTCGGCGACCTCGAAGGCTCCCTCCTGGAGGACGTCCCGGAACTCCTCGTTCAGCCGATCGACCAAGGCAAGCGGAAGCGTCGCATTCAGCCGGATCACGAAGCGATCTCCGACGTATCGCGACGAGTGATACACGCGGTAGAAGCCCCGGATCTCGGCGACGGCTTCGTCGATGTCGTCGGTCACCGTAAAGAGGCGCATGTCGTCGGCGGAGACGAGCCCCGGGCGGAGCAGGTGGTCGTCGACGTATCGCTTCCACGTCTTCCACGAGGTCGCACGGGGCGCGTCCAGGAACACGATCGGGAGCGGCCGCGACTTTCCCGTCTGCACGAGGGTCAAGGACTCGAAGCCCTCGTCGTGGGTGCCGAAGCCTCCCGGGAACAGGACGATCGCGTCGGCCTCCTTGATGAACATCAGCTTGCGCGTGAAGAAGTACTTGAAGGTGATGAGCTTCGGGTCGTGGGCGATGAACTCGTTCGCTCCCTGCTCCCACGGCAGCCGGATGTTGACCCCGAAACTGCGCTCGCGCCCGGAGCCCTCCTGACAGGCGCGCATGATGCCGCCCCCGGCCCCGGTCAGCACCATGAATCCTTCGCGGCAGATCCGCTCCGCGAACTCCCTGGCCTGCCGGTAGGCCGCGGAGGTCTCCTTGGTGCGGGCCGACCCGAATGCGCTGACCTTCCGGACGTGCCGGTACGGCGCGAACACCTTGAAGGCGTAGCGCATCTCCTTGAGGGCGGTGTTGATGATCTTGAGGTCGCCGGTCGAGGCATCGTCGCGCACCAGGCGGACGACGGTCGTGAGGATCTCGCGGAGGTACCGTTCCTGTTGCGGCGTGCCGGGAGGACCGGCCTCGGCGAGGATCTGGGCGACGAGTTCCTGGACTGGGGCCGGAAACGTGGGGGCTGGTTGCATGGGCCGATGATACCGGACCCTCCGGGCACGCGGCCACTGGGCTCTCTCTCGGGAGGCTCCCCCGCATGATAAGGGGCGGGCGCATGTCCGGACGCTGGCCGCTACACTGGCGCATCCTCTTCGGGCTCGTGATGGGCGTCGCGACGGGCATCGCCGCGAACGTAGCGGCCGGCGGCACGCCCGGGCTCACCTGGGCGATCGACCACGTGGCGGAGCCGTTCGGGCGCATCTTCCTGCGCCTCATCTTCATGGTCGTCCTGCCGCTCGTGTTCTCGGCGCTCGTGCTCGGCGTCGCCGGCCTCGGCGACCTCGGGCGCCTCGGCCGGATCGGCGCCAAGACCTTCGCCTATACGATCCTCGCCACCGGCCTGTCGGTGGCGATCGGCTTGACGCTCGTGAACGTCCTGCGGCCCGGAGCGGGGCTTCCCGAGGCAACGCGGGCCGCCCTGGCGGCGAGCGCGGGCCGCGGCCCGGCCGTCACGCCGGCGGACGCCCCGGTCGGGCTGCAGGCGGTGCTGGCGATCGTCCCCGAGAACCCGCTGCGCGCCGCGGTGAACGGCGACATGCTGGCGGTGATGTTCTTCTCGTTGATCCTCGGCATCGGGCTCGCGCTCGCACCGCGAGAGACGGTCGCCCCGCTGATCGCCGTGCTCGAGGGCCTCTACGCGGTCGTGATGCAGGTGATCGACCTCGCGATGCGGCTCGCGCCCTACGGCGTCGCGTGCCTCCTCTTCACGCTCACCGCCCGGCTCGGCGCCGGCGTACTGCGCCAGCTCGCGAGCTACGTCGCGGTGGTGCTGCTCGGGCTGGCGATCCACCAGTTCGGCACCTACGCGCTCATCGTCCGCGTCCTCGGCGGCATGTCACCGCGGCTCTTCTTCCAACGCATCCGCACCGTGATGATCACGGCGTTCTCGACGAGCTCCTCGAACGCGACCCTGCCGCTCGCGCTCACCGTCACCGAGCGCAACCTCGGCGTGCCGCGCGAGATCGCCAACTTCGTGCTCACGCTCGGCTCGACGGCCAACCAGAACGGCACCGCGCTGTTCGAGGGGGTGACCGTGCTGTTCTTGGCGCAATTCTACGGCGTCGAGCTGAGCCTGTCGTCGCAATTGGTCGTGGTGCTGATGTCGATCCTCGCGGGCGTGGGAACCGCGGGGGTTCCCGGCGGCTCGCTGCCCCTGATCGTGCCGGTGCTCGCGACGGTCGGGGTGCCGCCCGAGGGCATCGGCATCATCTTCGGGGTGGACCGCCTGCTCGACATGTGCCGCACGGTGCTCAACGTGAGCGGCGACATCACCGCGGCCGTCGTGGTCGCGCGGTCCGAGGACGCGCTCGCCGTGCCGTTGATCGTCCCGGACGTCGAGTGACGGCCGGCGCGACGCCGGAGGCCGCCAGGCTCAGCGTGGCGCGCGCAAGCGCGTCCCCATCGCCGGAGCGCGGGTGAGATCGATCGCCGTCCACGCCATCGCCAGCGCCCCGTCCATGACGGCGCGGTCCGCGACGGGCGTCGCGCAGTGCGCGGTGAACTCCGGCTGGTGGTTCACCGCCGGGAGCGACTCGATGCCGATCATCGGATGGATCGACGGCAGCGCGAGCGACACGTTTCCCATGTCGGTCGACCCCGCCATGCGCTCGAGCACCGGGCCGAGCTCCGGAAGGACGCGACCGAGCGTGACCGCGTTCCGGCGATACGCGGCGGCGATCTCGGCGTCGACCTTCACCTCCGCGTACGGCGGGTGATCCTGCTTGATCTCGAGCGTGGAGCCGGTCGCGAGCGCTCCCGCCTCGAAGCAGCGCACGACCTTGTCGCGGACCTCGTCGAGCTCGCCGAGCGTCCGAGCGCGGACGATGTAGTGCGCCGCGGTGTGCGCCGGCACGACGTTCGGCGCGTCGCCACCATGCGTGACGATCCCGTGGACGCGGTCCGTCTGCCGGATGTGCTGGCGGAGGCAGCCAATCGCGGTCTGCGCCACGGTCAATGCGTCGGCCGCGTTGACGCCGCGCTCGGGGAACGCCGAGGCGTGCGCCTCCTTGCCCGTATACCGGACCTCGAACTGCGCGCAGGCGAGGAACGGCTGCTCGACGACGTCCACCGGCGCGGGGTGCACCATCATGGCCGCGTGGACGCCGGCGAAGACTCCGCGGTCGAGGAGGAGGATCTTGCCGCCGCCCCCCTCCTCGGCGGGGGTGCCGATCACGCTCACGGTAAGGCCGACGTCGTCGGCGACGCACGCGGCCGCCGACGCGGCGCCGACCGCCATCGCGGCGATCATGTTGTGGCCGCAGGCATGGCCGATGCCGGGAAGCGCGTCGTACTCCGCGCAGAACGCGACGTGCAGCGGGCCGCTCCCCGCGCGCGCCACGAAGGCGGTCGGCAGCTCCCCGACGCCGCGCGTGACCTCGAAGCCGGCGTCGGCGAGGTCGTCGCAGAGCCATCCGGCCGCGCGCTCCTCCTCGAACCCCAGCTCGGGATGCGCGTGGATGCGGTGACTGAGCGCGACGAGGTCCTCGCGCCGATTCTCGAGGCGCTCACGCGCGCCGGCCTTGGCGTCCATGGGATGTCTCCTCTCGGAATGGCTACTTCTTGACCGATCCCGGTCCGTCGAGCACCGCGACGATGCGGAGCGGCGCGCCGCTCCCCCCGGCGATCTTCATCGGTAACGCGATCACGGTGAAGCCCTTCGCCGGCAGGCGCTCCAGGTTCGCGACGTTCTCGAACGCCGGCACCCCGCGCCGGAAGAGCGCGACGTGGCTCTCGAAGCGCTTCGACTGGCCGTAGTCGATGCTCGCCGTGTCGAGCCCGACCGCGTGGACCTTGCGGGTATCGGCGAGCCATGCGGCCGCATGCGGCAAGAGGCCCGGGAAGTGCAGCTGCGCGACCGCGGCCTCGCCGCGCTCCTCCGTGCCGAGGTACCGCCGTCGGTCGGGCCAGTGCGCGCCGAATCCCGTGTGGAGCAGAACGATCGCCCCTGGCGGGATGAGGCCGTGCGCTCGTTCCCACGCGAGGAGATCGTCGACGCTCACCTGATGATCGCGGCTCGCGGCGACGGCTGCGCGCACGTCGATCACGACGCCCGGGCCGATCAACCGCTCGAGCGGCACGGCGTCGACCGACTCGCCTTCCGCCCAGAAATGCAGCGGAGCGTCGAGGTGCGTCCCGCCGTGCTCGGGTGCGGCGAGCGCGTTGCTCGCATAGTAGTAGCCCTCCTCCGTCACCCCCGCGCGCTCGGGCGACAGGACGAAGCCCGTCGCCTCGGTCGGCCAGTAGATGGTTTGCGCCCCGAAGGCGTGCGTGAGGTCGACGATGCGACCGCGAAGCGGCGCCGCGTCCGCGCGCGACGCGAGGAAGGCGCCGGCGGCCAGGCACTGTCGTCCAACGAAAAAGCCCCGGGGGCCGAAGCCCCCGGGGCCGTAACCGGATGGGTCAGTGCGCGGGCGCGAACGCCTTACGCAGCTTTGGTGACGTTGGAGGCCTGCAGACCCTTCGGGCCCTTGGTGATCTCGAACTCGACCTTCTGACCCTCTTCGAGCGTTCGGAACCCCTCGCCCGAGATCGCCGAGTAGTGCACGAACACGTCCTCGCCATTCTCCTGGCGGATGAAGCCGAAGCCCTTCTCGGGATTGAACCACTTCACGTGACCGACAGCCATAATCTCCCCTCCTTTCGTCCGTTAGACTCGTCATCGAGGGAAGATTCGCTGCCATAAGACAAAGCCGCGGCAAGTTTCGCCACGGCCGTTCCACGGACGTACTACCTTCACCTCACGACTGCGCGCCCTCCTAGCAACTCGATTTTCGCATTGCAAGTGATACTTGCAGCGGCGAACGCCGCTCTACCAGAGACGGCGATGCGGTCGCGACGACCTCCCGACGATCGTCAACGGACGCTCGACCTGCGCGGCCGCGCGCCGCGGCGTCAACCGGAGAACCTTGTGCGCCGGCGCCGCGGACGTCGCCGCGACCAAGCTCGCCCGCACCGTCTCGATGTCCCGCTCGCCGAGCGGGGCCGGCGCGGCCACGCTCTCGATCAGACGCGCGAGGCGCGGCACCTGGACGATCTTCACGCCGCGGATCTCCTGCCCGACGGCGACGAGAGCGCGCGTGAAGCACAGCACCGCGTGCACGGGCACCGGCCGCCCGAGCGCGCCGCGCGCCCGATCGGCGACGCGCAGCGCCTCGACGCGACAGTCCTCCACGAGGTTTCGCCACGGGAGACGCGCGTTCACGAAGAGCCTCTGGTCGGACGCGGTGATCCGGCCGCCGTCGTTGCTCGACACGATGAGGAACACGCCATTCGGACCGATCGCGACGTGCCGATCGCGTTCGGTGAGCGTCGGCTCGCGCGTCACGACGCGGTACGCGGGACGCAGCGTCGCGAGCGCGCGCTTGACGTTCACGCCGAGCTCGTAGGCCCGCCAGTCCCGCCAGACCCTTGCCGCCGTGCGCGTCGCGTCGACGAGCGCGACCCCGAAGATCGGCAGGAGCGCCAGGGCCGCGAAGGGCGCCCAAGCGCCTTGCGCCGTGAGCGCGACGAGCGCGGTCGCGACCGCCAGGGTCACGTAGACACCGGCCGCGCAACGCACCTCGGTGCGGTCGAACGGCGGGGTACGCGGGACGGGCTCGGCCATCTCCCAGGCCCGGCAGCAACTGTCATGCCAGGCGGGAGGCAGGCGCCCGGCCACCGGAACCACGCGAACGACCGATGCTCCGACGCCGGGGGCGCCGGGAAGGCATCGGCGCGAACGGCACAAAACTGCCGCATCACCGACGGGCGAACGTCAATACCGGTCGTACGCCTCGGCGAGCAGCTCGACGACGTGGCGCACCGGGATCGCGAGCGCGGCGGCGCGCAGGCCGGCCGCGAGCTGGAGCGCGCACCCGGCGTTCGCCGTCGCGACGAGGTCGACGCCGCTCGCCCGGATGGCGGCCACCTTCCGCGCCACCAGCGTGCGGGCCATCGCCGGCTGCATGACGTTGTAGTGGCCCGCGCTCCCGCAGCAGAGATCCTCGTCCTCCATCGCGACCAGCGTGACGCCGGGAATGGCGGCGAGGAGCGCGCGCGGCGCGTCCCGGATGCCCTGTGCATGGGCGAGATGACACGGATCGTGATAGGCGACCCGCCGCGGCGGAAGCGCCGCCGGAACGCGAAGCGGCCGCGACGCCAGGAGCTCCGTCGCATCGCGGACGCGGTGCGCGACGCTCGCCGCCGCGGCCGCGCGCGCCGGATCCTCCGTGAAGAGCGCGCCCCATCCCTTCATCATCGCGCCGCACCCGGCCGCCGTCACCACGATCGGCGGGCCGTCGTCCGTCGGGGCCGCCGCGACGAGCGCGTCGAGCGTCCGACGCGCCGCAGCGAGCGCGGCCCCGCGCTCGCCGGCGTGCAGGGCGAGCGCACCGCAGCACCCGACGGCGGGGGGGACGATCACGCGCCACCCGTTCGCCGCCAGCACGCGCGCCGTGCTCCGCACGGTGTCGCCGCAGAGTTCCGGCATCACGCAGCCGGGCACGAGGTGGACGGGCGCCGCACGCGCATCGCCCGCCGCGATCGCCGACGGCGGCGCGGCGCGCGGCGGAACCGACGTCGGCAGCAGGCGCGCGCCTGGGACCACGCGCGCGGCGAGCGCGCGGCCGCTCGCGAGCAGGCCGAGCCGATCGAGCGCCCGCAGCGGCGTCACGAGCGCGCGCAGGAGTCGCGGCGTCGTGAGCGCGCGGACGATGAGGCGCCGCCGCCACCGCTCCGGGAGCGGACGTCGGTAGCGCGCTTCGACCCACGGCCGCACGGCTTCGATGAGCTCGCCGTAGGCGACCCCGGACGGACAGGCCGTCTCGCAGCCACGACACCCGAGGCAGCGATCGAGATAGCCGACGGCGTCGGCATCGAGCGTGAGCCGCCCCTCCTGCAGCGCGCGCATGAGATGGATGCGTCCGCGCGGAGAATCCGCCTCGGTTCCGAGCGTGAGGTAGGTCGGACACGCGGTCTGGCAGAGACCGCAATGCACGCAGTCGAGCAATCGCTCCGTCGGCACGAAGCCGCCGGGCGGGAGGGCAGCGCGACGTCCGTGCGCCATCAGATCCGCCCCACAAAGCGGCCCGGCGCCAGCACGCCGACGGGATCGAGCGCGGCCTTCATCCGGCGCATGAGCGGCAGCGCGGCCGGCATCGGCCGCCATACCGCGATGCCCGACGCGAGCGCGAGCGGCCACCGCTCGACGACGAGGTGCGCCGCGTGGGCGACGGCGACGCGCGCGAGCTCGGCAAGCGTCGCCGCGGCCCCTTCGGCCTCCGCGACCTCCAGCAACGCGATCCCGCGCCGCGGATCGGCGTGCCACGCGCCCCGCAGGCGCGCGACGGCGGCGCGCGCGCCGCGCACGAGCGCGTCGAGTCGCGACGGCAGGCAGGCGAATCGAACCGCCAGTCGGCCGGCGCCGGAGACCGGGAAGTCTCGCACCATCGAGAAGCGCGCGGCGACGGCGGGATCGGCGGCGTCCGCGTCGAGCTCGACCTCGGCGCCGTGGCGCCGCGCGAGCTCGCGCACCCGCGCGCGCTGCGCGCCGACGTCGGCCTCGACGCCGCCGAGGCGCACGACGACGGCCGCGGTGTCCGGCCCGCTTCCGAGCGGGCCCGCCACGGCCACGGCGAGGGCCCCTTCGACCGCGGCGCCGAGCGCGAGCCCGGCCGACGCGGTGCGGCCGCGGAGCACGAGACCGTGCTGGCGCTCGGGGAGGGGCCGCACCTTGAACGTGGCGTCGGTGACCACGGCGAGCGAGCCGAGCGAGCCGATGAAGAGCTTCATGAGATCGTAGCCGGCGACGTTCTTCACCACGCGACCGCCGCCGCGCGCGCGCACGCCGTCCGCGGTCACGACGCCGATTCCGATGACCACGTCGCGCACCCGCCCTTGCGAGGCCGCGAGCCACCCGGAGCGGTCGGCCGCCAGGAGCCCGCCGACGGTCGTGGCCGCGGGCAGCGGCGGCTCGATCGCGAGCCACTGGCCTTCGCGCGCCAGCGCCGCGGACAACTCGGCCAACGTGACGCCGGCCTCGACGGTGACCGTCATGTCGGCGGGCGCGTAGTCGAGGAGGCGCGCCAGGCGGTCGGTCACCAGCGCGACGTCGTAGCGGGTCGGGGCGTGGCCGAGGTCGCGGTGGGCGCCCCGCCCGAGCGGCACGAGCGCACCGCCCGCCGCGGCGACCGCGCCGACCGTCGCCGCGAGCTCGTCGGCGGCGGCGGGACGCGCGACCAGTGCCGGCGTCACGCCCCCGACGATCCACGCGGCGCGCGCCTCGTCCGCCGCGTCGACCGAGCAACCGAGCCGCGCGGCGACGGCCGCGGCGACCGCCGGCGGCGGAGAGCCCGCCGTCACAGCGCGGCTCGCCGGCGCGGCGCGCGCGGTTCGACGCACCCGCCCGGCGTCGGGAAGATCTTCCCCGGATTGGCGCGCCCGTCGGGATCGAAGACGCCGCGCACACGCCGCATGAGCGCGAGATCGTCGGTGCCGAACGCGAGAGCGAGCTCGGCCATCTTCTCGACGCCGATGCCGTGCTCACCCGTCACGCTGCCGCCGAGCTCGAGACACGCGCGCAGGATGTCGCGTCCGGCCGCGAGGGCGCGCGCCGCCTCCTCGGGATCGCGCTCGTCGTAGAGCACGATCGGATGGATGTTGCCGTCCCCGGCGTGGAACACGTTGCCGATGCGGAGCCCGTAGCGCGCCGCAGCGTCCTCGATGCGCGCGAGGATCTCCGGGAGCCGCGTGCGCGGCACGACGCCGTCCTGCGTGCAGTAGCTCGGGGACAGCCGCCCGACGGCGCCGAACGCGCGCTTGCGACTCGTCCAGAGCGCGGCGCGCGCCGCGGCGTCGACCGCCCGCCGCACCTCACGCGCGCCGTCCCGGCGGCAGAGATCCTCGATCCGTTGCGCCGTCGCGGGAAGCCCGGCGGCGTCCCCGTCGATCTCGATGATGAGCACGGCGCCGGCATCGGTCGGGAAGCCGACGCGAAAGGCCGCCTCCACGGCCGCCACGATCGTCCGGTCCATCATCTCGAGCGCGGCCGGGACGATGCCGGCCGCGATGATCGCCGACACCGTCGCGCTCGCCTCGGCCACCGTCGCAAACACCGCGAGCAGCGTCACCACGGACTCGGGCAGCGGCACGAGGCGCAGCGTCGCCGCCGTCACGATGCCCATCGTACCCTCCGCGCCGCACACGACGCCGGTGAGATCGTAGCCGACGCCGTCGTCGACGCCGTCGCCGAGCGGCACCACCTCGCCGTCCGGTAGGACGAGCTCCACCGCCAGGACGTGATTGGTCGTCACGCCGTACTTCAAGGTGTGCGGTCCGCCCGAGTTCTCGGCGACGTTGCCCCCGATCGTGCAGGCGTTCTGGCTCGACGGATCGGGCGCGTAGTGCAGACCCGCCGCCCGCACGACGCGCGACACCTCCGCGTTCACGACGCCGGCCTCCGCGGTCACGCGCCGATTCGGAACGTCGATCGCGCGAATGGCCCGCATCCGGCTCGTGCCGACGACGAGTCGCGCCGGGGCCGCGAGGCACCCGCCCGAGAGCCCGGTGCCCGCGCCACGTGGTACGAACGGCACCCCGGCCCGCCACGCGGCGCGGAGGACGCGCGCGACCTCGTCGGTCGACCGCGGCAGCACGACGAGATCCGGCACCGCGCGCTCCAGGGTGTATCCGTCGCATTCGTAGACGGTCCGCGCCGCGGCGTCCGCGATCACGCCGTCCGAGCCCACGATCGCGGCGAGTTCCCGCGCCAGCGCGGGCGATGGCGCGATCGACGTTGACACCGCGCGACGATACCACAATAAGCACCGAGCGCGCCGCCCGGCGCGCTCGCGAGATGCGACACCTCACGAGGCCCATGATGTCCCTCATCCCACCGTCCAGGGTCTTCCCGCCGCCCGAGCGCTTGCTGCTCGGTCCCGGCCCGAGCCAGGTCCATCCGCGCGTCCTGGCCGCGCTCGGTCTGCCGCTCGTCGGCCACCTCGACCCGGCGTTCGTGGCTCTCATGGAGGAGACCAAGCGCATGCTGCGCGAGGTCTTCGGCACGAAGAACGACCTCACGATCCCGATCTCGGGAACCGGCAGCGCCGGGCTCGAAGCAACGATCGTGAACCTGGTCGAGCCCGGCGACGAGGTGGTGATCGGCGTGAACGGCGTATTCGGGACGCGCCTCACCGATGTTGCGGAGCGCGCGGGCGCGTCCGTCGTGCGCGCGGAGGCGCCCTGGGGCGAGGTCGTGCCGCCCGAGACGATCGCGGCGGCGCTCGGCCGCGCGCGCAAGCCGCGGCTCCTCGCCCTCGTGCATGCCGAGACCTCGACCGGAGCGTGGCAGCCGCTCGAAGAGGCGAGCCGGCTCGCGCACGAGCACGGCGCGCTCTTCGTCATCGACTGCGTGACGTCGCTCGGCGGATGCCCCGTCGACATCGACCGGATGGGAGTCGACGCGGCCTACTCGGGAACGCAGAAGTGCCTGAGCTGCCCGCCGGGCCTGTCGCCGGTCACGTTCGGCCCGCGCGCCGTCGAGCGTCTGCGCGCCCGCACGCACCAGGTGCGGAGCTGGTACCTCGACCTCACGATGCTCGAGAAGTACTGGGGCGAGGAGCGGGTGTACCATCACACCGCGCCAATCAGCATGAACTACGCGCTCTACGAAGCCCTCCGCGTGGTGCTGGAGGAAGGGCTCGACGCACGCTTCGCGCGCCATCGACGCAGCCACGAAGCGCTGGTCGCGGGCCTCGAGGCGCTCGGCCTCGAGATGGCGGTCGCGCCGGGGCGGCGGCTCTGGATGTTGACCAGCGTCCGCATTCCGGCAGGCGTCGACGACGCGGCCGTGCGACGGGCGCTCCTCGAGGACGACCACATCGAGATCGGCGGCGGGCTCGGTCCGTTGAAGGGCCAGACCTGGCGCATCGGCCTCATGGGCGAGTCGAGCACGGAGGCGAACGTACGGCGGCTGCTCAGCGCGCTCGGTCGCCTCCTGCCGCGCCACGGATTCGCCTGCGACGCCGAATCCGGCGTGGCCGCTGCCGGCCGGGCCTACGGAGCGGCGTAGCGGAGGCGGAGCTCAGTAGGTTTGCACGTGACGGGTCTCGTAGTGCGCACCGTCGCCCTGCGCGACGGTCTTCATCTTGCGGCCCATCTCGATCAGCCAATCACCGCCGCGGTCGCCGTAATAGGTAATGAATCCCATACACGCGACGATGCCGAACACGAACCCGAGCATGAAGCTGCGAACGCCGGGACTCATCTTCCCCTCCTCACCCGCGGGACATCCGTCCCGCCCTCCTCACACCATCCCGCGCGCCGACGGTGCCCGTGGAGGCGCGCAACCGCGCGATAGTTGACATGGTTGCTTTCTCGGTGTCAACGCGCGCGCGGCCGGTCGTTCCCTGGATCGCGGCCGTGGTGCTGCTGAGCGTCGCCGCCTGCGCGCCGACCCTACGCCCGCCCGGAGCGTCGCTTCGCCTCCTCCCGACCGCCCCCGTGCTCGCGGACGACGGGGATCGCGCGAGCCTCGCGGCGGCGGTCGGGGAGAGCATCCGCTATTTCGCCCGCCTGCCGCCGGACCGCTCGCTCTCGTTCGGGGTGGCAACGCGCACCGCCGGGGAGATGCGCGCGGCGCTGGAAGGCCTCGCCGAAGTCCTGGCGCGCGCGCCCTCGCCCGCCGAGCTCGCCACCGAGCTCGACCGCCGATTCGAGGTCTACCGGGCGACGCCGCCCGGGCACGTGACCTTCACCGGCTACTACCTTCCCACCCTTCCGGCGCGCGCGATCCGCGACGCCCGCTTTCGCGTACCGGTGCTCGGCCGCCCCTCGGATCTCCTGACGGCGGCGCTCGCCGACTTCGGGGCTCCCTGCGCCTGTCGCGAGCAGATCGTCGGCCGCGCCGCCGAGGGGACGCTCGCTCCCTACCCGACGCGCACCGAGATCGAGGCCGGCGGCGGCGGGCCCGTGCTGGCGTGGGTCGACGACCCGGTCGGGCTCTTCTTCGTCCAGATCCAGGGCTCGGGCGTGCTCGCCTTCCCCGACGGGACCCGCCGCACGATCGGCTTCGCGGCCTCGAACGGTCGACCGTACACGAGCATCGGACGCGTGCTCGTCGACCGCGGCGCGCTCGCGCTCGATCAGGCATCGATGGCGGGGATTCGCGCATGGCTCCGCGACCATCCCGAGGAGGCGCCGGACCTTCTGCGGACCAACGCCCGCTACGTCTTCTTCCGGATGCTCGACGGCCCGCCGCTCGGGAGCCTCGGGGTCCCGGTCACGGCCGGACGCACGATCGCCACCGACCCGGCGGTCTTCCCGTCCGGCGCGCTCGCCTTCGTCGCCGTTCCCAAAGCGGGACCGGGCGTCGCGTTGTCCCGGTTGGTCCTGAACCAGGATGCCGGCGCCGCGATTCGCGGACCCGGGCGCGTCGACGTCTATTTCGGCGATGCCGTCGATGCCGCGACGACCGCCGGGAGCCTGCGCTCGCCGGGCGAGCTCTACTTCTTCGCTCCGCGCGTTCCACGCGCGCGCTGACGCCCGCGCGAGGTTGATGCCGGCGGACGAAGTTGCGACAATTCGCGGCGCTCGCAACCACCGCCCATGGGTGACGCCTACCTCCTGAGCGCCGCGCGAACGCCGATCGGCGGGTTTCGCGGCACGCTCTCCCGACCCACCGCGCCCGAGCTCGGCGCCGCCGCCCTGCGGGGGGCGGTCGAACGCGCGCGGGTTCCCCCCGAGGCCATCGAACAGGTGATCATGGGCAATGTGATCGCGGCCGGCCTCGGCCAGGCGCCGGCCCGGCAAGCGGGCCTCGCCGCCGGCCTGCCGCACAGCCACGGGGCGCTCACCGTGAACAAGGTGTGCGGCTCGGGCTTGATGGCGATCGCGCTGGCAGCGCAGTCGATCCGCCTCGGCGAAGCCGACCTCGTCGCGGCCGGCGGCATGGAGAGCATGTCGCGCGCGCCCTACCTCGCGCCGAGCGCGCGCGACGGCCAACGTCTCGGCCACGGCCCGCTCCTCGACGCGATGATCCTCGACGGCCTGTGGGATCCGTACAACGACTTCCACATGGGGAGGGCCGCGGAGCGCTGCGCCCGCGATCGAGCGATCGGTCGCGAGGCCCAGGACGCCTACGCGGTCGAGAGCTATCGACGCGCGCAAGCTGCGGCTGCCTCCGGCGCCTTCGTCGGCGAGATCGTCCCCGTCGACGTTCCGGGTCGCGACGGCCCGGTCGCCGTCCACGAGGACGAGGAGCCGAGCCGGGTCGACTTCGAGCGCGTCGCGAGTCTCCATCCGAGCTTCGAGAACGATGGGACGATCACGGCCGCGAACGCCTCGACGCTCGCCGACGGCGCGGCCGCGCTCGTCGTCGCAAGCGAAGCGGCGGCCGTTCGCTACGGCGCCCGACCGCGGGCGCGCATCGTCGCGACGGCCGTCGCCGGACGCGCGCCCGCCGAGTTCCCGATCGCTCCCGTCGACGCCATCCTCCGCGTCGTCGATCGCGCCGGCCTTCGTCTTTCCGACATCGATCTCTTCGAGATCAACGAAGCGTTCGCGGTCGTCGCGCTCGCCGCCGTTCGTGCGCTCGATCTCGACCCCTCGGACGTCAACATCCGCGGGGGTGCGATCGCCCTCGGGCATCCGATCGGCGCGAGCGGCGCTCGCGTGCTCACCACGCTGCTCGGCGCGCTCGACGAGCGCCGCGCCCGGTTCGGGCTCGCGACGCTCTGCCTCGGAGGCGGCGAAGCGATCGCCATGATCGTCGAACGCCAGCGCTGAAGACGGTGCGGGGCGCCACGACCGAGCCGCCGAGCGCGCTGCGTCGCGCAGCCGCCTGGGGGGTCCACGCCTACACGGCGAGCGGGGCGGTGATCGCGTACCTGGCCCTGGCGGCCGCCGCCGAGCACCGGTTCCCCGACGTCTTCCGCTTGCTCGCGGTCGCGCTCGCGATCGACTGCACGGACGGCGCGCTCGCGCGCGCGGTCGGCGTCAAGCGGGTGCTGCCGTACTACGACGGCGCCCGACTCGACGACATCGTCGACTACTTGACCTACGTCCTGGTGCCGATCGTCCTGCTGCACCTCGGCGGGTTCTTTCCGGCGCCGTACGCGCATTGGGTGGCGGCCGCCCCCCTGCTCGCGAGTGCGTATGGATTTTGTCGTAGCGACGCGAAGACCGAGGATCACTATTTTCGCGGCTTTCCCTCCTACTGGAACGTCGTCGCGTTCTACGCGTACGGGCTGCGCGTCTCTCCGGAGGTGACCGCGCTCTGGGTCGTCGGGCTGGCCGCGCTGGTGTTCGCGCCCCTCAAGTTCCTCTATCCGTCGCGCGCCTCCCGGTTCCGGCGGTCGGCGATCGGACTCGGTGCGGTGTGGGGCCTGGCCATGCTCTACGCGATCTGGACGTTGCCCGACGCCCCCGCACTTCTGCTCTGGGCGAGCCTCGCCTACCCGGCGTATTATTGCGGCGTGTCGTTCTGGCTTCAGGCGACCGGCCGATCATGAGCGAGGAGTCCTCCGACCGTCTGCGCCGCGCGCACCAGTTGTTCGTCGAGGCGTACCGCCTGCACATGGCGGGAGACCTGGAGGCTGCGATCAGTCGCTACCAGGAGTCGATCGCGAGCCGACCGACCGCCGAGGCCCATACGTTCCTCGGGTGGGCGTTGAGCTTTCTCGACCGGCTCGAGGACGCGATCGCCGAGTGCAAGCAGGCGATCGCGCTCGACCCGGAGTTCGGCAACCCCTACAACGACATCGGGTCATATCTCCTGAAGCAGGGGAAGCTCGACGACGCGATTCCGTGGCTCGACAAGGCGGTGCACGCGAAGCGCTACGAAGCGCGCCACTATCCGCACTGCAATCTCGGCCGGATCTACTGGGCCAAGGGCTTGCTCAATCGCGCCATCGTCGAGTTCGAGCGCGCGCTCGAGCTCGACGCGACGTCTCGGTTCGCGCAGGGCGCGCTGGCGGCGATCCGCCTGCAGTTGAATTAGCTAGGCCCGGACACTAGCTGACCAGCCACTCGATCAGCTGCTGGACGTCCTTCTCGGTCAAGGAGGCCCCCGCACCGCCGTCGGGCGATTTCCGCAGCCACGCGCCGTCGTCGCGTAGCGACAGATCGAACCAATCGGCCGCCGACGGATCGGAGCGGTCGTACTGGATGATCGACGCGGTCGCCAGCGGCCCGAGCGGCGCCGGCTTCCCGCCGATCGAGGCGAGCGGCTGCACGACGACTTCCAGCCGGCGCTCCAGGAACTCGAGCGCCAGTCGCGCCCCGTCCGGCACCTCGATGCCCCCGAGGTTCTTCGGATTGAGGGCGCGATGCAGTTTGATCGCCTGCTCGGCAAGCTCCTTGTTGATGGCGCTCGCGAGCCCCTCGACGTCGGTGAACAACTGTTTCACGTGCCGCGCGCGGAGCGTGAAGCGTTCCTTCTCGCGATTGGCGCGCCGTCCGACACGGCCGTTCGAGGCCATCTTGCGCTCGGCCTTCTCGGCGACGGCACGTACCCAGTCGCGCATACCGGCGGCTGCCATATGCGAAAGAAAACGGCTTTGCAATTACGCGCTTCGCGCGAGCAGCCGTTCGGCGAGACCGATCTTCATGTGCTCCAGCAGCGGCTTGGGATCCGCCTGCAGGCTGCTCGCCGCGAACCCCTGCACGAGGATGCCGTTGAGCGTCGCCATGATCAGCGTCGCGTCCGCCTCGGGGGCGACGCTGGCGCGGAACACGCCCTTCGCGCGTCCGGCCTGCAGGATGTCCGCAAGCAGATTGCGATAGACGCGGAAGAGCTCGGTCGTCCGCTCGAGCACGTCGTCGAGGTTCTTCTCCTCCCGCACGACGAGCGAGAGCAGGAACCGCACCGAGTACACGTTCTGGCTGACGAACTCGAAGTAGACATCGATCAGCTTGCCGATCTGCTCGAACTCGCCGAGCCCGGAGAGCGCCTCGAGCACGTCGATCGAGTACGGCGCGAGCGACTCGGTGAGCGAGGTGCGGAACAGATCTTCCTTGCTCGCGAAATGCCAGAAGATGAGCGCTTTCGAAACGTGCGCTTCCTTGGCGACCTGCGCGAGCGAGGTGGTGGCGTACCCTTGCTTCGAAAAGAGCTTGGTCGCCGAGGACAGGATCTTGTGGCGCGCATCCATACGAAGTCGGGCGTCGCAACGCTACGAAACCCGACCTCCGCACGCAAGGGTCGCGGACCGGAACCGACCCCCGATCACTCCTCGCCCGCCGCGACGGCGGAGAACGAGAGCGTTCCCCCCGGCGTCGCGTCCACGACGACGCGCGATCCCTCGCGCACCTCGCCCGCCAGGATCTTGCGCGCCAGGTTGGTCTCGATCTCTCGCTGCAGCAGACGCTTCAGCGGACGCGCCCCGTAGACCGGGTCGTATCCCGCGTTCGCGAAATGCTGCCGGGCCGCTTCCGTGAGTTCGAGCGTGATCTTGCGCTCGGAGAGCCGCTCGCGCAGCCGACCGAGCTGGATCTCGACGATGGTCGCGAGTTGCTCCCGCGACAGGCCATGGAATACGACGATCTCGTCGACGCGATTCAGGAACTCGGGACGGAAATGACCCCGCAGGGCCTCGAGGACCTCGCGCTTCATCGCGTCGTACGCCTCGGGAGCCGCGCCCCCGCGGTAGCCGAGAATGACCGGGCTTCCGATGTTGCTCGTCATGATGACGACGCTGTTCTTGAAGTCGACCGTCCGACCGTGGCCGTCCGTGAGGCGGCCGTCGTCCAGGATCTGCAGCATGACGTTGAAGACATCACCATGCGCCTTCTCGATCTCGTCGAAGAGGATCACGCAGTACGGACGGCGGCGTACCGCCTCCGTGAGCTGACCGCCCTCGTCGTACCCGACATAGCCCGGTGGCGCACCGATGAGCCGCGCCACCGTGTGCTTCTCCATGTACTCGGACATGTCGATGCGGATCATCGCGTGCTCGTCGTCGAAGAGGAACTCCGCCAGGGCGCGGGCAAGCTCGGTCTTTCCGACGCCGGTCGGCCCGAGGAAGATGAACGAGCCGATCGGCCGGTTCGGATCCTTGAGGCCCGAGCGGGCGCGGACGACGGCGTCCGCGACGGCGCGCACCGCCTCGTCCTGGCCGACGACGCGCTCGTGGAGATGCGCCTCGAGCCCGAGGAGCTTCTCCACCTCGCCCTGCATGAGCTTCGCGACCGGAATGTGCGTCCAGCGCGCGACCACTTCGGCGATGTCCTCCTCGTCCACCTCCTCCTTGAGCAGGCGCGAGCCCGCGGGTTGCTCCTTCGCCTGCTCCAAGGTCTGCTCTTCGGCGGCGAGCTCACGCTCGAGCCCGGCGAGCTTCCCATACTTGAGCTCGGCCACCTTGTTGAGATCGTAGGCCCGCTCGGCCTTCTCGATCTCGACGCGCGTCGCCTCGATCTGCTCGCGCAGCTGGCGATGCCGCGCGACGCCGCCTTTCTCACGCTCCCACTGCGCCCGCAGGCGATCGCTCTCGGTCCGGAGATCCGCGAGCTCCTTCTCGAGGCGCTCGAGCCGCTCCTTTGACGCGCGGTCGGTCTCCTTGCGCAGCGCCTCGCGCTCGATCTCCAGCTGCATCACGCGGCGCGACACCTCGTCGAGCTCGGCGGGCAGGGAGTCGATCTCCGTCCGGAGCTTCGCCGCGGCCTCGTCGACGAGATCGATGGCCTTGTCCGGCAGGAAGCGGTCGCTGATGTAGCGGTCCGAGAGGACGGCCGCCGTCACCAGGGCGGCATCCTTGATGCGGACGCCGTGATGCAGCTCGTAGCGCTCCCGCAAGCCGCGCAGGATGGAGATGGTTTCCTCCACGCTCGGCTGGCCGACCAGAACCGGCTGGAACCGCCGTTCGAGGGCGGCGTCCTTCTCGATGTGCTTGCGGTACTCGTTGAGGGTGGTCGCGCCGATGCAATGGAGCTCGCCGCGGGCGAGCGCGGGCTTCAGGAGGTTGCTCGCGTCCATTGCTCCCTCGGCCGCGCCCGCGCCGACCACCGTGTGCAGCTCGTCGATGAAGAGGATCACGTCCCCTTCGGCGGCCTGCACCTCCTTGAGCACGGCCTTCAGGCGCTCCTCGAACTCGCCGCGATACTTGGCTCCGGCCACGAGCGCGCCCATGTCGAGAGTGATCACGCGCTTGTCCTTGAGGCCCTCCGGCACGTCGCCGCGCACGATGCGCTGGGCGAGACCCTCGACGATCGCGGTCTTGCCGACTCCCGGCTCGCCGATCAGCACGGGATTGTTCTTCGTGCGGCGCGACAGCACCTGGACGACGCGGCGCACTTCCTCGTCGCGCCCGATCACCGGGTCGAGCTTGCCCTGCCCGGCAAGCGCGGTCAGATCACGGCCGAACTTCTCGAGCGCCTGATAGGTCGATTCCGGATCCTGGCTCGTCACGCGCTGATTGCCGCGTACGCTGCGGAGCGCCCCCATGAGCTTGTCGCGGGTGAGGCCGACCTGCTTCAGCGTGCGTCCGGAGGCTCCCGCTTCTTCGAGCATGGCGAGCACGAGGTGCTCGACGCTCACGTACTCGTCCTTGAGGTTCGCGGCTTCGGTTTCGGCCTGCGCCAGGAGCTTGGCGAGACGCTGCGCGAGGTACGGCGTTCCGCCGGACCCCTGCCCCGTCACCTGGGGGATGCGCGCGAGTTCGCGTTCGACGCGGTCGCGGAGGTCGGGAACCTGCACGCCGGCGCGCTCGAGGAGGACGGGAGCGACCCCCTCGGGCTGGGCGAGCAGGGCGGCGAGGAGATGCTCGACGTCCACACCTTGATGGTTCCTGCGGACCGCCAGGGTCTGTGCGTCGCGGAGGGCCTCTTGAGATTTCTGCGTGAGCCGTTCGACGTTCATGGTCCCTCAGAGGTAATCATCGACTGGCGAGCCGCAAGAGCACGCGTCGCGCGCGCCGCCCGTGCGGACGGCGCGGCGACGCTCCCTCAACGTCGCGCCATAATTGACGATCCGCCGCATCGGCCGCTACAATCGCCACGGCGTGGCGACGCGATGACGCATCACATCTGGAGGGTCGGAAAGATCTCGCTCGGGGTTGCGCTCCTGATCCTCGGCGTCGTCGGGTTGATGCTGCCGCTCATCCCTCAGATCCCCTTCTTGATCGGAGGTCTGACCTTGCTGTCCTCGGAGAATCGTCACTGCAAGGCGCTCCTCGAGTACGTCGAAAGGCGCGTCGGCTGGCGGCGATCGAACCCCCACGAACCGCAGTCCGTAACCCCCATGGAGGCCGATGATGCCCGACGGTGAAAAGGATCGCTTCGGCGACAAGCTGCGCGACGCCGAAAAGGCGCGCGAGGACAAGTTCTTCGCCGACCGCGACCGGGAGTTGCTCCAGAAGCTGAAGGCTCAGGCCGGCGCCCAGGAAGAGCAGGCGGTCCGCGACCTCGCGCGCATGCGCTGCCCGAAGTGCGGAGAACCGCTCACGGTGCGCCACAAGCTCGACGTCGAGATCGACGCGTGCCCGCAGGGTCACGGCGTGTGGCTCGACTCGGGAGAGGTCGACAAGCTCGCGGAGCGTGAAAGCTCGGGGTGGCTGTCGCGCTTCCTCGGGCGCGCGGACTGACCGCGGCGCGGACGGCGAGTGTTCAGCGGCATCATCCAGGGGATCGGCGCCGTGGCGACCGTCCGCCGATCGCGGAGTGCCGCCGAGTTGACGCTCACGAGCACGTTCCGCGGCCTCGTCCCCGGCGAGAGCATAGCGGTGAACGGCGCGTGCATGACCGTAACCTCGCGCCGCGGCGCGACCTTCACCGTGCTCGTGTCCGCCGAGAGCCTGCGCCGGACCACCCTCGGCGCTCTGCGCCGAGGCGACGCGGTGAACCTCGAGCGGTCGCTCCGCCTCTCGGATCGCCTGAGCGGCCATTTCGTGTTCGGCCACGTCGACGGAATCGGCACGATCGAAGCCATCGCGCCCGAAGGCGCGAGCGCCCTCTACCGCTTCTCCCTGCCGAAGGGTTTCGCGCGGTTTCTCGTCGAAAAGGGCTCGATCGCGGTCGACGGCGTCAGCCTCACGGTCTTCGACTGCGGCCGACGATCGTTCGCCGTGGCGGTCATCCCGCACACGGCGGCGGCGACCACGCTCGGCCGGAAACGACCCGGGGACCGCGTCAATCTCGAAACCGACATGCTCGCGCGCTACGTCGATCGCGCCGTCGCGCACCACCTGCGCCGATCGTAGCCCGCTGTAGCATCTGCGGCCTCACGACCGCAGATACGCATTGTTCCCGGGCCACGGCGTCCGTATACTCCGCGTCATGCGCAAGGAGGTCTCCCCGCCGAAGCCCGGCTGGCTCACGGTCGGGGCAGGCGTGGCGCTCGGTGCCGCAACGGCCGTCTCGCTCGCGCTCGCGGGCAGCGTCGTCTACGGCGAAGGCGACAGCCTCGCTCCGCTCCTCGCGATCCTGGCCGCCGCGAGCGCGCTCGCGCTGATCTACGACGAGTCGCCCAAGCGCTGGGTGCTCGCGTTGTACGCGGCATTGATCGTCTCGAGCTTCTTCGTCATCTCGAGCCACCTCCGCGGGAACGTCGATGGCGCCATGGTGCTCGCGGTCGCGGTGGTCGCCGTGGCGCTTCCGATCGGATCGGATCTCGTGCTCTCGGATCTGGGACGGCATCTCGAGGTCAACCGACGCCTGGGCTTCGGCACTCTCGCGAGCTTCGTAATCCTGGTGTTGCCTCTCACGGCCCTGATGCTCTCTCAGGCCCACCAGCGCGCCCGTACCGAAGACGAAGACCTCCTGCAAGAGGTCGCGCAGAAGATCCGGCGCGAGCAGGACACCCTGGTCGTGAGCGAGCTCGACCCGAGCAAGCGTACCCGGCTCGAGAACAGGATCGCGATCCGCAGCGGCGATCAGACCTACCGGCTGTCGGACGCGGCATTCGAGAGAGAGGTCCGCGAGTACACCGTCCGGAAGGACGTCGAGAAGCGCGGGGTCCGGACGAGCGACGTGTCCCGGGAGGCCGAGGAGCGCATGCGCGTCATCCTGAAGCTGCAGGGTGCCGAGCTCCCGACCGACGTCGTCCTGGTCTCGCATCGCGGCCCGATGACGATCGTCGAGAAGCGCGTGGCGCTCCAGCAGAACGACGACGGAGCGAGCTGAGACCCGGGCGCGCGGCCGAACGGGGGTGCGCACCGCGCGCCGGCGCCCTCAGCGTCGTGCGGACGACCGGCGGGGCGGCGCTTCGTGCTCCGGAACGGCCTCGTCGGCAACGTGGCCGGGCGTGCGCGCTGCCACGAGCAGCTCGTACCACGCCCACACCTCGGGAAACGACGAGCGCAGGCGCCGCTCGGCGCCAGGAAGAACGCGGCGCGCTCTCCTGCTCGCCGATCGTTTCGCGCCGAGATTCATCATGCGACACCATATCGCTCCCCGGTGGAGCGCGGATAGTCGGAAACGTCGTCGGGCATCGGAGGAATCGCCGTCTCGGCGCGCGCGCACGATCATGACCGACTTGCAACGCGCATCGCGACGCGCGACTCGCAGAAGCGCAATGTCCGTTGCGTTCGTGCGTCGTCGGCCGTAGCATCGCGCGCTTCGGATGATCGTACGCCCTCGCGCTTCCGACTCGTACGCCGCCCGAGCGCCTGAATCATGAAGTCCCGCCCGAGAGGCGAATCGTCCACGACGTTCACGCCCTACGTCCGAGCCGACGACGAGCCCGCGGAGCTCACCCCGCTCGCCGTGACGCTCGGTATACTGCTGTCGCTCACGTTCGGAATGGTCAACGCCTATCTCGGCCTCAAGATCGGGCTCACGGTCTCGGCCTCGATCCCGTCGGCGGTCCTCTCGATGGCGGTGCTCCGGGGCATCCTGCGCCGCGGCACGATCCTCGAGAACAACGTCGTCCACGCGATCGCCTCGACCGGAGAATCCCTCGCGGCCGGCGTCATCTTCACGATCCCGGCCCTCATCTTCCTCGAACTGCACCCGAGCGCGCTCGAGGTGTTCCTGATCGGCGTCGGCGCCGGGATCCTCGGCATCCTGTTGATGATCCCCTTCCGCCACGACCTGACGATCGCGGAGCACGACACCCTGCCGTTTCCGGAAGGCACGGCATGCGCCCAGGTCTTGATGGCCGGCGATCGCGGCGGCGTGACCGCCCGACCGGTGTTCGCCGGGATCGCGCTCGGCGCGCTCTACCAGCTCGCGATGCGGGGGTTTTCGCTCTGGCGGGACGGCATCAGCATCACGCTACATCGTTTCCACAAGGCGACCTTCGGGATGGAGCTGTCCCCACTCTTCCTCGGGGTCGGCTTCCTCGTCGGACCACGCATCGCGGGAACGATGCTCGCGGGCGGCATGCTCGGCTGGGCGGCGCTCCTCCCCTGGTTCGATGCGATCGGCGGATCCGGGATCGGCGCATGGCTCGGGATTCCCGCCACCGTACAGGACCTCTCCGCGACCGACATCTGGAGTCGGTACGTCCGCTACGTCGGCGCCGGCGCCGTGACAGCCGGGGGCGTTTCCGCCGTCGTCCGCGCCGTCCCGGTAATGCTGGCGGCGCTCGCGCGCCTGCGGCCCGGGAACGGCCTCGCGACGTCGAGGGTCGCGCGCACCGAGCGCGACCTGCCGACGTCCATCGTGAGCGCCGGCGTGGCGCTCCTCGCCCTCGCCTTCTGGCTGGTCCCCGCGTTCCACCTGTCGCTTCCCGCGACCGTCCTGGCCATGGCGTTCAGCTTCTTCTTCGTCGTCGTCTCCGGCCGCATCGTGGGCCTCGTCGGAACGACCTCGCAGCCGGTATCCGGCATGACGATCACGGCGCTCCTCGGAACGACGCTCAGCCTCGTCGCGCTCGGAGAGCGCGGTCCGGCCGGGGTCACGGCGTGCATCACGGTCGGCGCGCTCGTGGCCATCTCGATCGCACTCGCCGGCGACCTCGCGCAGGACTTGAAGACCGGGGCGTTGCTCGGCGCCACCCCCTACCGACTCCAGATCGGACAGATGATCGGAGTCATCGCGGCCGCGCTGCGGGCGGGATCGGTCCTCTTGCTGCTGCACGCGGCGTACACGCTCGGGTCGCCCGCCCTCCCCGCGCCGCAGGCCAAGTTGATGGCGACACTCGTAACGGGCGTCATGGACGGCAATCTCCCCTGGGCGCTCATGGCGCTCGGCGCGGGGATCGCGCTGGCGGCCGAGGCATGCGGCGCCATCCCGCTCGCGTTCGCAATCGGCATCTACCTCCCGATCACGACCACCGCGCCGTTGATCCTCGGCGGCCTGCTCCGCGCCTTCCTGTCCCGGGGCGCGAGACCGCTCGAAGACCGGCCGGTCCTGTTCGCCTCGGGTCTGATCGCCGGGGACGCGCTCATGGGCATCGGCGTCGCGGCGCTCACCGTCGGCGGACTCGCGAGCACGCTGGCGCTTCGGACGCCGGGGACGGCGAGCGCGACGACGGAAGCACTGCTGACCGTCCTCCCGTTCGCGACCCTCATGGGGCTGCTCGTTCGACAGGCGCGCGGCGGACGACGATGAAGGCGGTGCGACGTCTTGCCTGGAGCGTCGCCGGCGAACCGCGCGAATCGACGCTCCGCGCGCGGCTCGCCGCCGACGGCTTCGAGGTCACGGCCTGGAGCGACCCTCCGGGCCGCACCTACGCCCCGCACCGACACGACCACGACGAGTCGCTCTGGTGCGTGCGCGGATGCATCACCTTCCACATCGCCGGACGCGCCTATCGCTTGAATCCCGGCGACCGCCTCATGCTGCCGCGCGGCACGCTGCACGGCGCGACGGTCGGATCCGCGGGCGCGGCCTACCTGATCGGCGAACGCAGGGCGGCCTTGGACGCCTGACCCGGACCGCGCGCACCGCGCCGCCGCGGAAAGGACACCGACGGCCGCACGCGCCCTCACGACCACGCCCGCGGGTCCTTCAAGCGACAAGGGCCCGCGGCTCGTCCGCCGCAGGCCCTCGCATCGGTCGCCGCGTCGCGCGGCGATCCGTCGGGTCAGAACTGGTAGGTGAAGCGGATGCCCGTCTCCGAGCGGCCGCGGTTCAGGCCGGCGATGCCCCACGGCTCGAAGTTGATCTCCCGGGTGGGATTGATGATGAACCGTTGGGACAGGTTCACGGCGAAGTTCGGCGTCACGAAATAGTCGACGCCCCAGATCGCCGCTTGGCTGTAGCTGTTGACGGGGTCCAGCAGGTAGATGAAGGCCGGCGCGACGCTGCCGCCGCGGTAGAAGCCGATGATCGCGAACGTCATCAACATCTCCCAGCGGTGGATGTCGTCTCGGTACGCGATCGGCTTCGCCTGACCGATGGTCTTCGTCTTGGTCGGGAGGTCGAGGCCGCCGATCGTGCTGTTCGCCTTCTGGATCATGTAGGTGTGGAACAGCTGGCCGGTGATGAAGAAGGTCGTCTTCTTGTTGAGCGGCCGGATCCACGTCGGGCGATCGAAGGCGATGAGGCCCGACCACACGTCGTGGTTGCGGATCCCGGGAAGGAACGGAGCGAACGTCGTATCGCGCGTGCAGGCGCGCTGGCCTGCGTCGAGACGCCGATTCACCTGATCGGCGTCGTGCGCACACGAGTAGAACGGGATGCCGAAGTCGTAGGCCTGCTCGGTGCGCCACACGATCTTGGTCCACTCGTCGAAGTAGTTGGCCGCGATGCCGATCGTGTGGATGTACGGGGTGTAGAACTCGACCGGCAGCGTGCCGCGGCTCACGAGTTCCTGGGTGCGGATCTGACCGGCCTCGGTCGGCGGGATACCGCGTGCGAGGGCCGCGCTGCTGGTGGCGCCGCCGCTCGGCATGAACCGCTGGTAGAGGTAGCCGATCTGGATCTGCAGGCCTTCGGGAAGGATCGGCGTGTCCGGACCCGTCACGCCGTTGAATCGGATGCCGAACTGGCTGTTGTCGATCGGGTTCCGGTCGTAGTTGCCCTGCCGGAGGCTCGTGCCGTTGTTGAGGCGCTCGATGCCCGAGAACACCGCGTAGAAGGCGCCGCTCCGGGGATTGGTGAGGGGATTGCCGAGCCGGACGCCCCAGGGGTTCGGCAGGAAGCTCAGCTTGCTCGGACTCCAGTCGCCCGGGTTCCAGTAGGCCTCGGCGAACACGTTGCTCCAGGAGCCGACGCTCCCGAAATCGTAGAGCCCCTTGATCATCCAGAACGGGACGCGCAGGTCGTCGAGACCGAAGGCCGGGGGCGGCAGCTCGTAGAAGAAGTGCCACGACAGGTCGAGCGCGTTGGCGCGGTCGAGGAGGCGGAAGCCGTCGGACTCGCCCCAGATGATCTGCTGCTTGCCGGCCCGCAGGCTGAAGTTGCCGCGGAACTTGATGTCGACGTACGCCTCGCGGAGATCGTTCTCGTACTTCATGGCGTTCCGCCAGCCGTGATTCATGTCGTCGAGGTGCTGATAGCGCTTGTCGATCTTCTCGCCGGTGTACTCGAACTCGTCGGTGAAGCCGGGCGTCAGGTCGTAGATGCTGTCGTAGACGCCACGGTACAGCAGGAAGAGGTGCGAGCTCTCGATCCAGTCGGAGAGGTCGTAGCGGTCGAGGAACTTGCCGCCCCGCTTCATCCATTCGTAGTCGACGCGCACGCGCAGCGTGTTGCGCTGCTGGACGAAGTAGTACTGGTCGATGTCGGGATGACGGATGAGCTGCTGAGACTGCACGTTCCCCGAGAGCTCGAGCGGGCCGAACTTCTGCGTCGCCTCCGCGCGGTCGACGACGCCGATCAGCACCGCGACGACCAGCCACACCAGCGTCCGCTGCGTGCGCTTCACCATGACGTCCCTCCTCCGCGCGCGCGCTGCCCCACGCGTCCGTTCCGAGAATGGCGCGCCGCCGGTTGGCGGCGCGTATCGCGCTCTATCGCAGCTGCCCGCTCGCGCGCAAGCTGCCGGCGCCGATCACGACCCGCAGGCGCGCGCTCGGACGCGACCGGTGGCGCGTCCGCCGTCGCGGCGCGTCAGGCCGAGAGCTTCTCGAGGGACGGCGCGCCCGCCGCGCGCGTCCCGCACGGCCGCAGCGGCAGCCGGATCTCGAAGCACGAGCCCTTGCCGACCTCGCTCTCGACGCCGATCGTCCCGCCGAGGAGCGACGTGAGGCGACGGACGATGTAGAGGCCGAGCCCGACGCCGTCGTGCCGGCGACGATCGCTGCCGTCGACCTGCCGGAACATGTCGAAGATGATGCCCTGGCCTTCGGGACTGATCCCGATCCCGGTGTCCGCGACGGCGACGAGCAACGCCTCGTGGACCGCGTCGACCGACGCCCGGACCACGACCGATCCCGCGTCGGTGAACTTGAGCGCGTTGTGGACCAGGTTCCGGACCACCATCTTCAGCTTGGGATGATCGGTCTGCACGATCGGAACGTCCATCGGCGCCTCGACCGAGACGCGGACGCCGGGCTTCACCCATGCCGCCGGGATCTCCGCCTCGACCTCCGCGAGCAGGCTTCCGACGTCGACCGGCTCGAGGGTCACGGGGAGCGCGCCCGATTCCATGCGGCTCACGTCCAGGGTCGCCTGGATGAGCTCGAGGAGCTGCCGCGAGTACTGCAGGACCTTGCGGCACACCTCGCGCTGCTCCGGAGCGACCGGCCCGAACTCGCCGTCCGACAACAGCTCGTTGTAGCCGATGATCGCGTTCAACGGCGTGCGGAGCTCGTGGGACATGGTGCCGATGAACTCGGACTTGAGGTTGTTGGCCGCCCGCAGGTTGGCGAGTAGGCGGCCGTTCTCGATCGCGGTCACAGTCTGCTGCGCGATGCCCGTGAGGAGACGACACGCCTTGGGGTGGAAGGGGCCCGGCTCGGTGTGCGAGCCGGCCGTCAGGTAGCCGATGATCTCGCCGCGCAGGCGCAGGGGCGCCGCCGCCCACGACCGCAGCGACCAGCGCTGCATCCAGGAGACGTCCGCACCCGCACCCGCGATCTCCGACCACCCGTGGTGGTCGGCCCGGGTCAGCTCGGGAAAGTCTCGGAGGTCGAAGTCGATCTGCTTCACCTCGACGAGCATGGCCGACGCGGCGCGATCGGTGCCGGCCGCCACCCGCACCGTCTGCTGCTTCGCGTCGGAGAGGACAATGTTGACGAACTCGCAGCCGACGAGGTCGCAGGCGAGGCCCGTCAGGCGCTCCAGCCGGTCGTCGGCATCGGGGTTCGCGTTCAGCAGCTCGGAGACGCGGAGAAGCGCCGCCGAGATCTCCGCTTCCTCGCGCTGCCGGGCGTGCAGGGTCGCGTTCTCGATCGCGAACGCCGCCTGGGTCGCGATCCCGGCGACCAGATCGCGCTGTAGCGGCGAGAAGGCGCCGGGCGCCGACCGGCTTCCGGTCGCGAAGATCCCGACCGTCCGATTGCCGCAGCGCATGCCCGCGAAGATTCCCGAGGCGACGTTCCACTCGCCGACGGCGCGCGCTCCGGGGCCCTCCGCGGCGTTCGGCATCTCCACCACGCCCTCGGCGAGCACGAGCGCGCCGAAGTCCCAGAACGCCGTGCTGATGGTCGGCGACCCGCCGAGACCGCGACTCGCCATCATGCGGTACCCCGAGGAGCTGTCCGGATCGGCGAGGATCGTCGCGCACCAGTCCGTCCTGAGGCGCTCGGCCGCGACCGCGTGCAGGCGCTCGATCACGACGCCGAGTTCGAGCGACGTTCCGAGCGCACGGCTCACCTGCAAGAGACCGAGCGCCGTCTCCGCGGCGCACGTCAGCTCGACGTTCGTCGCGGCAAGGCGTTCGCCGGTCTCGGCGAGACGACGGTTCTTGTGGCGCAGGTGCCGCTTGTAGAAGTCGCACTGCGACGCGACGACGGCGAAGACGAAGACCGCGACGACGACCAGCGCGGCGACGTGGACCTCGCGGATCGCGGCCGGAGAGCCGAGCGCGATGACGAGACAGTACCCGAGGGCGGCGCACGACGTGATCGCCGCGCTGCAGATCGCCGAGACCATCGCGGCCGGCACGATCGTCATCAGGAAGAAGTAGCCGAAGAGCACTCCCGTCGGCCCGAGCAGCAGGAGTCCGACGGCGATGGCGAGCGTATCGAGGATCAGCTGCGCGTACACGATCGCGCGGAGATCGGCGCCGCGCGCCATCAGTCGCCGATAGAGCGGGCTGAGACAGGCGGTCGCGATGCACACGAGCGTCACGGGCAGCCACCGCATGGTCACGCCGCCGAGGTACCCGATGACCGGCATCGCGGCGGCGACGGTCAGCCCGGTGCGCCAGCGCGTCTCGCAGAGCCAGTCGTTGATGTTCCGCAGGTCGGAGGCTTCGAGCGTGGCGACCGCGGTCGGTCGATCCGCGGAGGCATCGGGCGGCCTGAGGCCTCGAGACGGGACACGCCGCACGGTCCGGACTGAGCAAGCAACATGCCAGTGGCCTGGCGACGCGCCTGGGGATGACAGTCGGAAATCGCCGGGAAACCTCACGAACGGCGGCGAACGAACTCCGCTCGGACGAACACAGGCACCTGGCAACGCGCTCGCGCTGTCATTCGCGTAACGGTCGCCGATTTCGTCGCATGCGGTCCGTCGCGACCGCGCGCGACGTCCGTCAGAGCTCCGGTCGTGGAGGCAGCCGGGACTCGAGGTCCCGCAGCTCTCGCTCGAGCGCCCGATGGCGGCGCCCGAGGCGCATCAGGAACGACGCCATGAGGACCCAGATCGCGCCGTACGCGGCGAGCAGGAACCAGAAGCGATCCATGGCGGTCATCGGGCCACCTCCCCCAGGCGATCCTCGAGCCGTTGCAGCGCATCGCGCAAACGCAGTCCGTCGTAGCGCAGCCGCAGCAGCCACACGAAGAGCAACAGGAACGCGACCATCGTGACCAGCAGCGCGACCACCATGCGAGGATCCTCGAGCCCGCCCTTGTTCGCGGGCGCAGAGATCACCGACGGATGTATGCCGCGCCATAGTCGGACGGAGACCTGGATCAGCGGCACGTCGAGCACCCCGATCACGGCGAGCACCGCGGCATAGCGCGCGATCTGCGGATCCTCGCGGGCGCTCGACCGAAGGACGAGATACACGGCGTAGATCGTCCACAGGATCACCGTCATCGTGAGCCGTGGATCCCAGGTCCACCACGCGCCCCAGATCGGACGTGCCCATATCGGACCGGTCACGAGAACCATCGTACAGAACAGCATCCCGACTTCGACTGCCGCCACCGCCATCCGGTCGTGCTCCACGCGACCGCGCCACAGGAACAGCGCGCTCGCGCCCGCCGCCACGAAGAAGCCGAGGAACGCGGCCCACGCGGCGTTCACGTGGAAATAGAAGATGCGCTGTACCGCGCCCTGCATACGCTCGTTCGGCGCGTACACGAAGACGCACCAGAGCGCCGCCAGCATGGCGAACGTGGCGGCGATCGGCAGCACGCGATCGACGAGCGGCGCGGAGGACGCTCGCGCGCTCATTCTTGCACCAGCTGTTCGAACATCATCCACCCCGCAACGCTGAAGATGACGTCGAAGGTGGCCAGCACGCGAAGCCACGCGCCGGCGCTCGCGAGGCTCCCGCCGCTCATGACGACACGGCTCGCCTCGACGGCACAGATCACGAGCGGAACGAGTAGCGGCAGCACGAGGAGGGGCAGCATCATCTCGCGCGCGCGCAGACGTACCGAGATCGCGGCGAACAGCGTCGCGAGCGCCGCGAAGCCGACCAGGCCGAGGAAGTTCACGAAGATCATCGCGGCCGGCGCCGCGAGGACGGACGCGCCGAGCAGCACGGTCAGCAAGACCATCAGCACGAGCTGGGCGAGACCGAGCACGATCACGTTGCTCGCCATCTTCGCGACGAAGATGGCGCCGCGGTCGACGGGGCAGAGCAGGAGGCCGTACCACGCGCCGTTCTCGCGCTCGAGAAGAAACCCGCGTTGAATCGCCATGAGACCGGCGAACACGAAGGTCACCCACTGGACGGCCGGAGCCGCGTTGCCCGCGCCCTCCGGATCCATCGCGAAGGTAAACGTCAGCAGCACGAGCAGCATGAGGACCACGAGGCCGGAAAGCGCCTCGCGCGTCCGGAGCTCGAGCACGAGATCCTTGTGCAAGATCCGCCACGCGGCGCTCATGCGGCGACCGCCCCGGTCACCTGCCGATAGATCCCGTCGAGATCGTCCGCGGTCGAGGCCGGACCATCCCACGCGATCCGCCCCCGGTGCACGATCAGCGCGCGGGTCGCGACGTCGAGGCCGCGCTGGAAGTCGTGGGTGGCGACGACGAGGGTGCGGCCGCGGCCACGAAGGTCCCGGAGCAGCCCGACGAGCCAGTCCGCGGACGCGGCGTCGAGCCCGGTCCAGGGCTCGTCGAGGATCACGAGCTCCGGATCGTGGATGAGGGCGCGTGCGAGCGCGAGCCGCTGCTCCATCCCGCGCGAGAAGAGCCGCACCGGGCGCGCGGCCGCCTCCGCGAGAGCCACGCGATCCAGCCAGGTCCGGACGCGCTCGTCCGCGTCGTCGAGCCCGAACATGCGGGCGTAGAAGCGCAGGTTCTCCCGCGCCGTGAGATCCGGATAGAGGAAACTCTGGTGGGCGACCAGGCCGACCCGACGCCGCACGGCCGGGTCCGGACCCGCGACGCCGAACGCCCGCAACCGGCCGCTCGTGGGCGCCGTCAGCCCGGCGAACAGGCGGAGCATGGTGCTCTTTCCCGCACCGTTCGGTCCGAAGACCGCGACGGCCTCGCCCGCGTCGATGCGGAGGGTCACGTCGCGCAGCACGACCGCCCGGCCGAACGCCTTGCCGACGGCGTCCGCGCCGAGCGCCGCGACGCGACCGCCCCCGGTCACCCGAACCTCTCGAGCGCCGCGAGCGCCGCGAGCGCGCGCGCCTCGTACGTGTCGCGTATCGCCGCGTGGTCTTCCAGCGAAAGCTTTCCCATCTGCAGGTCGAAGTCGGCCTCCTTGATGGCGGCGTACGCGAGATCCTTTTCTTTCTCCCACCGATAGCGCTCGGGGTCGCCGACGGGCGCCGGCGCGCTCGCGACGACGGGCCGCAGCAACGGCCACGCGATCGCCGCCGCGACGCTCGCGATCACGACCAGGCCGGCCAGGTAGACGAGGGCGCTCACGACCGCCGGCTCACGCGTCGAACCGGTCGAGCTCGGCCTCGAGACGCGCGCGGCGCGCGTCGTCGATCGGAGCCGGTCGGGAGTCGGGCGGCGCGGACGGCGGCCGCCGCCATCGCCGCGACACCACCACGATCACCGCCCCCGCCGCCAGCACCGCGGCGAACGGGGTAACCCACGCGACGAGATTGAAGCCCGTCGTGGTCGGCGCCGAGAGGATCTTCTCGCCGTACTTCGTGGCGAAGTACGTCAACACCTCGGCGCGGGTCTTGCCTTCGCCGAGCTGCGTCGCGATCTCCTGCTTCAACGGAATGCCGGACGGGCATTGCACGTGGTTGCAGCTGTGCACGGTGAGCCCGCACCCGCACTGGCACGTCAGCGCCTCCTCGATCTCGGTTTGAGTGGCGTTCTTCACCGCAGCGCGGCCTCGAGGCCACGCTCTTCGACCGCGAGCGCCGCGGCGAGCGCGCGCTGCTCGGCAGCCGTCGGCGACATGACGATGACGGTGCCGAGGACCATGACCAGGCCCCCGATCCAGAGCCAGTTTACGAGCGGGTTGACGAAGACGATCATCGTCATGAGCCCGGTCGCGTCGTCGTAGCTGCCGAGCACGAGGTAGAGATCCTCTGCGAGCGTGCTGCGCAGGGCGACTTCCGTCGTCGGCTGCTGCTGCTTCTTGTAGAAGCGCTTCTCGGGAAAGAGCGTCCCGACCGGCGCGCCGTTTTTGGCAACCGCGATCTCCGCCAGCATGGACGAATAGTGTGCGTCCTCCGTGAAGTGGATGTCCTGGTACGTCAGCGTGAACGCGCCGACCTGCACCACGTCGCCCTTGCGGATGGTCTCCTGCTCCTCGAGGCGGAACGCCGACGACGCGGCGACGCCGACGAACACCATCACGACGCCGACGTGGATCACGTAGCCGCCGTAGCGTCGGCGGTTCTTGCCGACCAGGTTCGCGAGCGCCCGCGGCGCCGGCTCGCCCATCAACGCCTGGCGCGCGCGCGTCCCGCGATAGAACTCCATGAAGATCGTCGCCAGCACGAAGACCGCCAGCGAGAAGCACACGACGGCGTAGTAGTTGCGCCATCCGGAGGCGAAGATCGCCGCCCCCGTAGCGAATCCGACGCCGAGCGGAACTGCGAAGCTCCGGCGCAGATTGCGGGCGCTCGCGCGGCGCCAGGCGATGACCGGTCCGACGCCGGTCATGAAGAGGAGGGCGAGTCCGAGCGGCGCGTTCACTTTGTTGAAGAAGGGCGGCCCGACCGTGATCTTGATACCGCGCACGGCTTCCGAGATCACGGGAAAGACCGTGCCCCAGAAGGTCGCGAAGGCGATGCCGACGAGCAGGAGGTTGTTGAAGAGGAAGGCCGCTTCGCGCGACAGGAACGAGTCGATCTCGTTCTCGCCGCGGAGGAGCGGGCGGCGCCACACTACGAGCCCGGCCACGACGGCGATGACGCTCAACAGAAACGCGACGAAGAACGGCCCGAGGCCCGATTGCGTGAAGGAGTGCACCGACGAGACCACGCCGCTGCGCGTGAGGAAGGTGCCGAAGATCGTGAGACAGAAGGTGAGGAGCACTAGCACCATGTTCCACATCTTCAGCATGTTCTTCTTTTCCTGGATCATGACCGAGTGCAGGAACGCGGTGCACGAGAGCCACGGCATGAACGCCGCGTTCTCGACGGGATCCCACGCCCAATAGCCTCCCCACCCGAGCTCTTCGTACGCCCAGCGCGCGCCGAGCATGTTGCCGAGCGTGAGGAAGAACCACGCGAAGAGCGTCCACCGGCGCGTGGTCCGGATCCACACGTCGCCGAGCCGGCCCGTCGCGAGCGCCGCGATCGCGAAAGCGAACGGCACCGAGCAGCCGACGTACCCGAGGTACAGCGCGGGCGGATGGATCAGCATCCAGTAGTTCTGGAGAAGCGGGTTCAGGTCGGCGCCCTCGGCTGCCGGCACCGGCAGCCGTTCGAACGGACTCGTCATGAAGACGAGAAGCCCCAGGAAGAACGCGGCGATCGCCATCAACGTCGCCGTGACGTACGGCATGAGCGCCGCGTTGCGCTCGCGATTCTGCAGGTGCACCACCGTGCTCATCGTCGTGAGGATGAGCGCCCAGAAGAGCAGCGATCCGGCTTGACCGCCCCAGAGGGCCGCGATCCGATAGGGCAGCGAGAGCGTCGAGGACGCGTACGAGGCGACGTACTCGAGCGAGAAGTCACGCGTGACGAGCGCCCGCCACAGGACGAGCGCCGCGACGGCGACGAGCGCGTGCACTGCGTACGCCGCCTGCCGGGCCGACCGGGCGTACGCCGGACGCCGCGCCACGGCGCCGTAGATCGCGGCCAGCACCGCGTAGAGTCCCCCGATCAGCGCCAGGCGGAGCGACAGCAGCCCGAGATCGACCACGATGCCTCCGTCACTCCTTCGCGACTTCGGCGCCCGCCTCGGCTTCGTACTTCGACGGGCAGGACGTCAGCAGCGTCCGGGCGTGGAAGGAGCCGTCACGGGCATACGTCCCCTCGACGATCACGTCGCGACCCTCGGCGAACATGTCCGGGAGGACGCCATTGTAGGCGACCGCCACGCCGTCGCTGTCCTCGAAGTTCGCGAGGCGGAACGTGAGATCGAGGGTCGCCGGGTTCCACTGCACGCTCTTGGCTCCCACGCGTCCCGCGACGCGAAGCCCCTCCCCCGCGACTTCCGCGCGGCGCGACAGCAGCTCGTCGATCGTGAGGTAGTACACCGAGGTTTCACGGATGCCGGTGTACACGAGATAGGCGACGGCGGCGACGATGATGCTCGCGCCGACGATGAAACGACGATTTCTGTCCATCAGGGGGCGACCCGAACGAATCTACTCGGCTTCCGAGCGGCTTTGCAACTCGGGCCCGTCGATCAGTCCTCGACGACGGAGGTCGATCCGCGCGCGCGGGACGCGACGCAGACCCCTCGCTTCGACGCGCGGATGAACGCGAGCAGCTCCCGCACCTCGTCCGTCGTCGCACCCGCCTCGACCTCGTCGAGCGCGCGTCCGAGGTGCGTCGGCCGGCCGAACAGACGCGCGAACGCGCGCCGGATGACCGCCACGCGCGCCGGCTCGAATCCGGCGCGCCGGAGGCCCACGACGTTCACGCCGCGGACCGTGTGCGTCCCGTCCATCAAGCAGAACGGCGGAACGTCTCGGCTCGTGCGCGACAAGCCGCGCAGCAGCGCGAGGCGTCCGATCCGCACGTGCTGGTGTACGACGCAGTTCCCGGACACGAAGGCGCGATCCGCGAGCTCGACGTGCCCCGCCAGGAGGGCGCCGCCAGCGACGATCGTCCCGTCGCCGACGCGACAGTTGTGGGCGACGTGCGCGCTCTGCATGAAATAGTTGCCGGAGCCGACCACCGTCGCGCTCCCCGGGCTCGTCCCCCGATGCACCGTCAGGTGCTCGCGGAACACGTTGTCGTCGCCGATCACGAGCGACGACTCCGCGCCGCCGAACGCCAGATCCTGCGGCTCTCCACCGAGCACCGCCCCGGGATGCACGACGTTCCGGGCTCCGAGACACGTGCTGCCGCGCAACACGGCGTGGGCCATGACCCGACACTCCGGACCGACGCGAACCGGGCCTTCGATCACGACGTAGGGCCCGATCGACGCGGTCGGGTCGACCTCGGCCGCGGGATCGACGACGGCGGTCGGATGGATCACGCGATCTCGCCCTCGTCGTCGTCGTCGAGCAAGTCGTTCCCGAGCGCGGCGCCCGGGATACGGTATTGCTCGGTCACCCAGCCGCCGAGGTCGACGAGCCGACACCGCTCGGAGCAGAAGGGACGATGCGGATTGTCCTCCCGCCGCACGCCGGCACGACAGGTCGGACAGCGAGGCGCACGATCCATGGCGAATCCCGTTCAGCGCCGCCGACGCACCGGCGGACCGCCGCAAACGCGATCCCGGCGGCGCCGGGGCACGCTCAATACCCGCCGAGACTTCGCTTACGCGCGCGAAGCCCGCGCCGACTTCCCTTGCTCTTGTTGGGACGTCCGCCGCCGCCCATCCCGACCTCGCTCGCGAACGGATCCCCGGCCGCGAAGATATTCTGGGGCGCCGAGAACGCCGGCCGCTGCGGCGGCGCCGACGGCCGATAGCCTCCCGGAGCGCCGCCGGCGGGACGCGACGGGCGGTCCTCCGCGCTGTTCACCCGCAAGCGTCGCCCCCCGAGGTCGTAGCCGTCGAACTTACGGATGGCGTCGGCGGCCTCCGTATCGGATGCGAACTCCGCGAAGGCGAATCCGCGCGAGCGGCCGGTTTCGCGATCGGTTCCGATGTGCACGCGGGCGACCTTGCCCGCTTGGGACAACAACGACGAGAGCTCGTCCTGGGTCGTGTCGAAGCTCAAATTGCCGACGAATATCTTGTTCGAAATGTTCGACTCCTTTTGGTTTGCGGGTGGTGGAAAGCGGGGAACCTCCGCGCTCGTATAGCGGATGGGTCTTTCCTATGCCAAGCGGCTCCCTAGGAGTCGCTCGACGGCTCGACGGGTGCGGTCACGGCGGCCGCCGCCGGCGTTTGCGGATCGTCGCTCGCCATGCGCCCCTCGTGCATCGTCCTGCGGCGGCCGCCGCCCCCGCGCCGCCGACGGCGCCGCGGTCCGGTCCGCTGGACCTCGCCCGCGGGCGCCACCGACCCGCTCCCGCCCGTGTCCCCCGCGTCGGCCGAGGCCGGGGCGGAGCCCGGGACGTCCGCGTCCGCGCCGCGCTCGGCGGCGTCGTCCGGACCCGGGCGCCGCCCGCGTCCGCCGCGGCGACCGCCCCGTCGACGCCTGCGCCTGCCCTGATCCGATGCGCCCAAGCCCGACGGAGCCGCCTCGACCGGCATGAACGGCGCGATGGCCTCGATCCAGTTGCCGTTCGCCGCCGCCAGGATCTCCGCCGTCCGGTCGCCGGAAGTGGCAAGCGGCGTCACGCGCTCCGGCTCCACCGCGGACGGCGCCACTTCGGCGACCGGCGCCTCCGTGTGCAAGGGCGCCACCTCGCCCGCAAGGGCGCCGACCGGCAGGGATTCCGTGGCCCGCCCGGGCGACGGCGGCTCGCTCGGCGCGGCGAGCACCGGAGCCGGCGCGACGACGAGGGGCGCCTCGGACGCGGGACGCCCCGCCTCGGCTCCCTCGCCGCGCCGGACTCGACCGCCACGGCGGCGGCGCCGCTGCGCCGCCTCGTCTTCGCTCTCCCGCAGCGGAACCGCCGGGCCCCGGCCGTACCCGACGCCCCCCGACGCCGGGCGGCGCGCGCCGGCACGCGCGCTCGCGGCGCGGTCCGCGGGCGCCACCTCGCCCGGGCGCAGCACGGCGACCGGAGCGACGACCTCACGAACGCGGGTCTCGATCTCGCTCTGGTGCGGCATCAGCTCGTCGCTGACCACGATGTTGATGCGCGCCGAGTAGCGGCGCTCGAGCGTCGCCAGGTCGTCGCGCTTCTGGTTGAGGAGGTACATGGCGACGTCGCGCGGGAGCGTGACGTTCATCTGCGCGACGTCGCCTTCGGCGACGCGGTGGTGGATCTTCCGCAACGTCCCGAGCGCCGCGGACTCGGGGGTGCGGACCGAGCCGTGTCCCTCGCACATCGGACACGCGATGTACGAGCTCGCGACGGCCGCCGGGCGCAGGCGCTGGCGCGAGATCTCGAGCAAGCCGAGCTTGGAGATGCGGCCGACGTCGTGCCGCGCCTTCTCGGGTCGCATCGCTTCGCGGAGCGCCCGCTCGACGTCCGCGATGTGGCTTTGCACCCGCATGTCGATGAAGTCGACGACGATGATGCCCCCGAGGTCGCGCAGGCGCAGCTGCCGCGCCACCTCGCGGGCCGCCTCGAGGTTGGTCCTGTGCGCGGTCTCTTCCTGATTGGTCCCGCGCATGGAGCCGCCGGAGTTGACGTCGATGGCGGTCAGCGCCTCGGTGCCGTCGATGACGATCGATCCGCCCGACTTGAGCGCGACCCGGCGCTTGTAGATCGACTCGATCTGCGTCTCGAGGCCGAAGCGCGAGAAGATGGGTTGATCGCCCTGGTAGAGGTGCAGCAGGTGCTCCTTCCCGGGCATGATGTTGTGGAGGAAGTCCTTGGCGCGCTCGTAGACGTCTTCGTTGTCGATGAAGACCTCGTCGATGTCGGGCGTGAAGTAGTCGCGGATGTTCCGCAGCACGAGGTCGTGCTCGCGGTAGATCACCGCGGGGCCGCGTTTGGTCTCGGCGTTCTGTTTGATGCTCTCCCAGAGCCGCGCGAGATAGGCGAGGTCGCGCTCGAGCTCGCCGTGCTCGTCGTCGAATCCCGCGGCGGTCCGGACGATGATGCCGCAGCCCGTCGGCGGACGGAGGCGATCGATCATCTCGCGGACGCGAACCCGTTCTTCCCCCTCGATCTTCCGGGAGATCCCTGCGTCCTCCGAGCCGGGCAACAAGACCAGGTAGCGCCCGGGAAGCGAGTAGAAGGTCGAGAGCGTCGGCGGCTTGTTGGTGAACTGCTCCTTGACGATCTGCACCAGGATCTCGTCCCCGGACTTGAGGACTTCCTTGATGCGACGGCGCCCCTTCTCGCCGCGCTCCTGGCTGGTGCCGCCGTTCCGGCCGCCGGGCAGATTGCGGAAGCAGATCTCGTCGAGGGGCAGGAACGCGTCGCGATCGGCGCCGATGTCGACGAAGGCGGCTTCGATCGCCGGGTGGATGCGCCGTACGACTCCCTTGTAGATGTTCCCCTTCAGGTGCTCCCGGCTGAAGGATTCGATCTCGAAGGATTCGAGCTGGCCGTCGTCAACGATCCCCACGCGGCTCTCCTCCGCGTGGGTGACGTTGATGAGCATGATCTTGGACATACTGGGCTGGAACCCCCTCCCCCCCAACCACTACCCGCGCCGTCCTATCACGCGCCGGCGTCTGGCCGCCAACGAAACCGACCGCCGCCAGCCGCACGAAGCTACCCCGACAGCGCTTCCTCGACGAACTCGAGGCGGTCGTTTCCCCAGAACATCTCGTCGCCGACGAAGAACGTCGGTGCGCCGAACGCTCCGCGCCGGACCGCTTCGTCGGTGTTCGCCTTGAGCCGGTCCTTGATCGCGGGCTCCTCGGCGCGCGCGACGATTCGCCGGCCGTCGAGGCCGGCGGCGGCCGCGATCGCCGCCAGGGTCTCGCCATCACCAATATCCTGGTCGTTCGCCCAATACGCATGCATCACCGCATGGTGGTAGGCCGGAAACGTTCCGTCCTCCAGTGCCGCGACCGCGGCGCGTAACGCGCGGATCGTGTTCACCGGGAACACGCTCGGCATGTGGAACTGGAGGCCGTAGCGTCCGACCCATCGACGGACGTCGTGGACCATGTAGGCGGCCTTGGCGGGGACGGCGGCCGGCATGCCGTTTCCCGTCGCCTTGAAGACGAAGCCGAGGACCATCGGCTTGAAGACGATCTCCGCCCCGGAGCGCGCGGCGAGCGCCTCGATCTCCCGGTGCGCCAGATAGCTGTACGTGCTCGCATAATCGTAGAAGAACTCGATGCGCTTCATCACTCCTCCTCAGGTGCCGCGGGTGTCGCCGTAGAGGTCGATGTGGAGCCGCGGCGTATACCGATAGCCGCGCGCTTTGCACAGATCGGCGATCCACGGCGCCCGTCGGGCGATCGCGGCGCGCTCGGTCCCGAGCGGCATGAGGAGCACGGATGCCGGCGCGACGGGCGGCAGTCGCGCCATGAGTTCGTCGATCTCGACCACGTCGCCCGGCTCGGCCACGACGAACTTCAGCTGGCAGGCATAGCGCTCGAGCAGGCGCGCCAGAACGTCGCGATCGAGGCGCTTGCGCGCGTGATCGGCGCGCACCGCCGCGCCGCGGGCCGCGCTCGGATCGGAGTTCGAGAGCTTCGGAGAGATCGACATCAGGTCGCACGGCACCGATCGGAACACGGTGCCGGCGGTCTCGATGGTGACGTGCCGACCCGCCGCGCGGAGCGCCCCCGTCAGGCGCGACAGGTTGGTCCAGAGGAGCGGCTCGCCGCCGGTGACCACGACGTGACGGGCCGCCGGGGGCGCCGCTGCCACGAGGTCGTCGATGGTCCACCACTCGCCCTCGGGCTCCCACGACGTGTAGGGCGTATCGCACCACTCGCAGCGCAGGTTGCAGCCGGTCGTCCGGATGAAGAACGACGGTACGCCGAGGAGGCCGCCTTCCCCCTGGATGGAGTGGAACGTCTCGGCGATGCGCAGGCGATCGCCCGACCGGGAATACACCGGCGCGACGTTACCAAACGCCCCTCGGCGCCGGAAGAAGCCGGACCCGCGTCGTGTCGGACGGCTCGGTCCAGCACGCTCGCCGAGCGCCCCGAGCATCGCTACCGGAAGCTCGGCGTCCTCTCCGATACGCGCGCCGCGCCGCGAGCTGCCCCTCTCCGCCTGAAACGCAACGGGGGCGTCGACTCCACGGCCGACGCCCCCGCTCCGGCGAGTCGACGCGCGCGGCGGGTCAGAACTCGACGACCACGTCGGGCGTGCCGTCGAGCCGCACACTGTCGATGAAGCGGATCATCCGGTCGCTGAGCGACATGATGAGCGAGCTCGTGCGCGCCCCGTGGCCGAAGAAGCGGACGCCGCGCATGAACGTGCCGTCGGTGACGCCGCAAGCCGCGAAGATGATCTCGGGGCCGGGCGCCAGGTCGCGCTCGGTGAAGATGCGGCGCGGATCCGTGATCCCCATCGCCCGCATGCGTTCTTCCTGGCCTTCCTTCGTGGGCACGAGCCGGCCCTGCATGCCGCCGTTCAGACACCGGATCGCGGCGGCCGCGAGCACGCCTTCGGGCGCGCCGCCGATGCCCATGACGGCGTGGACGTTGGTGCCGCGGACCGCGGCCGAGATGCCCGCCGAGAGGTCGCCGTCGGAGATCAGCCGGATCCGCGCGCCGGCGCTGCGGATCTCCTCGATGAGCTGCTCGTGGCGCGGCCGGTCGAGCACGATCACGACGAGGTCCTTCACCTGGCGCCCGAGCCGCTTGGCGATGACCTGGAGGTTCTCCTTGGGCGTCGCGTCGAGGTGCACCGCACCCTTGGCCGCGGGGCCGACGATGATCTTCTCCATGTAGCAGTCGGGCGCGTGCAGGAGGCCGCCCTTGTTCGCCGCCGCGAGCACGGCGATCGAGTTCGGCTCGCCCGTGGCGCAGAGGTTGGTGCCTTCCAGCGGATCGACCGCGATGTCGACCTCCGGCTCATCCGGCATCTGCCGTCCGACCTTCTCGCCGATGAAGAGCATCGGCGCCTCGTCGCGCTCGCCCTCGCCGATGACGATCGTGCCGCGCATCGACACCGTGTCCATCGCCTTGCGCATCGCCTCGACGGCGACCTGGTCCGAGTACCGACGCTGCCCCTGTCCCATCGTACGCGCGCTGGCGATCGCCGCCTCCTCCACGACACGCAGGAACTCGCGCGACAAGTGTTGCTCGATCGTCATGGTGCCACCTCCGGAGTCGAATGTTCTGGGTATCGCGCCCGGCGCGGGTGCGCGGCGCGCGGAGACCCTCAGTGTGTCACACGGAACCGCCGGCGCGGAAGCGTCAATGCGCCGCCGGGCTCACCGGCCATGGAAGGTCGGCGCGCGCTTTTCCATGAACGCCATGACCGCTTCCCGGAGGTCCTCGCTCGCCACGAAGGCGGCGTTCCACGTCGCCACGTAGGTCAGGCCGTCCTCGATGCTCTTGTCCGCGCAGTACTCGAGCACGCGCTTGGTTCCGGTCACGGCGAGCGGCGAGTTGGCGGCGATCCGGGCCGCGAGCGCCCGGGCCGCCGCCAGGGCCGATGCCTGATCCGGGTGCACGTGGTTCACGAACCCGAGCGCGCGCGCGCGTTCGGCCCCGAAGTCGTCGCCGCTGAGTGCGAGCTCCGCCACGTGCCCCTTGCCGATGATCCCCGGCAGGCGCTGCAGCGTCCCGACGTCGGCGACCATGGCCATCTTCGTCTCGCGGACGCTGAAGACTACGTCGGCGGCCGCGATGCGTATGTCGCAGGCCGTGAGCAGATCGATACCGCCGCCGATGCAATAGCCGTGGGCGACGGCGATCACCGGCTTCTCGCAACGCGCCACCGCCGTCACCGTACGCTGGATCTTGAGGATGAAGTCGAGAAGACGCTTGCGGGCGCCGGCGCCGCTCCCGCCCTCGATGATGCCACCGCCCATAGCCTTCAAGTCGAGGCCGACAGTGAAGTGCGGGCCCCGCGCGGCGATGACGATCGCGCGGACGGACTCGTCGTTCACGAGCTCGTCCATGACGCGCGGCAGCTCGTCCCAGAAGGCGGGCCCCATGGCGTTGCGCTTCTCCGGGTTCGCGAGCCAGACGGTCGCGACGTGCTGCTCGCGTTCGATCTCGAAGACTTGATAGGCCATGCGAACCCCCCTGATGTGGCGTCGGTGATACGCCGCACCTCCCGGCGGAGCAAGGCCGAAGCACACCTGCGCCCGCGCAATGGACACACCCGGCGGCGGACGCTAGGGACGACGACGCATGGTGATCGAAGGCATCGACACGACGCGCGTCAAAGCGGCGGTGTTCGACCTCGGCGGCGTGTTCCTCGCGGGCGGCGTCGAGTCGGTACGGGCCTTCGGGGATCGGCACGGCCTCACGCCGGACGCCTGGCGCGCGATCCGGCGCGACCTCTTCGACGACGACGAGGGCATCTGGTCGGCGGTCGAGCGGGGCGAGGCAACCTTCGCGGACTTCGTCACCCGACTGCGGGCGCTCGCACGCGAGCAGGGACGCGACCTATCCGAGGCCGACGCGCGCAACTTCATGGGGAACGGCGGCCCGGCGCCGACGCAGCGCCTGCGTCCCGAGATCGTCGCGGCGGCGGCCCGCATCCGCACCCGCATGCCGACCGCGCTCCTCACGAACAACATCCCGGAGTGGCGCGGCACCTGGCGGTCGCTGCTCGACGTGGAACGCCTGTTCGACGTCGTGGTGGACTCGTGCGACGTCGGGATGCGCAAGCCCGAGCCCGCCATCTACGAGCTCACGCGCGAGCGCCTCGGGCTGCCGCACGCGTCGATCTTCTTCGTCGACGACCTCGGCGTGAACCTGAAGGCGGCGCGCGCCCTCGGCTGGCAGACGCTCCGCTACGACGACACGCGGCGCGTGCTCTCCGTGCTCGACGCGCTCGCCGCGGGCGCCTCGCGCCGCTGAGACCGCGCCCGGAAGCCTAGTAGCCCGCCGCCGCCAGTGCCGCCTCGAGCTGCGCCTCGGTGGACCCGTAGTGCTGCTCGAGCGTCTTCGCGCGCTTGAAGTACAGGTGCAGGTCGAGCTCCCACGTGAAGCCGATGCCGCCGTGCATCTGGATCGCCTCGCCGCAGACGTGGCGCGCCGCGTCGCCGGCGTACGCCTTCGCGGCGGCGCACGCGAGCGCCGCCTCCGGCGCGCCGGCGTCGAAGGTCCACGCGGCGCGATAGACCGCCGAGCGGGTCGACTCGACCTTCAGCAGCATGTCGGCCATGCGGTGCTGCAGCGCCTGGAACGTGCCGATCGGCCGCCCGAAGGTCTGCCGCGTCCGCACGTACTCGAGCGTCGCCTCGAGGCACCGGCTCATGAGGCCGAGCAGCATCGCGCTCGCGCCGACCGCCCCCAGCCGATCGACACGCGCGAGGTCCGCCCCGCCGCCGAGCGGCGTCGCCGCGTGATCGAGGGCGACGTCGGCGAACCGCTGCGCGGGATCGAACGTCTGGAGCGGGGTCGTCTCGAACGGCCCTTCGACGAGACCGAGCCCGTCCACCGTGGCCACGACCAGCGCACCGGCGCTCGCCGCGAACGGCACGAAATACTTGGTGCCGCGCACGCGCCCGCCGCGCGCGACCACGGCCGCCGCGGCGGTTCCCGCGAACGGCGCGTCGTGGCGGGCGATCGCGACGAGCTTCTCGCCGGCCACGACGTCGCGCACGAGCGCGTCGGCGACGCCGGCGTCCGCCACCAGCGACGCAGCCAGCACGACGTCGAGGAACGGTCCCGGCGCGCAGGCGCGACCCATCTCCTCGAGGACGACCGCGAGCTCGACGGCGCCGAGCCCCTGCCCGCCGACGCTCGCGGGCAGCACGAGGCCGACGTAGCCCATCTCGGCGAGCCGCCGCCACTCGGCCGGGTCGTAGCCGGCCTCGGAATGCTCCATCACCGCCCGGCTCTTCTCGAGCGGCAGCTCGCTGGCCAGAAAATCGCGTGTGGAGCTGCGGAGCAGCGCCTGGTCCTCGGAGAGCTCGAACCTCATCGCGCGTCCTGCGGCAGGTTCAGCACCCGCTTGGCGATGATGTTGCGCTGGATCTCGGAGGAGCCGGAGTAGATCGTTCCAGCGCGGGACCAGAGGAACTCGCGCGCCCAGTCGACGTCGGGCCGCGCATCGGGGCTCGTGCGCAGCAGCTGTCCTCCCGGACCCAGGAGGTCGAGGGCGGCGTCGCGGAAGCGCTTGTCGAACTCGCTCCAGTAGATCTTCTCGATCGACGACTCGGGCCCGGGCGTCTTGCCCTCGGCGAAATACGCGAGGGTGCGGATGCCGTTCGCGCGCATCACCTCGTTCTCGACCAGCAACCGCGCGAGCTTCTCGCGCACCGCGGCATCGGCGCGGCCGTACTCCTTGCAGGCCGCCGCGAGACGATCGAGGTCGCGGCCGTAGCGCGCCGACGCCGCCAGCGACATGGCGCCGCGCTCGTACGCGAGCACCGTCATGGCGATCCGCCATCCCTCGCCGATCCGGCCGACGAGATGCGTCCGCGGCACCCGCGCGTCCTCGAAAAAGACCTCGCCGAACTCGCTCTCGCCGGTGATCTGCCGGAGCGGCCGGACCGTCACTCCCGGCGTGTCGAGCTTGCAGAGGATGAAGGAGATGCCGCCGTAGCGGTCCTTCGAGTCGGTGCGGGCGAGCACGAAGATCCAGTCGGCCCACGGCCCGAACGTCGTCCAGATTTTCTGGCCGTTCAGAACGAAGTCGTCGCCGTCGAGCCGCGCGCTCGTGCGCAGCGAGGCGAGGTCGCTGCCCGAGCCGGGCTCGCTGAAACCCTGACACCAGATCTCGTCGCCGGAGAGCATCGACGGAATGAACCGGCGACGCTGCTCCTCGCTGCCGTGATGGATGAGCGCCGGACCGAGCAAGCCGATGCCGAGCGTATTGAGGATGGGCGGCGCGTCCGCGCGCGCCATCTCCTCCTCGAAGACGGCCTTCTCGACCTCGCCGGCGCCGCGGCCGCCCCATTCGCGCGGCCAGTCCATCCCGAGATAGCCGGCCTCGTAGAGCTTCTTCTGCCATCCGCGGCGGAACTCCATGAGCCCGTCTTCGGTGGCGGCGGGATCGCGCAGCTCCGCGCGCCAGGGGCGCCGCATGTTGGCGGCGAGCCAGGCGCGCAGTCGGTCGCGGAACTCGAGGTGTTTCGGCGCGAGCTGCAGGTCCATGAACGGCTCCTCCTTCGGGGTTCTCGGGTCGCGCGCGGGGGAACGAAACCGGGCGACAGCGGACGCGGCGGGGCGGTGCTACGCAACGCTCCCGGCCGAAGCAACATGACGCTGGTCAGGAGACGCTCGTGTCGGGCGACGAGAGCCCCGGTGACGATCCGCGCGAGGAATTGACAGCGCGTGGCGCGGTCTCTAGGAGCATCGCCATGAATTGGGCATCTGGCCTATCCACCGCGACCATGCGAGCCCTGTCGGCTCCCCCGCCGCGCCACGACATCGCCCGGAAGATGCTCGACCCGTCGCCTTGGTTTGGCGCCGAACCGCGCCGACGCGACGCATGACGACCGGGAAGCCACCGCGGCACCGTCCCGGCACGGCCGTCCTCCCGAAGGGGCGCGTGCGCATGGAGGCGATCCTCGATGCGGCGACCGCTCTCCTGATCGACGAGGGATACGCGCAGCTCTCGACCCGCAAAATCGCCGCGCGCGCCGGCATCCGTCCCGGGCACCTCCAGTATTACTACCCGGCCAAGCAGGACATCGTACGCGGGCTCCTCGAGCGCTACCTCGAGCGCGCGAGCCTCGCCTTCGAGCGAGAAGCCGAAGCGACCCCGGCCGCCGAGCGGCGCGTCGAACTCTTCCTCGATGCGGTCCTCCGCGACCAGCGCGAAGGCGACCGGGCGCGCTTCTTCTGGGAGCTCTGGGCCCTCGCGGCCCGCGACGACGCGATCGCCGGCGCGATGCAGGCCTTCTACCGGGCCTACTGGCGGCGGCTCGTCGGCGTGCTCCTCGGCGTCCGTCCGGCCCTCGGGCGGCCGCGGGCCGAGCGGCGCGCGGCCCTCCTGATCGCGACGCTCGAAGGCCTGACGCTCTTCCGGAGCCGGGGAGCGGGGCGCGAGCTGCCGCTGCCGTTCCTCGAGCGCGAGCTCCGCGAGCTCGCGGGTGCGCTCGCATCCGACGCCGGCTGAGAGCGGGCCCTCAAGCGCGCGCGAGCCGGGCCAGGAACGCCCGCGTGCGCGGGACCGCATCGCCGTCGCCCTCGACCGGACACGGTGCCCAGAAGAAGTCGGTCGCGCCGGCGTCGGCGAGGCGCGCCAGCTCGGCCTCGACGGCCGCCTCGTCGCCAGCGATGACGACGTCGGCGGGCCCCTCCGCGCCTTCGCGATCGAGCATCGCCCGGTACGAGGGCAGCGATCCGTAGATCCCGAACTTCTGCGCGGCGGTCCGCCGCGCCGCGGCCGGATCCCCGGTGATCGCGACGGGCAGCCCGACCACCACGCGCGGCTTCGATCGGCCGGCTGCCGCTGCCGCTTCGGCGAGGCGCGGCGCCGTGTGCTCGCGGATCGTCTTCGGACCCGTCATCCAGGTAATCGTGCCATCCGCCACCGTCCCGGTGAGCGCCAGCATCTTCGGCGCCAGCGCCGCCACCAGGATCTGGCAGGGCTGCCCCCCGGGAACGTTCAAGCTCGCCGCCACCCGATACTCGCGTCCCTGGTGCATCGCGCTCCCGGTCTGCATGAGCGGGACGAGAACCTCGAGGTACTCCTTCATGTGGCTGTAGGGCTTCGCGAAGGAGAGTCCGAGCATCGTCTCGATCACGACCTGATGCGAGAGGCCGATGCCGAGCGTGAAGCGGCCGCGCCCGATCGCCTGCGCCGTCATCGCCTGTTGCGCCATGGCGGTCGGGTGACGCGGGAAGGTCGGCACGACCGCGGTCCCGATCTCGATGCGGCTCGTCTCGCGGGCGCAGAGCGCGCCCATCGTCATCGCGTCGAAGCCGAAGACGTTCGCGAGCCACGCGCTCGCGAAACCGTCGGCCTCGGCCCGCCTCGCCTGCGCGATCACGCCGTCCACGTCGGCGGACGCGCCGCCGAGCTCGCCAATGCTGACGCCGATCTTCATGGTGGCCTCCTCGTCCGGTCCGGGGATCGGGACCTCGCGCCTGCTACCCGTCCCCGCGCTTCCATGGAAGAGGCGGCGGCGCCCGGGGCGCGCGCCGCCGCGCGCCAACCGCTGGCGCCCACGGTTGACCTTTCGCTCGGGGCGGGACGATAGTGGTTGCGACCGATGTCGATGGAGCACGCGCTGCTGGGGGTGGTCGCCGGGGCGATCGCGGGGTGGCTGGCGGCCAGGCAGCGCGCCGCCCGCGCGCTGCGTGCCGAGGTCGCCCGCAGTACCGGCCTCGACGCGGTGCTCGCGGAGCGATCCGCCCGCGTCGAACGGCTCGAGGCGCAGCTGGCGCGCAGCGGCGAGGATCTCGTCGCCGCGCGCGCCGAGCAGGCGCGGCTCGCCGCCGACCTCCACCACGCGCGGACGGCGAACGAAGAGAAGATCGCGCTGCTCGGCCGGGCGGAGGCGAGCCTCCGCGAAGCGTTCCAGTCCCTCTCGGCCGAAGCCCTCCGCCACAACAACGAGTCGTTCGTGACGCTGGCGCGCGCGACGCTCGGCGAGCTGCAGCAGGCCGCGGCCGGCGACCTCGAGAGCCGGCGCGCCGCCGTCGACGAGCTCGTACGCCCGATCCGCGAATCGCTGCACCAGGTCGACCAGCAGCTGAAGGCCGTCGAGAAGGAGCGCCAGGGCGCCTACCACACGCTCACCGAGCAGGTGCGCTCGCTCGGCGACACCCAGCGCCAGCTGCACGGCGAAACGCTGAACCTCGTGAAGGCGCTCCGCGCCCCGACCACGCGGGGTCGTTGGGGCGAGCTGCAGCTGCGCCGCGTCGTCGAGCTCTCCGGGATGCTCCCGCACTGCGACTTCCAGGAGCAGGCGACGCTCGTATCGGAGGACGGTCGGACGCGGCCCGACCTGATCGTGCGCCTGCCGGGCGGCCGCCACGTCGTCGTCGATGCGAAGGCCCCGCTCGACGCCTACCTGGACGCGGTCGAAGCCCCCGACGACGCGCAGCGCGACGCCCGTTTGAAGGACCACGCGCGCCAGGTGCGCGACCACGTCACCAAGCTCGGCGCCAAGGCCTACTGGTCGCAGCTCGCGACCGCGCCCGATTTCGTCGTCATGTTCCTGCCCGGCGAGACGTTCTTCAACGCGGCCGTGCAGCACGATCCGTCCCTCTTCGAGCACGCGGCCGCGCGGCGGGTCGTGCTGGCGAGCCCGACGAACCTGATCGCGCTGCTGTACGCGGTCGCCCACGGGTGGCAGCAACAGCGCATCGCCGACGGGGCCCTGCAGATCTGGGAGCTCGGCCAGACCCTCTATGATCGCCTGCGCGTGTTCGCGGGCCACTTCGAGAGCCTGCGCCGCGCCCTCGACGGCGCGACCGACGCCTACAACGCCGCGGTCGGCTCGCTCGAAACTCGCGTCCTGCCGCCGGCGCGCCGGTTCCGCGAACTCGGCACCTCGACGTGCGGCGAGCTGCCGAACCTGGAGCCGGTCGGCCGCCGGACGCGCCGGCTACAGACGCCGGACGCCGCCGCCGACCTGCCGACGGAGGCGTTCGCGGGCGCCGAGCCCGCGGTGTCGGCGCCGAAGCTCTGAGCCGCCGCGATGCGGGAGATCCTCGGGCTCGCCTGGCTGGCGCTCGCCGCCGTCGCCGTCACGGTCGCCGTCGCGCGCGTTCGGCGGGACGCCGACGCGCCGCTGCGGTCGGCCGTCCTCGAGGCGTCGATCGTGCTCGGCGTACTGACCGTGGTCGGCGTCGAGGTCGCGAGCGCGGCGGCCCGGCTCGCGGCCGTTCCGCTCGCCGCGTTCTGGGCCGGCGTCGCGCTGATCGCGACGATCGTCGCCGCGCGCGCACCGGGCGAAGCCGCCCTCCCGACCGCGCCGCGGCGGCCGGCCGCAGCGGCGCGCGACTACGCGGCCACGACCCAGCGGCGCGTGCTCCTCGCGCTCGTCACGGCCTTCGCCGCCCTCACCGCGGTGACCGCCGTGGCGGCCCCGCCAAACAACTGGGACGCGATGACGTACCACATGTCGCGCGTCGCCCACTGGCTCGCCAATACCTCGCTTCGGCACTACCCGACCGCCCGCACCCAGCAGCTGTTCATGCCTCCGTTGAACGCGTACGCGATCGCGACGCTGCAGGCGCTGGCCGCGAGCGACGCGTGGGCGAACCTCGTCCAGTGGACCGCCTACGTCGGGAGCGCGGCGATCGCGTCCCTCGGGGTCCGGCGCCTCCACGGCGGCCCCACCGCGGAGCTCGCCGCCGCCCTCGCGTTCCTCACGCTCCCGATGGCGATCGCCCAGGCGGCCACGGCGCAGGCCGACCTGCTGACCGCGTACTGGGTGCTGGCGCTGCTGGCGTTGATCGTCGGTCCGGCGACCCGCCGCCTGCCGCTCTGGGCAGGCGCCACCGTGGGACTCGGCCTCCTCACCAAGCCGAGCTTCGCGCTCTACGCGGCGCCCTTCGTGCTCGCGCTGCTCGCGCGCCACGTCCGGGGGCGCGGCACCGGGTCGCCGCTGCGGTCGGCCTTCGCGGCCGCGATCGCGCTCGTCGCGATCCCGCTCGCCCTCCAGGCTCCGCACGCGCTCCGCAACCGCGCGACCTTCGGCACGCCGTGGGGCGGCGGGCACGAGGTAGCGCGGATGCAGAACGAGATCCCCGGGCCGCGCTCGTGGCTCTCGAACCTCGCGCGGGCGACCGCCGTCCACGTGCCCGTGCCGGGATACGCGGAGGCGGTCATCGACGTTCACCGATGGCTCGGCATCGACCCCGACGATCCGCGCACGACCCATCTCCACGACCTCTCGTTCACGCAGGTCGCGGCCCAGTGGTTCCGCCCCCTCATCCCGAGCGAGAACTCGGTCGGCAACCCGACGCACTTCCTGACCGCGCTCGTGCTCCTGCTCGCGGTCATGGTCCGCCCCGGAGGCTGGAGCCCGCGCGCCGCGACGGCGCTCGCGATCGCCGTGCTCGGGGTCGCCGGCTGGGCGTTGTTCAGCCTGCCGTTCAAATGGCAGGCGTGGACCGCGCGCTTCGACCTCCCGTTGTTCGCGGCGCTCTGCATTCCCTTCGGCCTGGCCATGGGACGGGCCACCACGCGCGCCGCGAGTCTGGTGATGGCGAGCTGGGTGATCGGCGCGCTGCCGTCGCTCACGCTCGCCGTCCATCGGCCGCTCATCGGCATGGACGTGGTCGCGCGCGCGCCGGCGGCGCAGGCCGCGATCGCCGCGCTCGGAGGCGAGCGCGCGCAGGAGGCGGTCGAGCGCCACGCGGCGCGCGCGCAGAGCGTGCTCGGCGCCGCGAACGACGACGTGCTGTTCCGCAGCAACCGCGACGCCGCCGGCGCCTATCGCGCCGCCGTCGAGGCCGTGCGGGCCTCCGGGTGCATGAACGTCGGCCTCGAGCTCGATCGCGACGATTGGGAGTATCCCTTCTGGCGGATGCTCGGCGAGAGCGCGGGGGCGAGCGCATACCGCATCCAGAGCGTCGGCGTCACGAACGAAACGACGCGCCTCGCGCCCGAAGGCCCGGAGCCCTGCGTCGTCATCAGCGCGGTCGAGGCGTCGACATTTCGCGGCCGCGACGGATGGGAGGCCACCCGCCTCGGCGCCGGCCGCCTGTTCACGCTCTACCGCAAGCGCGGCGCCTCGTGACGCGCGCCCGCGCGGCGGCCTCCCATCCGTCTGACTGCGCGCGTCGGGTCGGCGCACGCGCCCCGACGCGCGCAGTCAGACGACGCCGTCCGCCGTCAGGCGCTCGAGGTCGGCGTCGCCGAGGCCGATCTCGGCGAAGATCTCCCGGTTGTGCTCACCGAGCGCCGGCGCGAGAGAGCGCGCGCGCGGCTCGGCCTCGGAGAACCGCAGCGGATTCCCGTGCAGCACGATCTCGCCGAGCGCGGGATGGGGATGCCGTTCGATCATGCCGCGGGCCTGGAGCTGCGGATCGTCGATGAGCTCGTCGGGGCGTGCGACCCTGGCGCACGGCACGTCGGCGCCCTCGGGTCCGAGCGCCCGCAGCACCTCGGCGCACGTCCGCTCGCGCACCCACGCGCCCACGAGCGCGTTCACCTCGCGCCGGTTTCGCGCCCGGGCGCGGTGGTGCTTGTAGCGCTCGTCGCTCGCGAGCTGCGGACGTCCGATCGCAGCGCAGAGCCTGCGGAAGAGCTTGTTGCTCGCCGTGCCGACCACGACCCAGCCGTCGCGCGCCTCGAGCGCGTCGTAGGGCGCGCTGAAGGCGTGCTGGTTGCCGACGCGCTCGGCGCGCACGTCGAGCCCGGCGGCGATCGTGGCCCACGAATCGGTGATCGCGAACACGGCGTCCTGGTTCGAGAGGTCGAGCGTCCGGCCGCGACCGGCGCGATCGCGGTCGCGCACGCCCGCGACGATGCCGAGCGCGAGATAGAGCCCGCCCACGAAATCCGCGAGCGCCCCGCCGCCGCGGATCGGAGGCCCCTCGGAAAAGCCGGTCATGGCCATGAGACCGCCGCTCGCCTGCGCGACGATGTCGTACGACGCCTCCCCGGCGCGCGGCCCCGTCGCCCCGAAGCCCGAGAGCGCGGCGACCACGAGACGGGGGTTCCGCGCCCGCAGCGCGTCGGGACCGAGGCCGTGCGCCGTCATCCATCCGGCCCGGAAGTTCTCGACCACGACGTCCGCCCGCTCCACCAGGCGCAGGAACACGTCCCGCCCGGCCGGCGTCCCGACGTCGAGCGTGACGGAGCGCTTGCCGCGGTTGGTGTTCTCGAAGGCGAGCGAGGTGTGCCCCTCCCTGGAAGGACCATGGCGGTAGTCGTCGCCCGTCCGCGGGCGCTCGACCTTGATCACGTCCGCGCCGAGGTCGGCGAGGATCGCGGTCGCGAACGGCCCCGCGACGACGCGCGTGAGGTCGAGCACCCGGATGCCTTCGAGGACGCGGCCGGCCACGAGCGCGCATGCTACCAGCGCGACCGCCGATGCCAAGCGGCGGCGCCCCGGGCACGCTCCACCTTGACTGTCGCGCCGCGCGCTGCGCATGGTGGCCACGAACGCTGGGGGAGCCGCGATCGGACCATGCGGCTGAGAGGGTAGCGCGGGGCTGCCGACCCCTCGAACCTGACCCGGTTCGTACCGGCGGAGGGAAGCGCGATGGCCACCAAGACTCGAACCCAGCTGGAAGCAGCGCGCGCCAGCGTCGTCACGCCGGAGATGGAGCGCGTCGCGACGCGGGAATGCGTCACGCCGGAGTTCGTGCGCGCCGAGGTCGCCCGCGGGCGGCTCGTGATCCCCGCGAACCGCCGCCACCTCGCCGGCAGCGGCGGGCGCGACGGCGCCGGGGCGCCCGCCGCCGTCGCCCTCGCGCCGATCGGTCACCCCGGCGCCGGGCCGCGGGGCGCGTACTGGGTCAACCAGACGGTCGCGCAGCGGCGCGCGGCGATCGACGATCCGGCGGCGCTCCGCGGATCGCACGCGCCGAAGCGCCTCGACCCGACCGGCATCGGCCGCATGATCACCACCAAGATCAACGCCAACATCGGCGCCTCGCCGGTCGCGAGCGGCACCGCCGCCGAGGTCGAGAAGCTGCACTGGGCGCAGCAGTTCGGCGCCGACACGCTGATGGACCTCTCGACCGGCGGCAACCTCGCCGAGTGCCGCCAGGCGATCGTCG
>JADYZW010000018.1 GCA_020852955.1 Deltaproteobacteria bacterium | reverse complement strand
GTTTCCGGTGGCAATGGCGGAGGTGTCACACCCGTTCCCATCCCGAACACGGCCGTTAAGCCCTCCAGCGCCGATGGTACTGCGTGGTCGCCACGTGGGAGAGTAGGACGCCGCCGGATCTCATGAACGAAGGCTCGGATTTCCATTGGAAGTCCGAGCCTTTTGTTTTTCTGGGTACGAGGCTCGTGGTACGTGCGGCCAACGGGAGGGGCGCGAGTGAGACGTGGCGGTAGGAAGCTCAGATGGTTCTTGGTGGTTGGAGCCGCGCTCGCGCTGTTCGGGTGCATGGGGCGCTATGCGCTCGATCGTAAGCCCGTCAGGGAAATTTCCGAAGCCGAGCGGCGAGCTCGTAGCCGGGCAGCGTATGAGCGATCGCGGATGCGTGTGGCGGCCGTTCGTGAGGGGATGTCGCAGCCCGAGGTGCAGGCGACTCTGGGAGCCGTGATCGCGGTGGCGGAAGGGGACACGGGTGAAGCCGGGCAGCGAAAGCTGATGGACGGCTTCGTTTGCCGGGTGAATCCAGGAGCGCTCGTGGAGCGGTGGCTGTTCGGGTACGACGAAGGGAACGTCGTCTTGGTTGGGTTTGCGGTGGAGTTCGTCCGCGAGGACTCCAGGGACGACGACTGGACCGTCAGGAGGGTGGATCGTAGCCCGTCGGAGGACTGCCCAGTGGTCGGCGATACCTACCTGGAATGATTCCTCGTCGCGCGGACGGAGTCGAGCGGGTCCGTGGGTTGTAGCCCTCCCTAGATTCCGAGGTCGCGCGCGATCATCTCGCGTTGCAGCTCGCTCGACCCTTCGCCGAGCTCGAAGACCTTGCAGTCGCGATAGAACCTCGACACCGGCGACTCCGACATGAAGCCGCTTGCGCCGTGGTAGTGGAGCGCACGCTCGACGATGCGCGTGCAGGCCTCGGTGGCGTAGAGTTTGGCCATGGAGGCTTCGCGGCCGTGGGGGAGGCCGCGATCGGCGGCGATCGCGGCGCGGTGGCACAGCAGGCGGGACGCTTCGATCCGCAGCGCCATGTCGGCGATGCCGAAGCGCACCGCCTGAAACGAGCCGATGGGTTGACCGAACTGCGCGCGCGCGCGTGCATGGCCGAGCGTGGCCTCCAGCGCCGCCCGCGCCAGCCCGACCGCAAAGGCGGCCGAGCCGATCCTTCCGAGCGTGAGCGTGTGGAGCGCGTCCAGGAAGCCGGAGTGCTCTCGGCCGATCCTGTTTCCGGTGGGCACGCGGCAATCCTCGAAGACGATCTCCGCCATCTCGGAAGCCCGTACGCCGAGCTTCGAGAGCGATCTCGCGATCCGGAATCCCGGCCGATCGCGCTCGACGAGGAACAGGGAGAGCCCCTTGAGTCTTCGTTCGGGAGCCGTCGACGCGACCACGATTAGGAAGTCGGCGATCGGGCCGTTGGTGATGAAGAGCTTGGCGCCGTCGATCACGTAGGTGTCGCCGTCGGCCACGGCGCGCGTGGCGATCGACCCAGCGTCGGAGCCAGCGCCCGCTTCGGCAAACGCCCAGCCGCCGATCCGTTCGCCGCGGAGCGCCGGCGGCAGCCAGTCCCGCCTGAGGCTCGCCGATCCGAACCGCTCGAGCGCCGCGCAGGCGAGCGCCATGTGGACGTAGAGTCCGAGCGCGATCCCCGCCGACCCGGTCGCGAGCTCTTCGCAGAAGACTGCATAGTCGAGGTTAGTTCCTCCCGATCCGCCGACGTCCTCGGGAAAGCGCAGCCCGAGGTAGCCGAGCGCGCCCAGCATCGGGAAGACTTCCTTCGGGAAGCTCTCCTGCGCGTCGCAGCGCGCCGCGATCGGGGTGATCTCTTTGGCGACGAACTCCCGAAGCGTTCGCTGAAGCTCGCGCTGCTCGTCGCTCAGGTAGAAGTCCGGCTCGGCCATCTCAGCGACCCCGGAAGACGGGCGTCCGCTTCTCGTCGAAGAATGCCCGTACGCCTTCGCGGTGATCCTCGGTCTGTATGCAGGTGGTCTGCGCGAAGACTTCGTAGTCGAATTCCGCGTCGCGGGGGAGGTCGAGCGAGCGGCGGATGGCGCGTTTCGTGAAGGCCAGGGCGATGGGAGGACCGTCCCGCAGCCGCTCGGCGAAGGACCGGACTTCATCGTCGAGGCGCTCCTGCGGCGCCACGCGGTGCACGAGCCCGAGGGCAAGCGCTTCGTCGGCGCGAACGAGCCTCCCGGTCATCATGAGCTCCGTCGCCGCGCCGAGCGGGATGAGCCGCGGCAAGTAGTAGCCGGCCGCCATGTCGCAGCCCGCGAGCCCGATCTTCACGAAGGGAGCGCCGAGGCGAATTCCCTCCGCCGCGATGCGGAAGTCACAGGCGATGGCGAGGCCGAAGCCTCCGCCGACGGTGTCACCTTGGAGCCGGGCGATGACGGGGATGTCGAGATCGGCGATTCGGCGAACGGGATCGAGATAGCGGTTCACGATGGGCGACCATTCCCTCGGGGGGCGCTCGATCATCTCGGCGCGGTCGGCGCCGGCAGAGAACGCCGGTCCTTCCGCGGCGAGGACCAGCACGCGGTCGTCACGTGTGCGGACGTCGTCCAGCGCCGCGATCAGGGCCTCCAGCATCTCCAGGCCGATGACGTTCAACTGATGGGGGCGGGCGAGAGTGATCGTCGCGACGCCATCCTTGCTTTCGACTCGCAGCGGCGCGCTCATCGGTCAGCCCTCCAGACCGAAGGCGCGAATGGCGTTGTCGCGCACGATCTTGCGATAGGCCGTCTCCGAGACGCCGAGCTCGCGGAGCTCCGTGAGCGTGCGGTCGAAGGTGAGCAGCGGGTAGTCGGTCGCCCACAGCACCTTGTCCTGACCGTATCCGTTCGCGAACTTCACGAACGACTCGGGCCAGTGTTTCGGCGTCCGGGCGCTCGTCTCGACGTAGACGTTCGGATGCTTCCACGCCAGCACCATCATCTCCTCGTGCCAGGGTTGTCCCAGGTGGCAGCCGAGGATGACGAGCTCGGGGAAGGCGAGGGCGACCTCGTCGAGATAGATGGGCCGACCCGCCTCGGAGGGGAGCAGCGGACCGGTGTGGCCGACCTGGATGGCGACGGGAAGGCCGAGCTCCACGCACTTGGCGTACACCGGCCAGTACATCTTCTGGTTCGGCGGTGCACCGACCGTCCCGTCGCCGTAGGCGTAGGGCTCGAGGCGAAGGCCGCGGAGCCCGAGCTGCTTCGACAAGCGCTCGATCCGCCGGACGACGTCCATCGGCTTGCCGCGAGGATCGACCGTGCCGACGCCGGTGAAGCGGCCGGGGTGCTTGCCGCAGATCTCCGCCACTTCTTCGTTCGTGATGATCTCGACGTCGCCGTAGCCGAAAGCCGAGAGCATCAACCGCTCGACGCCGGCGGCGTCCATCTGATCGAGGAGCTGCGGAACGGTCACGCCCCGCTCGAAGAGCTCGAGCGTGCCGTAGCGCTTGAAGATGTGGATGAACTCGGCGGGCCAGCGGTCGATGGTGCCGGGAAGCACCAGTGTGGCCCAGGCATCGATGGCTCCCACGGTCTTGGTCATGGCGGTCTCCCTTCGCTCGCGTCGGCGCGGTCTCCGACCGTCACCGTTCGTCGCACCCCTATTAACAACTTGACAGACAGGCATCAAGTGTTAATTTGCCAACAATGCGTGGAGCACCCCGCCGACGTTCCGAGCGACCGCCCGAGAACCTTCGTAGCGCCATTCTGGAGGCCGCTCGCCGATGCTTCCTCCGATTCGGTCCCCGCAAGACGAGCATGGACGAGGTGGCGCGGGAGGCGGGATGTTCGCGGACCACGCTCTACGCGCACTTCCGGAACATGCGAGACTTGTATGGGAGCCTGCTCCAGGACGATGCGGAGGAATTCATCCAAGAAGCGTCGAGGGTGCTCGAGTCCGGGGGCAGCGCCCGCAAGAAGATCCGGCGCATCGTCGAGATCACGCGCGTGACCTACGCACACAATCAGGTGCTGCGTCTGGCCGTGGCGGGCGACGCGAAGATGAGCCTGGAGCCGGTCGCGCAAGCGTTCACCCGCGATCAGGAGGGGCGCATCATCGACCTGCTACGCCGCGTGCTCGAGGAGGGCGTGAAGGAGCGGGCCTTGCGGGCGATCGACCCGGAACGCGTTGCGTACCTCATGTTCCATCTCGGGAGCTTCCTTGTGGAGCGCGAGACCTCCGGCATCGGGGACTACGAATTCGAGGACATCGTGTCGGTGATGGACGACGTGTTCGCGCGTGGGATCGCGGCGCCTCGTTCCACGGGGCGCTGAGGAACGTTCGTGGTCAGCTTCGCCCTCTCCGACACGATCCAGGCGGTTCGCGAGCTCATGTCCCAGTTTGCGCGAAATGAGATCCGGCCGGTCGCTCCGAAGCACGACGAGGAGGAGTCTTTCCCCTGGGAGGTGCTCGAGAAGGCGAAGGCCGTCGGGATCCTTCTCGACTACGCGCGCCCCGGCGACGAGTCCGAAGACGACCGCGTCGGGAATCCGATGGCCGCGGAACGGAACCTGCTGTCGGCGGTCGCGGCCGAAGAGCTCGGGTGGGGCTGCGCCGGAATCACCCTTGCGATCCAGGGGACGGCCTTCGCGGCGGCCCCCGTCCAGATGATGGGCACTCCCGAGCAACGGGGGATCTTCGGAGAATGTCTTCAGGGGCGCGACGGGCGTGGCCGCCTCAAGGTGGCGAGCCTCGCCCTCACGGAGCCGAACGCCGGATCGGACATCTCTCGCGTCGCCACCACGGCGATCGGGGACGGCAAGTACTACGTGCTCAACGGGGTCAAGCAGTTCGCGACGAATGGCAGCATCGCGAGTGTCTACGTCGTGTGGGCCACGATCGATCCTTCCGCGGGGCGAGCTGGTATGCGGGCGTTCATCGTGCCGCGCGACACGCCAGGGCTGATGCCCGGGAAGAAGGAGCGCAAGCTCGGCGTCCGTGCCTCGGATACGGCGGGCCTCGTGCTCGAGGATTGCCGGGTTCCCGCCGCCCAGATGCTCGAGCCGCGTACGTCGAGTCGCGCGGGCGCCAAGGGCGTGCTGGACGCCACGCGCCCGATGGTGGGGGCGTTGTCCATCGGCGTGGCGCGCGCCGCGCTCGAGGTCGCAACGGACCACGCCCGCGAGCGCGTCCAGTTCGGCGAGCCTATCGCCAAGAAACAGGGCGTTGCGTTCCTGCTAGCCGAGATGGCGATGGAGATCGAGGCCGCACGCGGCCTCGTGTGGAAAGCCGTCTGGATGGCGGACCGCGGGATGCCGAACGCCGCGATCGCCGCCATGTCGAAGGCGAAGGCCGCTGCCGTGGCGATGGACACCACGACGAAGGCGATCCAGGTCCTCGGTGGGTACGGGTTCTGCCGTGACTACCCCGTCGAGAAGTGGTTTCGCGATGCCAAGATCATGGACATCTTCGAAGGCACGGGGCAGATCCAGCGCACCATCATCGCGCAGGATCTGACTGGCCTCGACTGCCGGTAGGAGGCCCGCAATGGCGTTTCCCGCGTGGAGCGAGCAGCACGAGGCGTTTCGCGAGGCGGTGCGGCGGTTCGCGGCCGAGGAGATCCGGCCCTACGCGGAGACGTGGCAGGCCGAGGGCCATTTCCCGGACGAGCTCTTTCGCAAGGCGGGCGCGCTCGGCCTCTTGGGCGTGCGCTTCGATCCGGCGTGGGGCGGGAGCGGGCTCGACTACTGGTACACGGTGATCCTGGTCGAAGAGCTGGTGCGAGGCCGCGACATCGGCTGCGTCGTCGGACTGCTCGTGCAGTGCGAGATGGCGACCTCCGTGATCCACGACCACGGCACGGACGCGCTCCGGCGGGAGTGGCTCGTCCCCGCGATCCGGGGCGAGCGCATCGCGGCGCTGGGCGTGAGCGAGCCCGGCGGCGGATCGGACGTCGCCTCGCTGCGGACGTCCGCGACGCGCGCCGGGGACGACTACGTCATCCGCGGCTCGAAGATCTTCATCTCGAACGGCGCGCGCGCGGATTTCGTGACCCTCGCGGTCCGGACCGGCGGGCCCGGGCCGGGCGGCGTGAGCCTCGTGGTGTGTCCGACCGACGCCGAGGGCTTCCAGGTGAGCCGCCGTCTCCAGAAGGTCGACCTCCATTCGAGCGATACGGTGGAGCTCTTCTTCGACGACGTGCGGGTCCCGCGGACCAATCTGATCGGCGAGGAGGGGCGCGGGTTCCGGTACATCATGCAGGCCTTCCAGGGCGAGCGTCTCGTGCTCGCCGCCATGATGAACGCGGTGTGCCGCGACGTCATGGAGGAGACCTTCGCCTACATGGCGGAGCGCAGGGTGTTCGGCCAACCGATCGGATCGATGCAGGCGTGGCGCCATCGCATGGCGGACTGGATCACGCGACTCGAGGCCTCCGAGGCCCTTACCTACCGCGCCGCCGATCGGCTGGCCGACGGCGATCCCGAGGGCGAGCTCGCCGTCAGTATGGCGAAGCTCTACGGCGCCGAGCTGATCCGCGGCCTGGTGCTCGACTGCGCTCAGGCCCACGGCGGCTACGGGTTCATGGCGGACAACTACGTCGCGCGCTGCTCGCGGGGTCTTCAGAACTGGGGCATCGGAGCCGGCTCGAGCGAGGTGATGCGCGAGATCATCGCCAAGCGCCGGATGCCGGTGGCGAGCGCGTGAGCCGACGCGCGGTCATCGCCGGCGTGGGCCACACGGCCTTCGGAAAGTTCCCGGACCGTACGGCCTGGGATCTCGAGGCCGCGGCGGCGGCCGCCGCTGTCGCCGATGCCGGGCTACGCCCCGCCGACGTCGATGGTCTCCTCACCGATCCGGGAGCCGTTCAGGGGGTCCTCGACGGCATCACGCCGCACTTCCTGCGCCTGGGCTCCCAGCTCGGACTGGATCCCACCTACACCGGCTCGGAGATCCTCGGCGGCGCCGGGAGCGTTGCCATCGTGGAGCGCGCCGCACTCGCGGTCGAGGCCGGGCTCTGCGAAGCGTGTCTCTGCGTCTACGGCGACCGCGCGCTCTCGGGCGCCGGTGCGTACGGATACGGGCGCGGTGACGAAGCCGCCTTCGGCTTCTTTGGAGCGGCGGGGCTGCACGCGCTCGCGGCGCGCCGGCACATGCACCGCTACGGCACGCGGCCCGAGCACCTCGGCGAGGTCGCCATCGCGGCGCGCGCGTACGCGGCCCGGGTGCCGCACGCCCAGAAGCGCTCCGTGCTCGACATGGACGAGTACCTCGCCTCCGATCCGATCGTCGAGCCGCTCCGGCGCCTGGATTGCTGTCTGGTATCGGACGGCGCTGCCGCGGTGCTGGTGACGACGGCGGAGCGCGCCGCCGACGCGCCCCGCCCGGCGATCCCCATCCTCGGCCACGCGCAGGCGCACAGCCTCTCGACCTATGCCTCGCCGGATCACTTCGACGCTCTGCCGGCCGGCCGCTGTGGTCCCGCGGCGCTCGGCCGCGCGGGGCTCACACCGGCCGACGTCGACGTCGCGCTCCTCTACGACTGCTTCACGATCGTCGTACTGCTGCAGCTCGAGGCCTACGGTTTCTGCAAGAAGGGAGAGTCGGGGCCGTTCGTCGAGGGCGGGCGGATCGGACCTGGCGGGAGTCTGCCGGTGAACACCAGCGGCGGCCTCCTCGCGGAAGGATACGGCGGCGGCATGCTCCACGTCATCGAGGCGGTGCGCCAGCTGCGCGGCGATGCCGGGGACCGCCAGGTCGCGGACGCCGAGGTGGCGCTCGTCTCCGGACATGGGCTCGGCATGAACACGCACGCGACGCTGGTGCTGGGGAGCTGACGTGTCCGCCGCTCCCACGCCGCTGGCGCCACGACCCGACGCGTTGACGCGTCCCTTCTGGGAGGCCTGCCGGCACGGCAGGCTGGAGGCATCGTCGTGCGCCGACTGCGGACACCTCTTCCTGCCCCCCGGGCCCTGCTGTCCCCGCTGTTGGTCGCCGCGGCTCACGGTGCGCGCGCTCTCCGGGAACGGCCGAGTGTGGAGCTTCGTGATCTACCGCCGCACCTACCATCCGGCCATACCGGCGCCCTACGTGGTTGCCCTCGTCGAGCTCGACGAGGGGCCCCGCCTGATCTCGAACGTCGTGGGGTGCGCTCCGGAAGAGGTCGCGATCGACATGCCGGTACGCGTCCGCTTCGAGGAGGCTTTGGGGATCACCCTGCCGCGTTTCGAGCCCCTGGGCGGCGGAGGACGACCATGACGATCCGCTTCGAACGCGAGGGCCCGGTCGCGATCCTCACGATCGATCGCCCGGAGGTGCTGAACGCGCTCGACTCCGCGACCAGCGACGCCCTAGTGGACGCGTGGCGGCGCTTCGCGGACGACGACGAGCTGCGCGTCGCCGTGCTGACCGGCACCGGCGACCGCGCCTTCTGCGCCGGCGCGGATCTTCGCGGCGTCGCCGACTTCTACCGGAGGCTCACGTCCGCCGAGCGCCTGCGGCGCTCGGAGCAGGTGCCGGGGCTCGGCGGGATCACGAAGAACCTCGCGATCGACAAGCCCATCCTCGCGGCGGTAAACGGGCACTGCCTGGCCGGGGGGCTCGAGATCGCGCTGGCCTGCGATCTCCGGATCGCCGCCGAGAACGCCACCTTCGGCCTGCCCGAGGTCACGCGCGGCATCCTGCCCGGCGCCGGCGGGACGCAGCGGCTACCACGTCTCATCGGGCCGGCGCGCGCCCTCGACCTGATCCTGACCGGGCGTCGGATCGATGCCCGCGAGGCGGAGCGGATCGGCTTGGTGACGCGCGTGGTCCCGCTGGCCGAGCTGCGCGGCGCGGCGCTCGCCGTGGCGCGCGTCATCGCGGCGAACGGCCCGCTCGCCGTCCGCGCCGCCAAGGCGGCGGTGTGGCGCGGGCTCGATCTACCGCTCGAGGAGGGACTGCGACTCGAGCAATTGCTGGCCGAGCCCGTGCGTCAGAGCGACGACGCCGAGGAGGGCGTACGCGCCTTCCTCGAGAAGCGCCCACCCGACTTCAAGGGGAGATGACGATGGCCGTTCCCCCGCGACGCCACGTCGGACAGTACGTCGCTTCCGGAGACTGGAGCGACTACTGGACGACACGCATCAGCCGCGCCGAGAAGGGCAAGATCTGGGTGCGCGGCTACCCGATCGCGGAGCTCATCGAGGGGCTCTCGTATTCGGAGGCGGCTTTCCTGCTCCTGCGCGGCGAGCTGCCCAGCGCACGCGAGGCCGCGATCTTCGACCTGGCGCTGCGGAGCGGCATGGACCAACAGCTCATCAGCTCGGCGGCATGCGCCGCGCGCTACACGGCCTCCGCGTTTCCGGACTCGCCGATTCCCGCGCTGGCGAGCGGCATCCTCGCGAGCGGGTCGGTCACGGGATCGCCGCAGGAGCCGGCCGAGATGCTGGTCGAGGCGGTGGGTTGGAAGGTCGCGCCGGAGGAGGGGGCGGCCCGCGCCCTCGACCAATGGCTCGCGCGGCGCGGAGCCGTTCCGGGCCTCGGCCATCCCGTCCACAAGGGGAGCGAGCCCCGCGCGGTGGCGCTGCGGCGCCTCGCCCTCGAGCAGGACGGCTGGCGCGAGCACGGACGGATGCTGGACGCGATCGCGGCGGCGCTCGCCCGGCGCAAACGGCGGGCGATTCCCATCAATCTGGCCGGAGCGCTCGGCGCCGTCTACGCGGATCTGGGATTCGAGACCCTCGCGATCGGGGGCCTCGGCGCGCTCGGTTACGGGATGGCGCTGCTCGCGCACATCGTCGAGGAGGTCCGCGAGGGAGTGCCGCTGCGAATCATTCCCGAGGCGCTCGGCGCGCGCTATGCCGGCCCCGCCGAGCGGCACCTGCCGAAGCGGCGCCGCAAGAGCCGCCCGTGATCCATCCGTACGCGCACTACCCGGCGCGCGCCGCGACGCGCTGGCCCGAGCGGATCGCTCTCGTGGACGGCGTGCGGCGGCGAACCTATCTCGACCTCGACCAGCGGGCGACGCGTCTCGCGCGTGCCCTGGTCGGGCTCGGCCTGGATCCGGGGGAGCGGGTGGCGGTCGTCCAGGAGAACCGCATCGAGTACGTCGAGACCGTGATCGCGATCGCCCGCGCGGGCGGCGTACTCGTACCGCTGCTCGGCGCTCTCACCGCCGGCGAGCACGCGTTCATGGTGCGGGATGCCGAGGCCCGCTTCGTCGTGGCGCTGGGAGCGGAGGGCATCCCGCGGGCGCGGGCGGCGGCGGCCGAAGCCGGGAGCATGGTGCTGGCCCTGGCGGCCGGGGAGGACGCCGTGGATCTGGCGGTGCGCGCCGACCGCGAGTCGGCCGAGCCTCTTGCCGTCGATCGTCCGCCCACGTCGCTGGCGCAGATCCTCTACACGTCGGGGACAACGGGACATCCGAAGGGCGTGACGCATAGCTACGCCGGCGTCGCCGCGGCCATGGGAGCGTGGGCGAGCGGGTTCCGGATCGGGCCCGATGATCGGCTCCTCGGGCAGCTCGCGCTCTCGCACTTCGGGGGGCGCGCCATGGATGCCTGCTGGGTCGCGGGCGCGACGCTCGTGATCCTGCCGGGACCCGATCCGAAGGCCGTGCTCGATGCCATCGCGAAGCACCGCATCAGCATGATCCTCGTGATCCCGACCCTGCTGCGCATGTTGCTCGATCATCCGCAGGCCGAGGGCACCGACCTTTCGAGCCTGCGCGCCGTCGTCTACGCCGCCGCGCCCGCGGCGCCGGCGCTCGTACGGCGCTCGCTCGAACGGCTCGGTCCCGTCCTCTACACCGGCTTCGGCCAGACCGAAGCGTACGGGCTCAATACCTGGATGGGTCCGGAGGAGCACGTGGCGGCGCTCGACGCCGGGGGAGAGCGCCTTGCCTCCGTCGGCCGCGAGTGCGCGGCCTTCGCGCAGGTCCGGATCGCCACCGAGGACGGGCGGGCGACGCCGGCGGGCGAGGTCGGCGAGATCTGCGTGTGCGCGCCCTGGACGACCCCCGGCTTCTGGAAGCGACCCGATCTCGACCGGGCGCGGCTCGAGGATGGGTGGCTCCGCACCGGCGACCTCGGCCGCGTCGATGCGGAGGGGTACGTCTTCCTCGCCGATCGCAAGGAAGACAAGATCATTACCGGCGGCTTCAACGTCTATCCGGGCGAGGTCGAGGGGGCGCTTTCCGAGCACCCGGCGGTGGCCGAGTGCGCGGTGTTCGCGGTTCCCGATCCGAAGTGGGGCGAGGCGATTCGCGCGGCCGTGACGCTCCGGCCCGGCACGAGCGCGAGCGCGGAGGAGCTGCACGCGTTCTGCAAGACGCGTCTCGCGCGCTTCAAGGTACCGAAGGCGATCGACGTGGTGGCCGAGCTCCCGAAGAGCGGAGTTGGCAAGATCCTGCGGCGCACGCTCCGCGAGCCCTGGTGGCAGCGCGAGGCGAGCGGCGTCCACGGCGCGGAGTGAATCGTGACCTACGACTACAAAGTGCTCGCCGGTCCCATATTCTTCCTGCTGATCGGGATGGAGGCCTGGCTCTCGCGGCGGCGCGGCTGGGGCTACTACCGTCTGAACGACGCGGTCAGCGACGTCAGCACGAGCATGCTGATGCAGCTCGTCATGCTGCTCTCACGGGGCGCCGTCGTGGCGGGATACCTCGCGATCCATGCGCGCTTCCGCGCCTTCGACCTTCCGGCCGATCGGGCCTGGACGTGGATCGCCTGCTTCCTCGGCGTCGACTTCGGCTACTACTGGTTCCATCGGAAGAGTCACGAGATCAACTTCCTGTGGGCGGCGCACGTGGTGCACCACCAGAGCGAGGACTACAACCTCGCCGTCGCCCTCCGGCAGAGTACGCTCCAGCCGTTCTTCGGCGCGATATTCTACTGGCCACTCGCGCTGCTCGGCTTCCCACCCGTCGTCTTCCTCGCCTGCGCCTCCTTCAACACGATCTATCAGTTCTGGCTCCACACCCAGGCCATCGGGAGGCTCGGGCCGCTCGAAGCCGTCCTGGTGACGCCGTCCCATCACCGCGTGCACCATGGCCGGAACCCGCGCTACATCGACCGGAACCACGGCGGGACGTTCATCGTCTGGGATCGGCTGTTCGGCACCTTCGAGCGCGAGCGCGAAGCGGTCGTCTACGGGATCACCAAGCCGCTCGCGAGCTGGAATCCCCTCTGGGCGAATCTCCATTATTGGGTCGAGCTGCTCCGGACGGCGCGGCGGACGCCGCATCGACGCGACAAGCTCCGCGCCTTTCTGAAGCCTCCGGGATGGTATCCCGCGGATCAGGGCGGCTTCCAACCGCCGCCTCCGGTGTCCGCTACGCCGGTGAAGTTCGATCGGCCGCATGCTCCGGCGCTCGGGCGCTACGCGCTTCTCCAGTTCGGACTGCTCGTCGCTGCGACCGTCGCCCTCAGCTTCTGCGTCGGCATGTACGACCTGCGCACGGGACTTGCCGCGATCGGGGTCGTCGGATGGGGCTTCGGGAACCTCGGCGGTCTCTTCGATGGACGCGCGTGGGCCTGGCGTTCCGAGGCGCTGCGCGTCGTCGCGGCGCCCGCCGTCCCGCTGCTCGTGCTTTCGGGCGCCGCGGCCTGGGCGACCGCCGCTGCCTTGCTGCTCTGCGTGCCGTTCTTCTGGGCTGCGTGCGGCCGAAACGACGATGCCGAACCCGAGGCCGGGTGGAGCGTCCAGCGTGCGGACGGGAGGAGCCAATGAAAGGGATTCGTCTCCATTCCGGATCGTCGGTGCAGGTCGAAGAGCTACCGGAGCCAACGCTCGGAAGCCGTCAGGTCCGGATCGCGATACGCGCGGCGGGTGTCTGCGGCACCGATCTCCATGCCGCCCACGGCCGCCTTCCCGTGCCGGCGCTGCCGGTGATCATGGGTCACGAGGGCGCGGGCGTCGTCGAGGAGGTCGACGCGGACGTCGCGGGCGTCGCCGTCGGCGACCGCGTGCTGCTGCTGCCGAGCGAGACCTGCGGCGCGTGTCCGGCCTGCGAGGCCGGGCACCTCGGCCTCTGCCCAGGCGCCCGCATCCTGGGCATGGCGCGCGACGGCACCTTCGCCGAGCAGATCGTGGTGCCCGTGTCGTGCCTGCGCCCGCTTCCCGACGCCATCCCGTTCGAGCAGGGGGCGATCCTGGCCGACGCGGTGGCGACGGCCTACCATGCCGTCGCGACGCGCGCGGCCGTCACGGGCGGCGAGCGGGTGGCCGTGATCGGGTGCGGCGGGGTCGGGCATCACGTGATCCTGCTGGCGCGCCTGCTCGGCGCGCGGACGATCGTCGCGGTCGACGCCAGCGCTGGCGCACGCCGGCGCGCCGAAGCCGCCGGCGCCGACGTCGTCGTGGACGCGTCCGACGCGGACGTTCGCAAGGCGATCCGCCGCGCCGCAGGTGGCGAGGGCCCCGATCTGGTGATCGAGTACGCCGGAAAGAAGGCGTCGGTCGAGCTGGCGATCGCGTCCGTGGCGCGAGGGGGACGGGTGATCGTCGGCGGCGTGGGCATGGAGTCGCCCGCGCTCGGTCCGCTGGTGTCGTTCGTCGGACGCGAGATCGGCGTGCTGGGATCGATGGGCTATACGCGCGCCGAGCTCGGGCGCGTCGTGGAGCTGGCGGCGTCGGGCCGGCTCGACCTCTCCGGCTCCATCACCGCCCGCTACCCGCTCGAATGCGCGGCCGAAGCGCTCGCCGACCTGGCGAACGGCCGCGGCGACCCGGTGCGCCTCGTGCTCCTCCCCGGAGCGTCGCCGTGAGCGCTGGGACGCGCGCTCGCGCGGCCGTTGCCTTCGCGCGCGGCGAGCCGCTCCGCATCGAGGAAATCACGGTCCGCGATCCCGGGCCCGGAGAGGCGCGCGTCCGGGTCGCCGCGTGCGGCATTTGCGCCAGCGACCTGCACGTGTGGCGCACCGGCGAGGGCATCGGGTTTCCCGCGGTGCTCGGTCACGAAGCCTCCGGGATCGTGGAGGCGGTCGGTGCGGGCGTGACGGAGGTCGCGGAGGGACAGGCCGTGGTGCTCACCTGGATCCCCCGCTGCGGCGCGTGCCGCGCCTGCCGTGCGGGCCGCGCGCACCTGTGCGCGGCGATGCGAACCAATGCCGACGACGGCTCGCTCATGTTCGGCGGGGTGGCTCTCGGGCGCTACATGAACGTCTCCGGATTGTCGGAGCGCGTGGTGGTCCAGGCGCGTGCGGCGATTCCGGTGCCCGCGGGGCTGTCGTTGCGATCCGTCTGCCTCGTCGGCTGCGGGGTGACGACCGGCTTCGGTGCGGCCGTGCTCACGGGCGCGGCGCGCTGGGGCGAGAGCGTCGCCGTCTTCGGGTGCGGCGCCGTTGGTCTCGCGGCCGTACAGGGCGCGCGCACCGTCGGGGCGGCCAGGATCATCGCCGTGGATCCAAACCGCGCGCGCCGCGAGCTCGCCGGGCGGCTCGGCGCGACGCACCTCGTCGCCCCCGAGGACGGAGACGCGGTCGCGGCGATCCACGCGCTCACCGACGGGGGCGTGGATCTCGCGATCGAAGCGGCCGGCAGCGCCGCCGTCGTGCGGCAGGCGTTCGACGCGCTCGCTTCCGGCGGGCGCGCCGTCGCGGTCGGCCTCACGAGCTATGCCGAGGAGGTCTCGATCCCGGTCATCGCGCTGCTGCTCGACAAGACGCTGCGCGGCTCGCTCCACGGCTCGGCGGACCCCGCGCGCGACTTTCCGAAGCTATTCGCGCTCGCCGCCCGCGGCGCCCTCCGGCTCGAGGAGATGGCGGGTCCGGACGTTCCGCTCGCGCAGGTGAACGACGCGTTCGCGGCGCTCGGCGCCGGCCGCGCGGTACGCCCGCGGATCCTGTTCGACGCGGCGTCCTGAGCGAGAGAGGATCGACGGATCGGTCCCTTCGGCCGGTGCGTGCGGCTCGCCCGCGCGCTCCGACGACTCGGGGATCGTCGCTAGCAGTCCCGGTGGCAGCTGCGGCGCGAACCGGGCGACCGTGTCGGTCCGGCGCTTCCGATCTCGTGCAGCAGCGCGTGCAACACCTCGTAGTCGATCGGTTTGTCGACCAGCCGCATGAACGGGCGGCCCGCGACCTGGGCTTCGATCGAGCGGGTACGGTACGCCGTCACGATCACGACGGGAACCTCGCGGTGGCGGGCGTGGAGCTCGTCGGCGAGCGCGATCCCGGTCATGCCGGGCATGTCGTAGTCGCTGATGACGACGGTGACCGTCCCCTCGGAGCCCTGTCGCGGGATGTCGGCGGGTGTGCCGTAGTCCCAGACGACGTGCCCGTCGTCCCGGAGCATGTCGGCGAGGCTCATCCGGAACGAGGCTTCGTCATCGACGAGCAGCACGCCGATCTCGCTACAGCCACTTGCTTGGTCCATGCGTCGGCAACTCCACGGTGAAGATCGCGCCCTGCGGGAGTCGGGGCGCGCAGTCGATGGCGCCTCCGTGCGCGAGGGCGATCTGCTTGCAGATCGCGAGGCCGAGACCGGTGCCGGTCGGCTTGGTGGTCTCGAACATTGCGAACACGTCCGTCCCGTCCGGGATTCCCGGACCGGTGTCTTCGACGACGATCCGGACGCGCTCTCCTTGCCACGTTTCGGCGGCGATCCGGACGGCGCCGGGGCCCTGGACGATGGCTTCCAGCGCGTTCTTGACGAGATTGTCCATCACGCGCCGCAGCTTGTCTTCGTCCCCACGGATCGTCGGCAGGTCGCCGTCGATCCCGCTTTCGATGCCGATCGCTCGCTCCTGCGCTTCGTGCTGCCACGCCGCCACGACCTCCTGCAGAAACGCGGGAAGCTCGATGTCGCGGAGCTGGAGCCGTTGCTCGCGCGCGACGTCCTTGAACTCTCCGACCAGGAGGTCGAGCCGTTTGGTGGTCGTAACGATGGTGTCGATCACTCCCCGGATGGTCTCCACCCGCAGAGGGTCTCGCGCCAGGAGCAAGCGCAGGCGTTGTGCCGCCATGTGAAGGCCCGCGAGCGGATTCCCGAAATCATGGGCGATGCGCGCCGTCATCGCGCCGATGTCGGCGAGCCGTTCGTTCTGGAGCGCTTGCTGGAGCAAGCGTCGCTCTCGTTCCTCGGCCTCCTTCTGCTCGGTGAGGTCACGGATCACCGCTGTGAAGAGGTGTGCCCCGTGCAGCACGGTATCGTTGACCGAAAGATAGATCGGAAACGTCGTGCCGTCCTTGCGCAACGCCGACATCTCGCGGCCGGTGCCGATGATCTTGGCGACGCCGCTCTGCCGGTATACGCGGAGGTAGTCGTCGTGGCGCGTGCGGTGGGGCTCGGGCATCAGAAGGGTCACGTCCTTGCCGAGCACTTCGGAGATGCGGTACCCGAACATCCGTTCGGCGGCGCGGTTGAACGACTCGATGCGCCCACGCTCGTCGATGCTGATGATGGCCGTCATCGCCGTATCGAGGACGGCGCGGGCGCGAAGCTCGCTGTCGTGCAGGGCCGCGTGCGCGCGCTCGGCCTGGGTTGCACTCGCCTGCGCCCGCTGGCGCGCGCGTTGCATCGTCGCGCCGAAGGCGACGATGATGCCGCCCGACACGGCCACGGTCGCGAGCCCGAGCCAGCCGTCCGTCGTCCAAGGGAGCTCGCCCAGCCGAGGGCTCACGAAGAGCCACTGGGCGCCGAGCCCTCCGACCACCAGCGCGAGGCACGCCGGCCCGATGCCGCCGTACCACGATGCGACGATGATGGCGGAGAAGAGCATGGTGAACGGGTAGTGCTCCGCACCGATCGCCGGGCTCAACGAAGCCCGCGCGGCGAGCGCCACGGCGACGCTGCCGAGAGCAACGGTATATCGTGACCCTGCGGATCGGTTCGCCATTCGCCCGACGGAGGATGACGAGCGGCAGCACCAATCGTGCCAGCGCCGATCCGAGCGCCGGTGCCCCTGGCGGCGCATGCGGTTCCGGGGAGTGGGAAACGAAGCCGGGAATCGTTTGCGCCGGTCGGAACGCGCTCGTCACGTGCAGCGCTCGGACGGGATCGCCCGAGGGCTCTCGACCGCCTTGGCCGCGCGATCCTCAGGCCGCGCTGCGCCGCGCCTGCCACCAGAACTCGAAGGCCTCGGCGGAGGTCTTGCTCGGCGAGTAGCCGAAGACCTCCTTGAGCCGGCGATTGGCGAGCACCGGCCGGTAGCGCAGGAACCGCAGCTGGTCGGGGCCGTATTGCGTCAGCGCCAGCCGCTTGCCGACCGCGAGCGCCGCCTGCAGGAGCCAGGGCGGCACGACGAGGCAGCGCTTGCCCATGCGGGCCGCGATCTCGTGGATCGTCATCGCGCCGTCGCCGGCCAGGTTGTAGATGCCGGGCGGCGCGCCGGCGAGTGCGTGCAGGATCGCGCCGACGACGTCCTGGTCCCAGGCGAAGACGAAGGGGCTGTTCGAGCCGGCGATCGCGAGCGGGCGCCTCTTGTCGAAGAGCGCCGTGATCTGGTTGGCCACGGTCGCCCCGAGGATGGTGCCGATGCGGAACACCGTCTGGCGCAGGCGCGGCTCGCGTTTCCGATAGCCGGCGAGCATCTCCTCGATGAGGCGCTTGTGCCACGAGTAGGCGAACTCCTCGTTGCCGCGGAGCGGGTCGTCCTCCGACAGCCAGGCCGGGTTGTCGGCGTGATAGCCGTACGCTGCACCCGACGACGAGATCACGATATGGCCGACAGTCGCGGCGACGCAGGCGTCGAGGACGTTCCGTGTCCCCACGACATCGACCTGATACTCGAAGTCACGGTCGGCCTTCCTGCCCGGCGTGACGATCGCGGCGAGATGCACGACGGCACCGATGCGGTGGGCGCGCAGCATGGTCTCGATCGCCGCGCGGTCGCGGACGTCGGCCGCCGCATGGACGACGCCTTCGAGGCGGTCCCCCGGAGGCGTCTCGCGGACGTCGGCGGAGACCACGCACTCGACGCGTCCGGCGAGCGCGGCGACGACCTGGCTCCCGAGGTAGCCGCGCCCGCCGGTGACGAGCACCCGGCCCGCCTTCGACGAGACGGCCTCTGTCGGCGGGGGCCTCATCCGGTCTTGGCGACCACCTTCGCGCCCGGCCTCGCCTTCTGGACGCCGTCGATGATCACGCGCTCGCCGGGGGCGAGACCCTTGCGGATTTGCCGCATGCCGTCGTGGGTCCCGCCGATCCGGACCGGGCGCTGCGCGACGGTCTCGTCCTTCTCGACCACCAGCACGTACTGGCCGGCCTGCTGGTCGAGGACCGCGCGCTCGGGCACCAGCACCGCGTCGGGAACGTCCGGAAAGACCGCGACCACGCGCACGAACGCCCCGGGCTTGAGCACGCCCTCGGGGTTCGGGATCAGGGCCCGCACGGTGATCGTGCCGCGCGTCGGGTCGACGGTGGGCTCCACGTAGTCGACGAGACCTTCGTGGGGGTAGAGGGTGCCGTCGCCGAGGATCAGGCGGATCGGGATCGCACCGGTGCGCCCCGTGGAGGCGCCGTGCTCGACGTCGAGGCGTTCGAGCTCGGTCGGTGCGAAGTAGACGTGGATCGGATCGACCTGCACGAGCTCGGCGAGCAGGGTGTCCTGGCCGGACTCCCCGACCAGGTTGCCGACGTCGACCAGCGCGCGGCCGATGCGGCCGGCGATCGGGGCCCGCACCGTACAGTACGAGAGGTTGAGCTCGCCCGTGCGCACCGCGGCTTCAGCGGCTTCGACGTCGGCGAGCGCTCCGTCGCGCTCGGCGCGACGCTGGTCGAGGACGGACGCGCTCGCGATCTTCGCGTCGAACAGCTCCTGGGCTCGTACGTAGTCACGCCGCGTGTGTGCCGCTGCGGCGTTCGCTCGGGCGAGCTGGCCTTTCGCCTCCCCGAGCGCGGCCTGATAGGTGCTCGGGTCGATCTCGAAGAGCACGTCGCCCTCGGTGACGCTCTGCCCGTCCCCGAAGCGCTGCGCCAGGAGATAGCCGCGGACACGCGAGCGCACCTCGACGCGGTTCACGGCGCGCACGTTGCCCACGTACTCGCGGTGGTCGGGAACCGGGCCCAGCCGGGCCGTCGCCACCAGCACCTCCGGCGGCGGCGGCGCGTCCGGCGGCTGGCCGCGGCCGCATCCGGCGAGGACGGCGATCAGCGCCGCCGCCGTGATCTCGACGCGTGCGCGCCGTGCTCTCATCGCGATGCTCCTTCCCGCTGGGTCCGCGGCCCGCGGAGCCGCCGACCCAGCCACTCCGCCCCGGCTTGCACGGTCACGTAGAGCGCCGGCACCAGCACGAGGCTCAACAGCGTCGCCACCAGCATGCCGCCGAACACCGCCGTGCCGAGCGAGCGGCGCGCGGCCGCGCCGGCGCCGTCCGCGAGCACCAGCGGCACGACGCCGAGGATGAACGCGAAGGCGGTCATCACCACCGGCCGGAAGCGCGTCTCGGCGGCCTCGCGCGCGGCGTCCACCAGGCTCAGGCCCTCCTCCCGACGGCGCTTGGCGAACTCGACGATCAGGATCGAGTTCTTGCTGGCGAGCCCGATGAGCGTGACCAGGCCGATCTGGCAATAGAGGTCGTTGGCGAGCCCGCGCAGCGCCTGCGCGCCGAGCGCGCCCAGGAACGCCAGCGGGACCACCAGCATGATCACGAGGGGTAGGCTCCAGCTCTCGTACTGCGCCGCCAGGAACAGGAACACGACCAGCAGCGACAGCGCGAGGATGACCTGCGTTTCGCGTCCGGCCTGGCGCTCCTGGTACGCCGTGCCGGTCCACTCGAACGACATCGTCGCCGGCGTTAGCGCGCGCGCGATCGCCTCCATCCGGTCGAGCGCTTGCCCCGAGCTATGGCCGGGCGCCGGCTCGCCCTGGATCTTGGCGGCGCGAAAGACGTTGTAGTGCGGGATGTCGCGTGGACCCGTCACGCGCTCGAGCCTGACGAGCGTGGAGAGCGGCACCATGTCGCCGCGGGCCGAGCGCATCCAGAGGCGCTTCACGTCCTCGGGCTGGGCGCGCAGGTCGGCTTCGGCCTGGGCGTACACGCGAAACAGGCGTCCGAAGCGGTCGAAGTCGTTGACGTACAGTCCGCCCATGAAGATCTGCAGCGTCTCGAAGACGTCGGTGACGCCGACGCCGAGCGTTTTGGCCTTGGCGCGGTCGAGGTCGACGAACACCTGCGGGACGGTCGGCCGGAAGCTCGTGAACAGGTTCTGCAGCTCGGGGGAGGCGTTGCCTTCGTCGACGATCCGCTGCGCGACCGCGGCCAGCTCCGAGAGCGACTCCCCGGTGCGGTCCTGGAGCTCGAACTCGAAGCCGCCGGTGCGCGAGAGGCCGCGGATCGGCGCGGGGTTCAGCGCGAAGATCCGCGCGTCCGGAATCGCCGCGAGCTTGGGACGCACCGCGGCGAAGATCGCGTCGAGCGATTGACCGCGCTGGCCGCGCTCGGCCCAGGGCGCCAGCGAGACGAACGCCGAGCCGATGTTGGGGGGAAAGGTGCCGGTCAGGGCGTCGAACCCGCCGAAGAGGTTGAGGCCGACGATGCCGGGCGTGGCGAGCAGGATCTCCTCGACTCGCTTCGCGACGGCGAGCGTGCGATCGAGCGAGGCGCCGTCCGGCAGCTGGAAGCTGGTGATGAAATAGCCCTGGTCTTCGTCCGGGAGGAAGCCGGTCGGCACGGTACGGAACAGCAGCGCCGTGGCGGCGACCAACGCGCCGAAGACCGCCAGCACCAGCAGCCGGCGCGGAAAGAGCGCGCGCACGCCGCGATCGTAACCACGCAGCACCGCGGCCATGCCGCGCTCGAAGCCGCGGAACAGGGCGTGCTTCTCGTCGCCGTGCGCGCGCATGACCAGCGCGCAGAGCGCCGGCGACAGCGTCAGCGCGTTCAGCAGGGAGATCAGCACCGCGCAGGTGACGGTGAGGCCGAACTGGCGCAGCAACAGACCCGTCGTGCCGGGCAGGAACGCCACCGGCACGAACACGGCGCCGAGCACCAACGTCGCGGCGACGATCGCGCTCGTCACCTCGCCCATCGACCGCGCCACCGCCTCGCGGCGCGGCATCCCGGCCGCCATCAGCCGCGCCACGTTCTCCACCACCACGATCGCGTCGTCGACCACGAGCCCGATCGCGAGCACCAGCGCGAAGAGGGTGATGGTGTTGATCGAGAGCCCGATCGCGTTCAGCACCGCGAAGGTGCCGATCAGCGAGACGGGGATCGTCACGGCCGGGATCAGCGTGGTGCGCCAGTCGTGCAGGAAGATCCAGACGACGACGAACACCAAGGCCATCGCCTCGATGAGCGTCCGCACCACCTCGTCGATCGATTCGGCGACGAACTCGGTCGGGTCGTAACGCACCCGCCACTCGACGCCGGGCGGGAAGCGCTCGGCCATGCGCGCCAGCTCCGCGCGGACGGCGGCCGACACGTCGAGGGCGTTGGCCTCCGGGAGCTGGAACACGCCCATCGAGATGGTGGGCTGGCCCGAGAGGCGCGTGAAGCCCGCATAGCTCTCCGCGCCGAGCTCGACGCGCGCGATGTCGCCCAGCCGGAGGAGCGAGCCGTCCGGCTCGGCGCGGATGACGATCGCGCGGAACTCGTCCTCGGTCGTGAGCCGGCCCTTGGTGCGGAGCGGGATGTCGAACTGTTGATTCGCGGGGGCGGGCGGCGCACCGGCCCGGCCGGCGGCGATCTGCACGTTCTGGTCGCGGACGGCGGCGACGACGTCGTTGGCGTCGAGGCCGAGCTTGGCGAGCCGCTCGGGGTCGAGCCACACGCGCATCGCGAAACGCCGCTCGCCGAAGAGCGACACTTCGCCGACGCCGGGCACGCGTTTCAGCGGATCGACCATGTTGATCAGCGCGTAGTTCGAGAGGAACAGCGCGTCGCGCGAGTCGTCCGGCGAGACGAGATTCACCACCATCGTCAGGTCGGGCGACTGCTTGCGGACGGTGATGCCGAGCCGCCGCACCTCGTCGGGCAGGCGTGGCTCGGCCACCGCGACGCGGTTGTTCACGTTCACGGTGGCGATGTCGGCGTCGCGGCCCAGCTCGAAGGTGACGGTGAGGCCCATCGAGCCGTCGTTGGCGCTGGTCGAGGCCATGTACAGCATGCCCTCGGTGCCGTTCACCTGTTCCTCGATCGGCAGGGTCAGGGTGCGTTCGACGACGTCGGCGCTGGCGCCCGTGTAGCTCGCGGAGACCTGCACGGTGGGCGGCACGATCGGCGGGAACTGCGAGATCGGCAGCAAGGGAATCGAGATCGCGCCGGCCAGCGTGATCAGGATCGCCACGACCGCGGCGAAGATCGGTCGGTCGATGAAGAACGCGATGAAGGCGGGCGCGCGGGGTGCGGCGGTCGATGCGGCGCGCGGGGGTTCGTACGGCACGGTCACGGAGATCCATCGGCCGTAGTGCGGAGGAACGTGTTCCGGATCGCGGCCGCGCAGGGACTAGCACGTCTCGCGGTCCCTGTCGCCGGCCCCGGAGGAGCCGCGAAGAGCGGCGCGGCGGGCGCGGCGGGTTCGAACCGCCTTGGCGTCGCGCTCGAGACAGGGTACGAACCGCCTCGTGGATTGGCCCACCGTCGGTGTCGTGTGGCGTTGGTCGTCGGCCGTGGCCGACGAGATCGGCGGCCTTCCGGCGGCGGTCGGAGACCTCCGGCGGGCGCTCGAGCGACTGCCGCGCCAGTTGGAAGCGCTGGTCGCGGCCCTCGAACGGACGACGGGGGCGCTCGATCGCACGCTCCCCGAGCTCGTGCGCGCGCTCACCGCCATGGAGGCGCGGATGGACAACGTCGATCGCCTGGCTACCGAGCTCGCCGTCGAGCTGAGCCGGGTCGTGGGGAACCTGGAGCGCGTTCTCCCGGAGGTGTCGGGCGCGATCGGCGCGATGGACTATCGCATGCGGAATCTCGACTCGACCGTTTCGGACCTCGGCAGGTTCGTCTTCGGACTGGTCGACGTCATCCCGGGCGCGCGCCGCGTGCTCCGGCGCGGCTCGGGGGGCGCTCAGGGCTAGGAGTCGGCGCGATCCTTGAACTCGGCGGGCACGAGCTTCAGCGCCGGCGGGAACGAGTACGTGGCCTCCCAGCAGATGCCGAGGTCGTTCGAAAGCTGCACCCGGAGCGGCGAGGTCAGCGTTCCGAGGGCCGGCATGTCGAGGAGGGCGCCCCGTCCGCGCGCTCGGATCTGCGCCTTCCCGGGCGCGAGGCCCTGCTTCAGCGTCAGGCTCTCGATGCCCGTCGGGGTGAAGTCGCGGCTCTTGTAGCGCACGGACGTCGCGGCGGCCTTCCAGCAGGGCGCGCGGCCGCACATACCGCCGGCGGGGATCGTCGCGGTCGAGACCAGGCCCGCCCCATCGTAGAGACAGAGGAGATAGCCCGTCGTGGCGAGTGGGTCGCCGTAGTCGGCGAGCGTGGTGACCGCGCCGCGCGCCCACGTCCACGTCAGCCGATCCTTGTCGTCGGGCGTGCGGTCTTTGATCTGCACGAAGGCCTTCGCGGCGACGGCCGGGGTCCGACAGCCGGCACGCGGCGCGTTCCCGCAGGTCGGGGTGGGCGTCATGACCGGCGTCGGCGTCGGTCCGCCGGAGAACGGCGCGTTCGTCGAGTATTCCGGACCCGCGGGGCTGCTGCCGCCGTAGCTGCAACTACCGTGGCTCGGTCCGCCGCTCGCGGCGGCGACGTCGAGCACGGTCCCGGTGCACGCGCCGACCGGGCCCTCGTCGAGGTGGTAGAGGCCGACGGTGTCGGCGTCGGTCACGAACGGGGCCGAGGGCGGTATGAACGCGCCGGTGTAGCGCCGCACGCGCGAGACGCGGAGCTCGTCGACGAAGCCGCTGTAGGAGGGAAACCCGGGTCCGGCATCGTGCTTCTCGGCGCCGATGACGAGAGAGGGGTCTGCGGGAAAGCTCGTGCCGCGGCCGTCCCGGTAGCTGACGTCACCGGTCGGGCCGGCGCCGCTCGCGTCGAGTTGACCGTTCACCCAGACGGCGAGATCGCCGCTCGAGGCCTCACGTGTCACCGCGACGTGATGCCAGGCGCCGTCGGCGACGTTCGTCGCTCCGCAGATCCCCGCGCCGCTCGTGCCCGCGTAGACACCGAACGCGATCACGCCGCCGTGCAGCGAGACGCCCCAGTCGCCGTGGTCGCCGTCGAAGTAGACGTCGCGGTCGAGTATGACGTTGCCGGTGATCCAGTTGTCGTTTCCGGTCGCGCAGGTCCCGCTTCCGTTATCGGCGAGGTCGGCCTGCATCCACCACTCGAGCGTGAAGTCGCCGGCGACGTCCACGGGACGATGGGGCGTGTCGATCGGAATGCGTACGCGATCGATGTCGCCGCTTCCGTGGCCGTGGAAGCGGAGCGAGAGCGCGTCCGCCTCCGCGACGGTCGCCGCCGCGAGCGCCGCGAGGATGATGCCGAGTCCGATCAGCCCACGCGCCATGGCGGGCGTCTAGCACGCCGCCCCGCCCCGCGGGAACCCGCAGAACGTTCCGCCACCGCGCCGGGTCGATGTCGCGGCGGCTCGCCGACCCGGCGGGAAGCGCCCGTGCGGGCTGCTCCTGCTCCTCCCTAGATCACTCCGAACGCCAGCATCGCCTCGGCGACCCGAACGAAGCCCGCGGCGTTCGAGCCCACGACGTAGTTCCCCGGGCTGCCGAACTCCTCCGCGGTCTCGAAACAGTCGCGGTGGATGCGGCTCATGATCTCGTGCAGGCGCTGCTCGGTGAACTCGAACGACCACGCATCGCGGCTCGCGTTCTGCTGCATCTCCAGCGCCGAGGTCGCCACGCCGCCGGCGTTCGCCGCCTTGCCCGGACCGAACGAGACGCCCGCGTCGACGAAGGCGCGCACGCCTCTCGGCGTCGTCGGCATGTTCGCGCCCTCGCCCACGGCCAGCACGCCGTTCGCGATCAGCGTCCGCGCGGCGCCCTCGTCGAGCTCGTTCTGCGTCGCGCAGGGGAAGGCGAGGCGACACGGAATCGTCCAGATGTCTCCACGCTCGAGGTACCGCGCGCCGCGATGCTCGTCCGCGTAATGTCTGATGCGGCGCCGTTCCACCTCCTTCAGGCGCTTGATCGTCTCGAGATGGAGCCCGGCCGGATCGTGGATCACGCCGTCCGAGTCGGAGCAGGCGACGACCCTCGCTCCGAGCGCTTGGAGCTTCTCGATCGCGTGAATCGCCACGTTGCCGGAGCCGGAAACGATGCACGACTTGCCCTCGATGCCGTCGCCGCGCGCCTTCAGCATCTCGGCGACGAAGAACACGACGCCGTAGCCGGTCGCCTCGCGCCGCACCAGCGCGCCGCCCCAGTGCGGACTCTTGCCGGTGAGGACGCCGGACTCGTAGCGGTTGGTCATCCGCTTGTACTGCCCGAACAGGTAGCCGATCTCGCGCGCGCCGACGCCGATGTCGCCCGCCGGCACGTCGGTGTATTCGCCGAGGTGACGCCACAGCTCCGTCATGAAGCTCTGGCAGAAGCGCATCACTTCCGCATCGGACTTGCCTTTCGGATCGAAGTCCGCGCCGCCCTTGGCGCCGCCGATCGGCATGCCGGTGATGGCGTTCTTGAAGATCTGTTCGAAGCCGAGGAACTTGACCACGCCGAGATACACGGACGGATGAAAGCGCAACCCGCCCTTGTACGGACCGAGCACGCTGTTGAACTGCACCCGAAACCCGCGGTTGATGTGCACCTCGCCGTGGTCGTCCACCCACGGCACGCGGAAGATGAGCTGCCGTTCCGGTTCGCAGATCCGCTCGATGATCTTCTGGTCGGCGTATTGCGGATGCTTGAGCAGCACCGGCCCGAGCGTCTCCGTGACCTCGCGGACGGCTTGATGGAACTCTGCCTCTCCGGGATTGCGGCGGATGACGTCCGTGATGATGCGTTCGAGTCGCGCTGAGATGTCGGCCACGTTGACCTCGTCGATGGATTTCGAGCCGCGGCGCGGCACGCTCGCGGACCCGCGCCGCGGGGCGCGGCCCTGGCGTGCGCGCGCCCGATCCGTGCAGGTGGTGCGGCGATCGCGATCCGGACCGCCGGCGGGAGTATGCCGTCTCAGGACGATTTGCGCCATGCGTCCGGCAGGGCTCCGCAGTCGCGCCGCACCGCCTGGGTTGTCCCTCACGCATCCGTTGAACGACTCCTCGGCGTGCTCCCGGCCGCGGGCGTACGCTTCGCCGTCATCGGCGGCGCCGCGCTCGGCCAGAACCTCACGCTGACGACCGACATCGGGGACGTCGACATCCTGGGAGAAGTTCCCGGATCGAGGGGCGATGCCCATGACCGCGACGGCGGCGGTTTCGCGCCTCGCGGAAGCGTTTCGACGTGACAGCCGGGCCACGCCGAGGCGTGTCCCCACGGGACGCCACCGGCGCAGAACTATGCTCGCGGGCCACGGCTTCGTGCGCCACGACGACGTCAGGGCGGTCGCTGACGGCGTCGGGAGGATGCCGTCCCGGGAAGCGCCCGTCGGGCTACGCCCGCCGTTCGCGGTCGAGCGTGCGATACTGAATCGCCTCCGCGACGTGCGCCGCGCCGACCTGCTCCGCCCCTGCGAGATCGGCGATCGTGCGCGCGACCTTGAGCACCCGAGTGTAGGCGCGCGCCGAGAGCCCGAGTTTCGTCATGGCACGCTCGATGAGCGCGGCGCCGGCGGGATCGGGGCGGGCGCAGGCCTGGACCTCGCGGGTGTTCATCTCGGCGTTGCAACGCGGGGAGCCGAGGCGTTCGAGCTGGCGCTCGCGTGCGGCGGCGATGCGCGCCGCGACGGTCGCGGACGATTCGTCGTTCGGCGTCGCGTCGAGCTCGCGGTGTTTGACCGGCGCCACTTCCACGTGGAGGTCGATGCGGTCGAGCAACGGCCCCGAAAGCCGCGCATGGTATCGCGCGAGTTGGTTCGGCGTGCAGCGGCAGCCGCGGAGCGGATCGCCTCGGAATCCGCACGCGCAGGGGTTCATGGCGGCGACCAAGACGACGTGCGCCGGGTACGTGACGCGCCAGCCGCCGCGCGCGATCGTGACCCGGCGGTCCTCGAGGGGCTGGCGCAGGCCTTCGAGCACGTCGCGGCGGAACT
>JADYZW010000017.1 GCA_020852955.1 Deltaproteobacteria bacterium | reverse complement strand
TCGTCTACAACCGCCAACGCCGTCACTCAGCCATCGACATGCTGAGTCCGGTCGATTACGAGGACCGCTACTGGGATCGCCGCACAGCGGCTTAACTCAGGTGTCTGCGCGACCGGGGCAAGACCAGCCAAGGAAGGAGATCCGTCACGCAACCCATTCGATCTGGTGCGCTCGCAAGCCTGCTGTCGGCCCTGATCCTCGGCGCCGCCCCCGCATTCGGCGGCGGGGTGATAGATGGGATGAAGCGGCTGGCCACCACCACGTGGTGGCATAGTGCCCCACAACCAATGGACGCGGTCACAGCCGCAAGTGGAGGCCAGCCATGGAGAAGATTGGCATCGATGTGCACACGGTCGCACGTCAGGTCTGCATCCGAACGGACGAGGGTCCGTTCGTCGAACGGCGCATCGCGGCGACGCGCACGGCCTTGGCGAAGCTGTTCGAGGGTCGCGCCCGCGCGCGGATCGTGCTCGAGGCCTCGACCGAGAGCGAGTGGGTCGCGCGCTGCCTCGAAGGGCTCGGGCATGAGGTGATCGTGGCCGATCCGAACTTCGTGCCGATGTGCGCGACGCGCAGTCGCAAGATTACGACGGATCGGCGCGATGCGCGGGCGCTCTGTGAGGCGTGTGAGCTCGGCGCGTACCGAGCGGCGCACCGCCGCTCCGATGAGGCGCGCCCGGTGCGCGCAGGTGGCGGTCCGCGCCGCCTTGGTCGTCGGATCAGGCGAGGGCCGAGCGGAACTGTTCGACGCTCACCCCGGCGAGACGGATCAGCTTGCGGAGCGTCCCCGGTGCCAGCTCGCGATGATCCGGGATCGACAAGGAGGCAATGCTTCCCGGCTTGGTCAGGATCATGTGACTGCCCGCTTGACGACGGAAGGTCCATCCCATGCGCTCGAAGGCGCGGCGCGCCTCCTGCCCCGAGACAACCGGCAGCTCAGGCAACGGCTACGTCCACCTCGACGGTGCGTACCGTGAGTGGCATCCCCTCCTCGGCCCGCACTTCGAGACACCCGACGATGGCCTCCCGGATGTTGGCGATCGCCTCGTCCTCGGTTCGACCCTGGCTGACGCAGCCGGGGATCGCGGGGCACTCGGCGACGATCATGCCGGTCTCGTCGCGTTCCAGGATCACGGGAAGTTTCATCGCGCGCCCTCTTTCTTGCCGGTCTGGGAGTGAAGCGCCCTACGAGCCGGTAAGCCGGAGCGTAGTCCGGCGCCCTGGCAGCGTCCAGTCTACGAGTACAGCGGCGACAGCTCGCGCCAGGGCGAGACTGAAGTGCCCCCGCGCGCGCGACACGGAAACATCCGTGTCGCGCGTTGCTCGATCGATCAATCGGCCTTGTCTTTGAACTGGACGCCGTCGTTTTTGAGCGCTGGCGCGGAATAGGTGGCGCCGAAGCAGACGCCGCCACTGCCGGGCTGCAGCTGGACGGTGACGGGGGAGGCCCGCATGGAGAGGTCGAGATCCGGGAGGTTCAGGCCTTTGCCCTTGACCTGGATCTTGGCCTTCCCGTCGAGACCGGCGCTTAGCTGTAGCTGTGTGATACCGCTCGGCGAGGCTTCCTCGTCCTTGTATTGCCAGCCCTTCGGTTTGTCGGCCCAGCACGCCTTGGTGCCGCAGGTACCCCCAGCCGGGGCCGTTAGGGTCGCGAGCAGACCCGTCGCGTCGTAGAGGCACAGCGCGTACTGATCGGTCGTCACGGGATTGCCGAACTCCCCCTTGCTAGTGGCGGCGCCGGCGGCCCACTTCCATTGCAGCTGGTCCTTCTCGTCGGCCTTGTCGGTGAGCGCGAGGTAAGCCTTGCCGCCGACGGTAGGCGTGCGGCATGCCGCCGGCCCCGAGCCGCAGAGCGGCGTCGGGGCGAACGACACGTCGAGCGCGAGGGTGCCGCCGCTCCCGCCGCCATAGGAGGTGATCTCGAGGAAATAGGTTGCGCCGCCCGTCACCGGGAAGCTGATGAGCGATTGCAACCCGCCGTTGTCGTCGTTGCACGCCTGGATGCTGAACGCGCCGCACGTGCCGAGGAGCCCGGCCAGGACGGTGTCGTAGTTGCTGCCGAAGGTGTTGGCCGTGATGACCCCGTTGGCGGGGGCGACCACGGTGTACCAGACGCTGTGGCCCTCTCTGCTGACCGCCGGTGCCGCACGAGAGGAACGGATCGTTCGGTGCGATGGTCGCCGCCGTCGTGTCCTGTGTGTTGGTGTAGGGCAGCGCGGCGATCACCCGCGGCGTGGTGCACTCGTCGGGGCTGGGGCACTGGCACTGGCCAGCGCCACCCGCACCGCAGTTGCCGGGACCGGGCAGCACTACCCGCCTTTCCGCACCGGCTTCGTCCAACCTCCGAAGTCGGACGTTCGGCTGCATCCGGAACTCTTTCCGGAGGTGTCGCCGGCTCTCCTCGGCGGTCGCCTCGTCGTTCAGGTGCTGCTGCTCGCTCTCATCTGGTGGAGCACTCGGCCGATGGCGCCGGTGCACCGGCAACCGAGTGGGCCGACGACGTAGCGCCGTAGGGTGACGACATAGCCCGATGGCGGCGACATAGCGTCCGATGGTGGCGACCGCTGGGCCGCATAGCGTCAGGTGTATGCGCATTCGATCGACACGGCGCAGCAGCCACGACGACGTCCGTTGCGCGTGGTCGATCGCTGGGCCCGGGCCTCACGCCTCGGCGAACCACGCCAACACCGCCTCGTTGACCTGCGCCGGGTGATCGAGCATCGCCCAGTGCGACGCGTGCTCGATGCGCTGATAGCGCCAGGGCGCCGCCATCAACCGGCTGCTATCCGTCATCTGCTGTTCCCATAGATACGTATCGCCGCTGCCCCATAGCCCGAGCGTTGGCACATGGCATCGCCGCGACGGCGCTTGTCCCGACACCAACGCGAGATAACCGGCGGCGACCGTATTCGCCTTGTCCCAGGCGAGCATGGCTCGCATGGCCGCCGGTTCCTTCATGCGCGACCACACCTCGGCGATGTCGGGATGCGTCGGTATCATCACCGTCTTCCAGAACGCACCGTCGTTCGCCGCGTACAGCGCGGCCGACGCCTCTTGCGTGTTGAGGTACATGTACCAGTTGGCCTTGACGGTGTCGGGCCCGTCCGGAACGCCGAAGAAGACGTCCGGATGACCGGTGGCGATCGCAACGTGCCGTCGAATCCGATCCGGCACCGCCAGCGCCAGCTCCCAGCTCAAGAAGCCGCCCCAGTCGTGGCCGATGACATCGACCTGCTCGAGCTTCAGTGCGTCGAGCAGGGCGAGCATGTCGGCGATCAGGCGGGTGCCGTCATAGCGGGCGATGTCGCTGGGCTTGTCCGTTTCACCGTAGCCGAGCAGGTCCGGCGCGATCACGCGATACCCCGCGGCGACCAGCGCGGGAATCTGGAAACGCCACACGCCCGACGTGTCGGGCATGCCGTGCAGCAGCAACGCTACCTTGTCACCGGCGCCCTGCTCCCCGACGTGATAGCGGACGCCGTTGATCGTGATGGCGCGGCCGGGCACGCTGCCCCTCGGTAGCGCCGTTGGTAACGCCGCTGCGGCCGGCGCGGCCGGCTTCGACGCAGCATCGCCGCTACCCGCGAACGCGTTCACACCCCAGGCCGATGCGAGACCCGCCGCACCCGCGAGCTTCAGGAATCGGCGACGCGAGCCTGATGGATCGGGCGAGCCAGTGATCGTCGTTCCCGCAGTGCCTCGCTGATCCGTATCTCTAGTTCGATTCATGGTCGCCCTCGACGTTTTCTGCCACGGGGTAACTTGCGAGGTAGGTGGCGACCGCGCGCCGGTCGACGTCGGACAGCGCCGCTGCGAGTGCATTCATCGCGCCGGTCGGGTCGCTGCGCGTGTTGTCGGCATACGCATTCATCTGCGCGAGCAGATAGTCGTAGCCCTGCCCCGCCAGCCGCGGATTGCGGTCGCGGCCCATGAACCGATCGCCGTGGCAGGCGGCGCACGAGCCGGACAGATGCTTCCCTTGCGCGCTCAACGCCGCATCGGGTGCGAACGTATCGTTGTTCGTCGCCGTCTGGCGGGCAAAGTGGGCGGACAGGCGATCGACGTCGCCATCGTTCAGCGTCATGGCCAACGGCGCCATGAAGGGGCTCGCGCGGTGCCCGTCGGCGAACGCGTGGAGTTGCGCGGCGAGATACTCCGCGGGCTGTCCGGCGAGATCGGCGTACACCTGATTCACCGAGTCGCCTTGGTGTCCGTGACACAGCGTGCATTCGTCGGCCCGCTGCGGCCAGGCGCCGCCGTCGGCTTCGGATGCCTTCGCCGCATCGGCAAGATTGCGTTCGAAGCGCAGGTAGTCGAACGCCTGTGGCCCTAAAACAATCGCCACGACGGAGACCACGACGACCACGCCGATCACGATGCGCCGTGTCATGCGTGCGCCCCGAGCGAGTTGAGCACCTGCAGCGCGGAGCGATGTCCCGCGCGCACCGCGCCGTCCATGTAGCCCGCCCAAATATCGGCCGTCTCGGTGCCCGACCAGATGAGTCGTCCGCACGGCGGATGCAGCGCCTTGCCGTACGTCGTCCAGAAGCGCGGCGGAATGGCCGCTACGCAGGTCAGCGTCCAGGTGTCGCAGGTACCCCAGTCCACATCGTGGTATTGCTGCGGCGTCAGTGCATCGTCGCCGAGCGCACGCGCATAAATGGCCGTGAGCATCCGCGTGGCGAGTTCCGGATCGGACGGCACCGCGCCGTTCTGGATGAACGAGTTGATCACGCCGATCGCGGCGTCGGGCGGTGAGTTGTCGTACGCCCACAGCACCGGGCCGCCCGCTTGCAAGACGTGCCCGTTCAGACCCTTGTCGCGCCAGAACGGCCGCGCATAGACCATCGCCGTCTTGCGACCCGGCGTGTAGGCGGGCCAATGCCGCTGCAACATAGCCCGCTCGTTGGGGAGATTCGGCGAGAAGTCGATCCGATTGCACAACGCCGGATGAATCGCCATCACCACCCGGCGCGCCCGGACGACGCCGCGATCGGTGTGCAGGCTCACCACCTCGCCGTCCCAGTCCGTGATCGCGCGAACCGGGCACGTCATCCGCAGGTGCGCATCGAGTTCCTTCGCCATCTTGATGCTCAAAATCTGCGAACCGCCGACGAAGCGCGTTTCCTGCGCGCTGTCCTTGATCGAGTCGAGCTGCGCGTAGTCGCTGTGCGCGGAGTTGACCATCGACAGGAAGTGCAGCAGCCCCATCTGCGCCGGTGTGGCGCCGCCCGACAGCAACACGGTGGCATCCCAACCGACCCGGTCCGCCGGCGCGATCGCTTGCTGCGCGAGCCAATCACCGACGCTCAGCGCGTCCAACTCAGCGGCGTTCGGTGCCAGCCACGGCGCGCCCGACGGCACGTCGCGCGCGAGCGCATTCAGCTTGGCTGCGATCTTCTCGTCGGTGCCGAAGGTGCCGTGGAGGTCGACCGCCAGCCGTGCGTCACCCGCCAAGAAGACCGTCTTGCCCGCGTAGTAGGTCGGGAACGTGTCGACCTCCAACTCGCGAGCGAGATCGACCACCGCCGTCTGCCCCGGCCCGATCCACTGGCCGCCGGCCTCCGACACGCGCCCGTCGCCGAGATCGTGATTGAACGTGCGGCCGCCGACGCGATCGCGCGCCTCGAGAACGACGAACGATTGGCAGCCGGCCCGGTTCAGATCGCGCGCCGTCGTGAGGCCCGCGAGCCCCGCGCCGACGATCGCGACATCCAGAACGTCTGCAGCGCCGTCTCGCGGTTTGGTGACGGCGGACTGCGCGCGAGCCGCCAATCCGAGGCCGCCGATCATGGATGCACCGGCCATCTGGAGAAACCGCCGCCGCCCGCGATCCTGCGTCGGACGCCCGGTCGACCGGGCCGAGTCTTTCTGCTGACGATTCCGCACGCGACGCATCCGGATGATTCGAAGGCCGCCCGACTCTATTCCTGACGTGACGGTCCGTCAACATTTAATGACGGTCCGTCACGTTAGAGCCTTGGCCCGCGATGCGTGATAGGTTTGCGATCTACGTTCCGACGTACCCACCTGGTCGACATGGTGAGACGAACCGAAAAGCCGCCGCCCACGGCGATCCGCGCCGCGCCGTTGCAGGGTCGCTCGCGCGAACGCTACGAGCGGATTCTGGCGGCAACGCACGCGGAGATCGGCGAGACGGGGCTCGATGCGTTGAACATGTACGCGATCGCGCGTCGGGCGCGTATCACGCCGACGTCGATCTATCGGTACTTCGAGTCCGTCGAGCAGATCCTCGTCACCACGGCGTCGCTGTCGTTCACTGAACTCGAGGCGAAGATCGGGCAGCTGTTCGCGTCGGCGCATTCGACGGACGAGTGGATCGAGGCGTTCGCGGCGTCGACGCGCGCGGCGTGGCGATCGTTCTCCACGAGCCCGGTCGGGCGCGGACTCTTCGGCGCGTCGAAGTTTCTGCCGCAACTACGCGCCATCGACGATGCCTTCAACCGGCGCGTCTTCGAATCGATGATGCGGCGGCTCCAAGAACTGTCACCGGGCGCCGCCACGCCCTCGGCCCGCCGCCTCCTCACCCTGTTGATCGGGCTCAGCACGCCGACGTTCGACCTCGCGATTCGCCAACCGCGAAACGCGCGATCGGCAGTGGTCGAAGAATTCATCGCGATCGCGACCGATCGCTTGAGAGAGAATTTGCGAGCCTGATCGCGGGTGGCGTTCGCGAACATCTGCGACCTTGACGTGTACGGCAGATCGCCGTACACGTATCCGTCGAGAGGAGCGCATCATGCGAGCCAGTACAGAGCGGCAGGAACGGCTTGAGGCGCGGATCACCAAGCAACAGAAGGCGTTGTTCCAGCGCGCAGCTGAATTGCAGGGACGGTCGCTCTCGGACTTCGTCGTGAGCAGCGCTCAAGAGGCAGCCATGCGCGCGATTCAGGAACGCACCGTCATGTCCCTGACCGCCCGTGACCAGCAGGCGTTGGTCTCGGCGCTTCTCAATCCGCCGGCACCCTCGGCGCGGCTCAGGAAGGCCGCCGCGCGGCACCGAAGCTTCGCGCGCTGAGTGGGCGGCGAAGCCACCCCGTACGTCATCGAGCCCCTGCACCGACGCCACAAGCGGGCGGGGTTCCTGTGCGGCAAGCCGGAACTCGACCGCTACCTCCATGAGCAGGCGTCGCAGGATGCGAAGAAGCGCGTCGCCGCTCCCTACGTCGCCGTCGTGTCCGAGAGCACCGATGTCGTCGGCTACTACACCCTCTCGGCTCTCTCCGTTCCGTTGGTCGGAGTTCCCGAGGACGTGGCGCGCCGCCTGCCGCGCTACCCCAGCGTGCCGTGCACCCTGTTGGGTCGCCTGGCCGTCCATTCTCGACACCAAGGGCGCAGGCTCGGCGAGGAATTATTGCTGCACGCGCTGGCGCAGAGTCTCGCAGGGAGTAGGCGCATCGCGTCCGTCGGCGTGGTGGTGGACGCGATCGACGACGCTGCACGCGCGTTCTACGAGCGGTACGGCTTCCTGCGCTTCGCCGACGAGCCGCGCCGCCTCTTTCTCGCGATGGGCACCATCGAGCAGCTCAGGCAACGAGCGTAAGCATCGCGCCGGGCGCCGCGGGCACGCGAAAGCGGTCGGACGATGAAAGATTGACCCTCCGCGACGAGAGGCGGTAGCTTTTCGCCCGGAAGCAAGGAGGCCATATGAAACGCTATGGCACGTTCTCGGGGCTCGTCGCATGGCTCGTCCTCGTCGGTGTGGCTCGATCTGCTCCACCCAACGCGCTCGAGACGGTCAAGATACTCTCGCTGGAAAGCAGTGACCCTCCCTACGCCGTCCAGTTCAATCCCAAAGAGATCACCATCGACAAGTCGGTCCCGTGGCAGAAGCACAGGAAGAGTCATGGCGACAGCCCGACGCTCGAGTTCACGACGGGGGAACCGAAGACGATGACGATGGAGCTGATGTTCGATAACTACGAGAACAGCCAGAACGTCCATACGACCCACATACAGGGACTCGAGAAGCTCGCCGCCATCGATCCGACGTTGAATCGGCCGCCCATGGTGCACGTCGTCTGGGGCGGCTTCCCGTCGTTCACCGGCGTGATCGAGAACCTGTCGGTCAGGTACACCCTATTCCTCGAGGACGGCACGCCGGTACGCGCGATCTGCACACTGCGCATGAAACAGGCCGCCACCGTGCGCGCGAAGAAATCGCCCGAGTTCACGGCGACGACCTGTAGCCGAGACGAGGAATGCGCATCCCAACGCACCTGTCAGGGCGGGGTGTGCGCGTTGCCGTGAGGTGCGTCTCGACCTGAAGAACCATCGCATCGAGGCCGAACTGTTCGAGGGGTTCGATGCGCGAGCCTTCTCGCCAGAGCACGTCCGGATCACGATGCCTTCCGGAACATCTCGTATCGTTCCGCGAGATCAGTCGCACCAGGAAGTCGTCCTTTTTCAGCACGTTCACTTTCGCCCATAGGTTGGACGTCACTTCTCAGTAGGCGGATTTTTCGGGTTGAAGGTAATGGTGCTCGGCGAAAGTCACTATGTCTGGGAGGCTGGGGATCCACCACCGAACGAAACCGAACGGCTCATCGAACGCATCGCCGACTCCGAATATACGTCTCGTTTCCATACCAACGTCGAAATTGCCGTTCTCGGTTCCAAACAGTTTGGTGAAGCAAGCGCTTCTGGAACTCAATCCTTTTCTTCAACTACATCCAAAAGCCAGTTTCCGCGGCGCGAACATCACCTTCTCCTCACATGTGGCGCGCGGCGGAGGCCGCCTTCTTGGAGGTGCTGGCACGCCACGCTCCCGAGTTCATCCTCGTTCTCGGGAAACGCTTGTGGCACCTCATGCCCGGCGAGGGCCACGAAGGCCCCGAAATCCGACTGGATCAGAAGTCATGGGGAACATGGCTCTATCCGACTTCGCCTGGTCGGCAGGCCCTCGCAACGTATGTGTACCACCCCTCCGCGGGTTTTAGCGGCTCCAGATGGCATCCGTTGGTGCGTGCCGCACTAAAAGAGGCTCGCCGTCTGGTATTCACGCGTTCGCGTGCTCGACCCTTGCTCGCGCCGTATGCGCGTATAATTCGTTCGGTTGCTACGCGGGCCAGACTTCGGTGTCGCCGATCGTTAGGCCAGGCGGTTTCACGGCGGGCAGGCCGTAGGTCGAGAAGCTGCCGTGCATCCCTCACGCCCTGGTGTTCCAGACTAGCGCACCACTTCTGCCCACCGCTCGTCGGATTTCGTTGACCCGCGCCTCGCGACGGCGCTACAGCCCACCGAGTACCCGCATCGTTGCGGTTTGCGTGATGTCGTTCGGGCCGTTCGCGGCCCACCCACCCCACTGGAGGCTCGCATGCATATCAGTCGGTTGCTGTCGGTCATGGTCCTCGTCCTCGGTGTCGCGGCGCGCGCGTCGGCCCAGCCGGTGTCCTGCGCGGCCGCGAGCAACCTCTGCACCGGCGATCCCTGCACCACCACCGCCATCGAGGTCGAGCCGAACTGCATGGTCGATTTCGGGAACGTGACGCTCGTCATCGGCGGTCAGCTCGAGGTTCCGAGCGGCGGCACGCTCGCCTTCACTGCATCGAGCATCATCGTCGAGGGCCGCATCGAGGCCTCCGGGGCCTCGGTCACGCTGACGGCCGACATGGGCGCGGCGGACCTCCGGACCGAGGTCGACGTCGGCGCGGGTTCCTTCACGGTCAACGCCACCGGCAACATCGACGTGAAGCAGCGCGTGAAGGCAAAGACCGGCGGCAGCATCACGCTCGCGGCGGATGGGACGCTCGAGACGAAGATCGCGGCCGTGATCGAGGCCGGCGGGACGATCGACCTCAGCGGCGACACCGGCGTGACCCTCGGCGGAAAGGTCTTCGCGGGCGAGGCGGGCAGCAGCAACGTCCAGATCACGAGCAGCGCGGGGCTCGTGACGCTGAACCAGGACGTCCGCGCGAGCAGCACCGTGCCGAGCACGATCACGGTCGACGGCGCCACGGGTGTCGTCGTGAACAAGAACGTGTACGCGTCCGGGATCGGGGGGCCCGGCGGCGCCATTGCGCTCGCGAGCAGCGGCGGCGACGTGGCGCTACACGGCAAGCTGCGCGTCAAAGGCGACGATGCCGGCTCCGTGACGATCACGGCACCGAACGGCGAGGTGAAGCCGATCGGCATCGACGCCAAAGGGCAGCTCAACGGCGGTACGGTGACGATCACCGCCGACACGATCGAGCTCCTGAAGAGCATCGATGCCGAAGGCAAGGCGGGCGTCGGCGGCACGGTCACGCTCACGGCCACGACGGCCGTGACCGTCGGCGCCGACATCGAAGCGCAGGGCGAAACGAACGGCGGCGCGATCACTCTCGCCGGCGACCTCGCGAGCGGCAGCGTCGTCGTGATCAAGAGCCTGAAGCTCGGTGCGAAGAGCGGCAACGGCGGAACGCTCACCGTGTCGGCACCCGCCGGTGCCGTGAGTCTCGGCAAGGGAAAGGTCGATGCCAGCAGCAAGGGCGGAACCGGCGGCAGCGTCTTCGTCGACGGCAGCGCGATCACGGTCGGGCCGAAAGCACGGATCGAAGCCGACGGTACCCTCGGCGGCGAGGTCCGCTTCGATCAGAGCGGTGCCGGGACCTTCTCGCTCAATGCCTCGATCGATGCGCGCGACGATGGCATCATCGAGGCGCTCGCGCCGGCTGGGACCCTGACGGTAACCGGACGGCTGCTCGCCGGGCCCGCGGGCTGCGTCGGCCTCGCCGCGGGGACGCTCAACGCCGGAGGTGCCATGCCCGACGTTCCGGTCACGCCGTCGTGCCCGTGACCCGTCAGCCTCGCTGCAGCCATCGGAGCGAAGTGACGCTCGCGTTTTTGGCCTGCACCTGAGTCGACGCGCCGCCGACTCAGGTGGCGGCACGACGAAATAACCTCGGATCCCGTGGATCACGGCGGTGGCGATGCCGAAGAGGCAGAGCGGCAGCAACGTACCGAGCAAGAGCGACGTGCTCGAGGCCGAGGGCGGCATCGGCACGCGCGTCCGCCGCATCGACCACGCGACCGGCGTCATCACCACCCTCCCACCGTATACGCGTTGCGCAGCGGTACTCGCATTCCGTCGACGGGCCTCCACCCGGGTCGGCCTTGCAAACCATCGACGGGTTGCGGGATGAACGATCCTCACCATGGCGACGCCCCGCCTAGCGCAGCCGACGCCCGAGGAGCCGACGTGGCCCGGCGCCGAGCGTCGGCCGATCGTGTTCCTGCTCGACGTGGCGAGCGGGCTCGAGCGCAAGGTGCTCGAGCGTTGGATCGCGGCGCACCGCCCGGCGGACGCCTCCCAGAACGGGGTCGAGGCGATCGCGATCCCGTCGGCTCGCGCGGGGAAGCGCAAGCTCGATCCGAAGCTCGAGGCGCGGCTCGCGATCGGCGACGACCCCCTGATGGCGCCGCTACGCATCGCGTGGCAGCCGCCCGAGATCGACGGCGTGCACCGGACGCGCCTCCGCGACCTGCTTTCGACGGGCGACCCGCGCGATCCTGGCCGCCTACGGCAACGGTGGGTGCTCCGCCGTCATCCGGAGCGCTGCCGCGTGGTCGCCGGCGAGCCGGCGCCGCTCTCGCAGCTCCGCGAGCGCTGGCAGCGCGCGTGCGGCACCGACGCCGCACAGACGACCGGACTCGCCGACTTCGTGGCCCTGCAGGCGACCCTCGCCCTCGAGCGCGCCGAGCGGCGCCTCCGCGGCACGCGCTACAAGGTGCCGCGGTTCGTCCGCGAGAACATCGAGGCGCGTCCGAGCTTCCGGGGCGGCGTCGCCCGCCTCGCGCGCGAGATCGGGAAGCCCGAGGGCAGGATCGCGAAGGACGCGTCGAGATATCTCCGCGAGATCGCCGCGACGCACAGCCCCTACGTCATCGACTTGACGGCGCACCTGATCCGTCTCCTCTACACGCGTGGCTACGGTGAAGCGCTGCACTACGACCACGACGAGCTCGAGAAGGTCTACACGCTCGCGCAGCGGCATCCGGTGGTGTTCCTACCGTCGCACAAGTCGAACCTCGACCATCTCGTGCTCCAGTACGCGCTCCACGAGAACGGCCATCCGCCGAACCACACCGCGGGCGGCATCAACATGAACTTCTTCCCGGTGGGACCGCTGGTGCGCCGGAGCGGCGTCTTCTTCATCCGCCGGAGCTTCAAGGACAACCCGGTCTACAAATTCGTGCTCCGGCAGTACATCGACTATCTGATCGAGAAGCGCTTCTCGCTCGAATGGTACATCGAGGGCGGCCGCTCGCGCTCCGGGAAGCTCCTGCCGCCGATGTTCGGCATGCTGCACTACGTGGTCGACGCCTACCGGCGCGGGAAGAGCGAGGACGTCTACCTCATCCCGGTCGCGATCGCGTACGACCAGATCCAGGACGTGGACGCCTACGTCGCCGAGCAGCGCGGCGGCGCCAAGTCGCACGAGAGCTTCGGCTGGTTCCTCGGCGTCGTACGGCAGCTGCGGCGCCGCTACGGCGACATCCACATCAACTTCGGCGCGCCGGTTTCGCTGCAGGCCGCCCTCGGACCGCCCGAACCCGGCGCCGAGCCGAAGGACGAGGAGCAGACCCTGCAGCTCCAGAAGCTCGCGTTCCAGGTGGCGGTGCGCATCAACCGCGTGACGCCGATCACACCGACCTCGCTCGTCACGATGGCGCTCCTCGGCGGCGGCGGCCGTGCGTTCACCGTTGCGGAGATCCTGCGCGGCATGGCGAACCTGCTCTCCTACGTCCGGCGTCGCGCGCTCCCCATCACGAGCGATCTCAACCTCGACGACGAGGCGGACCTGAAGCGCGCGCTCGACACGCTCGTCGAGAGCAAGGTCGTGACCGCCTACGCGGCCGGGCTCGACACGGTCTACCAGATCGCGCCCGAGCAGGAGCCGACGGCCGCCTACTACCGCAACACGATCATCCACTTCTTCGTGAACGGCGCGCTCGCGGAGCTCGCGCTCCTCGAGGCGCTGGAGCGGGAAGGCGAGCCGCAGACCCGCTTCTGGGACGCCGCCATGGGTCTTCGCGATCTGATGAAGTTCGAGTTCTTCTTCGCGGAGAAGGACGAGTTCCGGACCGAAGTCGACACCGAGCTCCGCCTCCACGACCCCGACTGGGAGCACGCGCTCTCTCGGGCGCGCCCCGGCCTCGAGCAGCTGATCCGCCGGATTCGCCCGTTCAGCGCGCACCGCGTGCTGCGGCCGTTCCTCGAGTCGTATCGCGTCGTCGCCGACGGCCTCGCGCGCCGCGAGCCGGCGGCGCCGTTCGACGAGCCGGCCTTCATCGCGAGCAGCCTCGCGCTCGCCCGGCAGTACCAGCTCCAGAAGCGCGTCCATTCCGGAGAGTCGGTGTCGAAGGTGCTCTTCGCGACCGCGCTCCGGCTCGCGCGCAACCGCAAGCTCGTCGATCCCGGGCCCGACCTCGCCGAGCGTCGCCAGCGCTTCGCGGCCGAGATCCGCGACGCCCTCCGGCGAGTCGACGCGATCGGCGCGCTCGCGCAAGCGCGACGCGTGGGACTGATCGACTGACGTCGCGGCTCGCCCTGACGGCGCTCCTGGCGTGCGTGCTGACGCCGCGGGGCGCGTTCGCGGCAGCGGAGGCGACCGCTGACGTGATCCGCGCGCTCGTCGCGGCGCGCGGCGCGCCGGAGCTCCGCACCGACCCCGCGCTCGTCGCGCACCTCTACGCGACGCGCGCGTTCGCCCCGCTCTGGCTCGACGCCGGTCGTCCGAACCGACGCGCCCGCGACCTGATCGCGGCGCTCCGCGACGCGCCCGTCCACGGGCTCGACGCCGCCGACTACGACGCCGCGCGCCTCGCCGACGAGACGCGCCTCGCCGACGCCCACCCGCCCGCGACGCCGGCGGAGGCGGCGCGCTTCGAGGCCGCGCTCGGCGCCGGCGCGGTCCGCTTCCTCCACGACCTCCACCTCGGCCGGCTCGATCCGGCGACGCTCGCGACCGACTACGACCAGAGCGCCAAGCACGCGCGGCTCGTCGCCCTGATCGAAGAGCTGGCGGGCGGCACGCCGATCCCGACCGTCGTCGCGGACGCCGCCCCGCCCTTCCTCCAGCACCTCCTCCTCGAACGGCAGCTCGCGCGCTACCGCGCGCTGGCCGCGTCCGCGGAGGACGCGGCCGGCCCATCACTCGCGATCGGCGCCACGGTCCGTCCCGGCGACCGTTTGGCCGCCGCGGCGGGCCTGGCGTGCCGGCTCGCCCTGCTCGGCGACCTCGCCGGGGACGCGGCGCTCTCCGCGGACACGGCCGGCGCGGCGGGCCGCTACGACGGCGCGCTCGTCGATGCCGTGCGGCGCTTCCAGGCGCGCCACGGCCTCGCGTCCGACGGCGTCATCGGCCCGACGACCGCGGCCGCGCTCGCGGTGCCGCTCGCGTTCCGCGTCCGGCAGATCGAGCTCGCGCTCGAGCGGCTCCGCTGGCTGCCGGTCCTACCGCGCGGCCGCGCGGTCGTGGTCAACGTCCCGGGCTTCGAAGCGCTCGCGTTCGACGACATCGGAGCGGCGCGCCCCCCCGCGCTCCGCATGCCGATCGTCGCCGGGCAAGCGTTCCGCACCGAGACGCCCTCCTTTTCCCGCCCGCTGACGCGCGTCGTGTTCGCGCCCTACTGGAACGTACCGACCAGCATCCTCCGCACGGAGCTCCTGCCGAAGATCCGGCGCACGCCCGGGTATCTCGCGCGGGAGGGGATGGAGATCACGCGGGCGGGACGCGTCCTCGCCCCCGGCCCCGCCGCGATCGCGGAGCTCGCGCGCGGCGCGGCGGAGCTCCGCCAGCGGCCGGGCGCGACGAACGCGCTCGGCCACGTGAAGTTCCTCTTCCCGAATCCGTACGACGTCTACATGCACGACACCCCGGCGCGCGACCTCTTCCGACGCGCCCGCCGGGACTTCAGCCACGGCTGCATCCGCCTCGGGGACGCCGCCGCGATGGCGCACTGGGTGCTCGGCGGCGCCGGGCTCTCCGGCGCGCGCATCGACGAGCTGCTCGCGGCCACCGCGGAGACCGCGGTCGCGCTCCGCGACCCCCTCCCGGTCGTGATCGCGTACGCGACCGCGGTCGCGCGGAGCGACGGCACGATCGCGTTCTACGACGACGTCTACGGCCACGACGTCGACCTGGAGCGAGCGCTCGCGGGCCGGCGGCGCCTCCCCTATTGACGGGCGGCGCGCCTGAGCCGAGGGGAGGCGGCGCCGCCGACGTACACGACGCTGCCCTCGCTGATGCTGTCGATGAGGGGCCGGGCGACCGCGGGGTCGAGGGCCGGGCAGCCGAGGCTCCGCCCGACGCGCCCGCCCCAGGTCGCGCGGAAGGCGGCGCTCACGTAGGCGGCGGGGTGCATCACGATACGGCGCTCGAACGCCTTGTCGTTCACGCCGGGATCGAGCCCGATCAACGCGAGCGAGTGCCCGTGCTTGCCGGCATACGTGCCACCGGTGAGGAACGCGCCGAGGCTCGAGCGCAGGCTGGCGGCCTCGTTGCCGAAGCGGACGGCCCGGTCGGGATCGTCGTCGGTCGTCGAGCCGCGGCCGTGGGCGACGAACTCGTGGAAGAGCACCCGGAGACGCGCCGGGTCGAGCACCCAGAGCCGCCGGTCCCACGAGGGCAGCGAATAGTCGATGACGGTCAGCAGCTTCCGGTGCAGGAGTCCGGCGCGCTCGATCTTGCGGTAGGCGGCGAGCGCGCGATCGAGGAGCTCCGGGCGGGGCAGCGTCGCCTCGAGCCCGGCCGCGCCGACGGAGCCCGGCCCCATGACCGCCACCACGAGCGCCATCGCGATGCCGAGACGCCGAACGACCCCGAATCCCCGCACTGCGGATCTCCATAGGCGATCCCCGGGTCCGGGAGCAACCCGGAAAACGCGCCGGTCGTTGCTTCTCCCGCCGTTCGGGACGATGGTGGCGCGATGACGCCGCCGCCGCTCGCGTTCCGACCGCACCCCTGGCACGGCCTCGATCCCGGGTCGCGCTGTCCGGAGGTCGTGACGGCCTACATCGAGATCGTGCCGACCGACGGCGTGAAGTACGAGATCGACAAGCACTCGGGCTACCTCAAGGTAGATCGGCCGCAGCGTTTCTCGGTCGTGTGCCCGACCCTCTACGGCTTCATCCCGCGGACCTACTGCGGCGAGGCGGTCGCGGCGCACGCGATCCCCGGCGGTCCGACGGTGACGCGCGGCGACGGCGACCCGCTCGACGTCT